>NZ_JAAIJZ010000001.1:0-840088 GCF_011752005.1 Canibacter zhoujuaniae | reverse complement strand
GGGTGCGTAGAGTAGTCATCTGTTGGCCGAACGTCAGGAAACGGAAACACGGTCAGCGTCTTGGTGGGAAACACTGTTTACACATTTTCTGGCTTTTGTTTGTTGGCTTTTTGTGTTATGGTTGTTTTTCATTGTTTTGATCCTGCGGGGTTCGGAGGCTTCTTGGTTGGAGCGTGTACGGGTTCTGTTTGGTCTTTGAGAACTCAATAGTGTGCACTTGATTGTCAAATGCCAAATTTTATTTGAACCTCGTGCCAGTTTTTATGCTGGTGGGGATTCCTTGTTTTTGGATGAACATTCTTGATGATTTTTTGATTGTCAGAATCGTTTGTCAGGTCAAACTCGCATTCAGTGTTGTTTTCCCGATGCTGTTTGTTTTTTTGTTTTTTACGGAGAGTTTGATCCTGGCTCAGGACGAACGCTGGCGGCGTGCTTAACACATGCAAGTCGAACGATGAAGCCTAAGCTTGCTTGGGTGGATTAGTGGCGAACGGGTGAGTAACACGTGAGTAACCTGCCCCTCACTCTGGGATAAGCGCTGGAAACGGTGTCTAATACTGGATATGACCTTTTACCGCATGGTGATTGGTGGAAAGATTTTTTGGTGGGGGATGGACTCGCGGCCTATCAGCTTGATGGTGAGGTAATGGCTTACCATGGCGACGACGGGTAGCCGGCCTGAGAGGGTGACCGGCCACACTGGGACTGAGACACGGCCCAGACTCCTACGGGAGGCAGCAGTGGGGAATATTGCACAATGGGCGAAAGCCTGATGCAGCAACGCCGCGTGAGGGATGACGGCCTTCGGGTTGTAAACCTCTTTTAGTAGGGAAGAAGCGTAAGTGACGGTACCTACAGAAAAAGCACCGGCTAACTACGTGCCAGCAGCCGCGGTAATACGTAGGGTGCAAGCGTTGTCCGGAATTATTGGGCGTAAAGAGCTCGTAGGCGGTTTGTCGCGTCTGCTGTGAAATCCTAAGGCTCAACCTTAGACTTGCAGTGGGTACGGGCAGGCTTGAGTGCGGTAGGGGAGATTGGAATTCCTGGTGTAGCGGTGGAATGCGCAGATATCAGGAGGAACACCGATGGCGAAGGCAGATCTCTGGGCCGCTACTGACGCTGAGGAGCGAAAGCATGGGGAGCGAACAGGATTAGATACCCTGGTAGTCCATGCCGTAAACGTTGGGAACTAGATGTGGGGACTGTTCCACGGTCTCCGTGTCGACGCTAACGCATTAAGTTCCCCGCCTGGGGAGTACGGCCGCAAGGCTAAAACTCAAAGGAATTGACGGGGGCCCGCACAAGCGGCGGAGCATGCGGATTAATTCGATGCAACGCGAAGAACCTTACCAAGGCTTGACATATAGGAGAACACTGTAGAGATACAGGACTCTTTGGACACTTCTATACAGGTGGTGCATGGTTGTCGTCAGCTCGTGTCGTGAGATGTTCGGTTAAGTCCGGCAACGAGCGCAACCCTCGTCCTATGTTGCCAGCGGGTTATGCCGGGGACTCATGGGATACTGCCGTGGTCAACACGGAGGAAGGTGGGGATGACGTCAAATCATCATGCCCCTTATGTCTTGGGCTTCACGCATGCTACAATGGCCGGTACAAAGGGCTGCGATACCGTAAGGTGGAGCGAATCCCAAAAAGCCGGTCTCAGTTCGGATTGGGGTCTGCAACTCGACCCCATGAAGTCGGAGTCGCTAGTAATCGCAGATCAGCAACGCTGCGGTGAATACGTTCCCGGGCCTTGTACACACCGCCCGTCAAGTCATGAAAGTCGGTAACACCCGACGCCGGTGGCCTAACCTTTTTGGAGGGAGCCGTCTAAGGTGGGACTGGTGATTAGGACTAAGTCGTAACAAGGTAGCCGTACCGGAAGGTGCGGCTGGATCACCTCCTTTCTAAGGAGCATTTGTCGCCGCATGTTATTCAGGCTTGTGTCTGTTTTGTGGTGGTTGCCAGTTTAAATGCCGTGTGTGTGTTTGCTGGTGGCTCATGGGTGGAACGTTTGATGATTGATTGGGATTGTTTCTGGATGCTGTTTAGTACGCTTCATTCTTTTGTGGGGTTGGAACGGGGTGTTTGGTTTTCGGTTCTGGTTGTTGGTGCATACTATTGGGGTTCTGGGAGACCGGGGCCAGGTTTTTTCTGGTTTGGGTTTCTTGCACTCCTTCTGGTGGCTGCTGTTTTGATGGTGGTTGCTGGTTGGGTGTGTGGGTACGTTGGAAACTACACAGTGGACGCGAGCATCTGCAGTGATGCAAGCTTTATGGATGCTGCAATTTTTTGTTGTGGTGTTTGTTTTGTTTGTGTTGTTGTGATACTTAATTTTTTTTATGGTCTAGAGATGGATGCTGCAACTTTTTGTTGTGGTGTTTGTTTTGTGATTTTGTTTTGTTTGCAAGTTCTTAAGAGCGAACGGTGGATGCCTTGGCATCTAGAGCCGAAGAAGGACGTAGTAATCTGCGATAAGCCTCGGGGAGTTGATAAACGAGCTGTGATCCGAGGATTTCCGAATGGGGAAACCCAGCATGCGACTTTATGTTTGTGTGTTACTCCCGTCTGAATATATAGGGCGGGTAGAGGGAACGTGGGGAAGTGAAACATCTCAGTACCCACAGGAAGAGAAAACAATAGTGATTCCGGGAGTAGTGGCGAGCGAAACTGGATGAGGCTAAACCGTGCGTGTGTGATACTCGGTAGGGGTTGCGCGTGCGGGGTTGTGGGACGCATTTGATTGTTCTACCGGACTTTCGACGTGATTGTTAAGGATATAGGAGAACACCTTGGAAGGGGTGACCGGAGTGGGTGAGAGTCCCGTATCTGAAATTTTCTTACAGCGTTATGTGTATCCCGAGTAGCACGGGGCCCGTGAAATCCCGTGTGAATCTGCCAGGACCACCTGGTAAGCCTAAATACTACTAGATGACCGATAGCGGACAAGTACCGTGAGGGAAAGGTGAAAAGTACCCCGGGAGGGGAGTGAAATAGTACCTGAAACCGTTTGCTTACAATCCGTCAGAGCACTGTTTTTGGTGTGATGGCGTGCCTTTTGAAGAATGAGCCTGCGAGTTAGCGGCATGTGGCGAGGTTAACCCGTGTGGGGTAGCCGTAGCGAAAGCGAGTCTGAATAGGGCGTTTTAGTCGCGTGTCCTAGACCCGAAGCGAAGTGATCTAGCCATGGCCAGGCTGAAGCACGTGTAAGAGCGTGTGGAGGGCCGAACCCACTTAGGTTGAAAACTGAGGGGATGAGCTGTGGTTAGGGGTGAAAGGCCAATCAAACTTCGTGATAGCTGGTTCTCTCCGAAATGCATTTAGGTGCAGCGTTACGTGTTTCTTGCCGGAGGTAGAGCTACTGGATGGCCGATGGGCCCTACAAGGTTACTGACGTCAGCTAAACTCCGAATGCCGGTAAGTGAGAGCGTAGCAGTGAGACTGTGGGGGATAATCTTCATAGTCGAGAGGGAAACAACCCAGATCATCATCTAAGGTCCCTAAGCGTGTGCTAAGTGGAAAAGGATGTGGAGTTGCTTAGACAACCAGGAGGTTGGCTTAGAAGCAGCCACCCTTGAAAGAGTGCGTAATAGCTCACTGGTCAAGTGATTCCGCGCCGACAATGTAACGGGGCTCAAGCACACCACCGAAGATATGGCAGTTAACAGTTAGATAAGCCTTTGTGGTTCAGTTTGTTGACTGGGTAGGAGAGCGTCGTGTCGCGAGTGAAGCAGCAGAGTGATCTAGTTGTGGATGTGACACGAGTGAGAATGCAGGCATGAGTAGCGAAAGACGGGTGAGAAACCCGTCCTCCGGAAGACCAAGGGTTCCAGGGTCAAGCTAATCTGCCCTGGGTAAGTCGGGACCTAAGGCGAGGCCGACAGGCGTAGTCGATGGATAACGGGTTGATATTCCCGTACCGGCTGGTAACCGTTCAACACAATCCAATAAGTGCTAAGAAAGCTTTTCTGGATTTTTTCCCTTCGGGGTTGATTTCTGGTGTTGGTTTTCGAACCCGGTGTTGGTGCGTGAGCGTGAGGTGTGACGCAGGAAGGTAGGTAATCCCGGGCGATGGTTGTCCCGGGCTAAGCATGTAGCCTATCCCGTTGGTAAATCCGCGGGTGTTTGGGTGAGATGTGATGGGGAGCCGTTTTGGTGAAGTTACTGATCCTATGCTGCCGAGAAAAGCATCGGCGTGAGGTTGCTGGTTGCCCGTACCCCAAACCGACTCAGGTGGTCAGGTAGAGAATACTAAGGAGATCGAGATAATCGTGGTGAAGGAACTCGGCAAAATGCCCCCGTAACTTCGGGAGAAGGGGGGCCATCCGCTTATACCAACTTGCTTGGGAAAGGGTGTGGTGGCCGCAGAGACCAGTGGGAAGCGACTGTTTACTAAAAACACAGGTCCGTGCTAACAAGCAATTGGATGTATACGGACTGACGCCTGCCCGGTGCTGGAAGGTTAAGAGGAGAGGTTAACTCTTTTTGGGTGAAGCTTTGAATTTAAGCCCCAGTAAACGGCGGTGGTAACTATAACCATCCTAAGGTAGCGAAATTCCTTGTCGGGTAAGTTCCGACCTGCACGAATGGCGTAACGACTTCCCAGCTGTCTCCACCATGAACTCGGCGAAATTGCATTACGAGTAAAGATGCTCGTTACGCGCAGCAGGACGGAAAGACCCCGTGACCTTTACTACAGCTTGGTATTGGTGTTCGGTGTGGCTTGTGTAGGATAGGTGGGAGACTTTGAAGCATGCACGCTAGTGTGTGTGGAGTCGTTGTTGAAATACCACTCTGGTCACTCTGGATATCTAACTACGGACCCTGATCGGGTTCTGGGACAGTGCCTGGTGGGTAGTTTAACTGGGGCGGTTGCCTCCCAAAGAGTAACGGAGGCGCCCAAAGGTTCCCTCAGCCTGGTTGGCAATCAGGTGGCGAGTGTAAGTGCACAAGGGAGCTTGACTGTGAGACTGACAGGTCGAGCAGGGACGAAAGTCGGGACTAGTGATCCGGCAGTGGCTTGTGGAAGCGCTGTCGCTCAACGGATAAAAGGTACCTCGGGGATAACAGGCTGATCTTGCCCAAGAGTCCATATCGACGGCATGGTTTGGCACCTCGATGTCGGCTCGTCGCATCCTGGGGCTGGAGTTGGTCCCAAGGGTTGGGCTGTTCGCCCATTAAAGCGGTACGCGAGCTGGGTTTAGAACGTCGTGAGACAGTTCGGTCCCTATCCGCTGCGTGCGTTGGAAATTTGAGAGGATCTGACCCTAGTACGAGAGGACCGGGTTGGACGGACCTCTGGTGTGCCAGTTGTTCTGCCAAGGGCATGGCTGGTTTGCTACGTTCGGGATGGATAACCGCTGAAGGCATCTAAGCGGGAAGCCGGCCTCGAGATGAGATTTCCTTACCCAATTGTGGGTGTGAGGTCCCCTATAGATTATGGGGTTGATAGGCCAGATGTGGAAGCGCAGTAATGTGTGGAGCTGACTGGTACTAATAGACCGAAGACTTGTTAAACATTTTTGGCTATAAGAAGTGTTGGGTTTTTGTTGTTTGCGTCTACTGTGTGGTTTCCGACGGATCCTTAAATGTTGGTAATTTAATATTGGTTCCACTTTTTTGGGGAGTCCTGTTGAAGGGTTTTCCGGTGGTTATAGCGTCAGGGAAACGCCCGGTTACATTCCGAACCCGGAAGCTAAGGCTGACAGCGCTGATGGTACTGCACTCGGGAGGGTGTGGGAGAGTAGGTCACTGCCGGAATTATTTTTTTCTTGTGGGGGTGTGTTTTCTTCTCTTACCGTTGTGGTGAGAGTGGGGAACATGCCCCCACTATTTTTTTATATATATATACACACAAGAATTACGTCCACCCCGCAACCAACACAAGCAGGCAGCCGTTATCAGGTTGCTGCCATCTAGCGCAGCTAAACTTAGCGTATGACTGAAATAACACACAACGGTGACCCTGTAAATACTGTCGGCGCACTGCCAGAGGTGGGTTCTACATCGCCGGCTTTTACTTTGGTTGATACAGACCTCGGTGAAAAAAGCCTTAGCGATTACGCCGGTAAGAGTGTTGTATTAAACATATTCCCAAGCATCGATACCGGTGTCTGTGCAACCAGTGTGCGCAAATTTAACGAGCGTGCTGCGGGCTCTGACGGCGTCGTTGTGCTGTGCATTGCAGAAGACCTGCCCTTCGCATTCGCACGTTTTTGTGGCGCAGAAGGCATCGATGGTGTTGAAACCCTCTCATCCTTCCGAAGCGATTTTGGCAAATCATACGGGGTCACAATGCAAGACGGCGTGCTGCAGGGCCTACTCTCTCGAGCTGTTGTTGTGCTGAACAGCGACCATGAGGTTGTGTACACAGAACAGGTGCCTGACCTTGGTCAGGAGCCAGACTATGACGCTGCGTTAGCCGCCCTGCAAGATAGTTAATTCTTGATTTTCTAGTTGATAGACAGCTAAGTTTCGCTACCTTTAGTAGGCTTAGGAACGTGAATTTTTCAGCTGCAGAGTTAGAAGCTCGTAAGAAGTTCTTACCTTGGATTATTGTTGCAGTAATCGCGGTACTGGCGTTGCTCGCGTCCTTTTTCGTGGTTAATGCGGTTAATAACAGCGGGGGTAATTCTTCCGAGACAACACAGTCTGATACTGCAAAATCAGAATCAGACGAGGAAAGCAGCGAGAAAAATTCTACGGCTAAACCGGCTGTGCCGAAGGTGCAGGAAGTGCCCGTGGCTGCAACCCCGCAGGCTGACCCCGGTCAAACATTCGAGCTTGATATTGCACAGCTCGGTCGCACCGTTGATATATCGAGTAAATTTGGCCGCAGTGTGCGCTATGAAATTCCTGATGGTACTCAGGTGATTCTGCGCTCTGACCTCATTGAGTCGCTCCCAGCAACATGCGCAGAAATGCGTGCGCAGTTTGGTTTTAAAGTTGCTGCAAACGGATCTTTCGAGGTGATGAAACCGGACACTGTGTGCTCTGCTGCTCCCGAGGTTTATAACGAAATTTGGGGTTTGCTTGAGGCTGCCGTCAAGACTCAGCGCTAAACAGAGTAATCTGCGGGCAGCTGTCGCAGTGTGCGCAGTTGCGCCCAGATCATAAAAAACTCGTCGGGGTCGTCTAGCGCAAGCCCGTAGTGGTTGACAATCCGCTGCAAGCGACTGCGGACGGTGTTTTCGTGCACAGCCAAATCTCTGGCGCATGCTGCTACATTGCCGCGATTAGCGCACCAGATCATGAGAGTGTGAGCAACGACTGGCTCCTCCTCTATCAACTCACTCAACTCTTCACGAAGCAGCTGCGGATTCATCTCGTAGACTTGCGCGATTTCTTGATAAAGCATTATCGGGGTGAGCTGTGTAGGCGTGAGGATACGCCGCGGTGCTGGGGCAGGGTAGCGTTGATCCGCCCGAAACAGTTGATTCGCTAGCTTCGCCAAGTCGGTAACTGCGGTATCGGAGCGGCAGGTGCCGGGCAGAGCTGCGCGCACCCTATCGCCGAGCACCTTGTCGGTTATCTTTAGTAGCCGGGGGATTAATTTCGCTCCCGAAAAACTTTCGTTGTTGGGTAGGAGGATCCAAACATAAGGCCCGTCCACCGCAGTTACAACCTCAGGCAGATATGAAGAGATCTGGTTTTGTGCGGCGGCGTGCAGCTGGGCTAGCAGGTTTGGGTTGTCTTTCGCGTCGGGGTCTAACGCAATTAGCTCGACGCCGGGATCCGGAAAGAAACCCAGCTCGGCCAGTTCGCCGCCCTGCACACCGGTGCCACTGATGAGCGTGCGTAGACGCTGCTCACGGGGGATTTGAGTTGCCTGCCGATGGTGCAGCGCGTCAATAATATAGGACGCCGCAAGAGATGCAGCGGCCTGCAGACGCTCCTCTGTTTCTGCGATGTTGTGCTTTCCTTCCTCACGTGGGTCAATGGCCCAGATGCTGCCCAAGGGCACGTTGCCAGCGCGGATAGGGATAGCAGTGCGGGGCAGCTCAAGACCCTGCTCGCCGAAAAACAACACCGTCTGACTCTGCAGGAGCTCGCGATACTGCGGATTATTGAACGGCGACTCTGGCACTTTGCGCAGCAGAATGCCTTCCGTTCTTAAATGATCAATTGCCTGCCCGGGAACTGAAGAATAAGCGAGAATTCGTCGCCCAAGATCTTCAATCACCACTGAGCCGCCGAAAAACGACGCAAGCTCGTTTACGAGACCAAATAACGGTTCGCGTGAACGGTCTATCGAGACGGTTGCGGTGCGCGAGTTTTCGCCGATTAGACGATTTAAGAGAGCTTCAAATGTTGACCAGGAGATGCCTGTGGCTACCTGCAGCACGGAAAAGCTGGCGTTTTTGGCCAGCGCCTGAAATTCATCTTTGCGCTCCGACGTAATTTTGATTGCGACAGCGGCGCACTTGTGTTCACGTGCATATCTGAGCAGCTCAGAAAAAGCCTGACTTGTTAGTTCCTGTGCCATGGGGGCGAGCAGCAGGGTGCCGCTAATGCGGGGAGGGGATCCGAGTGTGTCATAGAGGTCGGTCTCTGTGACCAACTGATTAGGGTCTACGGGGGTGAACGGAGAAACTAAGTCGGCGCCGAGTGTTGAGAGTATTTCTGCGATTGAGACAGAGCCGGGGGTGTTGGTCTCGGTGAGAGTGCTTGAATCATCCATATTGTAGTTATACCTTAATTTTCTCGTAAAATTTATATTATTTCTACATGAATATACGCCCCAAAAGGTAATAGAGTGTTTATAACAGTTACAGTAACGAAGCTCTGACTCGGAGGATCAATGGCGAATAATCTCCAGCAACCTGCACCGCAAGGGACGCGCTTAGGCGAGCTGTGGGAAGTGTTTCCTGAGAATGCAGCTGCGACTGCGGACGGTGTATTAACACTCGGTGGCGTGCCTGTGACCGAACTGGTTGCAGAATATGGCACTCCGCTGCACGTCTTTGACGAGCAGGGTTTGCGGGATCAGGCGGCTCGTTTTCGGCATGGTCTACACGAGCAATGGCCGAACTCAGATGTGCTTTTCGCATCAAAGTCACTGCCGATTGTCGCGATGTATCAGCTTGCGCATGAGGAAGGTCTAGCTATTGATATCGCCGGAGGCGGGGAGCTGCAGCTTGCGCTTGCGGCACAGGTCGATCCGGAGCGCATCTACTTCCACGGTAATGCAAAGACAGATGCCGAAATTCAAATGGCGCTAGATGCAGGTGTTGGCACAATTATTGTTGACAACTTCGCTGAGATTGAGCGTCTTGAGCGCCTGGTTAAAAAGCCACAAAAAGTTTTGTTGCGTTTAATTCCCGGCGTTGACGCAGAAACCCACGCCTCGCAGGCGACAGGCGGCAACGATTCAAAGTTTGGGCTGCCGCTTGACCAGGCGGCAGAGGCGATTAAACGCATGCAAGCGCATGAGCTGCTCCAGTTTGAGGGTGTGCATCTGCATATTGGGTCACAGATCCTCAACACCCACCAATTTTCTGAGGCAGTACGTAAAATCAGTGGCGTCGGCACATTTAACACCTACGACATTGGCGGCGGGCTCGGGGTGAAATACACCTATGAAGAAAAAGCGCCAAATGTTAAGGAGTATCTCGCAGCTATTACAGATGCGGCGCGTGAAGTGCTTCCAGGTGCAGCCCGTGTCTTGATAGAGCCCGGCCGTTCTCTGGTCGCGCGCGCTGGTGTCACGCTTTACTCAGTGGTCGCCGTGAAAGAGACCGGCAAAAACTTCGTTGCAATCGACGGAGGGCTGGCAGATCAGATGGACGTGGCCCTCACCGGGCAGCGCTATGAGGCGGTTGTTGCGAACAAACTGAACGAGCCGTGGACAAAATCAGCCGAACTCGTTGGGCGACAGTGCGAGTCAGGAGACCTGCTCGTAAGTGAAGCCGGATTCCCGGAGACCGAGGTTGGAGACATCGTGATGATGGCCACCACCGGCGCGTACTCCTACACAATGACCAACAACTACAACGGTGCGCTGCGGCCCGCCATTGTGTTTGTAAAAGACGGAGAGCACCGACTTGTTGCTCGTCGTGAGACCTATGAAGACCTGCTCAGGCTGCATGCTCCAGCCTTGGGCGAGTAACACGGTTTCGAAAAATCCCACCCACATAAACGCATTTCGATAGAAAGGCCTATAGAAATGAAGAAGAAATTTAGTTCCGTCATTGCGGCGGCGGCAATTGCTGGTCTGCTGCTCTCTGGTTGCGCAAACGCAGAGAACAACAGCTCAGAGGGCGCCAGCAGCGATGACGTCAACTCGATCCTGCCAATTGCGGATGAGCCGAGCACCAGCGCAAATTCAAAGCTGCACGATATGCTGCCGGAAGACCTCAAGTCAAAAGGCAAGATTGACATCGCGCTCGACCTGCCATTCCCACCGATGGAATATTACGATGAGGACGGCCGAATTATCGGTGTTGATGCTGAGCTTGGCCGTCTGCTCGGGCAAAAGCTTGATATCGGTGTCAGCTTAAACCAGCAGGCCTTTGACTCAGTTATCCCGTCTCTCCAGTCTGGCCGTCATGACATTACTCTCTCAGGTATGAATGACACAGCCGAACGTCGTCAGGCGCTCAGTTTTGTTGAGTATGTTAACTCAGGCTTTATCATCCTTGTAAAGAAGGGTAACCCAGAAAATATCAAGAACCTCAATGATCTTTGCGGTAAGAAGGTATCACTGCAGATGGCAACCCAGCAGGGTAACGTGCTGCGCGAGATGGACTGCAACATTGAGATGACAGAGCTGCCAGATGATCCGGCTGCGCAGGAGGCTCTGCACGCCGGTCGCGTGCAGGCATACATCGCGGACGCAGCTGTTGCAGCGTATGCAGCAGCTGAAACCGATAATGGCGAGGCCTTTGATGTGATAGAGGACCCAGAGAACCCAGCTGGATACGATCCGCTATTCGTTGGTATTGGCATTCTAAAAGAACGCACTGAGCTGATTGAGGCTGTTCGTGCAGCGTTGCAGGAGCTGATCGATGAGGGTGCGTATCAGAAGGTGCTTGAGCGTTACGACATGGGCAGCTTCGCTGTAACCGAAGCAGTGGTTAACGGGGAGCGTTAATTTTGAGCGCAAGAACCGGCAGCGTGAAGCTGCACGACGACGATGTAACGGCCATTCCGTTGCGCCGGCCAGGCCGCGCCGTGAGCGCGGTGCTGGTGGTGCTGGTAGCCGGATTGCTAGCCTGGTCATTCTTCACAAACCCAAACCTTGATTGGATGGTCGTGGGTCAGTATCTGTTTGACTCACGTGTGATCAGCGGTATCGGAGTAACGCTGGTGATGACCGTGCTTTCGATGCTGATCTCGACAGTGATCGCGATCGTCATTGCGGGCATGCGTCTTTCTGGCAATCCTGTGCTGGTGTCTGTCGCCTGGGTGTATGTGTGGGGCTTCCGCGGCACCCCAATGATGGTGCAAATCATCTTCTGGGGTTACCTTGCCTCGCTCTACCCAATGATTGGTATCCCTGGCACCCCGCTGTATTGGGATACCAACCAGCTGATTCCACTTTTCGTTGCCGGCCTCCTGGCGCTTACTCTAAACCAGGGCGCTTACTCCTCAGAAATTGTGCGTGCGGGTATGCTGTCGGTTGATGAGGGACAGCGCGAGGCAGCCTTTTCATTGGGTATGTCACCGCTCTACACTTTCCGACGGGTGCTGCTCCCGCAGGCAATGCGTGTGATTATTCCGCCAATGGGCAACGAACTTATTTCGATGTTGAAGAACACCTCGCTGCTGTTCGTTATCGCGATTGTTGAGCTTTACACCGCGACATCTATGATTTCGTCACAGAACTTCAAACGTGTCGAGCTCCTGATTGTGGCAAGCCTCTGGTATCTCCTGATGACCAGCCTGTTATCAATTCCGCAGTACTACCTTGAGCGTCGTTTTGGTCGTGGCGCAAGCCGCAATTTACCGCCAACTCCGCTCCAGCGTGTGCGCAGTTTCATTCAGAGCCGTAAACCTGTGCCGGCTCCGCAACCGACAGAGGCAATTAAGGTGGTAGAACAGTGACAAACCCACTTGTAGAGATCCGACGTGTGCGTAAAAGCTTTGGCGCGCACGAAGTGTTGCGCGATGTGTCACTGTCGGTTAACCCCGGCACAGTGACAGTGCTGCTCGGCCCTTCAGGCTCGGGTAAGTCAACGCTTTTGCGCTGCATTAACCACCTGGAAACCATCGACGGTGGCCGCATCATTGTTGATGGTGAGCTGATCGGTTATCGCCAAAAGGGTGGCAACATCTATGAGATGCACCCGAAAGAGATTTCGAAGCAGCGTCAGAACATCGGTATGGTGTTTCAGCGTTTCAACCTCTTCCCGCACATGACAGCGCTTGAAAATATCATTGAGGCCCCAGTTGGCCTGAACGGTAAAAACAAGAATGCGGCAAAAGAAGAGGCTATGGCGCTGCTCAGCCGTGTCGGTCTGGCAGACTTTGCCAACCACTACCCGGCGCAACTGTCAGGTGGGCAGCAGCAGCGTGTTGCGATCGCCCGCGCGCTCGCCATGAAACCCAAGCTGATGCTATTCGATGAGCCAACCAGTGCGCTCGACCCTGAGCTTGTTGGTGATGTGCTCGATGTAATGCGAGAGCTTGCGGATGAGGGCATGACCATGATTGTGGTGACCCACGAGATCGGTTTCGCAAGAAATGTTGCCGACCAGGTTGTGTTTATGGACGGTGGCGTTGTGGTTGAGTCTGGTGACCCGGAAGAGGTTATCGGCAATCCGCAGCGGCAGCGGACGCGTAACTTCCTTGAGAATGTGAAACACGGCTAGAAACAGTCGCAGCCAAACATCTAAAAACAGCTTGAGACCCCTGTGATCCGCCCGCCTGGGCAGTATCGCGGGGGTTTCTTGCTAAAATCGGTGTTAGTTTTAGGCTTCAAGCCGCAAATGCATTTCGATAGAAAGGCCTATAGAAATGAAGAAGAAATTTAGTTCCGTTATTGCGGCGGCAATTGCCGGTCTGCTGCTCTCCGGTTGCGCAAACGCAGACGGTGCTAGCGATAGCGTCAACTCGATCCTGCCAATTGCGGATGAGCCGAGCACCAGCGCAAATTCAAAGCTGCACGATATGCTGCCGGAAGATATCAAGGCAAAAGGCAAGATTGACATCGCGCTCGACCTGCCCTTCCCACCAATGGAGTTTCATAATGAGGAGGGCCGAATTATCGGTGTTGATGCTGAGCTTGGTCGTCTGTTTGGGCAAAAGCTTGATATCGGTGTCAGCTTAAACCAGCAGACGTTTGATTCAGTTATCCCGGCGATGGAATCTGGCCGTCATGACATTATTCTCTCGGGTATGAGTGACACCCCCGAGCGCCGTCAGGTGCTCAGTTTTGTTGAGTATGTTAACGCTGGTTTTATCATTCTCGTCAAGAAGGGTAACCCCGACAACATCAAGAACCTCAATGATCTTTGCGGTAAGAAGGTATCACTGCCGCTGGCCACCCAGCAGGGTAACATTCTGCGCGAGATGGACTGCGGTATTGAGATGACAGAACTGCCAGACAATCCAGCTGCGCAGGAAGCTCTGAAGGCTGGCCGTGTGCAGGCATACATCGCGGACGCAGGTGTTGCAGCGTATGCAGCCGCTGAAACCGATAATGGCGAGGCCTTTGATGTGATCACCGATCCGGAGAATCCGGCTGGCTATGAGCCATTATTCAACGGTGTGGGCATTCTAAAAGAACGCACCGAGCTGATTGAAGCTATTCGTTTAGCGCTGCAGGAGCTGATCGATGAGGGCGTGTATCAGCAGGTGCTTGAGCGTTACGGTATGGGTAATTACGTTGTAACCGAAGCAGTTGTTAACGGGGAGCATTAACTTTAAATGAAAAAATAGGCAGTGTTAGCTGTACTGCAGAAGCGGACGCGCAGCTTCCTCGAGAGTGTGAAACACAGCTAGAGACAGTCACAGTAAAACATCTAAAACAGCTTGAGCCCCCTGTGATCCGCCCTCTCTGGGCAGTATCGCAGGGGTTTCTTGCTAGAATTGAATGTTAGATTTTCGGGCTTAAAGCCGCAAAAGTTAGGAACATATGGCCCTCGCCACTCGTGAAGATTTGCGCAACGTAGCAATTGTTGCGCACGTAGACCACGGTAAGACAACCCTTGTAGACGCGATGTTGAAGCAGACGAACAGCTTCGATGCACACACCGAGGTCGATGACCGAGTGATGGACTCAAACGACCTTGAGCGCGAAAAAGGCATCACCATTCTCGCGAAGAATACGGCGATTGCCTACGCCGGTGCGCACGCACAGAACGGGCCGGTGACCATTAACGTTGTCGACACCCCAGGTCACGCTGATTTTGGTGGCGAGGTGGAGCGTGCGCTGTCGATGGTTGACGGTGTAGTGCTGCTCGTTGACGCCTCTGAGGGGCCGCTGCCGCAAACTCGTTTCGTTTTGCGGAAAGCCCTTGAGGCGAAACTGCCCGTAATTCTCGCAGTGAACAAGACCGACCGCCCCGATGCCAGAATTGCAGAGGTTGAGGGTGAGGCGCACGACCTTTTGCTCGGGCTTGCTTCCGACCTGGTTGAAGACCACCCCGACATCGATGTAGACGCTGTGCTTGATGTGCCAACCGTATACCTGTCAGGGCGCGCTGGAGCCGCCAGCCACACCCGCCCGGTTGACGGTGAACTGCCCGATAATGACAACCTCGAACCGCTGTTTGAAACAATTTTGCAGCAGGTTCCCGCGCCGCAGTATGACGATGAGCATCCGCTGCAAGCGCACGTTACAAACCTCGACTCTTCACCGTTCCTCGGCCGTATTGCGCTTTTGCGCATTCACCACGGCAATATCAAGAAGGGTGAGACTGTCGCATGGGTTAAGCATGACGGCTCAACGCAGAACGTGCGCATTACAGAACTGATGCTGACCAAAGCGCTCACGCGATACCCAGCCGAGAGCGCAGGGCCGGGCGATATCGTCGCGATAGCGGGCATTGAGGATATCACCATCGGTGAAACCATTGCTGACACAGAAGATGTGCGTCCGCTCCCGGTTATCACTGTTGATGAGCCGGCTATCTCAATGACTATCGGTGCAAACACTTCGCCGCTCGTGGGCAAGGTTAAAGGGCACAAACTGACAGCGCGCATGATCAAAGATCGTCTCGATCGTGAGCTCATCGGTAACGTGTCGATTAGGGTTGTCGACACCGACCGCCCCGATGCATGGGAGGTGCAGGGGCGCGGTGAGCTGGCGCTTGCAATTCTCGTTGAAAACATGCGCCGGGAAGGCTTCGAGCTGACCGTTGGGAAGCCGCAGGTTGTGACCCGTGTTGTTGACGGCGAGGTACACGAACCGTTTGAGCACCTAACTATCGATGCCCCTGAAGAGCACCTCGGCGCTATCACCCAGTTGCTCGCAGCCCGAAAGGGTCGCATGGAGGGCATGAGCAATCACGGCACCGGCTGGGTGCGCATGGAGTTCGTTGTGCCGTCACGCGGTTTAATCGGATTCCGCTCAGAGTTTATGACCACCACGCGCGGCACCGGTATTGCCAACGCAATATCACACGGATACGGGCCGTGGGCTGGTCAAATAACCACGCGTCAGAACGGCTCTATCGTCGCCGATCGTGCGGGTGTTGCGACCCCGTTCGCAATTATGAACCTGCAGGAGCGCATGACCTTCTTTGTGCAGCCGGGTGAGGAAGTTTATGAAGGCATGGTCGTTGGTGAGAACAGCCGTGCTGACGACATGGAAGTGAATATCACAAAAGAGAAAAAACTCACGAACATGCGTTCGTCAACCGCTGACGTGATGGAAACCATGACCCCGCCAAAGCAGCTCACACTCGAAGAGTGTCTCGAGTTTGCGCGTGAAGATGAGTGCGTTGAGGTGACACCAGAGATCGCGCGCATTCGCAAGGTCGAGCTTGATGCGAACGAGCGCAAAAAGCTCGCAAACAAGCTCAAGCAACAGGGTTAACAGCTTGCGGATCGGCCGGTCGGCGTCTGTTTATTTGAACGCGAGCGGCTGATCCGCCCCTAATTTCT
The DNA here is from genome assembly GCF_011752005.1 of Canibacter zhoujuaniae. NCBI lineage: Bacteria > Bacillati > Actinomycetota > Actinomycetes > Micrococcales > Microbacteriaceae > Canibacter > Canibacter zhoujuaniae. The sequence continues at coordinate 824,035 of NZ_JAAIJZ010000001.1, read as the reverse complement.
ACAGTATAAGGAGCGGTGGATGCGCCACTTTCTGCGAGATGATGACTTAACTCCTCGGGAACAGGCAGAAGTGCTGCGTCTTGCGCGGGAGCTAAAGGCTGATCCGTATGCGCGTAAACCGCTTAACGGGCCTGCCACAGTCGCAATAATATTTGATAAAACATCGACCCGGACGCGCGTGAGTTTTGCCGCCGGAGTGGCCTCCCTTGGCGGCTATCCGCTGATTATTAACCCTGGTGAGTCACAGCTTGGTGAAAAAGAGTCAATCACCGACACAGCAAAGATGATTTCGCGCATTGCGAAGCTGATTGTGTGGCGCACCGGCGCTCACGAACGTATCGTCGAGATGGCCGAGAATTCGCAGGTTCCTGTTATTAACTCGCTGACCGACGATTTTCATCCATGTCAAATTTTGGCTGATCTGTTAACCATTCAAGAGCACAAAGGCGCGCTCGCCGGTTTGACAGCTGCTTATATCGGTGACGCAGCCAATAACATGGGGCAGTCATATGCGCTGGGCTTTGCAACAGCTGGCATGCATGTGCGCCTTGCAAGCCCTGTTGAGTATCGGCCACGAGCAGACATTATTGCAGATGCTGAGCGCATTGCCGCGGGCACTGGCGGAAGCGTGACGGTGCTGAGCGATCCCGTTGCGGCTGTGAGAGACGCAGACGTTGTGATTACCGACACCTGGGTCTCGATGGGGCAGGAATCTGAAAAGCAGCAGCGTGTTGCAACCTTTGGCGCCTATCGGGTAACCCCAGAGCTGATGGCGCAAGCAGCGGATGATGCAATTTTTATGCACTGCCTGCCCGCATACCGTGAGTATGAGGTTGCCGCAGAGGTTATCGACGGTGCGCAGTCGGTTGTTTGGGATGAAGCAGAAAACCGATTGCACGCGCAAAAAGCCCTAATGTGTTGGCTCTTGGAGCAGAAAGAAGAACAGCAATGACAAACGCACCAAGAACCGGAAACCGTGCTGGTGAATCTGGCGCTCTGTGGGGTGGTCGTTTTAAGAGCGGGCCGGCCCCCGAACTGCAACGCCTGAGTAAATCAACACAGTTCGATTGGCAGCTCGCGCAGTATGACATTCGCGGCTCTAAGGCGCACGCTGTTGCGCTGCACGACGGTGGTTACCTCACAGCCACAGAACTGCAGGGCATGCACAGCGCGCTAGATGAACTGGCGCGACGTGTTGCTGCGGGGGAGTTTCTGCCCGCTGCAGATGATGAAGACGTGCATTCGGCGCTTGAACGCGGCCTGGTAGAAATTGCTGGTCGTGAGCTTGGCGGAAAACTGCGCGCGGGCCGCAGCCGGAACGATCAAATCGCAACGCTTGTGCGGATGTATATGCTCGATGCGGCCGACTCAATCCGCACCCTGCTGGGCGATTTGATACAGGCACTCTACGACCAGGCTGTGGCACACCCAGACGCAATTTTGCCGGGGCGCACACACCTGCAGTCTGCGCAGCCGGTGCTGTTGGCTCATCAGCTGGCTGCGCACGCTTGGCCGTTGCTGCGCGATATCGAGCGGCTGGCGGATTGGAGCAAGCGTGCTGTGCGCTCACCGTACGGTGGCGGCGCGCTCGCCGGATCTTCACTGGGGCTCGATCCGCGCTTAGTTGCCGCAGAATTGGGCATGGGCGAGCCGCTTGAAAACTCTATTGATGGCACCGCTGCCCGTGATGTGGTCGCTGAGTTTGCTTTTGTGCTGGCCATGATCGGCATTGATCTGTCGCGTCTGAGCGAAGAAATCATTGTTTGGAATACGGCGGAGTTTAATTTTATTAAGCTGCATGATGGTTATTCGACCGGGTCGTCGATTATGCCGCAGAAGAAAAACCCCGATATTGCTGAGCTGGCGCGCGGTAAATCAGGGCGTTTAATTGGCAACCTAACAGGTCTTTTGGCCACTCTGAAAGCGCTGCCATTGGCGTATAACCGCGATTTGCAGGAAGACAAGGAACCAATTTTTGACTCTGTCGCGCAGCTGCAGCTGCTTTTGCCGGCGTTTACCGGAATGGTAGCAACCGCAAGCTTTAACACTGAGCGCATGGCTGAGGTGGCTCCGCGCGGCTACTCGCTCGCAACTGATGTTGCGGAGTGGCTTGTAAAACAGGGGGTTGCCTTCCGTGACGCACATGAAATTTCTGGGGAGCTTGTGGCGTTTTGTGAAGAGCGTGAAATGCAGCTACACGAGCCGAGCGACGTAGAACTCGCTCAGATTAGTGCGCATTTAACCCCAGCTGTGCGTGAAGTTTTGACCATCGCGGGGTCTGTCAACAGTCGCACTGGTGTTGGTGGCACGGCCACAGAGCGTGTGCGAGAACAGCTTGCGCAGCTGGCCGATCGCTTAGAAGAGTTAAAACGAGTCTGATTTTGAGCGGAACAGAAACCGAAATTTATTCGATTATTCGTGTTTTTCTCCTGACCACAAGATAAATTAAACAAAAATATAAAACTTAATGATATTATTTATCACATGAGTCGGTTACGTCGGGGGGTGTGGCCGACTCATTCTTATAGCCCTTATATTGGCGTGGTTTCCGACCGCTTAAAAGCAGGTTTTTGATTTTAGGGTGCCGCGATATTAAAACTGACGCAGTATCTCTTGAGCCGCGCTGAACTCGCCAAGCTCTGTTAATAATTCTGCCGCCTCAGCGCGCAGTTTGAGCTCAAATTCCTGGTAGACGCCATCGTGCAGCAGCTCGGTTAGGATCGTTACCGCACGCTGTTTTTCGCCCAATACTTTCCAAGCGGTTGCTATACGGTAGCGCCCTAACTTCATCGTCTCATTTAGTTCCCGCCCGAGATACTGTGCAAATTCTATATTGGGAGATGCAGCCAGCGCAGCGGCCAGCTCAGCAGAGGTGTTGGAATAGGTTACTTCTGTATGCTGCAGGGTTTGCAGCGCAGCTTTAAGCCCTGTGTCAGAGTCTATGTTTTGCAGACCCCCCGCTAATTTAGCCAGCTCAGAAAAGAACTCTGCCACTGTGCCACATGCGCTAAAAGCAATCCGTGCGAGTTGCAGTTCATGCAAATCGATGCTTTGTTTACTTAATGCTGCAGTTTGCTGCGCTAGCGAGTCTGCCTCAAATGAGCACAGCTGCGCGAAGCTCACAATATATTTTTCCAACTGGGACCAATGCGCAGCCGACTGCAAGTCGGTGAGGGCGTTAATCCAAAACTCGAAAAGCATTAGCAGCCTGAGCAGATCATCTGGCAGATGCTCGAGCACTAGATGAGAGTATGCGAGCTCGAAAGCGGTTACAGCGCTCACACTATCGCGCGCCCTAATAAACCAAAGACCGCCTTCGGTAAAAGATTTTGCTGCCAGCTCTTGGTCGACCGCAGTCAACCTGCCACCCAAACTGACGTACATATCAGCGATGGTGGCTGCTTTAGCAGCGCTAAACTCATGCGACTCGTCGATGAGGGAAGCAATTTTTTGAAACTCTGCGGCAACATCAATTTGTTCTGCGGCGGGAGCCAACCTATCAGAAACAGTGTTAGTTTCTGGCGCAGCTGTCTGTTTTCGCTCTAACAGCAATTGCGCTAGCGTCTCAGACATTGCGTCTTCACTTGCGAGTGGCTCTGGCAGAGGCGTTGCAGAAAGAGTTGCGCTAAGCGCATTAGCAAGGTGCCGTTGATTGCCATCGTTGCCTGCCCGGCTGTCAAAACGTTCGGCCATCTCTTGTGTCACTGTTTTGAGGTGCGAGTGCAGATCGCCAAGGGTTTTAGCGAAGTGGGGTGTCGCAAGCCCGGTTTCTGTGTTCGGGTCTGTGCCCCCGTTCATAAGCGCTGAAATGCCAGCGAGCAGACCTAAGTGAAAGCGCAGCGATCCGAAAGTAGTCTGTGCGGTTTCTAAATGCTCGGCATCGTGTTTCTTGAGCTGAGATAGCAGCTCATTGAGCGCGCCGCCACGCCCCAGTGCCTCAAGCACAGCGCCGCGCGCACCCGTAAACCCCTCTGCTGATAGAGACGTTTTAAGGCCGGCATTAGCGAGACGATAGCAGCGTGCTGCAGCAGTAGGGTCGCCCTGCATCAAATATGCAAGGGTTAGTAAATGGTTGGTTAGGGTCGGCTCGATATTACACTCATTATTTTGCCGCTCACCAACTGCGACAGCCCGTGCCCAGTCGCCCTGCGAGACACGGTAATCAACCTCCGCACCAATCACACAAGCCGGGCAATCATCGAACTCGTCCGGTGGGGTAGAGCGCCAAATACTGAGCGCGCTCGCCGCAGCCGGATCATTGAGATTGCTTAAGTAGTGGAATCGCGCCGCACGTGGAGCGCACAGTCCCTTGCCTGCAACCTGATAGCGACGCTCCATATCGTCGAGAAAAGCCTCAGCTTGGGCACGGCTAATGTTTGGGAAGAGGGTTAGACTGCCGGCGATCCACTTAAACTCCCAGAAAAGCCCAAACTCGTCTTCAGCATCGAATAACTCCGGGCGGGTATCCCAGAGCTGTAAAACTTTTACAAAAGTGGTTAGCGCCCGTTTTGAATCACCGCCGAAGTCGTAAGCTTCCACCAGGCGCAGCAGCGCATTCGGCAGCTCATGCTCTGGCCCCTCCCGTTCGATCTCGCGCACAATTTCTGCGGTCTGCTGGGTGCGAGCTGATCCGTAGGGCATATTGGCGAGTGCGGCAAGCCGCATAAGTGAACTAGCCATTGCTGTCCCTGCCTTGTGAGCTGCTGAGTGCGTGCTGCAGCAGTGTTTCGAGAGCGTGAGATAGATCCGCGCTCTCACCGCTGCTCAACCCCTCGCCTGCGAGTGCTAAAGCTGAGCTGTAGAGGGCGACAACACCCGCATCAAAAACTTCACCGTGTTTGGCAGCTAGTAGCGTTTGCACAACTTCGGCGCTGTCGTTGAGCACGAGTGTGCGGCTCTTAGCTTCTCCCGTCTCAATGAAAGCGTCAAGGAGGCCACCCCAGAGATCCGGGGTAGACTCTCTAACTTCACTCAACTCATGCTGAAACTCTGCGTCTGCATCGCGTAACAGCATGGCGGGTATGCTCTCTGGCTCAAATCTGCGCAGCAGGACGTCACAGTCTACCTGCCCAAGCAGTGTGCGAGCTTTTGCAATTGCGTCGCCTGTTGCCATCTCGCGCTCAAGGCTGGGCTCGGTTAGCGCCTGAGTGAGATCAGCGCTTTCAAGCTCGCGCACACTCCACTGTAGATCGCTTTTTAACTTTGCAATTAGGTCGGCGTCATAGGCGTAGCCGCCGTTTACCACGGTGATGCCGGCCGCCCGTGCGACAGGGGAAAGACGGCGAAAAGCTGGCACAGTGGTGGTGTAGAGTAGCTCCCCGGAGGCAACAGCCTGCCGCAGGGTGAGAGCTCCGTCCGTGGTTTCATAGGGCACGGTGTCGGCTACCACCTCGAGCATGTCGCTGTCTTGCACCGCAACTGCGCGCAGCGCTAGATGATGTGTCTGGAGAAATTCGGATCCGTAAAATCCGTCTGCTGCCACATGATTGCGGATCCAATCTTTTAACTGCTGCCCAAGCACCTCGCGGGCGATCAGCAGCGTTTCATCCTCATGCAGCTGTTCACGACTAGCGGTTGGTTTCAAGCTATCAGTATCTATCACCGCTCGTACAAAGAACGCCCAATCGGGCAGCACATTATCTAAGCGATTGCTGAGCAGCATGCGCTTGAGATACACACGATGCTGCCCAGAGCCCGGTGCAACCTGCTGGGGCAGCACGTATGCAACTCCAGTTATACCAAGTGCGGGCACATTCAAATCTATGATGTGCATCGGTTTAAAACCGAACAGCTCTTTACCGAACTGCATTAGAGCCTGCGTGCGAGATGCTTGATCAGAGTAGGTTTCCATCCAGGGCAGGTAGCGGCGGTTAATGATGCCTTCGCCAACAAGCTCTATCGGAAGCGGCAGCAGATCGCCGTAATTGAGCGCGAGCTCTTTGACCGTGCTGCGTTCTAGCCAGTGCAGGGTATCGCTTTTCGCAACAAGCTGCACCGCTGTGCCACCAGCGCGGATAATTTCTGGGAGTGTGCTTGAATCAGTTTCGCGCACCACAAAGGTGCCGTCGGCTCTGCCCACCCATTCAGTTGGGGGAGGGAGCGTGCCGTCAGGCGCTGTGACGCGAGATTGGGTCAGCACTCTGATCTCGTCAGCGACCATAAACGCGGCGAGCATGCCAATTCCGAACTGGCCAAGAAATTCAGCGCGCCCCTCACCCAATTCGCTGTCGCGTTTTGAAGACCGGCCAATCGTGGACAGCAGTTCACGCGCCTGAGCTGTTGTTAGACCCACCCCCGTGTCGCAGATCTGGAGGGTGTTATTGCCGGCAGCTGTGCTGTTACAAGAAAGTTGAATCAGTTGCGGGGTTTTAGGGTTGAGAGCCACGGCAGCGGTGAGCGCATCTACTGCGTTTTGTAGCAGCTCCCGCAGATAGACCTGCGGGCCGGAATAAAGATTTTTAGAGAGCAGATTTACGACACCTGAGAGGTCGACCTGGAATCTTTCGCTACCGCTGTCTTTTAAACCCACCTTTTAAGACTAGGCAATCGAGTCGACACCCGCTACTTTGACTCACTCACAGACGAAAGTGTGCGCTCTGGTTCTTTTTCAGCTAAACTAAACAGCTGGAGGGCCTCTAGCTCAGTTGGTAGAGCATCGGACTTTTAATCCGCGGGTCGCCGGTTCGAGCCCGGCGGGGCCTACAAAATAGTGGTTAATCAGGGTTTTTGTTTTCCTGTGTGAGCAGTAAGCCCGGTTGACTGCAATATCGGCACATAAGGTGGGGCTTTCGAGCCTCGGCTTTAAGTCTCCAACGGTATCGTTGAAGACTTACCGGACTGTTTATTCCAGTTATTCCAGAGATGAGCCCATGACCTGTGATTTAGACCGCATCAGCGCACTCGATCGCCGTATCATTGCTGACGCGCAAAGTTTGCTGCTCGCGCACTCGGCAGCAGATATCCTGGTGCTGAACGACCCTACCGGGGCACTCACCGATTGGGCGACCCGCGCAACAGCGGGCAGAGTGTTTGTTCGGGAGGTTAGCTATGCTGCGGCGCGCACATTACGCATAAAGCACCCACATATTTTCATTTCCGGGCTAACCGTTAACGGAGCTGCAGACTACAGCACGATGGCGCTGGACGATTTTCTTCGAGCACATGGCTTTACCGGCTCGTTAGCTTTGGGACGGCTCCCAAAAACTCACAGTGCCCTCGCCGAGTTGGCGCGCGAATTTTCCGAATATCAAACAGATCGCGGCTCTCAAGCTGAGCTGTTGCTTGGTGGCAACACAAAGCATATGGTCAAAACCTTTAATGACACCATTGCAAAAAGCTTTGCGCAAGTGCGAGGATTGCGCGGTAAGGGCAAACATCGCTGCGTGCTCGCGTCAGATCCGCGGGCAGCTTCCGACAGCACCCGCAGTGCGTCTTATCATTCAAACGACGCCGTAAACGCAGGCACTTTTGAGGGTGCAGATACGAATCAGCTCGCTGCCTTTGGAGGAGTTTTCTCTGGTGGCAAACCAGATCAGGGAGGCGCTCTGCTCGCTGCTGCCGCTGTTAACTGGCTTGAGAAACATGCGGCAAAGCAGCAGACAGTTTTAGATCTGGGGTGCGGTAACGGATCCGTGAGTGTTGAGATTATGGGTCGCGTTTCAGATCTAGTGCGCAAGTTAACTGCAACTGATATTGATATGGACGCGGTGCGCAGCACGCGGGTAAACCTGGCGTCTGTAGGCAACGCAGAAGTGCTGTGGGATGATGCGGCGAGTGGTCTCCCCGCTAATTCCGTGGATCTTCTGCTCCTAAACCCGCCGTTTCATAGCGGGCACGAAATCGATATGACTCTCGTAAAGCCGCTACTGCACGCAGCGAAGCGAGTGTTAAAACCGGGTGGCACTATGTTGCTTGTGCATAATTCTCACGCGCGCTACCGAAAACAGGTTGCTGCTCTTTTTTCTGGTGTGATGCAGCTGCAGCGGAACCGCACTTATACCCTCTTACAGGCTGATCCTTAACACCTGATTGCTGCTGACCAAGGCAGCGGTGCTGTTTACTCTATGCTGGTGGAGTGCCTCGTGAGTTTGATCGTCCAGTGAAATTGGCAGCGACGGTGTTTGACAATATGCCCGGCGGGACTGATCCGGCGTTACAGCAGGAACTCGCTGAGCGCACTGCTTGGGCACTTCTGGGCCGTGTTCGTGATGCGGAGCGCGCGGGCGATCGGGAAGGTATCGAGCGCGTAATCGCACACGCTGCAGACAACGGCGTAGACGATATTGCTGAGCTTTGGTCACATGCGCACAGCCGATCACTTGCGGGTGTGCTCTGGCGCCTCTACCTGGTGCGCGCCGCGATTGGCTCAAAACTTGGGTTTGTAACCACACTCTATCGCCTTGCGGTTGACACCGAGCTCAGCGTAAATCCTGCCGTTGTGGGCATATCTGATCCGGCAACACCTGAGGAAATAGAACACCTTGCTGATGAGATATTGCGAGGAGTTTTTGTCGGTGATTTCGCTGCTGCGTTAGAACGAGCCGCCGCTTACTGTAGGGTGATAGCGCTCGGATCAGCTTTACACGCTGAAGAGAGAGCCGAATTTAACGCCGACGAGGCCCGCGACCTAACCGCTCGGGGGCTTAGATACTCCATCTTTGGTGATGACTTCCAAGCCGCGGCTACTGCCTGGCGACAGGGACAGCTCGATTAAGGTGTTTCTCTGCTTTCTACGCTACGATTAACTTGCTAGGTCGTTGCTAACCCCGGGCTCCAACTTTCGCCGCTGCGAGCGGCCTTTCGCCGAGAGGCGTTGCACGGCCTAGCTTTTCGTATCAGCGGTCACCGAGTCTTATCTGCTGCAGGCTATTTAACCCGCAAGGGGTAGCTTTCAATGTTGACAAGCCGAGGATTTTTTGTGCGGCGCGTGATGTGAAAAACAGTAAATCCGGCAGGCGGCAGCGCAGTCACCTCATCGAGATAGGATCCGGTTGGGGCTTTACAGCTAAAAGCTATCTCTCTTGCAATATCGGGTAGCACTGGACGATGTGAGCAGAGCAGCACGCTCCCACGCGCTTTTAGCGTTTCGGCAACTAAATCTCGCATACCGCTTAGGTCTCCCGCATCCCAACTGTCTTGACTGATCGCGGGGGTTATAGCTAGCGGGATTTTGCAGTTCTTTGCAGAAGCAGCAGCCGTTGCAACACAGCGGTTAGCGTCTGATGAGATGACGCGTTTAGGCGCGAAAGCCTGCAGGGATGGGGTGATCGTTAGCGCCTGATCCCTGCCAAGTGCGGTGAGGGGGCGCAGATGATCTATTGGGTGCAGAGCGCCACGCGGCTCAGCCTGTGCGTGACGCAAAAGAATAAGCGCGAAGGTGTCTTGCACACCGTGCGTCACCATGTCTTGAAAAATCTGTAACAGTTCCCTGTCGCGTTGATAACTCAACTGGCTCATCGCTTCGTCTAACGGGGCCCATTTGAGATCAGCAATCTCACTATTGGGCTTAAATTTTTGTGCCTGCAGGCGACTTTTTGTGGCCTTAGCCGCCCAATATGCAACAACCTTTGGTGTGCCGTCTTTGAGCTTGTAATTTATGGTGCCGATATTGGCGCCCAGTTTTAGTTTTAAACCGGTTTCCTCATGTGTCTCCCGCACCGCAGCCTGCGGGAGGCTCTCACCCTTATCTAGCTTCCCCTTCGGGAAGGCCCAGTCTTTATATTTTTGCCGGTAGACAAGCAGCACCTCTATCTCTTTTTTGCCCCGCTTGTCGCGCATAAGGCGCCACGGTATCGTGCCAGCAGCGTAAATTGTTTTGGTCATCGACGCCTCTTTGCCCTCGCAACCGCACGGTTGGTCATAACAAGATCCTGCAGGTCGGGCAGCCGGTTGCCCTCTTCGTCAGAGGTGATGCGCTCCCAAGTGTCGTCAGGGCCGAGTTGCCAGATGATAACCCCCTCCGTGAAGGCGTATGCAAAGAAGGTGTCGATGCGCTGCTTGTGCTCTTCAGAGTCGATTCGCACAAGCACCTCAATGCGACGATCGAGGTTGCGGTGCATAAGATCTGCTGAACCGATAAACAGTTCACGATCCGCCCCCTCACCGAAAGAAAAGATGCGTGAGTGTTCGAGATAGCGGCCGAGCACTGAGCGCACTCTGATATTTTCGCTTAAGTCTTTAACTCCGGCGCGAATAGAGCAGATACCCCGCACCCAAATATCGATCTGCACACCCGCTTGGCTCGCAGCGTACAGTGCGTCGATAAGCTCTTCATCGACCATCGAGTTGCATTTGATGCGAATACTAGCTGGCTCTCCCGCCAGGGCGTTTTCAGTTTGCTTCTGAATCCGAGCAAGCAAACCCGAGCGTAGCTGCAGCGGGGCAACGAGCAGACGATCGTACTGCTTCTCGATTGCGTAGCCGCTAAGCACATTAAACAGCCGGGTAACGTCTTTGCCGACTTCGGGAGAGGATGTAAACAGCCCGAAATCTTCATAGATGCGGCTGGTGCGCGGATTGTAGTTGCCGGTGCCGATGTGGCAGTAGTGGACGAGCCCGTGCGCCTCCTGGCGGATAACGTGCACAAGCTTACAGTGCGTTTTTAGCCCAGCAAGACCGTAAACAACGTGCACACCAGCCTGTTCTAGTTTGCGCGCCCAACTAATGTTCGCGGCCTCATCGAAACGCGCCTTCACCTCAACAAGTGCGAGCACCTGCTTGCCGGCTTCAGCGGCGCGAATCAGCGCGGCCACAATTGGGCTATCGCCCGAAGTGCGATAGAGCGTTTGTTTAATTGCGAGCACGTTCGGATCGGCAGCCGCCTGCTCAATAAAGCTTTGCACAGTGGTTGCGAACGACTCGTACGGGTGGTGCACCAGCAACTCACGACGGGCTATCGCGCTGAAAATATCAACCGATTCGTTACCGTTAGTGGGCGCAAATTCTGAGCTGGTGACAGGAATATGGGGCGTGAATTTGAGGTCGGGGCGGGCGATCTGCGTCAGCGAGAAAAGCCCGCTGAGATCAAGCGGAGAGGGGAGAGCGAAAATCTGGCTGTCATGAATATCCAGTTCATCCCGCAGCAGCTCGCGCGTATCATCGTCCATATCATCGGTAATCTCAAGCCGAATCGGTGGGCCGAAGCGCCTGCGCAGAAGCTCTTTTTCGAGCGCCTGAATTAGATCCTCTGTTTCGTCTTCTTCAATCACCATATCTTCGTTGCGGGTGACACGGAAAACATGGTGATCGATAACCTCCATGCCGGGGAAGAGACCATCAAGCTGATTGGCGATTAACTCTTCAAGCGCAAGATATCGCACGTTGTCGACCGACTCACGACTGTCAACACGAATGTAGCGCGGCATCATCTGCGGCACCTTTAGGCGTGCGAATTCTATTTTGTCGGTTTTCGGGTTGCGGACGCGGATCGAAAGGTTTAGTGAGCGCCCCGCAATATACGGGAACGGGTGCATTGGGTCTACGGCGAGCGGCATTAGAATCGGGAAAATATTCTCGTCGTAGTAGTTTTTTAGAACTTTTTTGTCAGCCTTATCAAGCTCTTGCCAGCGCACGATTCTGACGCCGCTTTCAGCCATCGCCGGTAGCACTTGCTGGTTAAAGCAGGCAGTGTGACGCTCCTGTAGCTCGTGCGCGGTTTGCAGCACCTGATTGAGCAGCGCGGTTGGGGCAAGACCGACGTTGGTGGGCACCGCGAGCCCTGTCACAATGCGCCGTTTCAAGCCGGCGACGCGCACCATAAAAAACTCATCTAGGTTGGAGGCAAAAATAGCCAGAAAATTTGCGCGCTCTAGCACCGGCAGTGCGGTGTCTTCGGCCATTTCGAGGACACGCTTATTAAAGGCAAGCCAGCTGAGTTCACGATCTATATAGCGGGCTGGGGTGGCTGCTGTGAGTTCGACGCTGTTGCTCATAAATTTATTCTCGCAGGTTTTTGGGATCAACCCTTGGCTCGTGTCAGAATAAGGGTATGAGTCTGCCTGCCGGTGCTGTGAATAACGGTGCAAAACCGCGTCGCTCTAAACTCACCCAAAAATGGAGTATCGCTGCCGTCTGGGCTGCGGCGCTCCTGGTCGGGGCGGCAACTGCGATGAGCGGTGGTGCTGTGCAGCAACAGTCTGGTTGGTCTGTTTTTATAATTGGCGCTGTTGTGTTGCTAACCTTTCTCTTGCAGTTGATGACGGCCGAGCGCGAAGGGTTTATTGTGCGCACTGCGCTGAGCATCTCAGGAGCTTTGGCGATACTTTTCGTGATCAACGTGCTCTTCTGGGTGCAAGCAGGGTAGCTAAAGAGATAAACTAGAGACATGGATAGCGTTGTAGCATTTGAGATTTTCTTCCTCGCACTCTTAGGTCTTTGTACGCTTGCAATTGGCGGCACCTCAGCCGCAGTTTTGTACAACCTCTTTAAGGGTCAGCGCTAGAGCTTAGCGTGCTCTTTGCGAAATTACCTGGCGCGGTGCTAACGCCCGCTGGGGATGCCGTGCAACACTTCGGATCCCCGCTGCGCGAGGCGCGAAACTTTGACTCCGGGCGGGCGGTAGTTAGCCTTTCAAACTTCGGGGTGCTTGAGGTGACCGGCGCAGACACTTTGCGGTGGTTGCACTCTCTCACATCTCAACACCTGCTGGATCTGCAACCGGGTCAGGCGGCAGAAACTCTGCTACTCGATCCGAACGGTAAAATCGAGCAGCAGTTTAGCGTGCTGGCGACAGCAGACGGCGCTCTGCTTGTAACAGAAAATTCTTACATCGAGCGGTTGCACGAATTTCTTGAGCGGATGCGTTTTACGCTGCGGGTTGCGGTCGCAAACGTGTCGCGCGATTGGCTCGTGTGCGCGGTAACAACTCCGCCGGATGCGACTCTCGAAACGCTTAACACTGCATCGCAGGCTGCCGAGGCGATCTGTGCTGCTGCGCCTGCGGCACTGCCACTGTTTGACCCCTGGTCGTGGCGACCGGAGGGGGGAGTGCAGTATGCAGCAGGAAAGCACCCAGCTGCAGTAAACAACGGTGTTGTGAAGCTGCTTGTGCCTGCGCAGGCCGCTTGCGCACTTGAAGATTTGGTGCGCAAAGGTAGTTTGAAAGCTGCCGGCATAAACGCCTTAGACACCGTTGAGGTTGCGTTATGGCGGCCGGCTCTTGCAGAATTTGATGATCGTGCACTACCGCATGAATTCGATCTGCTGCGCAGCTCAGTGCACCTAAACAAGGGTTGCTATCGCGGGCAGGAAACAGTTGCGAAGGTGCACAACCTCGGGCATCCGCCACGCCGCTTAGTTGCTGTGCACATTGACGGCTCGGGCGGGGAGCTGCCGAGCGTGGGAAGTCGAATATATGTTGAGGGCGCTGAAAAGCCAATAGGCCGCATAACCCGTGCGGTGCTGCACTATGAACTAGGCCCAATCGCACTCGCATTGGTGAAACGTGCCGCCCCTGAAACCGGGCAGTTTTGGGTGGAACTCAGCCACGGCGGGCGTCTTGCGGCTACGCTGGAGACTATCGTCCCGCCAGATGCGGGAGCGGTCAACGCGCTAACGCCTGAACAGCGACGTGCCTTTCGCGGTGTTTAAGCAGTAAAGCCTGGGTTTGCGCGGATCCGCAAGAATTAAAAAATGGAGGAGAAACTGTGAGCAACAAACTTATCCTGCTACGTCACGGACAGAGCGAATGGAATGAGAAAAACCTATTTACGGGTTGGGTTGATGTGCGCCTCACCGAGAAAGGGCGTGCTGAGGCTGCCAAAGCGGGTCAGCTTCTGCGCGAACACGGGGTGCTGCCAGATGTTTTGCACACATCGCTGCTGAGCCGCGCGATCCAAACCTCAAACTTAGCGCTTGAAGCCGCTGATCGACTGTGGATTCCTGTGCGTCGCAGCTGGCGCTTGAATGAGCGTCACTACGGTGCACTGCAGGGCAAAGATAAAGCTGCAACCCTCGCCGAGTTTGGTGAGGAGCAGTTTATGCAGTGGCGCCGCAGCTTTGACACCCCACCTCCGGCGCTGGCTGACGACTCTGAATTTTCACAGGCGGCGGATCCGCGCTACGCCGAGATTGACGGCGCAGCACCGCGCACCGAATGCTTGAAAGATGTAGTCGAGCGTCTGGTGCCGTACTGGGAGGGTGAGATTTTGCCGGATCTGAAGGCGGGCAAAACTGTGCTTGTGACCGCGCACGGCAATTCACTGCGCGCTCTCGTGAAGCACCTTGAAGGAATTAGCGACGCTGAAATTGCTGAGCTGAATATTCCAACAGGAATGCCTCTGGTCTACGAAATCAACGACGATGGCACCGCTAATGGCAAGGGTGAGTATCTCGATCCGGAAGCAGCCGCAGCAGGGGCAGCCGCTGTGGCCGCGCAGGGTAAAAAGTAGCCAGGAGTAAGCGTAAGTAAATACGTAAAAAGCGCGGGCGGTCAGTCGGTGATCACCCGCGCTTTAGTGTTTATTAAAAAATTATGCTGTCTCTTCGAGGACTTTATCGATTAGCGCGGCGGCGTGATCGTCGTCACTCTTTTCTGCCAGAGCAACCTCTGAGGTGAGGATCTGCCGTGCCTTTGCCAGCATCCGTTTTTCACCGGCGGAAAGGCCGCGATCCTGTTCGCGACGCCACAAATCACGCACAACCTCAGACACCTTAATAACGTCACCGGAGGCGAGTTTTTCAAGATTTGCCTTGTATCGCCTGGACCAGTTTGAAGGTTCTTCTGTGAATGGGGCGCGTAACACGTCAAACACCCGCTGCAAACCTTCTTCGTCAATCACGTCACGCACGCCAACCATTTCGCAGTTCTCGGCAGGAACTTCAATGGTGAGGTCGCTCTGATTGACTTCTAGCTTCAAATACAGCTTTTCTTCGCCGTCAATCTCGCGCTGGGTAACCTCAACAATTGTTGCTGCGCCGTGATGCGGGTAAACAACGGTTTCGCCAACTACAAACTGCATCTAGAAGGGGCTCCTTTTCAGTCGAACTTTAAGAATAACACAAATAGACACGCCGATATAAGGATTTGGCCTGGCTGTGGGGGCGCTGGAATTTCGGTATGATGGAGGAAACTTTAAGCTTTTATTCAGCCCCAATCTGAAATGACCCGGAGGTCGTCTGTGAAGACCAGCATCGTAAAGTCACTTGGTACTGCGGCAGTGGCATGTGTGGCCCTAACCGGTTGCTCATTGGTAGCACCGGTTGCAACTCAGATGTCATACAACGCGAGTGACGGTGTGAGCGTCGCGGCTGATTCAGTTAATGTGCGCAACCTGCTGCTCGTCGGTGACGAGAAGGGCGTTTTTAACGTTGTTTTCACCGCTGTTAACAATGCAGACAGCTCAGCTCTGATCCATTTCGACTTCCTCTCAACTGATGGCGCTACCGCTCATGCCCACTTCATGGTGGAGCCAGGCACCACCCGCACCGGTAATCTTGCCGAGGGTGACCCTGTCGAGGTGGTAGAGCTCCCGGGCCAGGCCATCGGTTCAACCGTGCAGGCTGTGGTTACCGTTAACGGCGTAGAGACAGAGCTGTCTGTTCCTGTGCTCGACGGCACGCTGCCAGAGTATAAGCCTTACATTGTGACCGCTGAGGAAGCCGCGAAGCACTAGCGAAAAACAGACAGATTCCGGTATTAGGAATAGTCGTATCGCTGCCGCTAGGTTTACGAGCTGCTGCTGTAGCTGTAAGAGAGCAACGCGCTACGGTCGTTACCGGACAGTAGCAGGTAGGGTAGACGTGTGACACTGCACATCTATGATTCCAAAGCTAAAACGCTATTGCCCTTTGAACCGCGTAGAGCGGGGCACGTCGGAATGTATGTTTGCGGCCCGACGGTCCAGTCTGCTCCGCACATCGGCCACCTGCGTAGTGCGCTGGTCTATGACCAGATGCGAAATTGGTTCACGGTGTGTGGGTATGAAGTCACCTTCGTGCGTAATGTCACTGACATTGACGATAAGATTCTGGCTAATGCCAAGGCAGCGCAGGAAGCCGGCGGCACCGAACCCTGGTGGGGCCTTGCGATGCGGGTCGAGCGGGAATTTAGCGCCGCATACAGAGCAATCGGTGTTTCTGAACCGACATGCGAACCGCGCGCGACCGGCCACATCAGTGACATGGACGCGCTTATTACGCGCCTGTGGGAGCTGGGTTATGCATACGAGACCCCCGACGGCAGCATCTATTTCGATACCTCAAAATGGGAACGATACGGCGAGCTCACAAATCAGGATCTAGCTGCGATGGCGGCAGCGGAAGAAGCTGCGCCGGGTAAGCGCAATCCAACAGACTTTGCGCTCTGGAAGGCTGCTAGAGACGGTGAGCCGGAAGACGCCAAGTGGCAGATCAGTCGCGGTGGCAGAGGGCGCCCGGGCTGGCATATTGAATGCTCCGCAATGTCAACGCGCTTCCTCGGGTCTGCCTTTGACATTCACGGCGGCGGCAGAGACCTGCGTTTCCCGCACCATGAGAATGAATTGGCTCAGTCGGCAGCTGCCGGTGACAGTTTCGCAAAGTATTGGGTGCACAACGGTCTGGTGAACGTGGGAGACCAGAAAATGTCAAAGTCGCTCGGCAATTCACTTTTTGCGAGCACGCTATTGGCAGAAGCGTCTGCTCTTGTGGTGCGCTATTTTCTAGGCGGTGCGCACTATCGCTCAACCCTTAACTATCGTGATAAATCACTGCTGGAGGCGCAGGCAGCTATCGACCGCATTGCAGCCGCCCTCAACCGTGCAGAAAATGAACTCGGCACGAGGGTTCTCGCGCCGCAGGCACCACATGAGAAACTGCTAGAGCTAATGCCCGCTGAGTTTGTGGCGGCGATGAACGATGATTTTGCTGTGCCGCAAGCACTGGCTGTTGTGCA
This sequence comes from Canibacter zhoujuaniae, assembly GCF_011752005.1. Taxonomy (NCBI): domain Bacteria; kingdom Bacillati; phylum Actinomycetota; class Actinomycetes; order Micrococcales; family Microbacteriaceae; genus Canibacter; species Canibacter zhoujuaniae. The sequence goes on along the minus strand of NZ_JAAIJZ010000001.1, from coordinate 807,165 downwards.
TAATGTGGTGCGTAATCTAAACACTGAATTAGATAAGGGCAACCACAATTTCGCAGCTGTTGCTGCTGACCAGCTTGTTGCGATGCTCGCCGTTTTGCATCTTGATCCGCGACATCCACATTGGACGGGGGCTGCTAGCGCAGACAGCAAAGCTGCAGCAGCGCTTGATATTCTTGTAACAGATTTAATCGAAAAACGCGCTGCAGCCCGTGCTGCGAAAGACTGGGCAGCCAGTGATGAAATACGAGACCGACTCGCAACAGCGGGTATCGCGCTGAAAGACACCGCCGAAGGTGCGGTTTGGAGCTTTATAAAATGAACGTGAAAAGACGCGGGCGCCCAGCTGGCGCCTCTGTGCGAAAGAAAAGCAAAGGTAAAGCTGTCGGATCGGGCGGCCAAAGGCGTGCAGCGCTGGAGGGTAAAGGGCCAACTCCGAAAGCGGAGGATCGCGTCTATCATCCAGCCTACAAAGCAAAGCAACTGCGTGAGCGGGCAGCCGCAAACCGGCGCAATCGCACCCAGCAAACCGGTTCAAGACGCCCGGCTATTAATGACACTGAGATTGTCACCGGCCGCAACTCTGTGTTAGAAGCGATGCGCACTAAAGTGCCAGCCACCACGCTCTATGTCGCAGCTCGTGCAGAGTTTGACGAGCGAATGCGTGAAATTATCGGCATCGCCAACGGTCGTGATATTCCGGTGCTTGAAATCATGCGCTCCGAGATGGATCGTATGGCGGGGCGCGACACAGTGCACCAGGGCGTGCTGTTGAAGGTCGCTCCTTACGAGTACAAACACCCCGCAGATTTACTGCAGCGCGCGTTTGATAGCGGCGAAACTCCGCTGTTGGCGCTGCTTGACGGGGTTACCGACCCGCGTAACCTGGGTGCGGTTATTCGTTCAGTTGCTGCCTTCGGCGGTCACGGTGTGATTGTGCCGCAGCGACGCTCTGCCGGTGTTACCGCCGCAGCGTGGAAAACCTCTGCCGGTGCGGCTGCGCGCTGCCCGGTTGCGATGGCCACCAACCTCACCCGCACTATCAAGGATTTGAAAGCTGCAGGGGTCTTTGTTGTGGGTCTAGATGGTGACGGAGAGGTGTCGCTGCCCGGTCTCGAGCTTGCGGATCGGCCGCTTGCTGTTGTCGTAGGTTCAGAGGGTGCCGGCCTGTCAAGGCTGGTTGCAGAACAGTGTGACGCTATTGTGTCTATCCCAATCTCGGCGGCAACTGAGTCGCTGAATGCGGGAATTGCGGCGAGCATCGCCTTCTATGAGGTGGCTAAACTGCGGGCTGAAGCCGCTTAAAGAACAGCAATATCTGTCACCCACCAACGATTTTCACGTCGGCGCAGCCTGACTGAAACCGCGATAACGCGGTTACGGGTTGGAATTAAAGCGACACAGTCTTCAATCTCTGGGGTGTGCTGAAAACGCCGCAACCTCCCAAATTCGTTTGGGGCGCATAGATGCGGTTTAACGGGGTGTGGTTTCTTGCGCGGCAGGTAGTCATAATTTTGGGATTCTTGGATGCACTGTTGGGCTTGCAGCCGAGCTAGCACAGCAGGTGTCGCCCATCGTGCGATGTGTTGCACAGGGCGCCCAATGTGCACGATTTCTATTGCGAACCGTGCCAGCCGCAAGACGAAGAGATCTTCGGGAAAAGTTGATTGCAACAACGCTGTAGCATTCACTGTTCTCTGCTTTCACGAGGGGGAAGGGGAGTGTTAGGGAATTTCATGATAAGACCTGCAGAGGGCTAGTCCAACAGGTAATTAAGCGCAGGTCTAAATACCCAAATTTATTAACCTCGTGTGCCGACAGAAACACACAGTTCACGATGGTTTAATGAGAGTGTGCTATCACTGCGAGGACTCTCTGAGAAATACACCCAGCTCACTAAGCCAGAGATTGATTGGCTTGAGCTCCTAGTCATAGACTGGTCGCTGCTTGCTGACCTTGCGCTTGCCGATGCGGTGCTGTGGGTGCCCACAGGGGAGGGTGAGTATCTCGCTGTCCGGCACAGTCGCCCAACCGGCCTTTTCACAATGTTCTATCGTGATGTCGTTGGTGATTTTATGCGTCGTGACTGGGCTGAGATTGCTGACGCGGTTATCGGTGACAACACCGTTGTAGTGGCTAAAGAACTGACCTGGTATGAAGAAGCGCCGATGCAGTTAAGAGCGTATCCGGTTAGTCGGCGGGATCCGCAAACTGGCAAACGCATAGGGCCTTTTGCGGTGGTAACTCTGCATGCAGCGCCGGGTGATACGCTGGCTGCATCGCGTGCCGGCCAGGCATATCGTGAGAGCGCAGCAGACCTATTGGCGATGATCGGCGAAGGCCTATTCCCGCATCAGGGCAGCCAGAAAGGACGTTTGCGGGGTGCTCCGCGAGTCGGCGACGGAATTATGCGGATCGACCCCAACGGCGTGGTGGAGTTTGCCAGCCCAAACACCCTAACCAGTTTTTCTCGCCTCGGTTTTCGCACCGAACTTGAAGACGAAGTGCTGACCGATGTTGTCGCCGATATAGTGGCGGGCACGATGGATACAAACGAATCAATTCCGCTGGTCGCCGGCGGAAAAATTGCAAGTCGTGTTGATCTGGAAGCGCGCAACAGCACGATTACTATGCGCTCTATCCCGGTTGTTGTGCGTGGGGAACGCTGTGGTGCAATTATCCTCACCCGTGACATTACGGATATTAAACAGCAGGCGCAGGAACTGATTACGAAAGATGCGACCATTCGCGAAATTCATCACCGCGTAAAAAACAATCTGCAGACCGTGGCGTCCCTGCTGCGAGTGCAGTCTAGACGGGCTGAAAGCGACGAAGCGAAGCAGGTGCTCGGTCAGGCTATGCGCCGGGTTGCGGCAATTGCGGTAGTGCACGACACTCTTGCATCCGGAGTTGCGCAGATCGTTAACTTTGACCAGGTTTTTGAGAGGGTGCTCGGCCTTGCGGTGGAAGTTGCGAGCATGCACAACACCAAGGTTGCTTTAGAGACAGAGGGCAAATTTGGTGAGATCCCGTCTGAGTATGCGACGCCACTCGCGCTCGCGCTCACCGAGGTGGTGACCAACGCTGTTGAGCACGGACTTGCCGACCGCCCGGGCACAGTGCGCATCGAAACCAGCCGCTATGAGAATAATATGCGTGTGCGAGTGAGTGATGACGGGATTGGACTTCCGGATAACGGTGTCGGTAACGGGCTCGGCACTTCAATTGTGCGCACCCTGATTGAGGGTGAGCTCGCCGGAAGTATCCTGTGGCGCAACCAGGAAAACAGCGGGGCAGAGGTGCTCATCGAAATCCCGCTGCGGTGGTTGACCGATACTAAGGTCTCTGAGTAGCTAACATAGAAGGGTGCTAGATCGCCTTTCAAACTATTTTCTGAAAACCCTGCGTGAGGATCCAGCTGACGCTGAGGTTGTGAGTCACAAACTGCTGGTGCGTGCGGGGTATATTCGCCGCCAAGCTCCGGGTATATTCGCCTGGCTGCCTCTGGGTTTGCGTGTGCGAGCAAAGCTCGAGAACATCATTCATGAGGAAATGCGTGCTGCGGGCGCGCAGCAGGTGCACTTTCCGGCACTGTTACCGCGCGATCCTTACGAAGCAACCGGGCGCTGGGAAGAGTACGGCGATGGGATTTTCCGCTTGCAGGATCGCCACGCGGCAGACTACCTGCTCGCCCCAACCCACGAAGAAGTCTTTACGCTGCTTGTAAAAGACATTGTGAATTCTTACAAAGATTTACCGCTCGAAATTTATCAAATCCAGGATAAGTACCGAGATGAAGCGCGTCCACGAGCTGGGCTGTTGCGCGGGCGCGAGTTCTCAATGAAGGATGCTTACTCATTCGGTATCTCTGATGAGCAGCTTGCAGACTCCTACCAGCGGCAGCGTGACGCGTATGAGCGTATTTTTAACCGCCTCGGCGTGGAATATGTCATAGTGGCTGCTGACGCGGGCGCGATGGGCGGCTCAAAGAGCGAAGAGTTTCTGCTGCCGATTGCGATCGGTGAAGACACCTTCGTGCGCTCAGCCGGTGGCTATGCCGCAAACGTCGAAGCATATCGTGCGCCTGCGGGTAAGGAGCGCCCAATCGCTGAGTTGGCTGCGGCAGAGGTTTTTGACACCCCGGGAACTAACACGATTGAAACGCTTGTTGCGCACACTAATGAGGTTGTGCCACAGCTGCTCGGGCGTGCGTGGGAAGCTGGCGACACACTAAAGAACATTGTTTTAGCGCTGACCGATGCGCACGGTGCGCGAGAGCTTGTGGTTATCGGTATTCCGGGTGACCGGCAGATTGATGAGAAACGTCTCGAAGTGGCTTTTGCGGGCTATGAAATTGAGCAGGCGACCGAGGCTGATTTAAAGGGGCACCCAGAACTGATTGCAGGCTTTATAGGCCCTGCTGATGGCGCGACGCGTCTGCTTGGGGTGGGCGGTCAAAGCTCACTCAAATATCTTGTGGATCCGCGTGTTGTTACCGGCACAAGCTGGATCACCGGCGCGAACGCCGCTGATAAACACGTGCACTCTCTCGTGTGCGGCCGTGATTTTGAGCCGCACGGTGTGATAGATGTTGCAAACGTTGTTGACGGGGATCCCGCGCCGGACGGCTCCGGCCCGATTACAACAGCGCGGGGTATGGAAATTGGTCACGTCTTCCAGCTTGGACGGAAGTATGCGGAAGCGCTTGGGCTAAAGGTGCTTGACGAGAATGGCAAGCTGCAGACTGTGACTATGGGCTCATACGGTATCGGTGTGACTCGAATTCTTGCGGCGCTCGCAGAGTTGAATAATGATGAGCACGGTCTAATCTGGCCAGCTGCTATTGCACCGTATCAGGTGCATTTAGTTGCGACCGGTAAAGAGTCTCTGCCGTTTGAGAAGGCTGAAGAAATTGCTGCGGAACTTGACGCAGCCGGAGTTGAAGTGCTTTTCGATGATCGTCCGAAAGTGTCGCCGGGTGTCAAATTTGGCGATGCAGAACTCCTCGGCATGCCGTTTATCGTAGTTGTTGGCCGCGACGCAGCAGAGGGCTTTGCTGAAATCCGTAACCGTCGCACGGGTGAGCGCGAAAAAGTGGCGCTGACTGAGGTGGCCGCGGTGGTGCAGCAGCGGCTTGCAACTGCGTAATCTCTACAAAAGTAGACCGCTAGCTTTAATCTGTGGATAATCGCTTTAGGCTGCGGTTATCCACAGATTTTATTTTGTCTGCTGCACAATTTTTGGCGCTGTTAGATTGATGTTTAACCAAACGGCCGTGCCCTCGACCGTAAGGGAAACTAATGAATATTAGTGTGAGCTATGAAGAGCTTGAAGCGGCTGCCGCACACTTGGAAGCGGGGCGCGCCGAAATAACCGACAGGTTAACCGCACTGCGATCTCAGGTGCAGAACTTGATCACATCAGGTTTTGTCACGGATGTGGCGTCGGGAAGATTTGCTGCAGCGTATGAATCATATAGCGACGGTGCCCGCACAGTAATCGAACAGCTGACAGAAATTCAGTCGTTTTTGCGCGAGACCGCGATGATTATGCAGGAGACAGATCAAAACATTGCAGCGCGCATAGCTTAAGGAGGCGCTTATGCGATGCACGGTGTTTTTGCGAAAAGCATCCGGTAATCTAGAGCCTGTGCTGCTTGAGTTTGCAGCCAACACTACTGTTGCAGACGTTAATCAGGCTCTTGTGCAGCAGAGTTTAGGTTCCGAATCAGGATCCGGCTTAAAACTGGCAGTACCGGCAGGGCAAAACTGCTCGGAAGAATTCCCTGCCGCTCTTTTGGGGCACGGGCTTGTGGTGAAAGATCCGGGCTCTGGCAATAGCTATTGTGTGAGCGGCGCGAGCCTCGTAGCTGATCATCCTTGGCTTAGTGGTTTTGAGATTAGTCTGCCCGATTCTAATAAGGTCCCGCCCGGTGTGCGGTTGATTGGCGGTGCGCTCCTGACGGTTTCTGAAACTGAATCGTACCTGCTGCCAAAAGGAAGCTTTACCGTCGGTTTTGGCAGAGGAGATATTGATGTTGCCCGCACCCTGATGCCAGCTGCAGTAACAGCAGCGGCTGACTGTGATGCGGTGCCAGCTATTGTCGCTGAGATTAAAGTCGGCACTGCAGTTAAGATACGACTGTCTAACTCAATACCTGTGAGCGACTTACGCGCAGATTTAGACGAAGCTGACAGCGCCAAGCTATCTCTGTTCGAGGTTGCCGGTGTTAGGGTGGCGGTTGAGCCGCTAGCGGATTTCGACACGCAACAGCTAGTCTCGACAGAGTTTCAAGATAGCAGTGATCTGCCACCCACAGCAGCTGCTGCGTCGCTACCAGTCTTGGAACTCCCGCGCATAGCGGAGGTGGCAAAACCGAAAGGTATGCCCGTATACGCGTGGGTGGCACCACTGGTTCTTGCGGGTTTATTGTGGTTGGTCTTGCAAACCCCGACGGTGCTGATATTCACAGCTCTCTCACCAATTATGCTGGTTGGGTCGCTGCTAGAGAGCCGTAGACGGTTTAAACGGCAGCACAGGGCGGTGCGAGAAAAATTTGCTGCTGATTGGCAATTGTTTTTGTCGACACTAGACCGCGGTGTCGAAACCCTCGTCAGGAGAGATGAGCTTGATCTCCCTGCTCTCAGCAAATTTTTAGAGGCAGAACCGGTTAAGCTGTGGCGTAAAACCACTGAGTGTGGCCCGGTTGCCTGCTCGCTCGGCCTTGTAGAGAAGAAACACCCGCAACTGCCTAAACTGCTTAAACAGTCGGGAATTGAGCCTGAGCTGCAGAGTCTAATAGATGAGACTTTGGTGGGCAGAAAAACCGTATGCCGACAACAAACTTTGAAACTTAAAAATGAGACGAAGTTAGCTGTTCGAGGCGCAGAATGCGCGCGTGCAAGTTACATTGCAGAGCTTGTGTTGCAACTCGCAGTCGCGTATGCGCCGAGCAGAGTTGGGTTTCAATTCATCGGCTGCGAGTCTCTGCTAGAAAAATATTGGTTTTCAGCTCTGCCGCACACTGCTAAGTGGCGTGAAGCGCAGCTACTGATTTGTTTTATAGGGGATGCGGCGTTTGTGCCAAAGTGTGAGGAGCTTGCTGCTCTATCAGGGCAGAGCCTAGTGATTGTGTGCTGCGCTGAGAAAGCTAGCTCAGCGTTCGGTAACAGTGTTTGGCTGGGAGAGACCATCAATACCTTGGTATTAGAGGAAGAGGACTACCAAACCCGCCAGTTTTTAAGTCGTAGCATCACCGATAACACCGTAAAACAGGTCGTGCGCAGTCTGAGCAGGTTAGCTTGGTCGGAAAATGCGGATACGGAGACTAACCCGGGGCAGCAGAAAGCGAACTCTGCATTAGAACTGTTGGAACTGACTGATTTTAGTACAGCAGGCGTTGTTAGTGCAGTGAGCGCCCGATGGAAAAACAAAAAACCTGATTTACGTCTATCTGTGTTGTGCGCCGAGAGAGGAGTAAGCGGCTTTGATCTTGCAAAAGTGGGCCCCCATGCGCTGATCGCGGGAACAACCGGATCCGGTAAGTCAGAGTTGCTGCAGTCTCTGCTGCTCGGCATGGCGGTCAGAAATTCGCCAGAGATCGTACAGTTTTTACTTGCAGATTTTAAAGGTGGTGCGACCTTTGGTGAGTTACAGGATCTGCCGCACACTATAGCGCTGGTGACGGATCTCGCTAACGATGGTGGAGAGCGACTGCTTGGCGGGTTAAAACGTGAAATAGTGCGCAGAGAAACTCTGCTGCAGCGCGTGCGGGCAAGTGATATAGAAGTTTTTAATAGCAGATCTGCTGAAACACTGCCGATCTGGGTGGTAGCAATTGATGAGTGCGCTGCCCTCTTGCAGCAGCACCCCGAACTGCAGGTTTCACTACAAGATCTCGCACAGCGTGGACGCTCACTCGGTATTCACCTAGTGTTAGCGACACAAAAACCGGGAGGTGTTATCAACGACCGAACAAGAGCTAACATCCAACTTTTGTTTGCTATGCGTGTCGCCTCTGAGGGTGATAGCAGAGAGTTGCTCGGCGGAGCAGAGGCTGCGCGGCTCACAGAGGAAGACAAAGGTGTGGGCTTTGTGCGCGCTGCCGGAGGCAGTATGGCCGGGTTCATTAATTTATCGGTGAATCACCTCGTCTTAAATGGAGTATCGCTGGCTGCGGCCCTAGTGCGAGTGATGAGCAGACTGTCTGACACAGAATTTCAGCGACCGGAAAAATTGACCTGGGTGCAGGAGATGCCGCTGTGTCTCACACGAGCAAAACTTCAGGAGATTGCTGGTGCTGCATCAGGAATCCCCGAAGACGCTATCGGCATCATCGAACTGCCGGAAGAGCGGCAACGTAAGATCATGACATTTTGGGAAGGCTTAAGCGGCAACTGCGCTGTCGTAGCAGAATGTGCTGCCGCGCGAGCGACTGCGCTGCAGGCGCTCCTTGCAGCATCGCAATTAGAAAGACGCGATGAACTTCGTGGTGCCATCATTCGTGGCCAGAGTAGTGCCATGAAAGTTCCGGCGTCTAACTCGCGCATCGCTTTTGCTGAAGCTGATGATGCACACCAAATTCTGCGACTTTTAGATTGGATCAAACAACAGAATCAGCTTTGTGTGGTTGTAATTGAGGATCTCAATCGAGTGCTTGAAAACGCAGGTGCTGCCTTTGAGCTTATTATCGAAGCACTGCAGAGTCTGCTTTCTGATCCGACTAATCTAGTGCTTGTTGGGATGCGCAGCACGCACAGTATCCCCGTAAGATTACGAGACAAACTAAGACACATATTTTTGCTGCAATCGAGCACGGTAGACGTTGCGCTCGCGCACCTGCTGCCACCTAAATTGCGTGGCAGTGTGGCAAATCTGCCAGCGCAGCGGGCAATTTACCTGCCGGATGTAAAACAGATACAGCTCAGGGAGCCAGAAGGATGCGGCAGTTGGCGATCCACCCCCACACCACTCTGGCCGCTTCTTAAAGCTACGACAAAACTTGGTGATGCGCTGCAGTTTGAAGCTCTGGGAGCTGCGCTTGTGGCCCATGCGGTAACCGGTTTTCCGCGTCACGGATTAGTGCATTTTGGGGGTGCGCCCAAGCTACAAGAAAACTTCGTGACAGCGTTAATTGCACACCACTGCTTGAAACCAGAACACGTTTTTGAAGTGTCTAGCGTGGAGATGCCACCAGAGTCTGCGCGACTGGTGATAGTAAAAGAAAACCTCTTGAGCGCAGGAATTCTTACAAGCGACTGGGTGCGTCAGCTGCGAGAGGCGCGGCGTTTAGAACGCACAATTATGCTCATTTGCACAACCGCAGGGCGACTACCGTACGGCTTGCTGCCAGCCGGAGAAGAGCCCGATTTTCGGGTGTGGATTCCGCAAAGCGAGACTAGCGCACCGCCGGAGTGGGTGAGCGCCAGAATTGCAAAACAGATTGCTTTAATCCCCGGAGGGGCAGTGGTGCAGGCGGGGCGCAACAGTGGCGCTGCGGGGGCTGACGATCTCGTAAAAGCTGTCGTCTTAACGGCGGCCGTCGTAGGGGAGCGCGTATGAATGGCATCTTTTTAGACCCAGAGATGTTATCGGGTTATGTGCACCGTATGCGTGATGGGGAGGCATCGCTTGGCTGCACTCAGTTTTCCTTTGAAGGGCTGGGCTCTCTGCTGTCAGAGGTGCTGGATGCTAGTTTGGTGTCGCAGTTAGATCAGTCGTTGCAGAGCTGGATACAAGCCTTGACCGAAGCTATGCAGGGGTGCGCGCAGGTCGTGGAAACTGTGCTTGCAGAGTTCCATACAGTTGACGTGGCGGCTGGCGACAGTGTCACAGCTAGGTTGGAGACGCGTAAATGATCGGTCAAGACTGCGCAGTCGTGGGCGCGCTTCCAAACTCTGCTGTTATTGGTTATGCCGTTACAAATCGAGAAGAACTTTGCCGCTTGACTGACCGACTTTATGAGGCGGAACTGCAACAGCGCTGGGCGGTTGATCTTCTCACCGGACAGCGATCCGTAGCTATTGGAGAGCTGCTGGAAGTGCATGAGCGTGAGATCACATCAAAAATTGAGTTATTCATGCACTCGATTGAGCAGCTTGCGAGCGCACTTGAGGTCTTTATCGACTCTGTTGAAAACTTAGTGGCTAGGCGGCTAGCTGCTGAATCAGGGGCTGCGGTCGAGCTGGAAATTGTCGAGGCGATGCAAATTAGTGCCGAGTATCGTGGCGCGGTTGCGCAGCTGTTGGCTGCTGTGAACGCCCAGGATTTTGGTCGGATCCCCGCACAGATCTTCCCCGTTCAGACTAATACCGGCACCCGAACAGCAACCGCACTGGCTCGCAGCGAAAATCTCAGCACCAGCACTGAAACTCCTTTAACTTTGCTACTGCGGGCATTGAGTGATCCAGGGCGTGCGCACCGAGAGATGGGATTCAGCGGCACAGGGCTGAGCGAAATAAAGTTTAAAACTGAGTTAAGGGCACTTGCGCAGCACTTGCGAAACAATCCCGATGCAAATCTGCTGTCTCTTGGGCGGCAGAATCGGCAACTTGTTGGCGCGGTAGCCTATGGGAACTTGGAAACAGCGGAACGGATTGTGCTTATTGTGCCAGGTATGGGCAGTAACCTGGCGGGCATAGACAATCTGGGAGACGCAGTGCGTTCACTGCAAGCGGAGGAGCGGCTCAGCGTCGCAGAAGCAAGTGGGTGCACAAGCTATGTTGCATGGCTGGGGTATGACTCACCGGATCTTTTTGAAGAACCGGGCATGACGCGGGCGCAGGTTGGTGGGGTTGGGCTCAGCAGGTTTTTGAGCGATCTCGCCTCTAAAAACCCGCAAGCGCAGCTGACGATCGTGCCCCATTCATACGGCACTACTGTCACCGCGGAGGCGTTACAGCATGAGGGGAAGCAAATCGCCGCAGTTTTTACCATCGGTTCAGCGGGTCTAGCTAGGGGAGTGAAACGAGAACAGTTGCGCACCGAGAGGCTGCTGTCAGCCACAGCCGAACCCAATCCAAAAAACTGGAATGCGAAGAACGCTACACGAGAGCAGACTGCAGAAAGCGCAAGTGACCCGCAATATTGGAGGCGCCGCCAAGCTCCGCCCGCAGATGTCATCGCTCCAATAGGCAGAACTTTCGGAAGCCATCCAACCGATCCGCGAAATTTGGCTGATGCGCCAGAGATTAATGTGAACGCCTGGGGCGACAGTAATTCGGTGCGATCACACTCACTGTATGTTGGTGAGGTCGGTGGCGGGTATCTAGATCGTGGTAGCCCCGCGGTGTCGGCGATCATCGCGGAAGTGCATCGAAACTCTAAGGGAGCAGCGCCGGCAAACACGCAGACTTCAGACTCATCCGGCCGCGAGACTGAGAGCCCGCAGGCGAGTCTGACAGCACGGCATTAAAACTATTTTGCTAGACTAAATCTTTCAATTAGTCTCGCGAGCCGAGGTTTACAGCTGAATAAGGGAGGCGTTATGCGCATTGAAGTTACAGAACTACGAGCAGTGGCTACTGAGACAGAGATTCCAATCGCAGAACTGGCAGAAATTATTGAGCAAGCAGTGGCCTCCGCTTACATTAAGCACCTGGTTAACAACAAACTCGACGCACCAAAAGACTCTGATGTGCGTGCGCAGCTAGACCAGAAAACCGGCGATCTTGGTGTTTTCCGGAAAGAATACAACGAAGATGGTGAGTACACCGGTGAGGTTGTTGCAGATGTGGAAGGCTTTGGTCGGATCGCGGCTAACGCAGCCAAGCAGGTAATCGCATCGCGCCTGCGTGAACTGTCAGATGACGCCGTGTTGCGACACTATAAGGATCGTGAAGGTCAGCAGATCTCTGGCGTTGTAAAGCAGGGGCCAAATCCGCGCATGGTACATGTCGATCTGGGAGATGTTGAGGCGATTCTGCCACCAGAGGAGCAGGTGCCGGGTGAAGAGTATCCGCACGGGCGTCGGATCCGCGTGTACATTACCGGAGTTTCAAAGGGTCTGCGCGGCACACAGGTAACTGTTTCACGCACCCACCCGGGGCTGGTGAAGCGTTTGTTTGAGCTTGAAGTGCCAGAGCTGGCAGAGGAAATCGTAGAGATTGTTTCGGTTGCCCGTGAAGCTGGCTATCGGTCAAAGGTTGCGGTGCGCTCGAACCGACCTGAGGTGAACGCCAAGGGATGCTTTATCGGTGAAATGGGGCGTCGTGTGCGCGCCGTGATGAGCCAGTTGGGTGAAGAGAAGATCGATCTGATTGACTATTCGAGCGACCTTACTGAGTTCGTCGCAAACGCTCTGTCGCCCGCAAAGGTCTCTGATGTCTTCATGCTTAACGCTGAGGAAAAAAAGGTGCGCGTGCTGGTGCCAGACTTCCAGCTGTCGCTCGCTATCGGTAAAGAAGGGCAGAATGCGCGTCTTGCAGCGAAACTCACAGGCGCCAAGATTGATATTCAAGCCGACTCTGTGATGGAGTCATAAAGGCAGAGACTGCTGGGCCGTCCAGCTAAAGGTTTGCGGGGACTGGTAAGATGGAAGCAGTTCGCACGTGCGTGGGGTGCCGAAAACGGGATGACCGTTCCCGGCTGTTACGCGTTGTTGCGCGCAATGGAGCGCTGGTAATCGATGAACGTGGCGATGCTGCGGGGCGCGGTTGCTGGCTGCACCGTAGTGCACAGTGTGTGAATCGAGCACTGTCTCGCCAGGTTTTCCAGCGGGCTTTGCGAGTGCCGCAGATAGACGACACTACCCAATTAGAGAACAGGTTGAAATTGATCATGGATCACTCATGAACGGTTCACGATGAGTTCCGTCAATAAGAAATAAAGGTTCTCGCCCTGTCTGGGCGCGAACCCAGACAGGAGAAAAGTGGCAAACCCACGAATTCACGAAATTGCTTCCGAGCTGGGTCTCGAAAGCAAAGTGGTGATTGCGAAGCTGAAAGAGCTTGGCGAGTATGTAAAATCACCATCGTCAACAGTGTTACCTCCGGTGGCAGCGGAAGTTAAAAAGGCTCTCGCTACCGAATCGGCCGCGGCTAAAGCTGCAACCGACAGCGGAGACAGCGGTGACAAGCCTGCGGCGCAGAAGCCCGAGGCAAAAACCGCGGCAAAACCGGCAGCAAAGAAGCCCGCGCCAAAGCCGGGCGCTATTAAGCCGGGCCCTGCAAAACCAAAGCCTGAGAAACCGGCCCCCGCGAAGGCAGCAGACACGGCCACAGCAAAGCCTGCGCCAGCTGCTAAGCCGGGAGCTAAAAAGCCTGCTCCGGCGCACCCAAAGGCGAGCCAAGCAGGTGCTGCAAAGCCTGGTGCACCGCGTCCGGGCAATAACCCGTTTGCATCCAGCCAGGGTATGGGCATTCCGCGCCCGCCGCGTCCGGGCAACAATCCGTTTGCGTCCAGCCAGGGCATGGGGCAGCGCCCCAACCCGGGTAGCATTCCGAAGCCAGCGGCGCCACGTCCCGGCAGCTCCGGTGTTGGTCGCCCAGGTGCAGGTCGCCCGGGCGGTGTTGGCCGTCCAGGCGCTGGTCGTCCGGGTGGCGCAGGTCGCCCAGGTGGGGCTGGCCGGCCGGGCGCAGGTGGTCCGGGCGGCGCAGGAGCTCCCCGGCCAGCTGGTGGTTTCGGTGGTCGCGGGCGTGCCGGCCGTGGTGCCGGCACCGCAGGCGCGTTTGGTCGAGGCGGCTCAAAGAGCAAAGCGCGTAAGTCAAAGCGGGCAAAGCGGCAAGAGTTTGAGATGCGGGAGGCGCCGGTAATTGGCGGCGTTAAGGTACCGCGCGGTGACGGCAATACTCCGATCCGTCTGCGCCGTGGTGCTTCTCTCGCAGACTTCGCAGAGAAGATCGAAACCAGCGCATCAAACCTGGTAACTGTGCTCTTCCACCTCGGTGAAATGGCAACCGCAACAGAGTCACTTGACGAGGCAACCATCGAGATTCTCGGTGAAGAGCTCGGCTATAAGGTGCAGGTTGTTTCCCCAGAGGAAGAGGATCGCGAACTGCTTGAGGGCTTTGACATAGACCTTGAGGCAGAGGCGCTCGAGGATGACGAAAATCTGGCACCACGCCCGCCGGTAGTAACCGTTATGGGTCACGTTGATCACGGTAAGACCCGCCTGCTCGACGCCATCCGAAACGCGAACGTTGTTTCGGGAGAAGCGGGTGGCATTACGCAGCACATCGGCGCTTACCAGGTTGCGACCGAGCATGACGGTGTTGAACGCAAGATTACCTTCATCGACACCCCAGGTCACGAGGCGTTCACCGCTATGCGTGCCCGTGGTGCAAAGGTCACCGATATCGCAATCCTTGTGGTTGCAGCTGACGACGGCATCATGCCGCAGACAATTGAAGCGTTGAACCACGCGAAGGCGGCCAATGTGCCAATTGTGGTTGCGGTAAACAAGGTTGATAAACCTGAAGCAAACCCACAGAAGGTGCGCTCACAGTTAACCGAGTTTGGTCTTGTTGCAGAAGAATACGGCGGCGATGTTATGTTCGTTGACGTTTCTGCAAAGAACAATGTCGGTATCACTGAGCTGCTGGATGCTGTTCTGCTCACCGCCGACGCCGGTCTTGACCTGCGTGCAAACCCTGATAAAGATGCACGCGGTATCGCGATTGAAGCGCACCTAGATAAGGGTCGAGGCTCGGTTGCCACCGTGCTTATCCAATCAGGCACCCTGCGCGTAGGTGACGCTATCGTGACCGGCACCGCCTACGGTCGCGTACGTGCGATGCTCGACGAGAACGGTAATCGGGTTGCTGAGGCTGGCCCGTCACGCCCCGTTGCTGTGCAGGGTTTGAGCTCGGTGCCGCGTGCTGGTGACACCTTCATCGTGACCGATGAAGATCGCACAGCACGCCAGATCGCTGAAAAGCGTGAGGCTGCTGAGCGTAATGCACAGCTTGCGAAGGCACGTAAGCGTATGAGCCTTGAAGACTTCACCAAGGCACTTGAAGATGGCAAGGTTGAGTCACTCAATCTCATCATCAAGGGTGATGTTTCTGGTGCGGTTGAAGCTCTTGAAGAGTCACTGATGAAGATTGAAATCGACGATACGGTGCAGCTGCGTATTCTGCACCGTGGCGTTGGTGCGATTACCGCTTCTGACGTTGACTTGGCGACAATCGATAACGCTATTATCGTCGGATTCAATGTGCGCCCAGATGTGAAAGCTCGCGAGCTCGCTCAGCGTGAGGGCGTCGATATTCGGTTCTACAACGTTATTTACAACGCGATAGACGATATCGAGAACTCTCTGAAGGGCCTCTTGAAACCAGAGTTCGAAGAGGTGCAGTCGGGTGTTGCCGAGATCCGCGAGATCTTCCGCTCAAGCAAGTTCGGCAATATCGCAGGTGTTATCGTGCGTTCGGGCACCATCACCAGAAACGCGAAGGCTCGCGTTATTCGTGAGGGTGTTGTGATCGCCGACGGTCTAGCGATTGAGTCACTGCGCCGCTTTAAAGACGATGTCACCGAGGTGCGCACCGACTTTGAAGCAGGTATCGGTTTGGGCAAGTACAACGATATTCAGGTGGGCGATGAAATCGAGACCATCGAGATGGTTGAGAAACCACGCAGCTAGCGACTCCGAGCGCTAAGCGCAGAGAGGGCTCCGCGGATCTAAACAATCCGTGAGCCCTCTCTAGCTCTTTATGTCACCAAATCATCAGATACGAAAAACTGGCAGATTGATAGGCTTAAATTTATGACTAACCCGCGTATTGGAAAAGTTGCAGATCGCATTCACCAGATTCTTGCGCGTCGCCTCGAAAAAGGCCTGCGCGACCCACGGCTGGGCTTTGTGACGATCACTGAGGTGCGTGTCACAGGTGACCTGCAGCAGGCATCAGTTTTTTACACCGTTTACGGCACAGATGCTGAGCGTGAAGATAGCGCGAAGGCTCTGCGAGCAGCAACCGGTATGCTGCGCAGCGAGGTTGCAAAAAACTTGGGCACTCGCTTAACCCCAACGCTGGAGTTTATTCCGGATCAGCTGCCAGAAACCGCTGCGCACCTGACTGATTTGCTCAACACTGCTAAGCAGCGTGATGCTGAGGTGGCTGAATTAGCGGCCAACGCTGAATACGCTGGTGACGCCGATCCATATAAGAAACCTGCAGGTGAGGCAGAACAAACAGCGTCTGTGGATGGTGAAACCGCAGTAATCGACGCCGACGATGCCCGTTAATTCACTTTCGGAGGCAGTGGGCTCCGGTGCGATCCTACTCGTTGATAAACGAAGCGGCTGGACAAGCCACGATGTTGTTGCCCGCACCCGCAGAGCTTTTTCGACCCGCAAGGTGGGTCATGCCGGAACGCTCGACCCGCTAGCTACGGGCCTGCTCACAATCGGTATTGGCTCGGCAACGAGGCTGCTCACTCATCTCGTCGGGTTAGACAAGGTTTACACCGCAACAATTCGCTTGGGGCAGGCCACCGTTACTGATGACAGTCTTGGCGCTGTTACAGGAAGCGCAGCGCCGAAAGATATCGCAGCGTTGACTGCTCTCGTGAAAACCGACGAAAGTCGCTTGCGTGAGCTGCTGAAGCGCGCGATGGCTGATTTTACCGGTGAAATTATGCAGGTGCCGACAGCTGTTAGCGCTATTAAGGTGCAGGGAAAACGAGCATACGATCTGGTGCGTCAGGGGAAAGAAGTTAACCTTAAGGCTAGGCGGGTTACTGTGCACCGTTTTGAACTCGGTGGTGTGCGAGAAGCGCAGACAGAGAACGGCGACGCTGTGCTCGACATTGATGTGACAGCTGAGGTTTCAAGCGGGACCTACATTCGTGCACTAGCACGCGATCTGGGAGCTGCGCTCGGTGTTTACGGTCACCTTGTTGCGCTGCGTCGCGAAAGCGTTGGCCCGTTTAGTGTAAACAGCGCAGTGTGCTTAGACACTCTCGATGCTGAAGCGCAAAAAGTGGCTGCCGGTAAAGCAGCAGACCCAGCAAATCTGCCCTGTTTCTCACCGGCGGAAACTGCTGCACAGCTATTTCCGGTTGTTAAGGTGCAGCAGGACGAAGCGATAGCGCTTGGGCACGGCAAACAATTAGAGACGACAGCGCCTGACGCTGAGCTCGCAGCAGCAGTAGCGCTGACCGGTAGACTGGTGGCGCTGGTCGCGATCCGCAAGGGAAAAATGCGGGTGCTTACCGGGTTTTTGCAGCAGGAGGTTGTGCGGTGATTGAGTGGTTTGCAGTAGCTCAGATAGTCGTTGCGCTGCTGGCTGCGCTTGTGTGCGTCGCTGCCTGCGTGTTAAAGAAAGCTCCCAACGATCTGACTATGGGGCTCACGCTTTTAAGCGCAGTAGGTTTGCTTTGCCAGGTGGTGATAGCGCTGGTGGCTCCTGCTGTGGGTAACCCTCCTGCGGGAGACCTGCTGGAGTTTTGGCTTTACCTAATTGTGGCGTTTGCGCTGCCGATCGGCGCTGGTGTTTGGGCGCTTGTTGATCGCACCCGGTGGGCGAACGGGGTGCTTGCAATTGTCGGTGTCTCTCTTGCGGTAATGGTTTACAGAATGGCCGTTATTTGGGGCATCTGGGCGTGATCCAGCACTAAATTCAAGGCTAAGATAGAACTTATGGCATCTCACGAAGCGAGCTTAGACGCGGCTAAAATCGGGGGCTTGGGCAAACTTATAAAGATTATTTATGTGATTCTCGCGCTTGCGGCAACCGGGCGTTCTGTCTACCAGATCATTTCAAAATTTGAGGAGGCGCCGCTGGCATACAGCCTCTCGGCTGTGGCGGCGGTTGTGTATGTGCTAATCACGGTTGCTCTCTTTCAGCGTGGGCGTGTGTGGCGCAATATTGCCCGAGCGGGAGCGATCTTTGAAATTATTGGGGTCGTTACGGTGGGCACACTAAGTCTTTTGATGCCGGAATTTTTCGCCCACCCCGCAGTGTGGTCGCACTTCGGCAGCGGGTATCTGTTCCTCCCAGTGATAATGCCGATTTTAGGGCTTAACTATCTTGCCAAACTCGACCGGCTGGAGCGCGCCGATGCGTAGTTTTCGCAGTTTTGAAGCTCTGCCGGCAGACGCTTTTACGCATCCGACAGCGGTCACGATCGGAAAGTTTGACGGTATTCACAAAGGACACAGAGCAATTATTGAGCGACTGCTCGCCGTCTCTAAAGAACACAGCCTAGAACCTGCTGTTTTCACCTTCACAGAGAACCCTCTTAAGGTGTTGAATCCTGCAGCCTGCCCGCCGGCGCTGAACAGCCCTGAGCAGCGTTTCGAACTGCTTGCAGGGCTCGGCATCAGCGCGGCACTGATGGTTGACTTCACACGTGAACTGTCAGAGTTTTCGCCAGAGGAGTTTGCTCAAAAGGTGCTGCGCGAAGGGATGAATGCGCGGCAGGTGCTGATGGGAGCAGATTTCCGTTTCGGACGGGGAGGATCCGGTGACGTCGAGTTATTAACACAGCTCGGCCGAGAGCTTGGCTTTGCAGTGCATATAACAGAAGACGTTGTGTTTGATGGTAAGCGGGTCTCAAGCTCCAGGATCCGTGCGCTGTTAGCCGCTGGGGATATTGCAGCTGCCGCACAACTACTGGAACGGCCCGTGCGGATTCGCGGCCTGGTTGTGCACGGTGCCGAGCGCGGCCGCTTGCTGGGCTTTCCAACTGCCAATTTGCAGCCGAAGTATGAGGGGCTCGCCCCCGCTGATGGTGTCTACGCTGGTCTTGCGCATGTGGCTGGCAAGACCCATATGGCAGCAATATCTATCGGCGGTAACCCTACTTTCACCCCAGATGCGCCAAGTCAGGTTGAGGTGCACCTGCTCGATTTTAGAGGAAGCATTTACGGCGAGCTGATGACCGTTGAATTCAAACATCGACTGCGTGGGATGACAAAATTCACAGGCATTGACGACCTGGTAAAGCAGATGGAAGCAGACATCCAGCAGACTCGCGACCTGCTAATATAGTATAAACCTGCGTTTCTGGCGTGTGATTTTCAACGGCTTTCTCTGCCGTTCACGGCCCGCAGATATATCAGAACACTTGCGCTAAAACTGCGCGGGTGCTTGTTTACGAAACAGGAGATGTTTTGGCATCTACAGTAAAAAGCCGCTCTGTGCGCACCTCGAAGTCTGGGCACAGCATGAAGCGCAAACACGCCCACAATGAGGGCATTATTCCCCAGTTAGCGTTAGCGGTGCGCGAGGTTGAAGCGTCTGCGCAACGCGGTAAGGCCAGCCCCGCCAATCGCACCCGCTTTCACGTCGTGGCGTTGATCATGCGTGATGAGCGCGCCCGCGTCCGTGACGACCAAGAAATCTCTGCAGCAGACCGCGCCGAAACCTTGAAGCGCCTTGACGGCATCGCGGGGATCCTCGCCAAGACCGTTGCGCAAGATCCGAGCCTGCTGCCTTTGCTAGAGCCGGAAGCTCCGATCACTGAAGCAACTATTGCCCTGAAGCGGAAGATGCTGACCCAGGCCGGGCTTGAAGCTCCGGAAGAGGAGCCAACAACGCCAGCGCAAGAGTCGATTACAAAAATTGTTGCGCCTGAGCTGGTTGACAGACAGGTTGTGCCCGCACGTGTTTCTGCGCGCAAACTGGCAAACCCGTTTTTGGCGCCGCAGTTAAACCGGAAGAGCCAAGAGGTGCCGGTTGTGCGTCTTGCCAACTGGGAGCTGATTTCACCGCTGTTGAAAGCTTTTGAGCAGGGTGGTCACGGTATGGCGAGTATGGAGCTGCCAGAAGCTCCCGTTCGCGATCGCATAGCCCCCGCAGATACTGAGCTCATGCCGCACCAGGCAAAACTGCTTGCCGCCGTCCGCGACGGGCATCGACGGTTCCTGCTCGCCGATGAGCCGGGTTTGGGTAAAACTGCGCAGTCGCTGCTGGCGGCGTCGGTCGCTAACTCGTATCCGCTGCTTGTTGTTGCGCCGAACGTGGTCAAAATGAACTGGGCGCGCGAAGCTGAGAAGTGGACCCCGAAACGTCGCGTCAGTGTTATCACAGGCGATGGTGAAGACGTTGATGTCTTTGCAGATATCTTTGTCATTAACTACGACATAGTGGGCCGCCACCTGTCGTGGCTCGGTGATTTCGGCTTTAACGGTCTGGTTGTTGATGAAGCGCATATGATTAAAAACGTCACCTCACAGCGGTCGAGAAGCGTGCTTGCGCTTGCCGATCGGGTGCGGAACGCAGCCCCCAGCGGTGATCCACTGCTCGTCGCGTTGACCGGCACACCGCTGATAAATTCAATCGATGACTTCCGCGCTATCTGGCAGATGCTCGGCTGGACCGCCGGCGAAAAACCCGGCCCAGAGCTGCTTTCAGCTTTGGAAGCAACCGGTTTAACCCCGGCTGACGGCGCTTTCTACGGCGCGGCACGACAGGCGGTTATCGACCTCGGGGTTGTGCGCCGCCGGAAGATTGATGTTGCGAAGGATCTTCCAGCCAAGCGTGTTATCGACCTGCCGATTGAGCTTGATGATGCGGCGGCTCCCGGGGTGCAGGAGGCCGAACGCAAGCTTGCTAACAAACTTTACGACAGCTACAAACGCATGCGTAAAGTGGCAAAAGAACACGATTACAGTGACGAACAGCTCATTCGCATGGTGTGCGCTAGAGAACTTGAAGCAGACGAGCAGGGTGATGGCGTAAACGTATTTAGCATGGTGCGGCAGATCGGTCTCGCAAAAATCGATCTGGCGGTTGACTATGCTGCGCAGCTAGCCCGTTCTGCCGGTAAAGTAGTGTTTTTTGCAAAACACAACGACGTTATGGATCGCGCCGAAGCCGCCTTTGCCGAACACGAACTCAAAACCACCTCAATTCGCGGGTATCAGAGTGCGACTGAGCGGCAGAAGGCGATTGATGCCTTCCAAACCGACCCGGAGGTGCACGTGATTGTGTGCTCTCTCTCAGCTGCGGGCGTGGGAGTTAACCTGCAAGCATCGTCAAACGTTGTGCTTGCTGAATTGAGCTGGACCGACGCTGAACAGACACAGGCTATCGACCGCGTGCACCGCATCGGGCAGGAAGAGCCGGTGACCGCATGGCGCATTATTGCTTCAAAGACGATCGACCAGCGGATTGCTGAGTTGATCGACTCGAAGGCGGGCCTTGCCGCACGCGCACTTGACGGTGGTGCAGCCCAGGCTGACGACGCTGATTCAGTGCAGATGCGGGTATTGATGAGTGTCTTAAGACAGGAGATCGAGAGCCGCGAAAGCTAAGCTGCAATCGCCCCGTAGAATTGACTTCAAAGATCAATCACTAAGGGGTGGTATGGCAAAGGCGGCGCGCAAACGTTTTCGAAACTTCGCGATCATCACAGCCAGCTTGCTAGCAGCTGTTGTTGCGGTAGTCGCTGGTGGTGTGGCGGTGGTTGTGCACGCCCCGCTGCCGCAACACGACGGAGTTGTGAAGCTTGCCGGGCTGTCTGGCGACGTTTCCGTAGAGCGCGACAGTAACGGCATCCCGCACATCTACGCAAACAGCGACACCGACCTATTTTTCGCGCAAGGATACACACACGCGCAAGACCGTTTCTTTGAAATGGACTATCGGCGGCATCTAACCGGGGGTCGTCTAACCGAACTCGTTGGCGGGAATGATAGCGCGAAGCAGGCGGATGTTGTGATCCGCACTATGGGTTGGCGCGCGCTCGCTGAAGAAGAATGGAATCTCATCTCGGCAGAGTCACGATCCTTCTATGAGGCGTATGCGGCCGGGGTGAACGCCTACATAGCGGGGAAGCAGCCGTGGCAGATCGCTAATGAATATGCCGTTTTAGGTCTTAGCGTGCCGGTTCAAGATATCGAACCCTGGCAGGGGGTTGACTCTTTAGCCTGGTTAAAAGCGATGGCTTGGGATTTGAAAGCTAATATCGAAGATGAACAGCTGCGGCTGCAAGCCTTCCAAAGCATGCAGGATGTTGCGGCTGTTGAGAAGCTCTTCCCCCCTTATCTTGAGGATCGCCACAAACCAGTGATTCCAAGCCAAGACGGCAGCAATCTACGGCCGCGCGAAGAATACCCGATTGCGGATCCGCTACAGGTGGCCGTGCCGGCCCCTGTGAAAAACACGGTGGTGTCGTCTGCTGCAAAGACAGTGAGCGATGAGGGCGCAGACAGTGCAGCTGCCGCACAGGCTGAACTACTCGGCCGCAGCAGCGCTGCAGCTGTAGACACCGCTCACTCGGTGCTGAGTAGCATTCCGGTGATTCTCGGCCGCGGCCAGGGCGTAGGTTCAAACTCTTTTGCAATCTCGGGTAAGCACACCGCGAGCGGGGCGCCGATAATCGCAAATGATCCGCACCTTGGCATTGACTATCCGTCCGTGTGGTATCAGATTGGCTTGCACTGCGTGGGATCTGGCGCAGACTGCACTATCGATGTGAGCGGCTTTTCTTTCTCCGGTATGCCCGGGGTGATTATCGGCCGCAATGCCGAACTGGCGTGGGGGTTGACCAACCTGGGCGGTGATGTTGCAGACTTTGTCGTCGAAAAGAATCTCGATGAAAATACTTATGAACGAGACGGGGCTGCCGTGCCTTACGAGGTCTGGACAGAAACCTTCAATGTGGCCGGCGGTGAAAGCTATGACGTAACCGTTAGGCGGAGCGTGCACGGCCCAATTGTGTCAGACCTGTTAGTTCCAAATGAAAGAGTTGCAAAGCTCGATGCGACACCCGAAGATTTCTCTGTTGCGCTCGAGTGGACTGCCTTGAAACCGGACATTACCGGGGATGCGATTTTTGCGATTAATCGTGCCACTAACGTTTCTGAGGTGCGAGAAGCGGCACGACTGTTTGCTGTGCCGGCGCAAAATATTCTCTTCGCCACAAAGAGTGGGGACATTGGTTATCAAGCGCCCGGAAGGTTCCCCGTGCGCCCGCATATTGCAGAAACTGACGCGCAACTTACGAAGATTCCAAGCGCTGCTAATCTCGGTGCGGATGGCCGTTGGCCACGTCCCGGCTGGGATTCGCGTTATGACTGGCAGGGATACTATGCTGCCGCAGACATGCCTGCGCTGTTGAACCCGGCCGAAGGGTTTATCGTCCCAGCAAACCAGCAAATCACACCGAGCGACCTCGGCCCCTATCTCGGCTCATACTCAGATCAGGGATACCGTGCGCAGCAGATCCGCGAAGGGATCGAAGAGCTGATTGCGAAGGGGGATATAACTCTTCATGATGCAGAAAAAATTATGCTGCTCGACCGTTCGCCATACGGTGCTGAACTGAGTGAGCATTTCATCGCAGCAGATTTACGTGATGCGCCCAAACGGCAACAGCAGATGCAACAGCTGTTGCAGGCCTGGGTTGCAGAAGGATCACACACAACAGTAGATTCGGTTGGCGCAACTATTGCGGCAGCGCTGTATGCGCACCTTTTAAATAACACTGTGGCAGACGAGTTCACAGGCTTTCAGCCAAACTCTGGTGCGCAGAATATGGAGCTGTTGGTGCGCGCTTTCGCAGACCCTGAAGCTGAACTGTGGGATGACAAAGCAACTGCTGCGCGAGAAACTGCGCCCGATATGGTGCTGCGTGCGTTTGCGGCAGCTGAAGCCGATCTTGTGAAACAGCTTGGCGCAGATATTAACGCGTGGGAGTGGGGCAGAGTGCATGTGGAATCCCCCACGCACAGGGTGATGGGTGCTGACAGTATCCCGGGTGTGATCCGCAGTTTCTTTAACGCCGATCCGGTCGGTGTGCCGGGCGGGGCGACTATTCCGAATGCGATGAACTTTTCACCCGCGGTGAATGACGGCAGCGTTAGTTTTGAGGTAACCAGCGGGCCATCGATGCGCATGGCGGTGGATATGAGTGATCCAAACAGCGCAACCTGGGTGATTTCATCAGGCGCTTCGGGGCATCCGCGGTCCCCAAATATTAAAGATCAGCTGCCGCTGTGGGCCGCTGGCGACAGCCTTAAGTGGGCTTTTACCCCGGAAGCGGTGGAAGAGCGAAGCATCAAAATTTTAAGACTTGTGGCAGGAGAATAAAATGCGAGTGGGTGTGCTTGTCTCCGGCGGAGACTGCCCGGGATTAAACGCGGCGGTGCGGGGCGCAGTGCTGCACGGGGTGGAAGTGTACGGTCACGACTACCTCGGCTATCGGGACGGCTGGCGTGGTGTGGCTAAGAATGATAGCTTCATCCTGAACCGCAACAGAGTGCGCGGTATTGCTCCTCTCGGCGGCACCATTTTAGGCACCAGTCGTTTCAGCCCATTCGGTGATGAGGGGCCCGGTATTGCAGGCCTAAAAGAGATTATGAAGCGGGATCAGCTCGATGGCTTTCTCACGATCGGCGGGAACGGCACGCAAACCGTCGCACAGATGCTGCACGAAGCGGGTATTAACGCAATTGGGCTACCAAAAACTATTGACAACGACCTTGAAGAAACCGACTATAGTTTCGGCTTTGACACTGCGGTGCATGTTGCGACTGAAGCGATTGACCGACTGCGCACTACAGGGCAGTCACATAAGCGCTGTATGGTGCTCGAAGTGATGGGGCGGGATGCTGGGTGGATCGCGCTACACGCTGGAATCGCAGCCGGCGCGCACGTGATTTTGCTGCCCGAGTTTGCTGAATCTCTCGATCAAATATCAGAATGGGTGCGGCATGTGCATGAGCGCGGCCGTGCGAGCCTGGTGGTTGTTGCTGAGGGGTTCAAATTCAAAGGTATGAGCGAGGGCGTCACCAAGGGCGGTGATGATGGTTTCGGGCGCGCACGTCTCGGCGGCATCGGTGAGGTGCTGGCGGACAAGATTGAAGAGCGCACAGGGATCGAAACGCGTGCAACAATTCTCGGCCATGTGCAGCGCGGTGGGGTGCCCACAGCATTTGATCGGGTGCTAGCAACGCGGGCGGGTGCAGCCGGAGCAGACGCTGTTGCGCGCGGTCAGTGGGGCACAATGGTGGCGCTTAGGGGCACCGACACCGCGCTTGTGCCGCTTAGCGCGGTTGCCGGAAAAACCAAGCAGGTGCCGCTTAACCGATACGACGAAGCACGACGAATGTTTGGTTAGTGCGCGGCCGCCACAAACTTTTGCACTTCAGGAAGCGAGGGGTTTGTGGCGGTGCGTCCGTCAGCGAAGAGCACAGTTGGAACCACTGCATTACCATCGTTCACCGATTTTACGAGCTCTTCAGTGCCAGCTGTTTCCTCGATATTGATTTCATTAATCTTAATATCGGTTGAAGCAAGCATCATCTTAAGACGCTTGCAGTATCCGCACCACTCTGTTGAGAACATGGTGATTTCACCCTCAGGGGGCAGGTAATCTTCAAACTTTGCCATTTCACACCTCATATATTTGGGACTGTCTTATAGTCAAGCACTGCGAGTACACTTATTATTCCAAGCGCGTTTTAAGCCTGCCTGAAAGGAAAGAAGTGAACGAAGCTGCGATGCAACAGCGGCCTGCAAAGTTTAACTCTGCCGGAGCAGGTTTTTTAGGTCTTTTCGTACTGGTTGCGTTGCTTGTCGTAGGCTATCTGTGGGCCGCAAAGACTGTCTATAATCCGGAGAGTATGGTGCGTGCGCACGCCGATGCGATTATTGCCGGCGATGCTGAAAAAATGACAGCTATCGCAGCCCCAACCGGTGGTGCAGCCGAGCTTTTTCGTGGTGATGCTCTGCGCAATGTAGAAGATCGCCCAACGGATTTCAAAATAGTTGCGGCCAGTCGCGATAATACTTCAGCTCACTACACGGTGGAATTTCACCAGGGTGATGCTGTTGGCACTGTTGAGTATGAGCTGAAACGCGGCGGCACTAAGGCGCTCTTTTTTGAGGACTGGCGAGCCGTTAACATAACCTACCCTGAGCTGAGCATTGCGGTGCCGAGCAGCACGCCACTGCTTAAAATAAACGGCGCTGTCATTGACTTTAGTGAGCAGATTCCTGAGGATGCTGTAATCGGGTCTGAAGTGCCGGTTAGTCTCAGCGCTATTCCTGGCGTTTATACTGTAACGCTTGGTGCCGAGAGCGAGTTTTTCACGGTGAGCGGTGAGCAAAAATACAGTCTTAGTGTTGCCGGTGAAAGCACACGGCTTGAGGGCGGTAGCCCGTTTAAGCTTGGGTTGACAGATGCTGGCAGGCAGGAGATCCAAGCTGTCACCAACCGCGAAATCGATGCCTGTGCAACGCAGCCGGTGCCAGCCCCAAATCAGTGCCCTATGCAAGCCTGGACTTATGAAGCATTTGAAAACGGTGCTTGGCAAATCATCGGTTACCCAACAGTTGTTGTGAATGAAGAGACGGGCGCTGTCACAAGCAACCCAGAAAATGGCGGTGCCGCGGGTAGCTCTGCGTTTAGCTACAATGTACCCGGCCAGAGTCTACGCAAAGAGGTGACAGCCGACATCATTGTGGCTGCGAAGTATCGTGTGCTGCCCGACCAGACGATCCGTGTGATTTTTGATAGGTAGATCAGATGAGTGAGAATCAGGATAAAACCCAGACGCCTGTAACGAAGCAGGCTGGGATCGAGACACAGAGTCCGGCGCAAGTGCCGCACGGAGTGCGCCTGGCAGCTTCCTGGTCTTGGCGACTTATAGTTATCGGTGTTGCGGTTGCTGCTCTGTTCTGGTTGCTCGTGCAGATTCGTGTCATTGTGGTGCCGCTGCTGGTAGCTATTTTGCTGGCTGCGCTGCTGCATCCGATAGTTTCTGGCGCTCAAAAAATTGGACTTCCGAAGGCGGTCGGTGTGATTGCCGCGCTGGCGAGTTTGGTCGCATCTGTGACGCTGCTTGTGTGGCTGAGCATTCGATACCTGCAGGGAGGTTTCGACACCCTTGTCGCAAAGGCTAACGCTGAGTGGCGGCATTTGATCGAGTGGGTTGATAGCTTGGGCTTTGAATTCGATACGAGCCACTTCAACTTCTCTTTTGATACCGTGCTTGAAACAGTGCGTGATAACAGCGCTCCGCTCTGGAACGGTGCTCTCGGAGTTGCAAGCTCCGCTGCCGCATTCGTGACGGGCATGCTGCTTGCAATCTTCTCTCTCATATTTTTACTAATTGATGGAAAACGCATCTGGTATTGGGTGCTCGGTTTCTTACCAGCGTCGGCGCATGCACCATTAGACGCTGCAGGTAACGCCGGGTGGCGCTCTGTCGGGCAGTATGTGCGTGTGCAGATTTTCGTCGCCTTCGTAGACGCAGTTGGTATTGCGCTGGGGGCTGCAATTCTTGGCGTGCCGTTTGTTGTGCCAATCGGTATCACAGTATTTCTAGGCAGCTTTATTCCATTCTTGGGCGCAATTATGACCGGCCTTTTCGCGGCCCTAATCGCGCTCATCTATCTCGGGCCTGTGCAGGCACTGATTATGGTGCTGATTGCTATTGCGGTGAATCAGATAGAGGGGCACATTTTGCAGCCGCTCGTTATGGGTAGCGCTGTGCGCGTGCACCCCCTGGGTGTTGTGCTCGCTGTGTCTATCGGAGCTTTGCTTGCGGGAATTCCGGGCGCTCTGTTCGCGGTGCCAATTGCGGCAGCGGCAAACTCAATCGTCAACACTCTGGTGCACAGCAACTGGCGAGAGCTCCCAGACCCTGTGGAGGCCTACCATCAGAGAAATAAGGCACGAGCAGACGCTAAGACACGATTAAAGCGTATCTCTCGGGCAGCTAGGGGTAAAGGAAACTAATTGTGACTGAACAGTTTGTGGTGCCAAAATTAGCCGATATTAGAGCTGTAGCTGACAAACTCGAAGGCGTCGTAAATCACACCCCGCTTGAAGGATCAACCTTCCTAACTGAACTATTAGGCGGCAAGCGCGTGCTGTTGAAGTGCGAAAATCTGCAGCGCACAGGAGCCTATAAACTGCGCGGCGCCTACAACCTGATTTCTGCCCTCGACCCCGCTGAACGCGCCGGCGGAGTGGTGGCAGCATCTGCCGGTAACCACGCACAGGGTGTGGCGTATGCGGCGCGTGAGCTCGGAATCAAAGCAACAATTTTTATGCCCTTGGGGGTTGCACTGCCAAAGCTGCAAGCAACAAAAAACTATGGCGCGGATGTGCAGCTGATTGGTGTCAACGTCGAGGAGTCTCTCACCGCGGCGAAACAGTTTGCGGCTGAAACCGGCGCTTATTTTGTTCCGCCCTTTGATCACCCCGACGTCATTAATGGGCAGGGCACTGTTGCGCTAGAAATGCTCGATATAGAGCCAGAGATCGACACTATTGTTGTGCCGATCGGCGGCGGTGGCCTGATTAGCGGTGTGGCTGTAGCAGCGAAGCTGTGGGCGGCTGAAAACGGGCGGCAAATGCGCATAATCGGGGTGCAGGCAGAAAACGCTGCCGCAATGCAGCCGTCGCTTAAAGCCGGAGAGCCTATTACAGTCGAAACAACGGCAACGATCGCTGACGGTATCGCGGTGGCGCGTCCGGGTAATTTAAATTTTCAGTGTGTGCGCGACTTCGTTGATGAGATTATTACGGTTAGTGATGATGACATCGCGCGGGCCATCGTGCTGATGCTCGAGCGGGCAAAGCTTGTTGTAGAGCCGGCTGGCGCAGCCGGTGTTGCGGCTATTATCGCGGGAAAAATTAAGAGCACAGGGGTTACCGCGACTGTGCTTTCCGGCGGCAATATCGACCCGCTGCTGCTGCAGCGCGTGATCGGCCACGGTCTTGCTGCTGCGTCACGCTATCTCAAACTGCGCATTTCGCTGCCGGATCGGCCGGGCCAGCTTGTGCGCACCGCGCAAATCGTTGCCGGCCAGTACGCGAATGTAGTTGAGGTGCTGCACACCAGGCACGCGACGGAGCTGCCAATAAGTGATGTCGAGCTCGAGTTGCACATCGAAACCCGCGGTAAAGATCACGGTGACCAGGTGGTTCGTGCGCTTGAAGAAGCCGGCTACCAGGTGCGTGTCGGCGAACGCTATTAAAAAAAGTAGGGGTCGTAAAAGCGTAAAGTTTTACGACCCCTAGCGAGTTTGCTTAACCGGCAAAGGTCTCGACGCTGGTGATTTTTACCGTTATCTGCTTGCCGTTTGGTGCCTCGTAGGAGGCTGACTGGCCAACCTTCAAGCCAATAATTGCCGCACCGAGCGGGCTTTCTGGGCTGTAAACATCCAGATCAGTGCCCTCACCGATTTCACGGCTGCCGAGCAGGAACTTTTCTTCATCGCCGAAAATTTCGGCTGTGATTACGGTTCCAACCTCAACAACACCGTGACTCTTAGGTGCCTCGGTTACAATTGCGTGCTTGAGCAGCTCTTCCAGATCCCGGATGCGAGCCTCCATTTTGCCCTGCTCATCTTTAGCGGCGTGATAGCCGCCGTTTTCTTTCAGGTCGCCCTCTTCACGCGCTGCTTCGATGCGAGCGGCAATCTCTTTACGGCCGGGGCCGCTGAGCTCTTCTAGCTCTGCTTGCAGGCGGTCGAACGCTGCCTGCGTCAGCCAGGTCTGCTGATTTTCAGTCATGTTTTATTCCTTATCCGTAGGGGTATCACAGGGGGACGTGACACCGGTTGTCACATCTGTGCTCTGCAAGACATAAACAAAACGCTCCGCGCGGTGCGCGGAGCAGCCCTTCTATTCTACCCGGTTATCGCATAAAAAGCATGGAAGGGGCAGAGAGCGCACCAGGCTATGCAACGATCCAGCAGCTGCTTGCGGTGATGGTGGTTGCCTCATTCACAGTTAAAAGAGTTTTTGTAAACACCCGCTCAGGCGATCCGGTAGCGGGCACATCAACAACCGCATAACCCATGGGCGCATAAGTTTTGCTGAGCGCCTCGATCGCACACTGCACCTCAGAATTGACGGGCGCGGTAACCCCGAAAGTTAGGGTTGCGCTGTCAGAGCCCTCAATCGTGTGGCTAATGTCACGCACGCTAATGCTGCTGGTGTTAGAAACAAAAAGCGCGTTCCAGACGAAAAACAAAACTAGTGCCCCAATGGCAGCTGCTAGTATCCAAGCTAACCGCCTGTCTGTGCGACTGCGTCGACCGGTTCCGTAGCGCTCATTCAGGTCAGTGGTCATAGACTTAATGGTACTAACAGTTCTTGAATATTGAGGATGTCAATCACAATGTCATTGCGGTTGCTTGCCGTGCACGCCCACCCAGACGATGAGTCAAGCAAGGGGGCTGCCACCTACGCCCACTATTTAAACCTTGGTTGCAAGGTGATGATCGTCAGCTGCACCGGTGGTGAGCGCGGCGATATTCTCAATGAGATAGTGCGGGCAAACCCGGAAGCAGAGCGCGACTTAGCGGGTCTTAGGCGTGCGGAAATGCGGCGTGCGCAAGAGATTATCGGCTTCGAGCACAGGTGGCTCGGCTTTCAAGACTCCGGCCTCCCAGAAGCAGGGGAGGCTCTGCCAGAGCTCTCATTTGCTGCGATCCGCAAAGAAACTGCCGCTGCACCCCTGATCAAGATAGTGCGTGAGTTTAAACCGCATGTCATGCTGACCTATAACGAAATTGGCGGCTACCCGCATCCCGACCACATTCGCTGCCACGAGATTAGTCGTATCGCCTGGGAAGAGTCAGGCAAAGCCGACTCCTACCCGGAGGCTGGAAAGCCGTGGGAAGTGAAAAAACTCTACTACGATGAGATCTTTAACGCCGATCGTATCGCCGCAATCAAGGCGCACATTGAGGCCAACGACCCAGACTCAGAACAGGTTAAGGAACTTACGAATATTTTCGAAATATTGCGTGAGAGAAAATCTGCGGCGACAGCAAAAATTAGAGTTGCAGACTATTTTGACCTCCGTGATGAAGCCTTACGCGCACACGCCAGCCAGGTGAGCCCAAACGATCGATTCTTTTTTATCGAAAATGAGCTGCAGCGAGCAGCCTGGCCGTTTGAAGACTACCGTTTAGCAGAGAGCCGCGTGCCAACAAGCGACAGCGAAGACGACCTTTTTGCGGGCATCGAAGGTAACGCTTAACAATACCTATCCAGGAGGAAAATATGCTAACCACCGCACTCTTAGTGCTTGAAGAAGCCGTCGAAACTGAACTCGATCCGAATATGGTGACCCCAGGGCCGCTTGGTTTTCTATTTATCGGGGTGCTCGCGCTTGCGGTGATCGGCCTGTCGTTTTCAGTGGTCGGCAAACTGCGCGCCATCTCGTATCGTGAGCAGGTGCGCGAAGAAATCGCCGCAGAGCTGAGTGAGCAGAATGCGAAGGGCGACGCGCAAACCGGCAAAACCGATAGCGCCAGCTAACGCAGATAGGCGGGATCTAGCATCGCCAGCAGCGCTGCCGTCCAGTGGCAGAAGAACGCGGTGACCGTCGCAGCGTGAAACAGCTCATGAAAACCGAAAAAGCGATTGTTGCGCAGCGGCCATTTAAAACCGTAAAACAGGGCGCCGACGGTGTAAAGTAACCCACCTACGGCCACCAGGATCATCGCCGGCGCATTCGCCTCAAACATCGGTTTAAAGAAGAGCACAGCCGCCCAACCCAGCACAATATAGAGCGCAACATACAGGCCGCGTGGCGCCTGCAGCCAAAAAACTCTAAACAAAATCCCGACTAACGCACCACCCCAGGTAAATGCGAGCAGCACCATCGCCTGCTCAAGTGGAAGCGTTCCCACCGCTACCGGGGTATATGTGCCGGCAATGAGTAAGAAAATATTTGCGTGATCTATGCGCCGTAGAATCTGTTTTACACGCGGTGACCAGTTGAAACGGTGGTAGATTGCGGAATGCCCAAAAAGTAGCAGCGAGCTGGCCAGATAGATCGCGCTCGCAGTTTTCGCAATCGGCCCGTGTGCCAGGCAGATTAAGACGATTCCTGCGGCGAGCGCCAGAGGTGCCGTGCCGGCGTGCAGCCAGCCGCGCAGCAGTGGTTTGGGGTCTGCGGGCTGCGCAGCAAGAGCCGCAGCTTTTTTTAGATTTTTGGCTGCCTTTTTTGCTGCTTTCTGAGTTGCCTTTTGGGCAGTTTCTACGCCACTCAAATTCATAGACTAACCTTAGCCGGCGGCGCGGCAGCACACTAGAATATAGGACACAGGCTCTAAATTCATTGCACCTTGCGGCTTTGTATTCGCACGAAGGGAACAATCTCCGCCATGATTGACGTTTTATACGGTCTTTATCGCTGGCGGCTGAGGCGACAGATAAATCAGGAGCAGATTCCAGATCACATTGCCGTGATTGTTGACGGTAATCGGCGCTGGGCGAAACTGCGGTTGGCGGAGGCGGCTGCGGTTGGCCACCGTGCCGGAGCGCGCAAGATTCCTGAGTTTCTGAGATGGTGTGATGACGCTGGGGTGCGCACGGTGACACTGTATCTGCTTTCGGCAGATAATTTGCACAGTCGGCACACCGCTGAGCTTAATGACTTGTTTAGCATTATTTCAAAGCTTGCCGCCGATCTTACGAAGCAGCGTGCTTGGCGCATTAAGCATGTTGGAGATGCAGAGATACTGCCTGCGGATCTTGCGGCCAGCCTGCGAGCGGCTGAAACGACTACCGCAGGGCGGAACGGCTTGCACATTAATCTTGCGGTGGGTTACGGAGGGCGCAGCGAAATAACTGCGGCGGTGCGTGCTGCGATCACAACACACAAGGCCGAGGGTGGCACGCTTGAAACCCTCTCAGAGTGGCTCACCCCGGAGCGGATCGGCGAGCATCTGTGGACCAGCGGCCAAACAGATCCCGACCTTGTGATCCGCACAAGTGGCGAGCAGCGGTTAAGCGATTTTATGATTTGGCAGTCGGCCCATTCAGAGTTTTACTTTGTTGAGGCGCTATACCCGGATTTGCGTGAGGTTGATCTGCTGCGCGCCCTGCGCGACTACTCAAAACGGTCCAGAAGATACGGAGCATAAGTGATGCTGAACATTTCAGACCTTTCGAATCAGACGGTTTTGGTGACCGGCGCAAACGGCAATCTTGGGCGAGCTATCGCGAAGATGTTTGTCGACAGTGGGGCACGTGTGTTTGCGCACGCCCGCACTGAGGTTGGAGCGCGTGCGGTGGCTGAAGAGATCGGCGCGACACCGCTGTGGAGCGATTTGTCGGGGCAGGGTGCGTGCGCGGCACTGATCGCTGCGGTTTCTGCGCACGGGGTTCGGTTGACCGGTTTGATCAACTGTGCGGCGCTGCAGCCTGTTGTGCCGTTTAATGAGCTAGATGTAAAAACTTGGGAAGAGCTGTTTCACGTTAATGTCACAGTTGTGCATGAGCTCAGTCGCCGTGCAGCGGAGCGGATGTCGCAAGGGGCGTGGATCACCCACATCGCCTCTGTTGAAGCGCTTCGGCCAGCTATCGGTCACAGCTACTATGCGAGCGCGAAAGCCGCTGTTGTGATGCACGCGCAGGCGCTTGCGCTCGAGCTTGGCGCGCAGGGGGTGCGGGTGAACGCGGTCTCCCCAGGGTTGATTGAGCGCCCCGGAATAGCCGCAGAATGGTCGGAAGGGGTGAGCAGATGGGAGGCTAACGCGCCGCTTAAGCGTCTTGTGCAACCGCAGGAGGTGGCCGCAGCCTGCGTCATGCTCGCAAGCCCGTTTGCCGCCGCGATAACCGGCCATAATTTAGTGGTTGACGCAGGTATGACCGTAACACCCGGATGGTAGACATGACAACCGTTTTATACGCTGATGCTCTGGTAACTGCTGGCAAAACTGTGCTCGATGCTGAACTTCGCTTCGCTAACGGCCGCATCACTGCGGTGGGCGCGAAGGGCAGCCTTGGTGCTTTGCCGGCCGGCGCTAAGGTGCGAGACTTGAGGGGCCGCATATTGATACCCGGCCTGACGAACGGTCACACACACTCCGCTATGACACTGCTGCGGGGCGTCAGCGATGATCACGGTTTTATGCCGTGGCTTGCTGAGGTGCAGGCGCTCGAACAGCATCTCACTGAAGAGGATGTGCTCGCCGGTTTGCAATTGGCGATGCTGGAGATGATTGCCAGCGGCACAACAGCTTTTGCGGATATGTATGTCTGGAATTCACGTCTCATCCAGGCGGTGAGTGAAGCTGGGATGCGAGTTGTTGCAGCTCCTGCGACTGTCGCGCCGGATGTCGTGATGTTTCCTGGTGTCACAGCTAGGGATGGCGCTGCTGAGCTTGCCCACACTGCCCAGCTTGCAGAGGAGTTTCACGGCGATCCGCTCATAAAAATAGCTTTTGGCCCGCATGCGCCATACTCTGTGCCGCGTGAGTTTTTTGTTGAGACTATCGCACACGCTAAAGAGAGCGGCCTGCCGATTCACACGCACATTTCTGAATCTCCGGCTGAGGTTGCGCAGATGCTTGATCGGGTTGGCAAAACTCCGGGTGACTACTTGCGCGATTTGGGTTTGCTGGATGCGAAAGTGCTTGCTGCGCACTGTGTGCACCTGACTGCGGGAGAGATCGGCGACTATGTGGCAGCCGGTGCTGCGCTTTCGCACAACCCGGTATCAAACCTAAAGCTTGGAAATGGGGTGGCTGATTTTCCCGAGTGGCTTGCAAGCGGAGCACAGGTGTCTTTAGGCACCGATTCTGTTGCATCGAACAACAACCTCGACCTGTTTGAAGAAATGAAACTGGCCGCAATGCTGCACCGCGGTGTGCGGCATGATGCGGCAGCGGTTACTGCTGAATCAGTGTTTGAGGTGGCGACGAAGCGCGGTGCTAAAGCTATCGGGTTTGCAGGCTCTGGTGAACTTGCGGTCGGTAAGTGCGCGGATATTGTTGCCCTTAATGTGACGGGGGTAAACGCGATCCCGCACGATAATCTGGTGTCGCATATTGTGTTTGCCGCAGGCGGCCATGATGTCACCGATGTGTGGGTTAACGGCCGTGCGCTCTACAAAGACGGCGAGCACCTCACGCTAGATGCGCAGAACATCAAACAGCGCGCCAGAGTGAGCGCCGCACGTATTCGCGCGGCTGCTGCTGAAAAAGCTTAAACCGACTGTTGGATTAGCGCGTTAGCTTGCGGATCAGCTGCGCATGCTGCGGGTAGGCAAGCGTTAGCATCGCGGCATCGCCGAGCGCAAACCCCTCCCAAGTAAACGGCGGAGACATCGTTGTGCCCACAAGACTCCAGGCGCCGAGCGGACGGGAGCCGTGTGTGGCACCAGCCGGAATAACAGCCTGCGGTAGCTCACCACCGATAATATTCGGGCCGAGACGGTGCACCGTGCTCTCACCGTCGGGCAGCAACACCAGTATTTCGAGGGGAGATCCGGCATACCAGTGATACACCTCTGTCTCTGTCAGTGAGTGCAGCGCGGAAAAGTCGCCCTCCTGCAGCAGATAGTAGATAGCGCTCGAGTGTGGGCTGCTGTGGGTGCGTTTAAAGTAACCACCCTCATGCGGCAGCGGCTCAAGGCTCAGCGTTTCGATAACCTGCTGTGCCGTGAGCTCACTAGGCAAGCTGAACATCCTTCTTGCGACGTAACCGTTTGGTCATCAAGAGCAGCGCTAACAGCGTCACAATATAGGGCATTGCGTCCGTGAGCTGCTGCGGCAAACCGATGCTCTGCAGCCGGAAACCGAAAGCGTCGGTAAACCCGAACAGCAGCGCAGCGCCAAGCACCCCGATTGGGTGTGCGCGAGCTAGCATCACAGCGACTACTGCGATCCAGCCGCGACCGGCGCTCATGCCCTCAGTAAACTGCTGCACGTTTCCGATTGCAAGCTGCGCGCCTCCGAGCCCTGCGAGCGCACCCGAAGCCAACACAGTAAGCAGCTGATAGCGCTTAGGATTCACCCCGAGCGTGGCAGCAGCAAGTGGCCGCTCACCAACACCGCGCATCCTAAGCCCAAGCGGTGTGCGGAACAGCAGCAGCCATAAAGCGGGAGCTAACAGCAGTGCCAAATAGCCGAGCGGTGACAGGTTAAACAGCAGGCCGAGGTACGGGATATCGGCAAGGAAGGGGATGCGCCAGGTCGGGATTCCCGCAATTCCGGGGTCTTTAAAAACGCCCTGCACACCAAACACGGCATAAATTAGAAAGCTTGTGATGCCGACACCCAGAATGTTCATCGCAATAGCCAGCACAATTGGGTCACCGCCGCGATACACCGATCCGTAGCCAAGAATTAACGAAAACAGCGCACCAGCCAGCGCCCCTGCGAGCACACCTAAAACCCAGCTGCCTGAGAAGTAGGAGCCGGCCACAGCGCCAAAAGCGCCGATCAAAATCATGCCCTCTAAACCGATGTTAAACACGCCCACGCGTTCGCAGAGCATGCCGCCGAGGGCGGCGAGCAGCACCGGAATCAGAGCGCGCAGCACCGACGCAAAGAGATCAGCGTCAATCAGTGTGAGTAGGTTCATGCCGTGACCTCCGTCCGCTTTTCAGAGCGTCGTTTTCGCTTTGGAATCGCGACCTTAAACGCGATGAGAATGATAACCAGCGCTTGAATGATCGCGCTAATCTGTGGAGAGAGGCCGAGCTCGCGGCCCATAGCGGCAGCACCCACGATAATTGCGGCGAAAAACAGACCTGAAATAGCTGTGCCGAGCGGACGATATGCGGCCAGCAGTGTGACCAGCAGTGCGGTCCAGGCGTAGCCGGTGGTGACCACGTGCCCCTCGAGCATTCGCGTGTTTGGTGCGCCGAGCACCAGCATCACACCAGCAAGGCCCGCGATACCGCCTGAGAGCAGCATTGTTTTAGTGGTGAGGCGGCTAGGTTGCACGCCAGCGTAGCGAGTGAATTCAGCATTTTGGCCGGCCAAACCGGATTCAAAGCCGTAGCGGGTGCGCGAGTTTAAGAAGATTATGCCGGCTAACAGTGCAATGACGAGCACAAGGCCCCAGTTCACATTGGTTAGGAAGGCGGTTAGATAAGACTGGCCACCATAGGCGGCGGCGAGCTCCTTCGCCTGATCCGAACCGCGCACAACAAAGGTCTGAAGCAGCCTATCCGGTGCAATTTGCGCGCTTGCAGAAAGATCGGTTGTGGGATCGTCGAGTTTGAAACGAATCAGCCACGAAGAATAAAAACGGGCTGGGTAGTTCAACAGCAGTGTTGAAATAAGAATCGGAACGTTGAGAACATTTTGTAAAAATGCTGCAAGATATCCCCAAGCAGCGCCCGTGATGATTGCGGTAGCAAGGGAAGCGAGCAAAACCAGAAAACCCGGGCCGGGCATGTAGAGCGCGACGAGACCTCCCGTCAGAGCACCAAGCACAGCCTGACCTTCTGTGCCGAGGTTTAGCACACCCGCACGAAATGCAACAGCGATTGCGAGGGCGAAGCAGATGATTGTTGTGGCGCGGGCGATGGTGTTCGCCAGCCCCAGGCCGGTGC
This sequence comes from Canibacter zhoujuaniae, assembly GCF_011752005.1. NCBI lineage: Bacteria > Bacillati > Actinomycetota > Actinomycetes > Micrococcales > Microbacteriaceae > Canibacter > Canibacter zhoujuaniae. Next base: position 769,949 of record NZ_JAAIJZ010000001.1, on the reverse strand, counting down.
CCAGCGCACCCTCTAACATCGCGCGATACCCGTCTATCGGGTTGGCTCCGGTCAGTAAGAGCAGCACCGCCCCCACGGCGAACGCACTCAATATTGAGAGCAGGATAGAGCTGGTGAGCGCTTTCTTGACGCCGCTTCCGAGCTTTCCCAGTTGGTCGTTTGACATGCTAAACAGTCTACCTGCGTCGTTAGCTAGCGGTCTCGTGCGGGGTGTGGCCAGCCATATAGAGACCGAGCAGCGATTCGGTAGCCTCTGCGCGCGGCAGGTCAGCTACGATCTTCCCCTCGAACATGACGAGGATGCGACTTGCAAGCGACATAATCTCGCTCAACTCAGCGGAGATGAGCAGCAGCGCACCGCCGCTATCGCGATACGCAGTGAGCTCTTTGTGGATCGACTCGATCGCGCCCACATCGACACCGCGGGTTGGTTGTTCTGCGATTAAAAGAGGGGAGGCGTAAGCCATCTCGCGCGCGACAACCACCTTCTGCAGGTTGCCGCCAGAGAGGGTGCCAACGGGGGTTTCGTGGCTGGCTATTTTCACGCCAAAGCGGTTTATTAGATTGCGGGCGTGCTCGGTCATGCGCTTCCTTGCGAGCAGACCCTTTTTTAGCAGCGGAGCGGATCGGTGATGCCCTAACGCGAGATTATCGCTGGCAGATGCGGTTGCAGCTGAGCCGACACCGTGCCGATCCTCAGGAATATATGCGACACCAGCATCACGCCTTGCAGCGATGCTCAATGAGCTGCAATCCGTGCCCGCAATCGTGACAGTGCCCGCGACTGTCGGGCGCATTCCCACAATCGCTTCGGCAAGCTCGACCTGCCCGTTACCTGCGACACCGGCAATGCCGACAATCTCACCGTGACGCACAGTAAACGTTGCGCTATCAACTGCGTTGCGCCCTGTTTCAGTGACGGTAAGCCCCTGCACATCGAGCACAACTTCGCCGAGCGGATTTTTAGGTGGCGGCTGTGTCAGATCAACATCACGCCCGGTCATGTGACGGGTCAACTCTGTCGGGTTCGTATCGGCGGTGATCAGTTCAGCAACATTCTTGCCGTCACGCAGCACAGTGACGCGATCAGAAATGCTCATAACCTCGCTGAGCTTGTGCGTAATGATAATGATTGTGCGCCCGTCAGCTTTGAGGGCACGTAAAATCTCAAAAAGTTTTTCAGTCTCTTGCGGGGTGAGCACAGCTGTTGGCTCATCGAGAATTAAAATTTTCGCTTCCCGATAGAGTGCCTTAATAATTTCAACCCGCTGCAGCACTCCGACCGGCACATCAGAGACTTTATCGCGCGGGTTTACTGCAAGCCCGTAGCGGTCGGCAATCTCCTGCACCTTTGCCACCGCGGCTTCGCGATCCAGCAAGCCACCTTTTGTTGGCTCATCACGGAACACCACGTTTTCAGCGATAGTGAGAGAGGGAAACAGCTTAAAAGATTGGAATACCATGCCCACACCCGCTGCGATTGCGTCGAGTGGGCTGGTGAATTTAACCTCTGCACCGCTGATTTTAATCGTGCCCGCATCAGGTTGATAAACCCCGGCGAGCTGCGACATTAGAATTGATTTGCCAGCGCCGTTTTCACCCATCAGCGCATGAATCTCACCTTTTTCAACCGTGAAATCAACGTTATCGTCGGCAATAACTCCGGGAAAACGTTTGGTGATGCCGCGCATCTCAATTTCAGCGACCACGCTGGGACTCCTCAAGGCCATGAACTGATGTGCGTTTAAGTCTAACAAAGCCTAGTTTGTTGCCGTCTCTGAAATATGGGTTGGGGCTCTGACCGCAGTGATCAGAGCCCCAACTGTTAAAACAGAACCGCAGCTAATTATTCAGCAACAGTAATATCGCCGGCCTTGATTGCCTTAGCGGCAGCCTCAACCTTTTCGATAATCTCCGGGTGTGACATAACAACACAGCCAGAATCTGCAGCGTCATCGGTGAGGCTAACAACGGTCATGCCCTCTTCTGCCAGGCCGAATGAGCTGGTTGCGTCCTTCGGGCTCTTGCCTGCAAGGATCTCGCCCACAACGGTCTCAACAACCTTGTTCACAGCCTTGATGGTGCCGTCAACGACGTGCCCCGGTGCCATACCGCACTGGTTTGCGTCTACACCGTAGGTGTAAAAGCCCTTTTCAGCAGCGGCCTCGTGAATACCACCGTTAGCGGCGGCTGCAACAGCGAACACCTGGTCAACACCGGTTGCCGCAAAAGCAAGTGCCTGCTCTTTCGCGCGAGCGGTGTCAGCAAATGGATTCTCGCCACCAACATACTGTGGCGCAATCGCCTCAACATCACTTGCGGTGTCGGTCGCACCCTGCGCAAAACCGTTGTTGTATTTGTGCAGCAGCGGAATATCAAGTGACATTACCGAGCCAACCTTCTTTGACTGCGAGAGCAGCGCAGCTTCAACACCCAGCAGGTATGAAGGCTCCTGCTCGCGGAAGGTGGCGGTGTAGAGGTTGTCGAAGTCGCCCTCAACAGTGGTGTCGATCAGCAGGAACTTCTGGTCTGGGTAGGCTTCTGCATACTCGGCTGCAAGGTCAGCAAACTGGAAACCGAGCATTACAATAACCGCTGGTGCTTCATTGACAGCCTGATCGAGATTTGAGCGGCGGGTTTCGTCGTCTTTAGACTCGAAGGTTTTTGCTTTTCCGCCGTTGGCCTCAGCAACAGCGTTAATGCCGATCTGGCCAGACTTCAGAAACTCATTTTGACCGATTGGGTCACTGGTTATGTAGATGAAACTCTGATTGCTTTCTGTGCCAGTTTCAGAGGATGCAGAACTGCTGTTAGATGAGCTGTTTCCACCAGCGCAACCTGAGAGCAGTAGGCCGATTGCGGCAACGCCAGCAGCAGCTGCGGTAGCGCCACGCTTAGTAAATGCCTTCATTGAATATCTTGATCCTTTCGGGATTTATTGAGCGGCGACTCGAAGCTCGCCAAGGGGAGTCTCTGCCAGGGTTTGCCCCCGGTCGAGATGAATCACACGGCGTTCGGTAATAATGCCGGTGATCAAACTGTGTGGGGTAACGTCAAAGGCCGGGTTTAGGCCTTCGATGTCTGCTGGTGCGGTTCTAACGCCGTTAAGCTCGGCAATTTCAGTAACGCCGCGATCCTCAATTTCAATATCTTTGCCGGTTGTCGTTTGCATATCAATTGTGCTTTCGGGGGCAACCACAAAAAAGGGCACACCCGCATATTTAGCGGCAAGCGCTAGAGAGAAGGATCCGATTTTATTTGCGGTGTCACCGTTCGCTGCGATCCTGTCAGCGCCGATAACCACTGCATCGGCAGCGCCGCGGGAGAGCAGAAACGGGCCAGCAGAGTCAACAATTAATTTGAAGGGAGCACCCATGTTTTTTAGCTCCCATGCGGTTAACCGGGCGCCCTGCAGCAGCGGGCGAGTTTCACAAGCTAATGTTTGGGTCAAAGATCCCTGTTCTAGGAGGGTTTGGATCACTCCGAGCGCAGTGCCGCGCTCTACAGTTGCCAGACCGCCGGTGTTGCAGATGGTCATCATGCGCACCTGCTCTTTGCCCGTTATAGAGCGCACAGTTTCGGCACCGTAGAGCCCCATAGAAACGCACGCGCGGATGTCTGCATCGCGCACCTCAAGGGCTTTTGCGAGCACAGCGTCAGCGCCGTCATCAATAACTGCGAGTGCTTGATCAACACCCCACGAGAGATTCACAGCAGTGGGGCGTGCCTCGCGCAGCCGCTGCGCCTCACGACGCACCGCCGCGGGATCCGCAAGTTTTTGAGCGAGCAGCGCAACACCGAGCGCGCCAGCAACCCCCAGCGCCGGGGCGCCACGCACCGCTAGCCGTTTGATATCCGCGATAAGGGTTTCAATATCTGCAACCTCGCGCAAAACCAACTCGTGCGGTAGCAGGGTCTGATCAATCAGCTTAATTACACCGTCTTGCCAATCGATAGTGCGCAAAAATTCTCCCTAAAACGTGGAGCGTTAAGATTCATATCCACAATACCGGAGCTTAAAGCGACTCGGAAACTGCGAGTGTATCGTTAACACTATGACAGCGATCATTAGCGACACCATCTTAAAACAGATTGCGGATCGTGCGCCGCAGTTAGACGCAGACAACCAATTCTGTGCGGCCGACATCGAGCTGCTTAAAGAAGCGGGGTATCTGAGCGCCTTTACCCCTACGCAGCTTGGCGGTGCGGGCCTTGCAGCCACCGAGGTGAGTCGCCTGCAGCGGCGGTTAGCGCAAGCAGCGCCGGCCACAGCGCTCGCAGTTAATATGCACCAGGTGTGGGTGGGCGTTGCCAGATCCCTCTTCGAACAGGGCGATAAATCACTGGAGTGGGTGCTGAAAGAAGCAGCTGCGGGGGAGATTTTTGCGTTTGGCATCTCTGAACCCGGCAATGACGTTGTGCTGCTTGACGCAAAAACAACCGCTGACAAAAACGCAGACGGCTATCTGATTTCCGGCACCAAGGTTTTTACCACTCTGTCACCAGCATGGACCAGGCTGGGGCTGCACGCGCGCTGCGGTGACCGACTAATTTTTGGTTTTGTTGAACGCGACGCTGCAGGCAAGATAAGCAACCCGGGAGAGTGGAATCCTGTGGGGATGCGAGCCACGCACAGCTACACAACTGTGCTTGAAGACGTGCAGATGCGAAACAGCCGGGTGGTTCGTGATATTGCGCCATACGAGGCGAGCGATCTGCTTGTTGGTGCGATTTTTGCGAATTTCTCTCTGCTCACCGCATCCGTGTATCAGGGGCTTGCTGAGCGCGCTATTGAGCTTGCAACGACAGCTTTACAGCGTGCAGTAACTCTGATGGACGGCACCGAAACAACAGCCGGCGCTAATGAACGGCGGGGTGCTGACTTTGCGGCAGCGGTGCTGGGTCAGCGGGCGGCGCTAAACTCTCTGGAGCTGCTGTGCGCACAGCTTGATTCTGGTGAGCTGTTTAACCGACCTGATGCCTTTCTAGCACTTGCGGCGGCGAAGAATCAGATTTGTGACGCGGCCGCTAACACCGTTGAAATGGCGTGCGCGGTGAGCGGTACGAGCGCATTTCAGGCTGACAGTGAGTTGGCGAGACTGCGCCGCGACGTTGCAGCGGCGCAGTATCATCCAACTTCTGCGGCCGGTTTACTCGGCACCGTCCGTCGTTTTTACGGTGTCTGAATCCGCTGTCTCATCGACTAGTGGCGTGCCGTCAGCATCAAGATACTGGCCGGCCTCATAGTCGTAATCAACAGGGTTGCCGTCTTCATCTGTGCGCGCATACCAGTCAGTAACCTCTGGTGCCTCTGAGTCAAAATCTGCCCCGGCGGCTAATTCATCGTCTGAAGCGGTTGGTTCGAGGGCGATCTTGAAGTTATCGCCGTATTCAGTGACACCGGCCACAACGGCTTTTTCAAGCGCAGACTGTTCAAAGTTGCTGCGGATGGTCATCGGATCGTTGCGCAGCTCTTTGACAAGTGCGACAGTCATCAGGATCAGCACAACCGCAAAAGGAAGCGCGGTGATGGTGATCATATTTTGCAAGCCCTGCAGCACATCCGCACCACCAGCAAGCAGCATAACGACTGCAATGCCCGCCATGCACACAGCCCAGAACGCGGTGATAAGACGTTTCGGTGATGGGTTACCGCGCTGTGAGAGCTGTGAATTTACAAGAGAGGCTGAGTCAGCCGAGGTAATGAAGAAGACCGCAAGAATAACGATAATCAACGGGGCAACAATCGCATAGCCCGGCAGGTTGCTGAGCACTTCAAACATAATCTCTGCGGGGGCAGGCAGTGCGTTAGGATCGTTGCCCGGCGCGAGCGCCTGAGTTTCACGCTGCATCCAAATCGCGGTGCCGCCGATTACTGTGAAAGCGGCAATTACGATCGTTGAAGGAATAAAGAGCACGCCCAAAACAAACTGGCGGATCGTGCGGCCGCGAGAAATTTTCGCCACAAAAACACCCACGAATGGGGCCCAAGAAACCCACCAAGCCCAGTAAAAGACGGTCCAGCTTGAGAGGAATGCCTGCATCTCAGGGCTCGCGGCCATATTCGCTGATAGTGCATCAGGGATATTAGCTAAATAGTCAATCATGACCGAAGGAATTGCGTTCATAATAAACGCAGAAGGGCCAACAAAGAAGATAAAAATCGCAAGCCCCAGCGCGAGCACCATATTTATGTTTGAGAGCATACGGATGCCTTTAGCCACCCCAGACACAGCAGAAATAATTGTGCCAATTGTGAGCAGCATGATCACGACAATCGCAATCTGATTGCCCTCTGTAGACCAGCCTGTCACAATCTCGACACCGCGTGCAATCTGCATAGCACCGATGCCGAGTGAGGCAGCAGTGCCGAAGAGCGTCGCGATAATTGCCATGCCGTCGATAGCGCGCATACCGGGGTTGGTGACATCAGTTTTAAACAGTGGCGCGAGAATAGAACTCATAAGCGGCACACGCCCGCGCCGGAAGCTGGTGTAGGCAACAGCTAAGCCAACGATCGCATATATTGACCAGGCATTAATGCCCCAGTGCATTGCAGACTGCGACATCGCTGCGGTAATTGCCTCAGCGCTCGCAGGCTCGACTGTGTCCGGCCGGGGGCTGAGGTAGAAGGTTAGGGGTTCATATGCGCCGAAGAAGATAATCCCGATGCCGATACCGCCGGCAAACAGCATCGCAACCCATGAGCTGGTTGAGAACTCGGGTGCCTCTCCGTCTAGGCCGAGTGGAATTTTGCCATAGCGGCTGAACGCCAACCACAGCAGCACAACAACAAGCCCGGCAGCTATGACAGTAAAAACCCAACCGAAGTTGACCATAATCCAGTTCAAGGCCGTGCTGGATACATCAAACACAGTCTGCGGCTGCAGTGCGCCCCACACAACGAAGCTGATAATCAGCACACCCACAACAGCCACAATCACGCGGTCGACGCCGTAGCGCACCTTTTGATCCTCGATTGAAACACCGGGGACTAGAGCGGGGTGAATATTGTGCGGATAGTTTAATTCTTCTAAAAATTTTTGCCCGCGCTCTTTGTTGAGAATAAAGGCCAAGCGACCGCGTCCAGGTGTCTTGGAGCGGTCGCTTTTGGCAGCGGAGTGTAAACTAGAAGCAGGTTTTTCTTTAGCTTTCTTGCTGAAAACCATATTTATCTTCCTGTCAGTTCAGCCCGAAAGTCTTGGCGGGTGCGTGATTTCGAGCGTTAGACAGCAAGATCTATTTGGCGACTCCCGGGTGGGTCATAGAAAGCAGATCAAGTGCCTTATCCAGCTCGGCCTCACTGACCTCGCCACGCTCAACGTAGCCGAGGTCGATAACAGCCTCACGCACAGTAATGCCCTTTGCAACTGAGTGCTTTGCTATTTTAGCAGCTGCTTCGTAACCGATTAGACGATTCAGCGGGGTGACAGTCGACGGGCTCATGCCCGCAAGAGCTGCAGCACGATCAAGGTTTGCTTCAAGACCCTTAACCGTCTTGTCTGCCAGGACGCGGCATGCATTGCTCAAAAGTCGTGCTGACTCGAGCAGGGCGGTTCCCATAACTGGGATCTGCACATTGAGCTCAAACGCGCCTGATGCACCCGCCCAAGCAATAGTTGCATCGTTACCGATAACCCGTGATGCCACCATCAGCACAGCTTCAGGCACAACAGGGTTCACCTTGCCCGGCATAATCGATGAACCTGGCTGGAGGTCTGGGATGAAGAGCTCACCCAAGCCGGTGTTAGGGCCGGAACCCATCCAACGCAGGTCGTTGTTAATCTTGGTCAGCGACACTGCGATTGTGCGCAGAGCGCCTGAAGCTTCAACCAAACCGTCACGGTTTGCCTGCGCTTCAAAGTGGTTGCGCGCTTCGGTGATTGGCAAGCCACTGGAAGAAGCGATTTCAGCGATAACTCGCTCAGGGAAACCAAGCGGCGTATTAATGCCGGTGCCCACAGCAGTGCCACCCTGCGGCACCTCAGCAACACGTGGCAGAGCGGCCTGCACGCGTTCGATACCGTAGCGAATCTGCGCAGCGTAGCCACCAAACTCCTGGCCGAGAGTCACTGGAGTGGCGTCCATCAGGTGGGTGCGGCCCGGCTTCACTGCGCTCTTCCACGCCTCAGCCTTTTCTTCGAGCGCCGCAGCGAGGTACTCAAGCGCCGGCACCAGCTGCTCGATGAGTGCCCCGGTAACCGCGATATGCACCGAAGTTGGGAAAACATCGTTTGATGACTGCGAAGCGTTGACGTGGTCGTTCGGGTGCACCTGTGCGCCGAGGTGCTTTGAAGCGAGAGTTGCGAGCACCTCATTCATATTCATGTTCGATGAGGTGCCAGAACCTGTTTGGTAGGTGTCTACCGGAAACTGGTCGTGGTGATCGCCGCCAATAACCTCATCGGCTGCCGCAACAATAGCGTCTGAGATATCGGCGTCTAGAATTCCCAATTCTTTGTTAGCGATTGCTGCCGCACGTTTGATGCGCGCTAACGCAATGATCTGTGCTGGCTCAAGACCGCTGCCTGAGATTGGGAAGTTTTCTACAGCGCGCTGAGTTTGGGCTGCATAGAGTGCGTTTTTTGGAACGCGAACTTCGCCCATAGTATCGTGCTCGATGCGGTATTCGATTTCGCTCACTTGCTTCCTTCGTTAGAAACCCGACCGTGTGTTATCTGCCACGGTTCTTCTAGGATACTGCCTCGCCGGTTTCTAGCGGTCCGACAGAAATTATTGGTTTAATGTGGCCGTCGGTGAGACTGTACTGACAGCCAACGATCCCCAGTTTTCCTGCTGCCACACTGTCTCTGAGGATCGCGCTCGCACGCAGAATATCTTGCACCGTTTGGCGCAGATGGTGCCTACCGGCTTCGTCGGCGTCGATCTCGTCTTCAGCAACATACGGAGTTTCTGAGTTGTATCTATGCCACACCCACTGCACGCTTGGAACAATCGGCTGCAGAGTGCGCACCACAGCGCGCGGCATCTCATCTGGGTTGTCGGTGCAGAGATTCACCGCCGCTTTAACCGCCCCGCAGCTGTCATGCGCGAGCACTAAAACCAGCGCAACACCGAGTTCTGTGACAGCAAACTCTAAGGATGCGACGATTGACTCAGCTACAACGTGCCCAATATTTCTAATTACAAACAGGTCGCCAAGCCCGCGATCGAAAATGATCTCTGCCGCTAGACGTGAGTCTGAACAGCCAAAGAGCGCAACGTCCGGGCTCTGTCCACCGGCGATCAGATCTCGTCTAGCAGCATCCTGATGCGGGTGCTCCTGGCTGCCGGCAATGAAACGTTGATTACCAGACACCATCTGCATCCAGGCCTCTTGTGGGGTGATCCGCGCCCGCATTGACATCCTTAAACCTTAAGTTACTCGGTGAGTGAGACAGCTGTTTTTTCAGCCAGGTCACGAATTTCAGCTTCGCTGCCTGTGCCGCTCACTATTAGCGTAGCCTGCGGCAGCTCTGTCACATAAGCCCACAGCACGTTAGAACTGTCGGCGCTGTCACTGGAGTGATCGTAAACCTGCCAGTTGTAGCCTGCGAAGGAAGCTGTGCCCGTTTGCTTCTTCCCCTCTAACTGTTTATTAACCCAGCGTGCGTCTGCCGGCAGCATTTCGTTATTGTGCCCCTGGGCTACCCCTGCGTAATTGCCGCTCGGCGTCGTATAGCCGATATACCAATAGGTAACAAGCTCTTCTCGGTCAAAGCGGACCTTTGCCTGCTTAGCGAGCCATTTATCACCCACTGCCGGGTTAGCTACGGTTTGCCCGAATGTGTCAGATGCGCCCTCTGCAAGCTGCTGCACATCAACATTGCGGGTGGTGAAATCACCCGTGCCGCGCGGCACGATGAGCACGATGAGCGCCAGAAACCCTAAGGTGACCAGCAGTGAGTAAATAAGATTATTGAGCGTTTTACGCTTCTTATAGAGATAAGACTGCTTGGCTTTGCGGGCTGTTGTCTCTGCCGCAGTTTCAGGGCGCCCGAGTTCGGCAACAACCGTGGGCTGTTTTTGAAGTTTAGCCACTAGGAGTCGGCCTTTGCAGATTCTGCGCGAACAGCTTCTAATCTAGCCTTAGCGTCACCGAGCCACTGCTCGCACCTTTTTGCCAGTGCCTCACCGCGCTCCCACAGAGTGAGCTGCTCAGCAAGCGGGATGCCCCCTAGCTCCAGTCGCTGCACAACCTGAATTAACTCGTCACGAGCCTGTTCATAGCTAAGTTCTGCGATTTCAGTTTGCGCTTCAGTCATAGCTTCAATCCTATTCTGCGATTGCTGTAATTTCACCGTCGCTGACCCGCAGCTTGAGGGTGTCGCCCGGTTGCACTTCAGAAGTCTTTGAAATTGGTTTCGCCTCGCTATTTAACACCATCGCGTATCCACGTTTAAGAGTTGCGAGCGGTGACAGCGCGCGCAGCTGTGAGAGCTGGCTGTTCAAATCAGATGCGGCGTTATAAAGCTGACGGTCGACGAGCTCAGCAGAGCGCACCGCAAGTCGCTGCACGTCAATTTCCTGCTGTTCGAACATTGACTCAGGTCGCTGCAAAACAGGGCGAGAGCGCGTATTGCTGAGGGCTGCATATTCTTGCTCCACAGTGTGTGTGAGACGCGCACGAATTCTGCCCACCGCGCCCGTTACGATCTCATGTTCCTCTATGTATGAGGGCACAACACGCTTTGCGGCACCGGTTGGTGTGCTCGCGCGATAGTCTGCAACCTCGTCTAGGAGTGGGCGATCCGCCTCATGGCCAATAGCTGAGATGATCGGGGTTTTTGTTGCTGCGGCAGTGCGCACAAGTGTTTCGTCGCTGAACGGCAGCAGATCAAGAAAGTCGCCGCCGCCTCTCGCGATAATGATGACGTCAACACGCGGATCGGCATCGAGCTGCTGTATTGCCTGCGTTACCTGACTAGCTGCGTTTACACCCTGCACAGCTGTGTGCACGATCTCGAAAGGAATGCCTGGCCAGCGCTCGAGAGTATTCTTTAAAACGTCTTTTTCTGCATCAGAGTCGCGCCCGGTAATCAGGCCAATGCACCCCGGTAGAAACGGCAGGGGGAGTTTTCGATCCTCTGCAAACAACCCTTCGGCGGCAAGCTTGTGACGCAATTTTTCAAGCTGCTGCATGAGCTCGCCGAGCCCTGCTGTTTTAATGCGTTTGACATTAAAACTGAGCGATCCCCGAGCTGTCCAATAGTCTGGTTCTGCCAGCAGCACCACATGATCACCCGTGTGAAAATCCTGCTGCAGCTGCGCTCTAACCGAACTCCAAATATTGAAGGAGAGACTGTCGTCTCCGCCGTCTAAGTCGCGCAAGCGACCGTAAACATTGCCGCGGTTTTCTTTCCACTCTGTTATTTCACCCTCGACCCAAACCGCGCCGAGCCCTTTAATGGTCCGCTTCAAAACCTCGCTCACACGGGCAACACTGAGCGGGTTAGATTCACTTGGAGCTTGCGGCACGATTCTCCTCTAAGGCATTTGTTCGCTCTCTAGATTACTGAGATACTCTTACAATTGTGAATTTGTCTGGTTTGTTGCAAGGTGAGAAGCGCCCGCAAGGTCCGTTCGGGGCGATGGTTATCGTGTCGCTGCAGGAGACTAACCAGGAAGCTGTCCGTACGGCAGCGATCCACAATGCGCGTTTTGACATTGTTGAACTGCGAGTTGACACTTTTAAAAACGGCGATCCGCTTGCGGCAGTGGGGGATCTTAAGCAGCCGGTGATTCTCACTCTACGCACTGCAGCGCAGGGCGGTGAATTAGATATTACCGCTGCAGCATATATTGCCCGTCTGCGGGAATTTTTAACAGCCCATAAATTTGCGGCAGTAGACCTTGAGTTACAGACTGTGCAAACTGCGCGCCGCACCGATGCACAAGCGGTAGCCTCCCTGCTATCTCTTGTTGAGGAACTCGGAATACCAATAATCTGGTCGCACCATGAGTGGCAGCGCACTCCGTCGGTAGACGAAATACGTGAGTTTTTCCACCTGCTCGGGCAGCAGACGACACCCCATGGAACCCCGAAGCTTGCGTTAATGGCGCACTCTCCCGCTGATACAGCAGTATTGCTCGAGTGCCTGCGGGAGTACACGGCTAAGGGGCGCCCGGCAATCGGTATTTCGATGGGTGATTTCGGCGCGCTCAGTAGAATTGCGGCGGGTGCTTTCGGCGGTGTAGCTACTTTCGCATCTTGCGGATCGGCGAGTGCTCCCGGTCAGTTAAACCTTGACCGCTTAGCTGCGATTAGCGACGCGCTGGCTGCCCAGGGTGTCGATAGTGCAGCAGCCGCGGCACTGAGCGTGGCAGAAATATCGGCCTTGCTTGCAAGGCTGGCAGACTAGGGGGACTGCAGCTGCTCTAGAAAACGCTGCGTCACACTCGGATCGGCGATAAGTTCTGCTGGGATGACATTTACCATTGCGATTCCGGTGATCGCAAAAGCAACTACCGAAGCGATAGCACCGCCGACCAGTGGGATCCAGAAAGCAATTTTACCCTGCCTCTGACGCCGGAAAGTTAGCAGCACTGTTGCCGCAAAAATCACGAATATGGTGGCGGCGCCAATAAAACCGAGAGTCTGCACCCAAGGCGGTGACACTAATTCACTTTCTGCAGCCAGCAGAAATAGGTTGAAAGTCTTCGGCAGCTGGTAGAGCGAAGACGCAGATATCATCGCGCCAAACACAGCGAAGCCGAGCAAAATAAAGGTAATAACACGATCTGCGGGGTGTGCGAGTGGTTTTGTGACCGGTGAGCCGCTTGCGCCCGCGGAAACGTTTCGCGTCTCGCTTACGGCAGTGGCTTTGGCAGCGGGCTTTGCGGCCGCTGTTTCAGTGCTTACCGGGGCGGAGTTTAGCGGAATTGTGTGATCGTAGCGCAACCCAAGATTGTGCGGCACACGCGCAGCTGTAGACCGGTCAGCGGCAGCGGTTTCAGACTCTTGTGTCTCTTGCGCCGGCTCCCACTGCCAGCCTTCGGGAGCGAGCTCACCGAACTGCGGTTTTGGTCGCATGGTCGGTTCTGCTGCGTTTGAGTCTGGTTGCTGCTCGTTGGTCTTGTTATCTTCGCTCATAGTTGTCTACGACTCTACCCGCATTGCTTTAACGCGATCTGAGAAGACGGTTGCATTCCTGTAGCGGAATACAACCGTCTCTTTTTGCCTTAAGGTTAAGCGCTAATAGACTGTCCAGCTGATCCAAGCTGCTGCGCCGCCTCAACAACCCGCTTCGCCATGGAAGCTTCTGCAGCCTTACCCCAGGCGCGAGGATCGTATGCTTTTTTGTTTCCAACCTCACCGTCAATCTTCAAAATGCCGTCGTAGTTTCTGAATATTTGATCGGCAGCGCCGCGTGTGTAAGCGTATTGAGTGTCGGTGTCGATGTTCATCTTTACAACACCGTTTCGCACGGCCTCAGCAATCTCCTCTGGAGTTGACCCGGAACCGCCGTGGAACACAAGATCAAGCGGTTTTTCGCCTGTGCCATACTTTTCAGCGATGCCGAGCTGGATCTCTTTTAACAGTTCTGGACGCAGCTTCACATTACCTGGCTTATAAACACCGTGCACATTGCCGAATGTGAGAGCAGCCATGTAATCTCCCTGTTCACCAAGCCCGAGAGCCTCAATCGTCTCTACTACATCCTCAAGGGTTGTGTAAAGCTGATCGTTAATTTCGTGTGAGACACCGTCTTCTTCGCCGCCAACTACACCGATCTCGACCTCAAGAATGACATCGAGCTCCTTGCAAATTGGAAGCAGCTCCTTGGCGATAGCCAAATTTTCTTGCAGTGTTACAGCAGAGCCGTCCCACATGTGTGACTGAAAATAAGCCCGGCCGCCCTCGGCAACACGCTCGCGGCTGCGCTCAATAATTGGTTTCAGCCAGTCGTCAAGGCGCTCTTTCGGGCAGTGATCGGTGTGCAGAGCAACGGTGATTGGGTAGTTCTTTGCGATTTCCTCGGTAAATTTAGCGAATGCGATAGCGCCGCTTGGTTTATCGTCAATTGTGTGACCTGAGAAGTAAGAGCTGCCGCCGTGGCTCACCTGCAGAATACCGTCTGAGCCTGCCTCTGTGAGCCCCTGCAAGACTGCGTGCACAGTCTGTGAACTCGAAACGTTAATTGCCGGGAATGCGAAACCCTTTTCTTTTGCGCGGTTGAGCATTTCACGATACTGCTCTGGTGTTGCTACTGGCATACCTGACTCCTTTGTTGCGTTCTGCACTCGTTCTTTAAGTCTACGTTGCGTTCCATCACGATGGAACTAGGAAGAGAGTGATATTTAATTTTTTAACCGCAGAAACAGGCGGTTGCCGCACCTTCGGCACGGTTCGTAGTTAGGCTAGAGGTACTGAAAAGATACGCGCCGCATAATTTGCGCAGATCAAGTTTGGAGACAAAGAATGAGTGACGAGCTACGGTTGCACGACTGGCAGCCAGACCGCAACCTGGGCATGGAGCTGGTGCGCGCAACAGAAGCTGCAGCAATTAGGGCAACACCGTTCGTTGGTCGTGGCGATAAGAACGCTGCTGACGGTGCAGCCGTAGATGCTATGCGACGTTTTTTGTCTACTGTGTCTATGAACGGCACGGTTGTTATCGGTGAGGGTGAAAAAGACGATGCCCCGTGGCTCTACAATGGCGAGCGTGTGGGTAACGGCATGGGAGCACAGTGCGACGTCGCCGTTGATCCGATCGATGGCACTCGTCTAACCGCTGACGGCAGGCCGGGAGCGCTCTCTGTGATTGCCGTCGCCGACCGGGGGAGCATGTACGATCCCTCCGCAGTTTTTTATATGAATAAGCTTGTGGTCGGGCCAGAGGGCGTTGGCGTAGTAGACATTCGGAAACCGATCGGTGAAAACATTCGCGCGCTCGCGAAAGTAAAGGGTGTCGAAACCTCAGATATTCGAGTGGCTGTGCTCGACCGCCCGCGTCACGACCAGTTGATTACAGATATCCGTGAAGCAGGAGCGGGTGTGCAGCTCTTCTTAGACGGCGATGTTGCAGCCGGAGTAAACGCTGCAAGCTTTGACTCTCGCGTAGACATCTGCGTTGGGGTGGGCGGCACCCCCGAAGGAATTATCACAGCCTGTGCGGTGAAGGCGCTTGGTGGTCAGATTCAGGGCGTGTTGGCTCCGAAGGACGACGAAGAGCGCCAGAAGGCCTTAGACGCCGGTCACGACCTTGACGCTGTGCTCGATCAGAACACACTTGTTACCAGCGATAACACTTATTTTGTAGCAACCGGTATTACAAGCTCTGATTTTATTGAGGGTGTGCGCCGCCGGGGGCCGTTCCTGCGGGCCGAGAGCATTGTGATGCGTTCGCACTCAGGCACTATTCGCCGCGTTATCTCTGATATGCGCGAAGACCGCTGGGGAGTGTAGCCGGTTTTCTTTACGGGTAAACCGCGACAGCTACTCAGTCTCAGGAGCTGTTTCGGGCGCTGCGGTGAGCTCACCAGCTGCAAACTCGCGCAGCAGCTTTGAGTCTGACTCATCACGTGGGCGTTCTGTAACTGCGGTGAGCTCTTTCCCAAGGTCGAAGAGATCGGGATTAATCTCGGCCAGTTTGCGCGCGGGGGAGATAGCGCTGCGTTCAAACGAGCCAAGAAACTGGTTGTAGTCTTTTGCTGCGGTTGTGAGGGTGCGACCAAGCTTTCCCAGGTGTCTAGAGTTGATGGCGAGCCCCGCGGTAAAACGGCGCCCGAGATTTATAACCTCCTGCGCCTCTTCAGTGACCTTCGCCTGACGCCACAGACCCGCAACGCTCTCAAGCACCGACCACAGCGTAACCGGAGTTGCAAGCACCACACGTTTTTTAAAAGCGTTACTGAGTAGATTGCTGTCACCGTTGAGTGCCTGAGACAGGATTGCTTCAGACGGTAGGAAAGCAATCACAAAGCTTGGCGAACCGTCTACGACATCAGCGTAGTTGCGCGTCGAAAGCTTTGAAATGTGCCCGTTGATTTTTTTGGCGAGTGCGATGTGTAGCTTATTTTCGTCTACGCCCTCTGCAGTGCTGTCAAGCAGCGGCACCTTTGCATCGATGACGATAGAGCCGCCACCGGGCACCTTAACAATGAAATCTGGGCGGCCATTATCGTCTGCAGAATCTGTTTGCGCCTGTTCGAAATAGTCGATGTTTGGTTGCAGGTGCGACTGCTCTAGCAAGCGTTTGAGCGTCATCTCACCCCAGCTGCCGCGTTTATTAGTGTTGCTCAGCGTGTTTGCGAGCTGCTGCGCTGTGCCGAGCAGCTGTTGTTCAGCCTGCTGAGATTTGCCCAACTGTGTAAAAAGCTGTGACAGCTTCTCTGCGTTAGTTTTGTCGAGCGTGTTGACTCTTTTTTGCAGCGCGTCGAGAGTCTCTCGAATTGGCCCAAGCGTGGTAATAATTTCACGCTCCTCCGCCTGCTGATTTGCGCGTTCTGTTTCCCGTTCTTGATACTGCGCTATTTGTTCACGCAGCGCCGCAAGCTGTGCCTGTGCGGCGGCGCACTCGCGTTCAGCCGCACTGCGTGCTGCGTCAGCCGCAGCCAACTGCGGTGCTAGCTCAGCCTGTGTTTGCTGCACAGCAGCAAGGCGTGCTGTCTCAGCTGCGCTTTCTAGCTTTGCAGACCAGATGGCCTTAGTTATGAAATAAGCGAAGCCGGCTCCTGCTAACAGTGCTGCGAGAACCACAAATAGTGCGGTGATTGTGTTCATGTAACAACCTTTTCACAAGGGTCTATGATTTTATAACCGCCTTAAAACGATTACGCATATAACCTCATCTTATTTTGCGAGAAAGTCAAAAAATTAAGACTAACCGTATTAAGATAAGTAAATCTGGTTTTGCCGGATAGCTATTAAAAATACGTTGGTGTGAATTTTTGCCAAGGGAGGCAATATGTCACAAATTACTCCGCACTCTTCCGAGTTGAAGAAAGAAGTCGGCAGTTTCGGTGTGCTGTCGCTCGGCGTTGGTGCAATGGTAGGCTTCGGCTGGGTCATCCTGGTTGGCGATTGGATCATGAAAGCGGGATCCTTCGGCGCAATCCTAGCGTTCCTAATCGGTGGCCTCATGATGGGCGTTGTCGCACTGGTTTACGCAGAGCTGGTAGCGGCTATGCCGCACGCAGGCGGTGAGCACAACTACATTATGCGCGCCTTAGGCCCGCGCTGGTCGTTATTTGGCTCCTGGGCAATCACGGGCGGTTACTCCGCGGTTATCGCCTTCGAGTCTGTTGCGCTGCCGCGCGCGCTCGGATACATCGTGCCGCTCGATAAAGGATATATGTACACCGTTGATAATTTTGAGGTGTACGCTCTCTGGGTCGCAGCGGGCTCAGTTACAGCAATCCTGATCACAATTATTAACGTCCTTGGCGTGAAGTTTGCAACCAACGTGCAAATTTTTGTTGTTGTGTTCCTGTTCGCTGTTGGAGCACTGCAGCTGTGCGGTGTTTTTATCGGCGGCGATATGACCAAACTCGAGCCGTTTTTTGGCGATAGGGAAACTGGCGGCCTAGCCGGATTTGTTTCTGTTTTGGTTGTTGTGCCGTTCATGTTCGTTGGTTTCGACGTGATCCCACAGACAGCGGAAGAAGCAAATCTGCCGTCACGGAAAATCGGTATGCTGTCATTCAACTCGGTTGTTGTCGCCGCGATCTGGTACATGCTGATTATTTTCGGTGTTTCTGTCGCGCTTGATGCGAGCGAATTGGCAAACTCTGAACTGCCAGCCGCTGACGGTTTTGCAGCTCTATTTGGAGGCAGCAAGTTCATTGCAAACCTAATTGTTGCCGCCGGTCTCGCCGGTATTTTGACCTCTTGGAACTCACTGCAAATGGGTGCGGCACGGCTGCTGTACTCGCTCGCCCGCGGTGGCATGCTGCCAAGATGGCTCGCCTATGTGCATCCAAAATTTGGCACTCCGATGAACGCAGTTATCCTGCTCGGCCTGTTTGCTACGGTCGCGCCATTTTTTGGGCGCTCAACCCTGGTCTGGGTCGTTGACGCCAGCTCACCAATGGTTGTCATCGCATACATGATGGTTGCTATTTCGTTTGTTGTGCTGCGTTATCGCGAGCCAGATATGGAGCGCCCACTCTGGATTGGTGGTCGCGGTCTCGGCGGTAAACTGATTGGCTACCTAGCTATCGCAATCACCATATTCTTGATTACCTGCTACATCCCAGGCATTCCGTGGGCGGCTGATCTGTCATGGCAGTCGTGGGTAATCTTTGGTCTGTGGTGGCTCTTTGGGCTCTACTTCACAATGCGAGTGCCCGGTGGTATTAAGCCCGGACCGCTGTCAGAGACCCAAGTGCTGCAGGTTATTGAAGAGCGGCATATGCGCAAAAAGGCGCGCTAGTCACAATCAAAAGGTGTTTGTAGGCCCACTTCTTCGGGCTTACAAACACCTTTTGCTGTTAGTCAACGCTGGTGACTATGAGACAGATGCGCACCTTGGATATTTCAGGCACCAGCTCTGCCGCTTCCTGTCGCAACAAATCAGCAAGAGCCTCTGTGGTTCGGGGAGCCGGCTCTGATCCGCGCACCCGCACCGCTCCTGAAATAGTCAGCTGGCCGCTCTCAACGTCAACCTGGAGCAGTTTAGATGCTGGATTTACCACCAGCTCGCGCAGTGCGCTGACAGCCTGATTAACCTGCGTGCGAGCAGGTATTCGGGTTAGGCTAAGAACTGCAGGATGGCTCTCAAGCCCAGCCGATAACCGGCGAGAGAGCTGCTGCAAATCTAAAAATTCGAGAGACTCTTTAGATTCACTCATTGTTTTCTCCCGCAGGGTTAGTCGGGAAAACAACCACATCTGATACTTGCACATCTATAGCGGCAATATCGAGGGTTGTGTGAGTTTTGAGTTTTTTACTCACCGCTGCGCGTATCGCATCTGCCGCTGGTTTCACAGAGACGTCAGAGGCAACACTCGCCCGCAACTTAACGGTGATTTGAGCACCCGGCTCGGTAATCTCAGCTGGCAGCTCGATCTTAGTTACCAAACAGCTTTCAATAGCGTCACTAGCATCACGGATTAGCGCTTTTACGGCGCCTTCGGTAATTCCCAACTCCTGTGACTCTGTGGCTTTACCGAGGGGGATGACTCGACCCGGACGAGAATCAGCGATAATCAACGTCGTGAGCTGCTCCCACCAGTCGGCGCTGGTTTCAATAGCTGCGCTTGAGCGTTTACTAACCTCAGCTGTCAACGAACGCAGACGGCCTAGCTGTTGTAACACGTGTGAGGCGTGCGGGTCAGACTCGAAACGATCCTGCAGAGCTTCACCTGCGTTGTCGAAAAAGTCATTGATTTCGTCAAAGTTAATCTCTGAATTCTGTTTCTGCTGTTCGGTCACTTCCACACCTCCATTCCGGCGATTAATGATTGTCGTGCCCTTGCAATTGCACCGCGGACTGTGCTGAGGGGCAGCTCCAGGCTATCTGCTATCTCCTGGTAACTTAAACCACCAATTTCTCGCATTACCCACGCTTGTCGTTGCAGATCCGGCAGTCGGTTTAACAGCTGCTCGAGAGTCTCAATTTGGGAGTTTATCTCGATCTGCTGTTCCGGCCCGGTGTTCTCTGCAGCAATGTGCGTCTCTAACTGGTCAGAGCTGTGATCTTTTAAACCGCGAACCGTGTCAATAGCCTTGTGGCTGACGATGCGCATTAACCAACTCTTCACTTTGTGCGGATCTTGGATAGTGTCGAGCTTCTGCCAGGCTGTGACAAAAGCTTCCTGTACCGCGTCGTCTGCGTTCGTGCGTGAGCCAGTGATACGAGTGGCGTAGGCAATCATCATGCCGGTGTAGCGGGAAAGCAGAATTGTGAACGCGACAGTATCGCCGTCCTGCGCTCTAGACACCAGGGCGTCGTCTTCTAACTGTTTAAGACGTTGCCTGTAAATAGCGAAATCTCCTCGTCCTGAATGTATCTAAAAAATATTTTGAACTTTTTTGTGACGAATTGCAGTTTGATTGCGACTTATTAGTAATCCTATCCAAGCACGAAAGGAAAACAGAAATGGAAAACGTAGACGTAGTAAACCCAAGCGGGATCAACGGCAAGACCGTAATCGATGATTCAGTAGTTGCAAAGCTCACCGGTATCGCAATCCGCGAAATCCCGGGTGTGCACGCTCTCGGCGGCGGCGCAGCTCGTGTGGCTGGTGCAATCCGCGGTGTAGTAGGTAACACCGATCACGCACAGGGTGTATCAGTTGAGGTTGGCGAGCAGCAGGTTGCGGCAGACATCTCAGTTGTAGCTGAATACCCAGTTGCGCTGCAGGAGCTGAGTGACCGTATCCGTGAGGCAGCTGCAAAGGCAATCATCGAGCTGGTTGGCATGGATGTTGCTGAGGTAAACGTGACCATCAATGATGTGCACGTACAAGAGAACGACGACGAAGACGAAGAGCCACGAGTTAGCTAATGAATAACAAACTGATCGGAAATACCGCTGCCGGAATGCTGATCGCTGCGATAATCGCGATCAGTCTGTTCGAGCTCGGATTCTGGAAGACCTTTGTTGTGGTTATTGCAATGGCCATCGGTGCGCTCGTCGTGCGCATCGTAGAGGGTCGCCTAGATGTTCGTGCGCTCACTGATGTGATTAGAGGTCGTCGTTCCTCATGATTAAAACAGCAGAGGTGGCGGGTGTAACCCGCATCACACCAAAGGCGTTGCAGCGCATGGTGTCTGCAACGGCTGCAGATCTGCTGGGCTCAGACATCAAAAGTGTTAGCACAAACGTAGAGGATCAGGAGGGCAAGCTCTCAATTGAGGTGCGTGCACCGATTGCACTGCCGCCTTTGGGAGCTGCTCTCCCGGTTGCCCCCCTAACCGCAATGGTGGAACAGATTCGTGAGCAGATCGCAGCACGAGTGCACGAGCTTACCGGTCGTGCAGTAGGAAAATCTGTGATTGAGATTTCAGGTGCCCGAGTGATTGAGAAAGGAAGGGTGCGATGAGTGACAAGTATGCGCGCATTATACGTCGTGAAACTAACGCCAGCCGCGCCGTCCTCGCAACGATCCTCGCGGTGTTTGTGATCCTGTTCAGCTTTTGGATCATAACTGAGATTCTGTTACATCTGTTGGTGGATCACTATCTGATAGTCCCCGCTCCTCAGATGCGTGACTTCCTGTTCGATCCTGCGACTGTGACTCAACCGTGGATTATCGGTGCTGGTATTGTGCTGGCACTGCTTGGAGTGCTGCTTGTAATTGCGGCGTTAAAACCCGGTTGGCAGCACCGTCACACTGCGACCTCCCAGAATAACACCGTAGTGATTGACGATCGCGCGATCGCAGGCGGTCTCGAAACCACAGCCGCACTGGCTGCTGGTGTGCCAATAGAGCAGGCGCGAGCAACCGTTTCAAAGCGAAAAGTGCATATTGATTTACAGCCAATCAGTGGTTTGCAGCCGGACTTGAACGCAGCTGAAAATGCTGTGGCCGAAGAACTTGACCGTCTTGCGCTCACACCGGAACTGTCGGTGTCGGTGCACGTTGCGAGGGAAGGGAAGCTCTAATGAACACCACACCACGTGGGCTCAATCGTATTGCACTGCTTCTTTTCGGTCTTATACTGCTCGTGACAGGGGCTGCGCTACTCGCTTTTCAATTCGTGCCGCAGGTGCAGGATACCTGGCACGATGTTGCAGCGGGGGTCGCAGATGTTACCCGCACAGAGTCTGTCGCCGGAGTGCAGCTGCCTGCAGCCTGGCCCGCAATTGCGGTCATAGTAATCTGTGCACTGCTTGCTTTATTCGCACTGCTGCATATATTTGCGCAGTCCTCAGGGCGAGTTGGGCATTTCTACAAACGCAGCGCAAATAACGACAGCACCACCGCCGGGGCTGTTATGCTGCAGGGTTCATTTGCCGAAGATCTGCTCAAGCCTAGGCTTGAGGGGCACAAAGCTATTGCTGCAGCGCATGTAACCGCGCGAAACACAGGCAAACAGCGTGCTCTGAAGGTGCGTGTTGACACTCGTCGTGGCGCACACCTGAGTGAGGTAACTCGGGCCTGTCAGCAAGCAGCGGACGAATTTGTGCAGCTGCTCGGTTATGAACCAGTAATCGTATTTGAAATCAAGAATGGAGTGCGCTCGGCACTCCTGGGTGAACAGCGCGTGCTGTAACCTGAAAATTTAGGAGGAATAATTATGGGTCTCGATGACAAGATCAAGAACGCTGCTGAAAACGTTGGCGGCAAGATCAAAGAAGCCGTAGGCAAGGTAACTGACAATGAGCAGCTTGAAGCTGAAGGTCAGGTTGATCAGGGTTCCGCTAAGGTAAAGCAGAAGGTTGAAGACGTTAAAGACGTTTTCAAAGGCTAATAGTTAAAAAGATATATGTGATCCCGGATAGGGGATCGGTAGCGCAAGAATCTTAAAGCTGAGAGTCTTGAGTGCTAAGTAAGGAGAAAATAATGGGCTTTTTAGCATGGATCGTGCTCGGTCTTATCGCTGGTGCGATTGCGAAATTGATTATGCCGGGTAAGCAGGGCGGCGGGTTCTTTGTAACCCTCCTGCTTGGCGTTGTTGGCGCGCTAGTTGGCGGTTGGCTTGGCAGCCTCCTGTTCAATGCTGACCTGCAGAACTTCTGGTCATTCCAGACTTGGGCGCTCGCTATCGGCGGTTCGTTGGTAGTGCTGCTCGTTTGGGGTCTGATCACAGGCCGCAAGGGTCGCTAATTTACCAGAACATATAAGTCTGCCCCGGGGTGTTAGCTCCGGGGCAGTTTTTTATATATCGCGGTAAGAATCGAGACGCCTATCAAAGATAGGGAAATTAGCTCGTGCCTCAGCAACTGCGAGCGGATCAAGCTGCGCTCGCACAACCTGCTCAGCTCGGCTCTCTGCAGCAGCGATAACTTCACCTGTGGGAGATATCACCATACTGTGACCGCTGAATTCGGTGCCGCTTTGCACACCGGTGCTGTCTGATCCGATCACAAACGACTGCTGCTCAATGGCGCGAGCTCGTAAAAGAGCGGCGCGGTGTGGTGCGCGCGAGAGAGCCCACGCGGCAGAGTTAATAAACAGTTCCGCACCGCGGCGCCGCTGCTCGTCCCAGAGGCCGGCAAACCGTAAATCAAAACAGATATTTGTGGTGAGCTGTAGCCCTGACGAAAGTGTGAGGTTTTCTGGAATTGCTGAGCCCCGCTCGACATAGTCTTTTTCGTTAGCAAACGGATGAATTTTGTCGTAGCAAAGGGAGGGAGCTTGCGCTTTTGTTCCGGGTTCATAAATAAGTGATGTGTTGCGCACACCGCCTGATGCATCACGGGTTGTGATGCTGCCCAGGTGCACGGTGCAGTTTAGCTCTGTTGCAAGATTCGCCCCAAGCTCCTTAAGCTCTGCCGCAAACTCGTCAGCGTCATGCGCATAGCGGTCAAAATTTAAAAACCCGGTCGCCCACAGCTCAGGCAGAACTATCAGGTTTGCGCCCGCCTGCGCACGGATAAGCTCTGTGACACGGGCGATCCGCGCCGCAACTGGTTCTGCGTCATCGCTGGCAACTTGCAGAACTCGAACATCAATCATTTATCCCTCCTCGGAGTTTATTTTAGCGACAGCAGACTAGAATAGGTGCGTGGCTTTAACAATCGGTATCGTAGGTCTTCCAAATGTCGGCAAGTCAACGCTTTTTAATGCGCTGACCAGGAATAATGTGCTCGCTGCGAACTATCCTTTCGCAACAATTGAGCCAAATATCGGCGTGGTAAACCTGCCTGATGCGCGCCTTCATAAGCTGGCTGAGATTTTCGGCAGCGAGCGTATTTTGCCAGCGCCTGTGTCTTTCGTTGATATCGCGGGTATCGTGCGGGGCGCGAGTGAGGGTGAGGGGCTTGGAAATCAGTTCCTTGCAAACATTCGGGAAGCCGATGCGATTGCGCAGGTTGTGCGCGGCTTTGCAGATGACGACGTTGTGCATGTTGATGGGCGGGTCGACCCGGCGAGCGACATGGAGACCATCAACACCGAGTTAGCCCTGGCAGACCTGCAGACCCTCGAAAAAGCGATCGTTCGTTATGAAAAAGAGGTGAAGGCAAAGAAACTCGACCCGACCGTGTTAGAGACAGCCCGTGAGGCAGTTGCGATACTCAGCGAGGGCAAAATGCTCTCTGCATCAGAGCTTGACCTTGACCCAATTCGCGAACTTGGCCTACTAACCGCAAAGCCTTTCTTATACGTGTTTAACGTTGATGAGACCGTGCTCACCGATAAGGCACGTCATGATGAGCTGGCAGCGCTCGTGGCGCCGGCGAAAGCGATTTTCTTGGATGCCAAGCTTGAGAGCGAGCTTGTCGGGTTAGATGAGGCTGATGTGCAAGAGCTGCTCGAATCTGTTGGGCAGGAGGAGAGCGGTCTGGATCAGCTCGCGCGTGTTGGCTTTGAAACCCTCGGCCTGCAGACCTACCTCACAGCAGGCCCGAAAGAAGCCCGTGCCTGGACAGTGAAGAAGGGTGCTACCGCGCCGCAAGCAGCGGGTGTGATCCACACCGATTTTGAGAAGGGCTTTATTAAGGGCGAGATCGTGTCGTTTGATGATCTCGTTGCCGCCGGCTCAATGGCTGAGGCAAAAGCCGCGGGTAAAGTGCGCCTTGAGGGCAAAGACTATATTATGCGCGACGGTGACGTGTGCGAGTGGCGGCACGGCAACGTTTCCGCCGGAAAAAAGTAGGCGGGCGCACTGCCTCACACCGTGCGCAGTCACCCTCGTTGAGGCACAACCGCAAACAGGATCACAGTGCGGCACCCAACTCAGTGCCCTGGCGGATCGCGCGTTTTGCGTCTAGCTCGCTAGCTGTGTGCGCGCCACCGATTAAGTGATACTTAACTCCGGCTGCGTCGAGACTGTCTGCCAGCAGGCGATTTGTTTCCTGCCCTGTGCACAACACAATTGTGTCGGCTTCGAGCAGACGCTCTTTACCATCGATCCGTGCCCGGAGACCGGCCTCTTCTATCGCGAGGTATTCAACCCCGCCGAATAGCTGCACGCCACGCTGCTGCAGCTCGGCACGATGAATCCAGCCGGTTGTTTTACCCAGCCGCGCCCCCGGCTTTCCGCTGCTGCGCTGTAGCATTGTCACCTGCCGCGGCACGGCACTGCGCGACGCCGGTCGGGTGAGTGCGCCCTGTGCGCGATACTCAGGGTCAACACCCCAGTCGCGCAGAAACGTCGCAGTCGCTTCCGGGCTCTCGCTGCTTGAATCGTGATCAGAATCACCGTCGGACGCTGTCAGAAAAAGTGCGGTATCAAAACCGATCCCGCCGGCACCAAGAATTAGCGCCCGACGCCCAACCGGCGCACCATCGCGGAGCACGCTGAGATAGCTCTTCACATGCGGGAGATCAACCCCGGGCAGCTCAGGTCTGCGCGGGGTAACACCTGTCGCAAGCACCACCTCATCAAAACCGCCCTGCGTTAATGATGCGGCGCTGACCTCACGCCCAAGTTTTACGGTCACCCCGTGTGCTGCAAGCTGCGTCTTAAAGTATCTGAGTGTTTCGGCAAACTCCGTCTTACCCGGAATTTGCATCGCAATGTTGAGTTGGCCGCCGATCTTCGTGTCGCTGTCAAACAGGGTGACACTGTGCCCCCGCTGGGCGAGAGTGACTGCGCATGAAAGCCCGGCGGGCCCGGCCCCCACCACGGCAATCTGTTTCGTTTTAACTGCTGGAGCAATAACAAGCTCTGTTTCTCGCCCCGCACGCGGATTTACCAAACACGAGGCGGGTTTGCCGCTGAAAACATGATCTAGGCAGGCCTGGTTGCAGGCGATGCAGGTATTGATGTGCTGCGCACGGCCGGCGCTGGCTTTCTGCACAAACTGCGGATCGGCGAGAAAAGGGCGTGCTAGGGTGACCGCGCTCGCAGCTGTATCTGCCAAAATTTTTTCAGCCAAGTCGGGGGTGTTGATCCGGTTCGTTGCTGAGACCGGAATTGTTACTGCGCGTGCCACGCGGTCTGTTATCCAAGTGAATGCGCCGCGCGGCACAGTTGTCGCAATGGTTGGCACTCGAGATTCATGCCAGCCTATGCCGGTGCCGAGCATATCTGCTCCGGCCGCTTCAATTTTGCGTGCCAGTTCCAGCACCTCTGCAAGCTCTGAGCCGTCTGCAACCAGGTCGAGCATTGAAAGTCTAAAGATTATTGCGAAGTTATCTCCCACTTCCTCTCGCACTCGCCGCACAATCTCAACCGCGAAGCGGTGTCGCTTGGCGGCGGATCCACCCCACTCGTCGGTGCGCTGATTGGTGCGGGGAGCTAGGAACTGGTTGATGAGATACCCCTCAGATCCCATAATCTCGACCCCGTCGTAGCCGGCTAGCTGCGCAAGTTTTGCCGCGCGCGCAAAATCTGCGATTGTGTCAGCAACCTCATTTGCGCTCAGCTGCCGCGGAGTTAATGGGCTAATGGGTGCTTGGATCGCCGACGGGGCAACCAGTTCTGTGTGCGCTCCGTAGCGGCCCGCGTGCAGCAGCTGTGCGGCGATAAGCCCACCCGCGTTGTGCACCGCTGTTGTGATTGTGCGATGCTGGTGCGCTGCAGCCTCAGTGTCTAGCACTGTGCCGTCAGCGGTGAGGCGCCCGGCTGAATTCGGTGCGATGCCGCCGGTGATGATGAGAGCGGCACCGCCAGCGGCGCGTTCGGCGTAGAAAGCGGCCATTCGCTGCAGCCCATCAGCCTGCTCCTCAACGCCTAAGTGCATAGAGCCCATAATGACGCGATTTTTTAGCTGCAGTGCGCCAACTTTGAGGGGTGACAGCAGGTGTGGATACATCGCCGTAGACATAGCAATAGTCTGCCAGAGATGCACCGCTTAAGTTTCGGTACCCTTGATTGGAAGGGGTGTGAGATGAGAATTTTGGTTACAGGCTTTGATCCGTTCGATGGTGAAGAGATTAACCCGGCGCGAGAGGCGGTGTTTGCGCTGCCTGATGAAATAGCTGGAGCAGCAATCATTAAAGCCGAGGTGCCGACAGAGTTTATGCAGTCAACGATTTTGATGCGGGAGCTTATTGCGCAGCACAGCCCGGATATTGTGCTGTGTGTCGGGCAGGCCGGTGGCATCTCTGGTCTTAACGCAGAGCGGGTGGCGATAAATCTTCAGGATGCGCGAATTCCTGACAACGCCGGATATGCCCCGCTTGATGCACCCGTCATCGCGGATGGGCCCGCCGCCTATTTTGCAACACTCCCGGTCAAGGCAATGGTGCGGGCAGCGCGAGAAGCAGGGCTTTCAGCACAGGTTTCGTACAGTGCGGGCACATTTGTCTGCAACCACCTAATGTATGTCACGCTGCACGAACTACGGGAGCGCCCCGATACAAGAGCGGGGTTTGTGCATATTCCATACCTACCTGAGCAGGTTGCGAAGCGTCCCGGTGTGCCTGCGATGCCTTTGGCAGAAACTGTGCGCGGGCTGTCTGAAATGATTAGCGCGGCTGTCGGGTTAGAAAAGGATCTGGAAGTGTCTGAGGGCACCCTCAACTAGCGGGTGAGAGCTCAGTGAGCGCCTTTCGGATGCGCTGTGGTGACACTTTTTCTGCTGTGCCGAGCTGCTGGGCAAAAAGACTGACGCGCAATTCTTCCAGCTGCCAGCGAACGCTACGAAGCGAGTGTGGTGCTGCATCCTTAAGGGGGAGCGTGCCGCCCGCTTTAATAAACTCTGCTGTGACAGCCTCGATCTCGTTTTGGTTTGCCCGGTCACGCCCCGGGTTGGCCGCGAGCTGCTCTAGGCGAAACTCGATTGCCTTTAAATAAGTGACAAGTCGTGGCAACCGCAGCACCCCGATGTTGCTGATGAAACCTTTGCCCCGCTGGCTGGCGAAGTAGAGCTGCCCCAGTTGGGTAGCGGCGTCAGATACTTGGCTGAGCACGGTAAGACTCTTTGCGCTATTAATCGCCTGTTTTGCTGCGCGAGCAGCGTCAGCAATCTTAACAACAACCGAAATTAGCGAATAACTGTCTGCTAAAACCCTGCCTGCAAAATTTTGAGTTGCTTTGTCAAAATCTGCCTGCGCATAGATAAGCCCATCACCGTTCGCGCTGGCATCTATCGCTGCCTGCTCGGCAATAGCTAGGGCGATATCGGCGATCAGATCATCTAGGGAGTTGTAGGGGCTCTGCGCGAGCAAAAGTTTTTCTTGTTGTGTTAGGTGCTCGCGAATGTAACTGCCCAGCGGCGGGCTAGACAGCGCTATCAGGCGACGCACTCCTAGACGGTGCTGCGCCGTGGCAGTTTGTTTATCGGCAGCTAAGACCAGGTCAACACTTTTGCCCTTATCGATCAGGCACGGGTACGCGCGCACCGATCCCGCCGCTCGTGCACGCGCCTGCGAAAACTTTGCGTCCAGAAATTCTGGAATGATGTTGTCGGGCTTAAGGGTTGGCCAAGCGGTGAGGTGCTGCTGCTCTAAAGCCTGCTTTGGTAGTTCGCGCTGCGCAACCGCAGCAACGTTTTTCGTTGCAGAGCTTTGATGCTTATTTTGAAGCTCCGCGAGGTTTTTACTGGTTTCGAGTGTGCGCCCGCGTGCGTCAACTACACGGAAGGTCGGTCTGAGGTGCGAAGGCAGCCGGTCGAGATCAAAATCGTCGGCTGTCACAGGCACTGAAGCGCGGCGCCGAATCTCTTTTGCGAGAGCAGCGGTTAAGGCCTGTTGTGAGTCTCCGGTGATCTCGCCGCTTGTTGCATCGAGTAAAACAGTAGCCCACTGGTTTGCGGGCACAACGTGTTTGCGGATTGGTTTCGGAAGAGTTTTGATAAGCGCTGCAACAAGCTCGTGACGGAGCCCCGGCACCAGTTTTTCAAATGCTGACTCGTCTAGACGCGGCAGCAGCGGCAGCGGGACAGTCACGGTCACGCCATCGTCGCTTGCGCCGGGCTCAAAACGATACTTCAACCCCAGCTGTTGGTCTCCAAACTGCCAAACGCGTGGAAAATCTAGGCTGGCTGCTGCCGCGGTGGTTTGTGCTGCAGCAGAGATTAAATCTGCTTTGCCGAGGTGCAGAAACTTGGGCTCACGTTTTTTTGTTTTACCCCACCAGGTATTAAAGTCTGTTGCTGAGGTTATAAAGTCGGGAATGCGTTCATCGTAGAAAGCATAAACGGCTGTTTCATCACCCACCAGACCGCGCTGTCGGGTTTGTTCTTCAAGCTGCTCTAACTCACGGCGCAGCGCATGATTGTGCCTGTCAAAAGTGTGCTGTTCACGCCAATCGCCCGCAACAAGCGCCTCACGTATAAAGAGTTCCCGTGCTAGCCTGCGGTCAAACTTGGAAAGCTGCACGCGTCTGCGGCCTACAATCGGCACCCCAAAGAGGGTTACTTTTTCATATGCGATAGCGCTACCGCGGCTCGCACTCCAGGTGGGCTCGCTAATTGAGCTTTTGGCTAGTGAGCCGGCAAGTGATTCTGCCCATACCGGATCAATTTTCGCATTCATGCGTGCGAACAAGCGGCTGGTTTCTACTAGCTCGACCGCCATCACAAAATCGGGTGGGTTTTTTGCGAGCACGGAACCGGGGAAGATCGTGAAACGGGTGCCGCGTGATCCGAGATATTCACTGCCGCGAGCCTGCTTATGGCCGTTGTTGCGACCGCGTGCAGCAAGCTTTGCGCGCTCTGTCTTGCCGCTGTCAAGCTCACTGCGCACCCCGAGGTGTGAGAGCAGTCCCGCTAGCGCACAGTAGAGCACCAGTTCGCTGGCTGTGCCTGGCGCTGTGGGATGCTTCTCGCGCAGGTTTTTTGGAAGTTCGATGTCGCGGCATGCCTGCTCGAGCTGCCGCACAAGATCAAACCACTCCCGCACCCGCACAACATTCAAAAATTCACTCTTCAACTGGCGTCTAAACGCGCTCGATCCTTGGGATGCTTGCGCCTCTCGCAGATGGTCATACAAATTCAGCAGGGTGTGCAGATCACCGAGCGGATCCTTAAAACGCGCGTGCAGGCTATCTGCCTTTGCGCGCTGCTCTTCCGGCCGTTCGCGCACGTCAGGGATCGTCAGCCCGGCAACAAGCGGCAAAACACGATCGAGCACACCGTAACGCTTAGCCTCAATCACCATGCGGGCATAGCGTGGCTCGAGCGGCAGCCGGGCGATTACCCGTCCGACAGGAGTGATGCTTTTGCCTTGCAGCGCGCCGATCTCTGACAGCAGTGCGAGCCCATCACGGACACCGCGCGGGTCTGGGGGAGTGAGAAAAGGGAATTTGCGCACCTCACCCAGACGCAGTGACAGCATCTGCAGCAGCACAGAGGCGAGCCCGGTGCGCAGAATTTCTGGGTCGCTAAACTCCGGGCGGCTAAGAAAATCTGCTTCGCTATAGAGGCGGATCGCGATGCCGGGGGAAGTGCGCCCGGCGCGCCCGGCGCGCTGCGTCGCGCTCGCCTTAGCAACAGCCTCAATTGGGAGTCGTTGCACTTTAGATTTGCTCGAGTAGCGCGAGATACGAGCGGTGCCTGAATCGATAACCGCGGTGACTCCGGGCACTGTCAGCGATGTTTCAGCAACATTGGTTGCGAGCACAACGCGCCGCACTCCAGGAGCAGTGGGAGAGAACACACGATGCTGGTCTGCAGCCGACAGCCGCCCATAGAGCGGCAGCACCTCAAGCGTGCGCCCGGCCGGCAGTGATTTAAAACGACCCTGCAGCGCATCTGCGGCATCACGAATATCGCCCTCACCGGCCAAAAACACGAGAATGTCGCCGGGTGTTTCGGGAAGGAGCTCGGCGACCGCATCGCAAATACCTTCGTGTAGATCACGTTCGGTGCGTAAAGTTTTGCCTTCAGTGGTTTGTGTCACCGTAATTAGCGGACGATAGCGCACTTCTACGGGATAGGTGCGCCCAGAAACAGAAATAATCGGCGCGTCATTAAAGTGCGCAGCAAAAGATTCTGGATCGATTGTTGCCGAGGTTATGATGACCTTCAGGTCGGGGCGCTTGGGCAGCAGCGTCTTTAAATAGCCGAGCAGGAAGTCTATGTTTAGGGAGCGTTCATGCGCTTCGTCGATGATAATTGTGTCGTAGCGTTTTAACAGGCGATCGTGATGAATTGCATTGAGCAAAATACCGTCTGTCATCAGTTTGATGCGTGTTTCAGCGTTTGACTTATCGGTAAACCGCACTTGGTAACCGACGGTTTTGCCGAGTTCTGATCCGAGCTCTTCAGCTATGCGTTCAGCGACTGCGCGAGCTGCGATGCGGCGAGGTTGGGTGTGCGCAATAGCCTTGCGCCCGAGAGAGAGGGCAATTTTTGGCAGCTGCGTTGTTTTGCCTGAGCCGGTTTCACCCGCCACAATAACGACCTGATGCGCGCTAATTGCTTTGCTTATTTCGTCGCGCATGCCTGAGACCGGCAGGTGCTCCGGAAACTCGATTACCTCTGCGCGTGCTCGATTCATAACACTAATAAGCGTACCGGGAGGAGCTATGACTTTATGAGCGCTGCAATTCAGGCTTGTGCCAGAGAGATTTAGGTAGCTTGGAATTATGGGTTTTGAATTTCCACAGATTGCGCTGCGTTCGGGAGACGCGCTGGATCGTTTTGGGGTTGGAACGTACAAACTTGAAAACGATGAGGCTGAACGGATAGTTGCTGCGGCCATCGAGCTGGGATATCGTCACATCGACACCGCGAAACTCTACCGCAATGAAGAGGGTGTCGGGCGTGCTGTAAAGCAGGCAATAGACGCCGGAAAAGTGCAGCGGGAAGAGCTGTTTATAACCAGCAAACTCTGGCATGACGACCATTTGCAGGCTGAAAAAGCTCTCGAGGGTAGCTTGGAACGAGCCGGCCTTGACTATCTAGATCTATTCTTGATTCACTGGCCGACACCTAAACGAGGCACCGCCCCAACAGCCTGGAAGGGGCTTATTAAGGCTCAAGAGCGGGGTCTGGTGCGCAACATCGGTGTGTCGAATTTTGAGATTTTGCATCTAGAGCAAATCATTTCAGAAACCGGCATTGTGCCCGCGGTAAATCAGATCGAGCTGCATCCGCACCACCAACGGCGAGAGCTGGTGGATTACTGTCGCGCACTTGGAATTGTGGTGGAAGCCTGGAGCCCACTAGCGCGCGGTCGGGCAACACTGCTGCAGGATTCCGCGGTGACCGCAGCGGCTAACGCTCACGGCAAAACGCCCGCACAAATTGTGTTGCGGTGGCATGTGCAGCATGATTTTGTTGTTTTTCCAAAAACACGCAGCGTGGAGCGACTCAAAGAGAACGCTGCCATTTTTGACTTTGAACTCACAGCCGCTGAGATGACTGCGCTCGATGCCTTAGAGCGGGCTGAAGCCAGCGGATCAAACCCGTTTGATATGAACGGTTAACGCAGAGATGTGAGGCAGCTAAGGGCAGAGCTCTCTGATTCTCAGCCTCTGTATTGGCAGTAGAATAGTGAGTATGTCTAAAGTTCTTTCTTCTCTGCCAGTTGGTGAGCGCGTCGGTATCGCATTTTCGGGTGGGCTTGACACCTCATGCGCGGTTGCGTGGATGCGCGATAAAGGGGCGATACCATGCACCTACACTGCTGATATCGGTCAGTACGATGAGCCGGATATCGCCGGTGTTGCCGGTCGCGCAAAAGAGTACGGCGCTGAAATAGCGCGGCTTATTGATGCGAAGCTGCCCCTGGTGGAAGAGGGCTTTGTTGCCCTGCAGTGTGGTGCGTTTAACGTGCGCTCCGCAGGCAAGACATATTTCAACACCACTCCGCTTGGGCGCGCTGTGACCGGCACTATGCTCGTGCGCGCAATGAAGGAGGACGGCGTAGAAATCTGGGGTGATGGCTCAACCTACAAGGGAAACGACATTGAGCGCTTCTACCGTTACGGTTTGATGGCTAACCCTGCGTTGCGCATTTATAAACCGTGGCTTGACGCTGATTTTGTGTCAGAGCTTGGCGGCCGGCAGGAGATGAGCGAGTGGCTGGTCGAGCACGGCTACCCGTATCGCGATTC
Organism: Canibacter zhoujuaniae; assembly: GCF_011752005.1. Classification (NCBI taxonomy): domain Bacteria; kingdom Bacillati; phylum Actinomycetota; class Actinomycetes; order Micrococcales; family Microbacteriaceae; genus Canibacter; species Canibacter zhoujuaniae. Next base: position 736,942 of record NZ_JAAIJZ010000001.1, on the reverse strand, counting down.
GGCTGAAAAGGCGTATTCAACCGACGCCAACATTTGGGGCGCAACCCATGAGGCGAAAACTCTCGAATTTCTCGACACCGGCCTTGACGCGGTTGAGCCGATTATGGGTGTTGCCGCATGGCGCGAAGATGTTGAGGTCGCTACTGAGGAAGTCTCTGTGCGTTTTGAGGCGGGGCGCCCTGTGGCAATCAACGGCAAGGAGTATGACAACCCTGTTGAGTTGGTTTTTGCTGCGAACGAGATCGGTGGTCGGCACGGGCTCGGCGTCAGCGATCAGATTGAAAACCGCATTATTGAGGCAAAATCTCGTGGTATTTATGAAGCTCCGGGGATGGCGCTGCTGCACGTCTGCTACGAGCGGTTGCTGAATGCAATTCACAATGAAGCAACCATTGAGACATATTACGAGCAGGGTCGCCGTCTTGGTCGCCTAATGTATGAGGGGCGTTGGCTTGACCCGCAGTCGCTGATGCTGCGTGAGTCGCTGCAGCGGTGGGTTGCCTCAGCAATCACGGGCGAGGTCACCTTACGCCTTAGACGCGGTGACGACTACACGATTTTAAACACCACCGGCCCAGCACTCAGCTACCACCCTGAGAAGCTGTCAATGGAGCGCGTCGGTGATGCGGCGTTTGGCCCTGAGGATCGTATCGGCCAGCTCACTATGCGCAACCTGGATATTGCAGACAGCCGTGCCCGCCTTGAACAGTATGCAAATCTCGGTCTCGTGGGCGGCCCAACCGCAGAGCTTGTTGGGGAACTCGAGCAGGGTGCTGCAGCGCAGATTGCTGATGTTGATGCTGATATTGATGCAGTGGGTGATCAGCTCGGTCTGTCTGCGGCCTTTGATGCCGGCACTGACTGAGCAAACAGAAGGTTAGAAAAGTCTAGCGGGGCGCCCCATCTCTGGGAGCCCCGCTATTTTTGTTAGCGACTGGTTATGCGTGTGCGCGTCGCGCTCTTGCCGCGCGGCGCTTCAGTGCACGACGCTCATCTTCGCTGAGCCCGCCCCAAACGCCGTGATCCTGATTTGAATCCATTGCGTATTGCAGGCACTGGTCTGTTACTTTGCAGCTCGCACACACTGATTTTGCTCGCTCGATCTGCTCGAGAGCCGGGCCAGTGTTGCCCACCGGGAAAAAAATCTCGGGGTCTACGGTGAGGCAAGCCGCTTTCTCACGCCAAGTCATTGCTGACGCCCCTTCCTTGCGCACTGTTTTTGCGCTGTGTGTAATACGTGGCATCTGGTTGTGACACCACAGACTAAAATGGTGGCATAGTTATTGGGGCTTATCAAGCATTTTTTATTTCCGAAGAGTTAGGCAAAGTTGATCAAATCAACATCTGATGATGTGGCGGCTACCCGTATTTTCTGGCTTGGTTTGCGCGCTATTCTGCTGCTCGAAGTGCTCCTTGCATTCGGGCTCGTCTATCGCGTCGCCCGTGGAGCTTTGGCAGCTCATAACGAGCCCTATCACGATCTAATTCTGCTACTGATAATGGCGATTCTCTGCCTCGGTTGGGCTCTCACCGCGCTTGCCGGCGCGTGGCGTGCCAAGCCTTGGTCTCGCGCACTCAGCCTAACTCTGCAGGTGGGTGTGTTTGCGGTTGCGGTCAGTCTTTTTCAAGGCCTGTTTGGTCAGCAGTTGGTGCTCGCCTGGGCGCTTGTAGTAATTTCAATCGGCGGTTTTATTTGTGCGCTTAAGGCTCGCCCCAACCTCGAGACAGAGCCGTCACAGGAGTGAATGACGCTTTGCCGGCCTCTCGTGCGCTAGGCAGCCTCTAGCAGTTTCACTATCCGCGCAACATGACCGGTTGCTTTCACATTGCGCAGAGCGTGCTCAATAACCCAGTTTTCGTCAATCACAAATGTTGAGCGGATAACACCTTCGACAAGTTTCCCGTAGAGTTTCTTCGGGCCGTATGCGCCAAGTTTGCGGTGCAGTTCAAGCTGCGGGTCGCTGAGCAGGGGATAGTTCAAACTGTCACGCTCGCTAAACTTCAGCTGCTTCTCAACTGCGTCTTTCGAGAGACCAATCACGCGGTAACCCAGAGCCTCTAAATGGGCTGTATTATCGCGAAAATCGCAGGCTTCTTTTGTGCAACCGGGCGTCATTGCGCCTGGGTAAACAAACAAAACAGTTTTTTGCCCGCGTAAATCTTTGGAGTTAACGAGGTTACCGTGCTGATCCAGCAGCTCAAATTCTGGGGCTGCATCGCCGGTGGTAAGTTCGGTGCTCATATTTTTCCTTTCGGATCTTCGCCGCAGCCGCCTATTGCCGGCCTCAGCCGAAAAACTACTGCCGGTCTGGTGCGTCTGCGGTGGCTAACAGCCTTCGCAACGAGTCTAGACGGCTTCGCTGAGAATCACTGAGCTCCCCCTGCTGGGCGCGCAGGTTGAGCTCACAGTCTGGCGTGGTGGCGTTGTGATCGCAGCCGCGTGGACACGCAGCGACTATCTCGGCTAAATCTGCGAACCCGGCAATAACCGAAGCAGCGCTGACGTGCCCGAGCCCAAACGAGCGCACACCGGGGGTGTCAATAACCCACGCTGATTTGGTTTTTTCGCTCCGCAGTCTGAGCGCAACAGAGGAGCTTGAAGTGTGGCGGCCCCGGCCGGTAACCGCATTGACGTGCCCGGTAGCGCGGTTAGCGTCGGGCACCAGAGCGTTAATGAGAGTTGATTTTCCAACCCCCGAATGACCTATGAAAACTGTGGTCTCACCGGCGAGCTGCTTTTGCAATTGAGCAGTTGGCCAGTCGTTATAGGCAGAGAGAAAAACAGGCACATCGAGAGCGCGGAAGTGTGCTAGAAACGCGCTGGGGTCTGCAATGTCTGTTTTGGTGACGCAGATAAGCGGGCGAATTCCGGCATCGTAGGCGGCAACTAGAGAGCGATCTACCAGCCCAACCCGCGGCTCAGGGTTAGCCGCTGCAACCACGATTAACATCTGGGTGGCGTTTGCAACCATCACGCGCTCAATACGGTCTGTGTCATCTGCGCTGCGGCGCAGCAGGGTTGTGCGCTCTGTGACACTCACGATACGACCAAGAGTGCCAACAGCGCCACTCGTATCACCGGTCACCCGCACCCGGTCTCCGATGACGATAGCGGTTTTGCGCAGCTCGCTCGCGCGTGCGCAGAGCACTGTGCGTTCGGATCCGGAGTCGGCGTCAATTATTACCGTGTAGCGCCCGCGATCCACCCCGATAACCATGCCCACAGGAGCTGAGCTGTGATCCGGGCGCTGCTTTGAACGCGGTCTGTTTGCTTTTGGATTGGGGCGCACTCGCACCCGGTCGCCGTAGTCAGCGTAGCGCTCATAGCTGTCTAAATGGCGGTTCATTCACACCCCAGAGCCCTGGCCCACATGCCAATAAAATCAGGCATAGTTTTAGAGGTGCAGGCGATATCGTCGATTTCGACACCCGGCACCCGCAAACCGATGAGTGCGCCTGTTGTGGCCATGCGGTGATCAGCGTATGCGCGCCACAACCCGCCGTGCAACTGCGCCGGGCGCACCTCAATGCCATCTGGTAGCTCGCGAGCGTCACCGCCGAGATTATTAATTTCAGAAACTAAGGCTGCGATGCGATCTGTCTCATGGTGTCGAATATGACCGATGCCGGTGATCCGACTCGGTTCGTCTGCGAGGGCTGCGAGACCAACCAGCGCCGGCGCTAGCTCACCCGCCTCGGGGATGTGCAGTTGCACGCCGTTGATCTTGCCGTCCGGCTGTCCGGTGACGGTGAGCTTGTCTTCGGTCTTGGTGACGGTTGCGCCGAAGTGTGTCAGTAAACTGCGCAGCTGATCACCCACTTGGGTTGTTGTGTGTGGCCATAGCGGCACAGTCACAGACCCGCCGGTGACAAGTGCCGCAGCGAGAAACGGGGCGGCGTTTGATAGATCCGGCTCAATTGTGACGGTTCTTGCTGCTATCGGCCCTGGCTCTGCAACCCACACCCCTGCTTCTGGAGAGTATGCCTTAACCCCGCGTGCTGTAAGCGTTTCCAGAGTCATCTCAATGTGCGGAATGCTCGGCAGATGCTCACCCGTGTGAATAACGTGCACACCATTTTCAAAGCGGGCAGCCGCGAGCAGCAAACCCGACACAAACTGACTCGAGAGTGAGGCATCGAGACTGACCCGACCGCCCGACACAGACCCAAATCCGTGCACGGTGAATGGCAGCGCGCCCCGCCCGTCATCGCTAATATCAACACCAACCTGTCTGAGGGCGTCTAGCACCGGCCCCATTGGGCGTTTGCGTGCGTATGGATCGCCGTCAAACCCTGTCGGGCCCAGGGCGAGCGCGGCAACTGCAGGCAGGAAACGCATCACAGTTCCCGCCAGACCGCAGTCAATTGTGCCTGATCCTGTCAGCTCTTGCGCCGGTGTGACGCGCAGCTGCTCAATCTCGCCGACAGTCTCGCTCTCAAACACAGTGCCGAGGGTCGTAAGGCCGTTAATCATGAGATTGGTGTCGCGTGACCTAAGCGGTGCGACTATTGTGCTCGTATCGTTTGCGAGCGCCGCAAGCACCAGCTCTCTGTTTGTAAGCGATTTTGAACCGGGCAGGGGAACAAAGGCGTTTATCGGGTCTATCGGCGTGGGAGCAGCCCAGGGCACCACACGTTCAGCCGTCACCGACTGCGCATTATTTCTTGCAACAAACATCGCTTCTAGCCTACTGGCATCCGCTATTTCTTGTTTTAAACAAGCAGCAGCTAGGGCGGTGGGAATAAGCGGTTATTGCGCACAGTTGCACTAGGTGTGAGGTTAAAAAAGAGGCGAGTGTCAGAGGCTGCGACAGCAGCTGACGATTCCAACCTAACGTTGCTAGATCTGCAACTAGAATTGTCGGTAATGAGCGCACCAACTAGTGAAGAACTGTTTATTGAGCAGGCGATGCCGTATTTGGATCAGTTATACGCTGCAGCAATGCGTATGACGCGCAATAAACATGATGCGGAAGACCTCGTGCAGGAAACCTTTATGAAGGCGTTTACCGCTTTTGAGAGGTTTCAGCAGGGCACAAACATGAAGGCCTGGCTGTATCGGATCCTCACTAATTCTTATATAAATCGCTATCGTAAAGCGCAGCGTGAGCCTAGAGTTGGTGCCACAGATGAGATGGCGGATTGGCAGCTCGGTGACGCAGAATCAATGACCGCATCCAACGCGCGCTCAGCAGAGGCAGAGGCGTTAGATAAGATTCCTGCGCCGGTGGTGAGCAAAGCGCTGGGAGAGTTAAAGCCAGATTTTCGAATGGTTGTTTTGCTCACAGACGTCGAGGGTTTCAGCTATCGCGAAATTGCTGAGATGCTCAACGTCCCGATCGGTACGGTGATGAGTCGCTTGCATCGTGCGCGCAGACAGCTGCGGGAGATGCTGCACGATTACGCCGTTGCAGAAGGCATTATTACCCAAACACAGGAGCAGGCATGACTAACACAGTAAATGAACAGATAGATCCCTGTGATTGCGCTACCTTGCGCGCTAAAGTTGAAGAGCTTGTGCACGGCGAACTGGACGCTCAGGAGCAGCAAACGCTGAGAGCGCACATAGACGGCTGTGATGGCTGTAAAAGCATTGAAGACACCCTGCACCGTTTGACGAAAGCTGTGCAGCGCGCCTGTAAGGAACAGGCACCTGAAAGTCTGCGGGAAGTGATTATGCAGCAGCTGCGGAGCAACCACACAAACTAAGTTTTGTAAGTCCCAACCGCTCTTAAGCAGGTAGTGCTGTGTCCTGCGTGATTGCACCGTTTCGCAACTCGATTAACCGGGTTGCAAGGTTTGGGACGATAGTTAGGTCATGGGTCACCGTGATCAGAGTTAGTTCACGGCTAGCTACCACGTCAAGCAGAGTTGCCACAAACCGCTGCCGTGCAAGCACATCAAGCGCGCTGACAGGCTCATCGGCGACCAAAGTTGTTGGATCGGTGATGAGAGCGCGTGCGATTGCGATACGCTGTCGCTGCCCGCCAGAAAATTCGTGCGGATAGCGGTTGATGCTGTCTTCAGAGAGCGCTAGCTCTTGCAGCAGCTCTAGCGTTCTTGCCCGAACTGCAGCACGTGCCCGGTGTCGTGCGCGAAACGAGAGGTGCGCTGTGGCGGTTTCCCAGAGCGAAGATTCAACGGTGAGCAGCGGGTTGAAGCTGGATTGCGGATCTTGCGCAATAAACCCGGTCTCCCGGCGCACCCTTTGGCCGCTCGCACGCGATCTGCCAACAGGCTCACCACGGTAGCGCACCGTCCCTGTAGTTGGCTGCTCTATCCCCACTAGGCAGCGCAAGAGGGTTGTTTTACCAGACCCGGAAGGGCCAACAATTGCGAGACGCTCACCGGGCTCAACCGTTAGCGAGACGTTTCGCAGCGCAGGCTTTTTGCTACCGTAATCAACGGTTAGATTTTTCACCTCAAAGAGTGGTTCGCTCACACTCTCTCCTCTCGAGTGCTCGCGCCAAGCAGGGCCTTAGTGGTGGCGTGTTTTGGATTAGCAAATATTTCTGCCACCGATCCGTCTTCAACAAGATAGCCGTGGTCAATCACAAGCACACGATCAACGAGATCGCGCACCTGCGTTAGGTCGTGGCTGATGAAAATCAGCGCGCGCTCGTTAGTGCCGGTGAGTTCTCCCAGCAGCCTCAGAATCTGTTGCCGCATGTCATGATCGAGCGCGCTTGTCACTTCGTCTGCGATAACCAGTTTCGGATTCGCGCTGAGGGCGGCGGCGATCGCTGCGCGCTGTCGCTGCCCACCCGAAACCTGATGCGGATACCGTGTTAGCAGCTCTGGCTCGAGGCCGACCCGCTCTGCGAGTATCTGCGCCTGCTCCCGTCTTGCTGCTCTGCTTAGCTGAAAGTGGTGATTGAGAGCGGCTGTCATCTGCTTCCAGAGCTGTTGCAGCGGGTTGAGAGCTGTTTTAGGCTCTTGGAAAACGTAAGATATTTCAGCGCCTCTGAGATTTGCTGCGGCCTCTTCCGTTAGCCCGAGGATGGCCTCCCCCGCATAGTCGATGCTGCCGCTGGGTGTGAGTGCTGTTGGCAGCAACTGTGCGATTGCCTGGGCGGTGAGTGTTTTGCCAGATCCAGAACGGCCGATAATGCCGATCCGCTCACCCTGGTGCACAGTGAAACTAATTTTGTGTAAGAGCTCAGCGCCATCGCTGTCTGTAATAGTCAGATCCTGCACAGTTAACAGAGGTTTTGTAGCTGCTGTTTGCTGCGGGTGGATAACAGCCTGCTGCGCGAGAGAAACCGGCGTCACTCGAGACCGTGAGCGGCGGCGCAGTCGGGGGTCGGCAAGCTGACGTAGCGCATCACCGAGCACGAAACAGGAGAGTGCAAACGCAGTCAGAGCAACACCCGGCACAGCCGCAGCTAGCGGATACACACTTGCAGCCTGTTGCGTCTGCGCGAGCATCCGCCCCCAAGATGGTGTCGACTGCGGCACGCCAAACCCCAGATAGCTGAGACTGGATTCGGCGAGCACCGCCAAACCCATTGCGAGTGCTGTTTTTGTGATTAACACGGGTGTTGCGGGCAGCACGCAGTGGCGCCAGAAAATGCGCCACTCACCAACACCGGAAAAACGAGCTGCGGTCACAAAGTCGCTGCTATAGGCTTGTGCGAGCTCACCACGAATAACGCGGCTCAAACTGAATCCAAAACCGAAAATGAGCGCAGCGACCACGATAATAACACTGTTTTTGAAAGTAGCTGCGAGCATCATCGCCAACAGCAGCGTCGGAAAGGCAATCAGCACATCAATAATGACGCTCGAGAGCTGTCTGGTGATGCGTGGGCCGCGCACGGTAAGCCCGGCAAGTAGCAAACTTAAGAGGGCGGATCCAGCTGCCGTGCACAGAGCAACGACAACAGTAACTTGCGCACCGGCAAGCAGGCCTGAGAGCAGATCCCGCCCGCTGCCGTCATTTCCGAGTGGGTGCGCAGCTGAGGGGCCGGCCCAGAGGTTGTCAGGGTTAGCGAAGTTTGGTGGATACGGTGTCCAAAACAACGACAGTAAAGCGGCAAGCGCTGTCAGCGCGACAACCGCTAGAGCCAGCGGCGCAAACTTATTGATACGGTAAAGGCTCAGCATCAGCGGGTTTTTCTCTCACGTAGACGGGGGTCAAGCAGCTGTGCGAGGGTGTCCATAACCGTACCCAGCAGCAGAATAAAACCGGTAATGACCATGAGCGTGCTTGCAACTTTGGCGAGATCTCGTGAGTTAATATCGCTCACCAGCATTGTGCCCACACCGGGGAGCGTGAAGATCTGCTCGATCACCACAGCGCCAACCACAAGACCGGCCAGCTGCACTCCGAGGGTGCCGATTAGAGACAGACCAACCTGCGGCAGCCCGTAACGGATCAGCGCGGTGCTGCGAGTCATGCCGAAACTCATGCCCGTGCGCAGCGGTTCTGAGTGCAGCGCACTGAGTGTGGCACTGCGGATAAATCTAAACAGAATTGCTGCTTCTATCAGCCCAATAGTGATGCCGGGTAGGAGCAGGGAATATATCGCGTTTAAAGGATCTGCCCACCCGCGTGCGGGGAAGCCTTGCGAGGGGAAAATGTTTAACCAGGAAGAAAAGATGAGAATTAGCAGAAGAGCAACCCAGACAGCCGGTAGCGCAGCTGCGGCGTAGGCTGTTGTCGCTGTTGCGTCCGCGAGTGGGCGGCCGGCGCGGTAGGCGGTAAATATGCCGAGGGGAACTGCGATCACCAGCATGACGATAGAGCTAATTAACACCAAGGGGAGTGTGACCCCAGCTTTTTCAAGCAGCTGCTCTGCAACCGGTGTGCGGCTGACTAGTGAGGTGCCAAGATCGCCTGTGATGAAAGCGCTGATCCAGTCAAAATATTGGGTTAACAGTGGGCGATCAAGCCCTAAATTGGTGCGGATCTCAGCGATTCTTGCGCTTGAAGCCTGCGTGCCGCCGATGATCTGCGCTACATCACCCGGGAGCAGTCGCAGGGTAAAAAATATGAGCAGGCTCGCCAAAAACCAGCCTCCCAGCAGGAAGGCGAGCCTGCTCCAAAGAATTTTAATCACTCGTTAATAGTGACAGTTGACAGGTTAATTCGCGAATTTGTGTTCGAAGTTGGAAAACCGGAAACCCCATCAGAAATTACAGTGGTTGGAGTGTAGTTAAACAACCATTTTGCCGGAGCATCCTGGGCAACCACCGCTGCAGCCTCCTGCAACAGGGCGTCAGCGCTGGCGGGATCAGTTGCCGTGCGCGCTTTAGCAACAAGCTGCTGCACCTGGGGGCTGTTATAGCCGAAATAGTAGTTCGGGTTTGCGTAGTTATCGAAGTCACGCGCTTCTGCATGATCTACATAAGACAGATCGTAGTCTTTGTTCATGTAAACCCGCTCTAGCCAAGTTCCGAAGTCTACGCGGTCTATATTTACGCTCACCCCAATCTGCTGGAGTTGGCTAGCAACGATATCTAATGCAGCCGAATCATAGTGGTTTGGCACCGTGATTGTGAGGCTCAGATTTTCATTTCCGGTCTGCGCAAGCAGGATCCTTGCATTTTCAGGGTTGTATGCGTTTACAGCTGAGAGGTTCTGGAAACCAGGCTCCAGTTCTGTAATCGGTGAGCCTAATGTTTTGCCGTCACCGTGCTGTGAGGTGATGATTGCATCAGTGTTGATTGCCTGGCTGAGCGCCTGTCGCACAAGCGGGTTATCAAACGGCGCACGTGCGCTATTGAAGGCTAGTGTGAAGACGTCAGTGCTTTCGGCGCGCACCAGATCAAAACCCGGCTGATTTTCGAGGTCGGCCCGCAAGCTAGGCAGCAGAGCTGTTTGCACATCGAGCGAACCGTCTTTCAGAGCATTAACTGCGGCACGACCATCGGGAATAAACCGGAATACCACCTGCTGAATCTGCGCTGGGTTGTTTCCTGTGTAGTCATCATTGCGCTCTAGGGTCAGGCTGTCGCCCTCACGCCAGTTTACAAATTTGAAAGGCCCGGTGCCGTTTGCTGTGTTGGCGAGGTCGTTAGTAGCCTCTGCATCAAGCACAATGCCAGCTCGCCCCGCAAGGTGCCACAAAAGTTCACTGTTCGGCTGTGTCAGGGTGATCGTGACCGTACGAGCAGCCTCATCTCCGCTCACGTTTGCAGTTATATCTTCAGACTCCAAACCAGCTTGAAGCGAAGTAACAACATCGTTTACATCGAGCGTCGCTCCGTTATGGAAACTAACTCCCTCACGCAGTTTAAAAGTGTAGGTGAGGCCGTCTGCGCTAATCTCTGGCAGCGCGGTCGCAAGCGCCGGTTGAAACTCGTCTACTGTGCCGGGGCGCAGCGTAATCAGCCCCTCATACACGTTGTCGAGCAAAATCTGATCGAGCGCAACCCCGGAGGTGTTGCGCACATCCAAGTTGGTTGGTTCAAGAATCAACCCGATGCTGAGACTCTCATCTTTATTTGATTTATTTAGCAGGACTGCGCCAGCAGCGACAGCACCTATGACAGCGAGAGCAGCAATAGCTCCGATAATCACACCGGTGCGCCGTTTTTTGGGTTCGCGCCTCTGGAAGCCGTTCTGGGCATTAGTTTCTGCGGCTGAAGAGTTCAATCTGTTTTGCCTTTCATCGACTCGCGATAGAAAATTTGCCAGCGTACGATTTTACGTTTACTGACTGCAACAACTAAAGCCTTTTTCTTATTCCGTTACCGAACCGCAACCCGGAAGCGGTGGATTTCGTTTGCGAGCTGCTCAGGGTTTGAATCGTGTAAATTATGGGTGCCCGCAATCGTTGCGAGAGTGACACGCGGTGTTATCTCGCGTGCTGTTTTTGCCGCTGCGTCTGAAACCATGCCGTTGGATGCGAGTAACATGCGGGTCGGTAGCTGCTCACTGGCCTTAGTTAAAGCCTGCCAGAGGTCATCGCGCAGCTCGGCAATTGCTGCTTCGCTTTTCTGCTCGTTTGACGGCGGTAGGTGTGCAAGGTGGTGGCGCCACTCATACTTTCCATCCGGGCGTTTGCGAGAGTTGCGCGTAACCCCGCCTTCGAGGCTTGCGGCTGTTGGCCCGAGCCCGAAAGCAATTGCCCGCTCAATCATTTCTGCGCGCGAATCAAACACTGTTTTACCGGTTATAAACTCTAGAATAGAGCTGGTTGCTGGGGTGCCATACACGCCTGGAGTGATATCTATAATCAGCACACCGGCAAAGCAATCCGGCTGTTGCGCGGCGATTTTTGCTGCTGTGAGCCCGCCGAGTGAGTGCCCGATAAGCAGGGGTTTAGTGTCGCCATTAAAAATATCGCCGGGAAAGTTTTGCAGCACAGCGATGACATCTGCGGCTAGTGTAGCGGGGCTGTAGTCGCCGTCCTGTCGCCAATCACTCATGCCGTGCCCGGGCAGATCCAACACCAGCGCACTGCTTTGCTCTCCGGTGATTTTGTTCAGAGACTTCAGCGTGCCTTCCCATGCGAGGCCGTAGAGCCCAGCACCGTGCAGAAACACATACTCTATAGGGCCGGTGCCAAACCTTAGAGTGCTCACCTTAGTAGCAACGCTGTCAACGTAACTTCTTCTGTAGGAGAGATTAGACATATACAGCAGCGTAGGGTTAAACGCCGACGGTCACAAAATCTATGAGCGACTCGACCGGCCCCACAAGGCTCGGCTCAAGGTCGCGATAGTCGCGCACCCGCGCGCGGATCCGCTGCCATGCGTCAGCAATATCTGCCTGATCCGCTGCCGGCCAGCCAAGCTTTTTACACACCCCTGTTTTCCAGTCAGTGCCGTGCGGGATCTCAGGCCATGCGGGTATCCCGAGCCGCTCAGGTTTTACCGCCTGCCAAATATCAATGAACGGATGCCCGACGATCCGCACGAATTCACGCTGACTTGCGGGAATAGCTGTGGATGCGATCCGACTCTCTTTAGAGCCTTGCACCAGATGGTCAAGCAGCACACCCGCCCGCCGTGCAGCGGTGGGTTGAAACTCCTGCAGCACTCGCTGCAGGTGATCCGCCCCCTCAAGATACTCAACAACAACCCCGACCTCGCGCAGATCGTCGCCCCAGACGTCCGCAATTAGTTCTGCGTCATGCCGCCCCTCAACAAAAATACGGCTTGGTTGCGCGATACGGGCGCGAGCCTTGCCGGTTTTCACCTCACCGGCAAAGGAGCCTGAGGCGGTGCGCTGCCGCTGCGGTTTACGAGTGGGCAGGGTGAGGCGCACAGGTTTCCCCTCCAGCAGAAATGCGTCATTGATGGCGAAGGTGCGAACGCTGCCGCGAAAATCCTCCAACTTCACATACTTACTATCGGCGCCAACAACAGCCCCAGCCCATTCGGTTTGTGAGTGCTCCAGCACCAGGCCTTTTTGCAGAACTATTGTTTTGCGTTCTACCGGACCGCGGCGGGGACGCATATTTTCTAGCGGATCGCTGCCGTAAATGTCTTCCCACATACAGTGCAGAATAAACTATGAATTTATGGACGAGTCAAACCTTAGGGTGGAGTCGCGAGGAAGCGCTCTCATCATCACACTCAACCGCCCGCAAAAATTAAACGCGCTAACAAAAAATATGTGTTTAGCTCTCACCGCTGCTGTGCGCGGCGCAGACCCCAGCAGACATCGTGTAATTGTGTTGCGCGGGGCGGGGGAGCGCGCCTTTTGCGCCGGCGGAGATATTCGAGAGATGAGTGAAAATCTGCACGCCGCAGAAGAGTTTTTATTCGCTGAATACAACACCGATTATGCGATCGCGACAAGCAAAATACCGATTGTGTCGCTCATGCACGGTATCACAATGGGCGGCGGTATCGGGCTCGGCAGTCACGCACAGGTCAGGGTTGTGACACCGGATATCACAATGGCGATGCCTGAGACGCGCATCGGCATCATCCCCGACGTTGGGATTAACCGTATCCTCGCAAGCTCACAGCCGGGTTTTGGAGAGATTGCGGCGGCGGTTAGCGCAAGCTTTGGCGCGCGTGCGGCACTCGACAACGACTTTGCAGACTTTGCTGTTGCAGCAGCAGACCATGACGCTTTGACGCAGGCGCTTTCTAATATTTCGGAGAATCAAACACCGCAGGATATTGTGCGCGAGTTTGCGCTGCAGAAAGAGGAGCTTACGCGCGATCCGCTCGCAGAACTTGCTGCGGATCTTGCACCCGCCCTGCAGCCAGAAACACTGTTAAACCTGCCCGGCGGGCCGCTTGAGGCGCTACAGCACCTGTTTGAGCTACTCAAATCTGCAAAATCTGAGTACGGTAAGAATCTTGCTGTGCAGGCTGCAGAGGTTTGCCCCTTCACTGCGGCAGTTGCGCTGTGGCGGGTCGTGCAAAACCGCAGTAAGCAGCTAACTCCGCTAACCGCTCTCGGCTCAGACCTGATCGTGCTCTTCCGGCTGGTGGCGCGAGCGGATTTTCGAGAGGGCGTGCGCGCTCGCATTATTGATAAAGATAACAGCCCGCAGTGGAGCGCATTGAGTGATACGCAGACTGTGGAACAGCAGGTTGCGGCAGCTCTTACTTCTGACCTGAATGCACACGAGCAGGCCGTGTTTGCAAATTGGTTGGAGGATAAGTGACAATATCGTCTATAGAGCCTGTAAAATAAGGTTTCTAAACACCCCTAGGCCGGTGCGCTTCTCAGCGTGACACAACGCCACAAGCCGCGATTAACGTCAACGAAGACATCGGACAGCTTCTCATCAGAGTTTTATTGGAAGGTGTCATAGAAATGGCGCAAAAAACATCTAAGTACCAGCGCGGTGCCTGGACGAGCCAATCAGGATTCATCCTCGCAGCGCTTGGTTCTGCAGTCGGTCTGGGAAACATCTGGCGTTTCCCCGGCGTTGCATATCAAAATGGCGGCGGCGCTTTCCTCCTGCCATACCTCATCGCGCTGCTGACAGCTGGCGTTGTAATTCTGTTGCTTGATTACGCAATCGGTCACCGCTTCCGTGGTTCAGCACCGCTGGCTTTGCGGCGTGCGGCGGGGCGCCCGGGTGAGACACTCGGTTGGTTCCAGGTGATGATTAACGTCATCATCGCGATCTACTACACCGCGGTGATTGCCTGGACCAGTATGTTCTTCATTTTCAGCTTCAAGCAGAACTGGGAGAGTGGCGCTAGCACACAGGAGTTCTTCCTCTTCGATTATCTGCAGCTCGATACCGAGAATCAGCTCACCTTTGACCTCGTGCCCGCGGTTGTTATCCCGATGGTGGTTTTCTGGGTGCTTGTGCTTGCTGTTTTGGCGCTGGGTGTGGCTAAGGGTGTGCAGAAAGCCAACAGCATTACAATCCCGCTGCTGTTTGTGAGCTTCTTGGCGCTGGTGATTGGTGCGCTCTTGCAGCCTGGTGCGGTAGACGGTCTGAACGCCTTCTTCACCCCCGACTTTTCACAGCTGGGTAAACCACAGATTTGGGTTGCCGCATACGGTCAGATCTTCTTCTCCCTGTCTGTTGCTTTCGGCATTATGATCACCTACAGCTCATACCAAAAGCGTCGCGCAAACATGGCCTCATCCGGTCTTGTTGTGGCCTTCGGTAACAGCTCATTCGAGCTGCTCGCGGGTGTTGGTGTGTTTGCTGCGCTTGGCTACCTTGCTCACACACAGGGTGTTGCCGTTGGTGATCTGGAGGGGCTAACCGGGCCAATGCTTGCGTTTGCAACCTTCCCAGCGATTGTGTCAGCGCTGCCGCTGTCGTGGCTGTTTGGAACGCTGTTCTTCGGCTCACTGCTGTTGGCCGGGTTTACCTCACTGCTGTCTATTTTGGAGGTTGTGCTGGCCGGCTTCATTGACAAGTTCGGGCTCTCACGCGGCGCCGCAACTTGGGGCGTTGGCCTGCCGATGGCGGTTATTTCGGTGCTGCTGATCGGCACCACAACGGGCCTCATCACGCTCGACACCCTCGACTTCTTCTCAAACCAGATGGGCATTGTGGCATCAGCAATCGTCACCGTTGTGCTGGTCATCTGGGTCAACCGTCGTGGTGGCGAGCTTGCGGGCCACCTGTCAGCGATCTCAACATTCAAGGTTGGTAAGATCTGGCAGGTCTTTGTGGGGATCCTCGCCCCGCTGGTTATCGGTTACATGCTCGTGCAGGTGATTATTTCAACAGTTAGTGACGGCTATGAGGGTTATGAGGGCTGGTACTTGGGCGTGTTCGGTTGGGGCACACTCGCACTCATGCTGATCGCCTCCATCGTGCTGACGCTGCTGCCGTGGAACACCCCTGTGCGCGGCTTTAAGGCATGGCCGCCAATTCCTGGAGCAAAGCCAGCAGATGAGATCGCTAACGCAGCTGCCTTTGATCCTTCAGCAGGAAAGGAGAGCTAAGCCATGAACAGCTCAGCACTCATAATGTTTATTGTCTCTGCGGTTCTTCTGTGGGGCGGTCTCGGCGCAGCGGTAGCTTTTTACCTGCGCAAACCGGAGGTCGACCACTATCCAGAGGGCGGCGAAGAAATCGATCGCGAATCTTTTTGATTTCGGTCTAATTTAACTCCGACTTAAGCCCGCTGTAACTTTTGTTACAGCGGGCTTAATACTGCGTAATCTGGGGTGCAGAAAACTCGGTTTTAAGCAATACTAAATAGGTAGAGTATTTGGGCGTCGCGGGCAGGAGTTAGCAGTGGGTTTCTGGGAGAAGGTTCGGCGGTTAGTCGTTCAGACTTCACGCAGTAACCAAAGCTCAGCGCGCAACCTACCAAAACGTGAACTCGCCCCGGTCGCAGAGATCGTTGAACAGGGCGTATTGGTCGCCGATGTTGCTGTGCGCATGACTGTTAAAAACGCGATCATCATGGATGCTTTAAAGCGCAAAGAAGACTATGACGGTAAAAAAGTGCGCGAACTGGTGCGCAAGGTCGCGCTAGATTTGGCGCTGGAGCGCGAAAATGATGCGAGTCGGATCCGCGATCTGCGCCGCGATATTCAGGTCTACGGTCGCGCAACCTTTACCGAAACAGAGTACGGCAGAGCCGACGACTACATTCTTGAACACCGTGAAAAAGTGTATTTGGGCATTGCTGAACAGTTGCAGGCTTGGGCTGACGACAAAAACTATCTAGATAAGTCAGCTGTCAGCGCCTGGGAGCAGGCTTGGGCTGAGATTGGTAGTTCACTCGCTGAAATGGCGACACACCCCTACTACAGTGGCGATCACAGCGCTGAATATCAGGAACGCCGCAAGGAGCGTATCGAGGCTTTCGCAACCGATCTGCAAAACCTTGTAACCCCTCCCTCTACAGCGCAGCCGCGGCTGTTCAGCAAACTTTTTGGAGGGCGCAAACAGGATGCAAAGTAGACGAGTGCGAATTGCATCTGTGATCCTGGCTGCTGGTTTTGTGGCCTCTTTAAGCGGCTGCGCCTATGCGACTGAAACGGTCGAAAAGGTGAAGGATGTGCTGCCGCTAGATGAGGTCGGGCGGCACTATCTGCAGGCGGTGTGCCCAATAAATGATGCCTATGCTGCAGTACAATACAGCCTCTCCCAGTTGCGGCAGGGTGCAGAGAATGGGCTTGCGGCGCCGGAGATAGAGCTACTGCGAATCCAGGCTCAGGAAGCGCTCGATAAACTAGCGGCCGCGTATACGACGGCTAATCAACAGCTTGCATCTGATGCGGCAGAGCTTTCGCTGGAAGTTGCACCTAAGTTTGAGAAGGTGAACGAGGCGTTGCAGCAGTACACAGCAGCGGCCGCGGGGGCTCGGGAGCTTAGCGCAACAGAACTGCTCAAATTTGACTGGGGTGCGGTTGCCGATGCAGCAGTGATTACTGACTTGCGAAAAACTCTCGGTTTGGCCGTGGACGAGCAGGGAATGCTCGCGGAGTGTCAGGCTGTAGCGCAGGAGGAGGCGACGACCGACTCTGGCGATGGTGATAAAACGCCAGCAGATTCTGAGAGTCAATCTGAAGGCTAAAGTGGCGGGTTTTGCTTTGCGCAATAGGGCACATTTCTTAGCAGCTCAACGTGCCGTAGTAGCGGCCGCGCGCGTTGGTAATCAAATGATCGCCGGCGCCACCTTTGCTGTTGTCGGTGAGAAGGACCATCCGGCGCTAACTGTGGTGCGGGAGATTGCTAGTGGGCTTGGCGGGCTTGACACAGGCGCGACTGATAGCGGAGCGGGCGCGGCACAGTTTGTATTCTTTACAGATGCGCACGCGGCAGCAAAATTGCTAACAGCACCCGCTGCTGCGCGCACAGCTGCTGCCAC
Organism: Canibacter zhoujuaniae; assembly: GCF_011752005.1. Lineage (NCBI taxonomy): Bacteria > Bacillati > Actinomycetota > Actinomycetes > Micrococcales > Microbacteriaceae > Canibacter > Canibacter zhoujuaniae. The sequence goes on along the minus strand of NZ_JAAIJZ010000001.1, from coordinate 719,728 downwards.
TGACTCTCGAAACGGTGCTGAAGACAATTTGAGTGCGGCTTTAACACCTATTTTTGTGCCGGTCGTTAGGTGCGCAGATGAGGTGACTGCGCTTTCTGAGGCGCTAACTAAACAGCTCACAGCTGCGGGCGGCACAGTTGTGCCGGATGCACCGCGTGCCGCTCTAACGCTGATCAGCCTTAGAAACGGCAGGCAAATCGGCGTCGCCACGAGCCACAATTTTGATTTCAGACAGGCTGATGCCGCAGGCCGCCTAGCGTGGGCGAAATCGCATATGACGACCACCGCGCGGTTGGTGCAAAAACTTGGTGATATGCGGGGCGAAAAAATTCTTATCAGCCTGATTTTGGAGCCCAAAACCGCCACGCTGGCACTGTTGTTGCGGGAGCGCACCGGAGCTGATGTAGCGGTATTTGCCCCGGCTAATGAGTGCGACCCAGCAGTTGCTGCAGCTCTTCAAGACCGGGAAATAATCGTTTTTACGCCACAACAAACTGAGATCGAAGACCGTGCCGCAGATATCCGAGCTGCCCAGAAGGCAGTGTCTTGGAAGCCGCACTGGTTGATTGACGATGGGGCGCACTTGGTGCGACTTTTACATCTTGCGCACCCCGAAAGTTTGCAGCAGCTGCGCGGCGTCGCAGAAGAAACCACGAGCGGTGTCACACCCCTCAGAGGGATGGCGGCTGCGGGGGCCTTGCGGGTGCCGGTTGTAGCGGTGAACGACGCCCCAACTAAAACACTTTTTGATAATCGGGTTGGCACAGGAGAAAGCTGCATCCTGACTATCGCATACGATCTGGATAGGCCGCTTATCGATAGTGAGATTCTGGTGTTTGGTTTCGGCCCGGTCGGCTTCGGGGTGGTGCGAGCTGCTCGCGCGCTGGGCGCGAAAGTGACTGTGGTTGAGCGGGATCCACTGCGTGCCCTGCAGGCACAAACAGATGGTTTTCACACTGCCCATACCGCTCAAGCGGTTGCTACCGCTGACATTGTAGTGAGCGCCACCGGCTACCGCGACACAATCGGAGTCGCAGAAATTTTAGCTGCAAAATCGGATGCTGTTTTTGCGGTTGCCGGGGGCGTGACAGACGAAATTAACAGTGCTGCAGCCCTGGCAGACGGCGCTGTGCAACAGGTGGAGTCACCCTACGCTGGCGCACTCACGCTCAGACGCGTAGACACAAACACAGACGTGCATATTTTGGCTTTTGGGCACGGCGTTAATTACACAAGTGGTGAGGGTAACCCAATAGAGGTTATGGATCTCAGTTTTGCAACTCAGGCAGCGGCGTTGCTGCAACTTAGAACTGAGTTAGCTGAAGCCCGACCAGCGGTTTACGAACTATCCGCCCAGGCTGTGCGCGATATTGCGCGAGTCGCCCTCAATCTTGATGCTGAAACCTATTCCGGCAGTTATACGGCGCCCAGCCGCGAAGCTCTCACCCCCTGGCAAAACCACCGCTACAGAGAAGAGGAGGGTGCGTGTCCAAGGTAACGGTCTACAGCGCGCGAACAGTTTTCCCAATAACGGGGCCGGCGATTAAAGACGGAGCGGTTGCAGTGCTGCAAGATCGAATCCTGCACGTTGGCGATCGCGCCTGGGTGCTGCAGCAGTTACAGGATCGCGGCCTCCGCTTCACCGAAGAACGGTGGGAGGGCGCCCTCACCCCGGGGTTGGTAAACGCGCACACCCATCTGCAGTACACCTGCATGGCAGAGGTTGCAGAGAAGCAGTACAGCGGGTTTAAACAGTGGGGTGATGCCTTTGACCTCGTGTATCACCGCGAACAACACGACTGGCAGGCAGCAGCCCAGACCGGCACTCAGCTCTCCTTGCGGGCGGGCGTCACAGCTGCGGCGGATGTTGTGACCGACCGCGAAGCACTAACCGCCCTGCACGACGCCGGAATGCACGGCGTCACCTTCTGGGAGATTTACGGTAAAACCAACAGCGACTGGGGTGCCGCACAGCTTGCTGATGTGCGTGCCCAGGTGCACGCGATCCCCACACCGCCAGCTGCTGGCGTCTCTCCGCACGCACCCTACTCGCTCGGGGTAGAGCCGCTGCTGGATCTGCCAGATATTGCGCGTGAAGCGGGGCTCAGACTGCACATTCACCTCGCTGAAGACGCAGACGAGGGCGGCCTGCTCGGCGGAGTTTCAGATTGGGCGAGCACCGGCAGTGACAGCTTCACCGACCTACGGCAGCGCGGTATCGGAGTATCGTCAACTAAATTCGTTGATCAACTCGGTGTGCTCGGGCCAGACTGTCACATCGCGCACGGCGTATACGTAGACGCTGACGATCGTGCCCTGCTGCGCGCTCGCGGCACAGCGGTGGCTCTCTGCCCCCGTTCAAACAGTGTGATCGGCTTAGACGAACCGCCGGTTGCGGCCTATCTCAGCGAGGGCAATCACATAGCGGTTGGCACAGACTCGCTCTCCTCGTCACCAAGCCTCGACCCGCTGGCAGACGTTGCCCTGCTCTATGACATTGCCCGCCGCCAAGGCTATGCCGCGCCTGACCTGCACGAGCGGCTTTTTACCGCCCTCACGCTGGGTGGAGCAACAGCCCTCGGTCAGCAGGTGGGGGAGAAGCGGATCGGCCAGCTTGTTGCGGGAGCTAGCGCAGATCTTGCATTTTTTGAGACGGCTAGCGCTGATCCTAAAGAGGTGCTCGCCGAACTGGTAGAAGCCGGTGCCGGACTAAATCGCCGCACGATTATCGACGGTCGTGAAAAATTTTGCGCTCCGCTGTAATGTTACAAATTGTGACCGGTGCTGTAGAGCAGCTAACGAAAGATAATTAAACTTCTAAGGGTTGCTGTCTGCAAAGTCAGTGAAGTAATTAACGACAAACGGAGGAACACCTTGTCTCGCTTTTCAAAGTTTGCAAAGTTTGGTGCGGCCGCAGCGGCTGCTGTGCTGCTGCTTAGCGGTTGCGCTGGTAGCGCAGAAGACGGCGGCAACAGCGATAGTGCTGCGTCAGCAAGCGGCTATGTGACCGAGGGTAAAATCACCTTTGCAACCAGCAAGCCAGCCTACGCCCCATGGGTTTTGAATGACGATCCAGCCAGCGGTGAAGGGCTTGAGGCTGCAGTCGCTGTTGCGCTAGCTAAAGAGCTTGGTTTTGAGGGCGATGATGTTGTGTGGGTGCGTGAGCAGTTTGACGCATCTATTGCGCCGGGCCCAAAGACTTGGGATCTAAACTTCCAGCAGTTCTCTGTTACGGAAGAACGCAAGCAGGCTGTTGATTTTTCAAACGCTTACTACACAACCACTCAGGCGGTTGTTGCCGCAGCGGGCACTTCTGCCGCCAAGGCAAGCAGCATCGCTGATTTGAAGGACGCTGTTATCGGTGTGCAGTCTGGCACCACATCACTAGCTGCGGTTGAATCTCAGATTGCGCCGAACACTGATGTGCAGGTGTTTAACAGCAATGAGGACGCTGTCGCTGCGCTGCAGGTTGGTCAAATTGATGCACTCGTTGTTGATCTGCCGAGCGCATACTACGTGCGTGATGTGCAGCTCGAGGGTGAGGGCGTGATTGTCGGTCAGCTTGTCGGTGAGGGTGTGAGCGGTGACGATTTCGCGTTCGTGCTCCCAAAGGGTTCTAAGATTCTTGCTGACGTAAATAAAGCGCTTGAAAATCTGCGCAACGAAGGCACACTTGATGAGCTTGCTGCGAAGTGGCTCGCAAACCTTGACGCACCAATTTTGAAGTAACTGAGGCAATACCTAGATGGTAAACACCACGACCGCAGGCAGAGATATGCAACCGAGCGAGATCGAGTTAGAGCGGCGTCGCTATCGTGCCGGGGCGCAGCGTAAATCTGTGCTCATCTCGATCACCAGCACCCTGGTGCTTCTGGCTGCGGTCGTGGTGGTGTTGCTGAACAGCCCGGGTTGGGAGGTTGTGCGCCAGAGTTTCTTGAATTTAGAGGTTGCGCGCACCAGCCTGCCGCACGTCTTAGAGGGTCTGTGGCTCAACCTGCGGGTGCTTTTCTTTGCGGTTATCGGGGTGGCAATTTTCGCCTCACTGTTGGCCTATATTCGCACCCTTCGCAACCCGGTGTTTACCCCGTTGCGTCTTTTCGCGCGAGGGTATGTAGATCTGATCCGCGGTGTGCCGGTCTTGGTGCTGCTGTATCTGATCGGTTACGGTATTCCCGGGCTTGGCATTGTGCCGCGCCTGCCGGCTGCGGTGTGGGGCACCATCGCGATAATTGTGTGCTACACCGCTTATGTTGCCGAGGTGCTGCGCTCCGGCATTGAAGCCGTGCACCCCTCACAGCGCATCGCCGCCAGATCACTCGGCCTCAGTCACGGAAAAACTCTGCGACTGGTTGTGATGCCGCAGGCGGTGCGCAAGGTGACTCCGGCGCTGATGAACGATTTTGTGTCGATGCAGAAAGACGTGGGCCTAATTTCGGTGTTGGGCGCCGTTGATGCCGTGCGGATGGCGCAGATTGATGTTGCGCAGGTCTACAACTTCACCCCTTATGTTGTGGCGGGGCTGTGTTTTGTTGTGCTAGCGCTCCCGTTTCTTTACATTACTGAGCATCTAAATAAGAAAGCCCAACAGCGTGAGCAGATTGGCGGTGTTGTATGAGCGCGCAGACGGTGGTGCTCAAAGCGCAGCAGGTTACTAAACGCTTCGGCGAGAACACGGTGCTCGACCGGCTCGACCTGAGTGTGCATGAACACGAGGTGGTTGTGCTGATCGGCGCTTCCGGCTCCGGCAAATCCACACTGTTAAAGACGGTTAATCTGTTGGAGCAGGTTGATGACGGTCAGATTTTTTTGGGTGAGACAGATATTACCGATCCGCGTGTTGATCAGGATGAGATCCGGGGGCGGATCGGGGTGGTGTTTCAGCACTACAACCTCTTCCCCCATATGACCGTGCTCGATAATGTGACACTAGCCTCCCGGCATGTTTTTAATGTGCCGAAGGCGGAGGCTGAAAAACGTGGGCTCGAGCTGCTCGAACGCATTGGTCTTGGCGATAAGGCGAGCGCATACCCTGATCGGCTCTCAGGTGGGCAGCAGCAGCGTGTTGCAATTGTGCGGGCAATCGCAACCAAACCGGAGCTTTTGCTGCTTGACGAGATCACCAGCGCACTCGATCCGCAGCTTGTTGGTGAGGTGCTTGATCTTGTGCGTGATCTGAAGGCGAACGGTGCAACGATCCTGATGGCCACACATGAGATGAGTTTTGCGCGGCAGGTGGCAGATAGGGTTGTTTATCTGAAAGACGGCCGCATTATCGAGTCGGGCACCCCGGAACAAATCTTCGACAACCCAAAACAGCCTGAAACTAAGGAATTTCTCTCACGACTGCGTGATCCGTTTTCTGTTTAGGCGTAAACTAGTTCGGTTGATTACAACCAGGAGGATCTAGTGCGTCGAGAAAACGAGCAGCAGGAGTCTGCCCAGCCGCAAGCAGAGTGGCAGAGCCCAACAACACTTGGGCGCGATGACAATTTTGCTATTTGGGTGTTGATTGTCACCGGCTTTGTGCTGATCCTCAACGAAACCCTGATGAATGTTGCGCTGCCTGTTTTGATGGCGGAGATGCACGTTGAGGCGTCGACTGGGCAGTGGTTGACCGCTGGTTTCCTTTTGACGATGAGCGTTGTGATTCCTATCACGGGCACGCTAATTCAGCGCATGCAAACCCGCACACTCTATTTCACAGCGGTGGGTTTCTTTACGTTAGGCACCCTGTTAGCTGCGATCGCTCCGGGTTTTGCAGTGCTCCTTGCTGGCCGCGTGATTCAGGCGGTGGGCACCGCCATCATTATGCCGCTTATGATGACGACAGTTATGACCCTGGTGCCAACGGATATGCGCGGCAAGGTGATGGGCCGCATTTCGATGGTTATTTCGCTTGCGCCAGCGTTAGGCCCCACAATTTCAGGGTTGGTTATCCAGTTCTTTAACTGGCGGGTGCTGTTTATTATGGTGCTGCCGATCGTGATCGGCGCGGGCATATTCGCACATCTGAAGCTGCGCAACGTTGGATACAAGATGTATCGAAAGATAGATCTTTTGTCGGTGCTTCTCACTGTTCCCGGATTCGGCCTAACGGTTTACGGGCTCAGCACCATTGGTGAGGGGGCAGCGCACGGTGGTGGGCTGAACACCCAGGCGTTTGTGATTATTGCAGTCGGCCTTGTGTGCCTTGCGCTGTTTGTGTGGCGGCAGAGCACACTCGCGGAGAGCAACCGCGCCCTGCTCGATCTGCGTGTGTTTAAATTTCGGCCGTTCTGGATTGGTTCAATTCTGATGGCGCTGTCGATGGCCGCTATGTTTGGCACCTTTATGCTGTTGCCCCTCTATGCCGCAAACGTGTTAGATTGGGACACCCTGCACGTTGGTCTCGTGCTTTTGCCGGGCAGCCTGCTAATGGCGGGGCTCGGCCAGCCGGTGGGGCGTCTCGTAGACCTTTTTGGGGCGCGGTTGGTGATGATTCCGGGTGTTGTTTTAAACTCTGTTGCGCTGTGGCTTGCCACCCTCTTTAATGAGTCGACACAGACATGGTTTGTTTTGCTCGCGCAGGTTACTCTAAGCCTCGGTTTGGCGTTTACTTTCACGCCGCTGTTCTCGACGCTGATGGGTTCTTTGCCGCCGCACCTGACCGCTCACGGCAGCGCGGTTGTCTCAACGCTGCAGCAGGTTGCTGGTGCAGCGGGCACAGCAATTTTCGTGATGATTTTTTCTGCTACCTCAGCCGCTTTGGCTGCCAGCGGCTCCGCAGAAATCACAGCCTATACCGCAGGTGTGCACCAGGCATATTTGGTTGCAGCGATTTTGATTACGGCGGCAGCGCCGATCGTTGCCCTTATCCCCGGTAAAAGTAGCGGAGACAGCACCGCGCAGATGCCGCACTAAACCGGCTCTGTGAGTTCGTTAGCGGCCGCAGATACCGCGCGCGACAGTGTCTCTAACTGCTCACTGTTTAGCGCGGTGCGTTCGGTCGGCAGCAGGAGGCTTATTTCGCGTTTAAAGCGCGCGTCTGCCAACCCTACAAGGTGCACGCCGTTGGGCACATTGCGGCAGGCTAGCCGGGGCACTGTTGTAACAGCGAGCCCGGCAGCCACCATTCCGAGCGCCACGCTGTAGTCGTCGGTGCGGATGCGCACATTTAGCGCGGCTTGCTGGCCCGCAAAAATCTGCAGCAGCATTTCGTCCAAGGGGTCGGGCGCGGAGGATCCTAAAATCCAGGCGTCTTCGGCTGTTTCGAGCAGCTCAGCGGTGGAGATTTGTGATCTACGTGCAAAACGGTGGATCGTGGGAACCGCAAGCAGCACATCCTCAGCGATAACCAGTTTTTGGGTCACACCGTCTGCGCGCCAGTTATTTTTGCCGGGGGTGGAAAAAATAAGCGCGGCGTCCAGTTCGCGGGCCCGAAACCGGTGCTCCAGGGTTGAAACTTCGGCGAGGATCGCCTGCACGCTAAAATCGGCACCCCGCAGGCGGCGGGTAATGCGCGGCAGTAGGTGCGAGGCCGCGGTGGGAAACAGCCCTAAGCGCAGCTCGGGTAGGCGGCCGGCTGCGGAGTTTAAGACGGTTTCCAGCGCCTGAGAGGCGGTGTTGAGCGCCGCTTTTGCCTGCGGAATTAACTGTTTGGCGATGGGGGTGGGGGTGGTTCCGCGCTTACTGCGATTCAGCAGCGTTGCCCCGAGGGTGGATTCTAGATTGCGCAGATGGTAGTTGACGGTTGCGTCGCTCCAGCCGAGGTGGGAGCTTGCCGCAGAGATTGAGCCTTGCTCAGCGACCGCAACCAGTGCGGCAAACTGGCGGAGGTCTGGCGGAGATGAGAAGGAAGAAGAGTGTTGCACGCCGATCCTCAAATAGTGTGTTCAATACTGTGTATAGAACATCTTAGAGAATATTAGCTAGTGTAGTGAAGTTTTGATTTTTTTGCGTGTTTTACTTGGAGCATGACTAAAAATGAGAACGCAGTCTGGTCAAGTCCAACACCGTTGTTTGACCTAACCGGGCAAGACGAAATGCCTTATGCCGACGCCGTAAAAAAGCACGCAGAGCAGAATAAAATCAACCTCATGGTGCCCGGGCACTCCGGCAGCAACGAGGCTGGTGCGCACGCTATCGCCGACTATTTCGGCGACCGCATTGCGGCGCTTGATATTCCGTTGATGATTGAGGGCATCGATCTCGGCTCAGAATCTCCGATGATGCAGGCACGCAGGCTTGCTGCTGCGGCTTGGGGAGCGCATAAAACCTGGTTCTTGAGCAACGGTGCTTCACAGGCAAACCGCACGGCTGCTATCGCAGTAGCCGGGCTTGGAAAGAACGTTATTATGCAGCGTTCAAGCCACTCTAGCTTTATTGACGGAGTGCTTGCTGCTGGATTGAAGCCGAGTTTCATTTCGCCAAGTGTTGACTACAAGAACGGTGCCTCGCACGGCGTTACCCCGCAGGCGCTTGAAGAGCAGCTCGCTGCAGCTGATGAACCCGTTGCTGCGGTTTATGTTGTATCACCTAGCTATTTTGGGGCAACGGCCGATGTTGCAGGTATTGCTGAGGTTGCACACCGATACGGTGCTGCGCTGATCGTTGATGGGGCCTGGGGGCCGCACTTCGGATTCCATGAGAAGCTGCCAGAGTCTCCTGTGCGTCTGGGCGCTGACATTGTTATTTCGAGCACCCACAAGCTGGCCGGGTCGCTCACCCAGAGCGCGATGCTGCACCTTGGCAAGAGCGAGTTTACAGAGCGTTTACTGCCGTACATGGAGCGCGCCTTCTCGATGACCTCGTCAACCTCACAGAGCGCGATTCTTTCTGTGTCGCTCGATATAGCACGACACACCCTGGTCAATGGGCGCGCCAATATTGGTAAAAGCATTGAAATTGCAAACGATTTGCGTGACCGCATTCGCTTGCACCCGCATCTAGCTGTTTTGGATGACACATTCAAAGAGTTTGACGACATTGTCGCAACCGATCCGCTGCGTGTCGCAATTGATGTGTCTGCTCTGGCACACGACGGGCACTGGGTGCGCGGCTATCTGCAGACAGAGCACAATATTTTCTTTGAAATGTCTACCTCAACCGTGATAGTCGCTGTTATCGGTGCGGGAGCACGCCCGTCAGTGGAGCGCATTATGGCTGCGCTAGATGATGTGGTGCACGCGGCCGGCTTGCGAGACGGTGCGCACATCAGCGAACAGTTCCCTGAACTACCGGCGCCAAGTGAGCTAGTTATGCTGCCACGCGATGCCTATTTTGCTGAAATTGAGCTTGTTTCTGCCGCTGAAGCGGTGGGGCGAATCTCTGCTGACTCGCTAGCTGCATACCCGCCAGGAATTCCTAACGTGTTGCCTGGCGAAATTATTAGCAAAGACCTAGTAGAATTTCTATCAGCGGTTGCAACGTCACCAACCGGTTACGTACGAGGCGCGCACGACAGTGTGGTTTCTAAGTATCGGGTGGTGAAACGTTAAGCAACCGAATAAAGACCTTGGGCTGCTTGGGGGAGCGCCCTGGGAGTCGTTGAAGCCGTGAAGGCGTTGTTGGGGACTTTGCGTCTTCTGCTTAGGATCAACGACAATTTAAGGGGGCTGTGTGAATTCCGCAGCCCCCTTTGTTTTTCCAAATCGGTTTAGTGTTAGACGGTTCGCAGCGTTACTTTACTGCTGCTGCAGTCTTGTGCCCGCAATTTTCTAAGCAGGGTATTGTGGCTTGCGCTTCGCAACAAACGCGCTGGTGCCTTCGACCATATCGGGTGTGCCAAAACACGCAGCAAAGTTGCTCAACTCAGTCGTTAGACCCTCACTTATCGACTGTGATTCTGTTGCGGCCATAGTTGCTTTTGCCCGGGCGATGGCCGTAGGTGACTGCTTTGTGGCGAGTTTTAGAGTTTCGTGCACACCGTTAAAGAGGGCGTCACGATCTGCAAACAGCTTGGTTACAAGCCCCGCTTCTTGCGCTTCTGCGGCGGTGATCCGCATTCCGGTGAAGATCATCTCGCGCGCTTTTGCGGATCCAACAAAGCGGTGCAAGCGCACAGTGCCACCAAACCCTGGAATAAGCCCAAGCCCGACCTCCGGCTGGCCGAATACCGCGCTTTCGGTTGCATAGATAAAATCGCAGCACATCGCGATCTCACAGCCACCGCCGAGAGCCCAACCGTCAACAGCTGCCACCGTGGGGAACGGTAAAGCACCAAACAGTTTCGTAACTTCCTGGGCTTTGCCGGCGTATGCGAGAGCCTGCATTTCGTTCATATCGCGCATCTCTGCAATGTCTGCGCCGGCGATAAAAGACTTATCTCCCGCGCCCGCGAGGATCAGGCCGCGCACCGACCAGTCTTGTTCGCCGTTTAGACCCGCTCGAGATGAAAGCTCAGTGAGCAACTCATGCAGATCACTCACCACCAGCGCAGACAGTGCATTGAGAGCCTGCGGGCGGTTTATTTCGATGGTTGCGATCCCCAACTCATCTACTGCCGTTTTTAGGGTTTCAAATTTTGCATTCTTTAAAAAATCTGCTGCCGACACTGCCGCTCCTTCGCGCTCAAATTATGTTTTATTCCTACCCTAGTAGCTGCGCGCCCCTTGCAACTGACTGTAGACATGACAAGGGGCGCCGCGGCAGATGCGCAGCGCCCCTTAGAAACAGTTAGTTGCTCTTTTTAAAGAGGTTGCTGACAGCGGTTGAAAGACCCAACACAATTGCCAGCAGCACAACCGCAACAATGATTATCGCGACATAGTTGTGACCCTCACCTGCGCGGTTAAACGGTGCCAAAGTGTCAAGGTCGCCGCCCCCAGACGCGTGTGCGGGAACAGCGATAAAGAACGATATAACTGCCGTGAAAATGGCGGTAACAGCGGTTTTAACAGAGGTTTTAATTGACATTGAGTCTCCTTTTAAGCGCCATGAAAAATCAGAGCAGGTAACTGGAATAAGTCCAGTTTACCGGTGCTTAGGTGGTTAGCGCAGTTATAAAACGATAGACCCGTATTCTATTCTGAGGCTATGCAGATTAACGGCACCCAGATTGTTATCACCCCGTCTGACCTGTCTCAATTTCTCAGTTGTGAATTTGCGACGCTCAGACGGTTTGACGCCCTGCTCGGCAGACTAACGGCGCCTGCAGCTGCCGCTAACCCGATTGCCCAGCTTGCTGCCAAGCTGGGTGAGAAGCATGAAGAGGCGGTCTTAAAGAATTATCAAGCGCACTACGGTGACGCTGTGGTTGATATGCGCGCGAGCATAGACGGCGCAAACGCAGGTGAGGCAGATTGGGAGGGCGCAGTAGCACAAACGCGGCAGGTGCTTGCGGGCGACGCTCAAGTTGTTTATCAGGCTGTGTTTTATGCCGCAGAGCCACCGCGTGCAGACGGTCTGCAGTTTGTTTTTCGCGGTCTTGCAGACTTCCTGATCAAAACCCCAGCAGGGTGGGAAGTGCAAGATACCAAACTCACGACAAAATCGAAGGTTGCGGCTGTCTTTCAGATGCTCGCATATGCTGAGCAGCTCGAAAAGAGCGGTGTTGCAACGGCACCGACAGTGCGCATCATGCACGGCAATCGAGACGAGTCTGTTTATCTTAGGGAAGATTTAGCTTTAACCTACGGCGCAACAGTGTCACGTTTTCATGATTTGTTAGCCCAGCGTTACTTTGCAGGCGGAGGAGACAGCGACTTACATTCTGCGCCACCGCTTGAGTTCGCCGACAACAGCTCCGATATCTCCTACTGTCTGACCTGTGAATACTGCCTGCACGAACTGCAGCAATGCAATGATGTTGGTCTGCTCGCGCCGGTGTCTGTGAAGCTTCGTGAACGCCTGGCAGCAGTCGGTATTCACAGTATTGCTGAGCTCGCGGCGGCAGATTTTAGCTCTCGCCGCCCTGCAGCAGATAAAGCCTGGCAAGAGCTATTTGTTTTGAAAGGGCCGAAGCAGCTGCAAGTGATTCAGCGGTATGCGGTAGCGGCAGTTACCGGGCAGAATGAGGTGCAAAATCCCCTCTTGCAGACGCGTCTTGGTCGCATTGGTGCTGCAAGCCCTGTGCTTACCCTTGCTGCAGATAGCTTCTATTTTGACGATCCGAAGGAACTCTACACTGCAACAACAGAATTTATCGGCTGGGCGCTGCTTGCAACAGAAGCCGGTGAGCAGGAGTTCTTTGCAAGCACCCGCAAAAGTGAGCGAGTTTTGTGGTCGCAACTCTATTCAGCGATACAGCGCGCAACTGAAGGCCGCCAGATTTTGCTTGTCGAATCGCAAGCGGTAATAGACACGCTAGTGCGGCTTGCTGCGCGCCATTCAAGTCAGGAGCGGGGCCTTTTGTGGCTGCTGGAGCAGGGCAAAATTATTGCTGCAACAACCCTGTTGCAGCACGCAGTTATCGCACCGGTTAGGGAGTTTACCCTGCTGGAATACGCGCGTGCCTTCCGTGTTCTAGAGGCTCTTGATGCTGAGACTAACGCAAGCACAGTGCAGCAGCTCGAGTCATTGCCTATTATGCGCGCAGCTTGGGCGGCAAAGACCGGGTTGGCGGTTACTAATGTGCGCGAACACGTGCGGCGGGGGCTGCGGTTGCAGACCACACTTGTGCGGCATACTTTGGCAGCTGCTGGCGGGTTGCAGCACTCTCTAGGTAGTGCCGCGACCGATAATCAAACATTAAACACCCCGCAAACGCAGCCGGGCGCGGGTTTTGATGCCGCAGCACTCACTGTTTTCATGCAAACAGAGAGCGAAGTTCCTGAACTTGATGAAGCAAAACTCGCGCGCCGAGAAAAACGGAATTTACTGCGTGGGCAGCTGCTAGAGGCGGCAGCAGTTGAGGGGCTAGATCCCGAGATTGGCACGACCCTTACGATGATCGGAAACAGCTACGATTTTTATGATCGTGAAGACGCAGCTAGGTCTATAGAAAACCTGCAGCTCTATAACTCAACCACCGCTGACTGGAGTGGCGCGTTTATTCCGCTGGTATCGCGCACGGATGCAGATTTAGTTTGCGAGCCGGGGAGAAGCGGCTGGGCGCAGGTTTTGTATCCGATGCGGACGGATCAAACATGGACAGCCGGTGAGCTGTTGAATGCGAGAGTCAGGGCTGTTTTTCCCGCGGGCAGTGGCGTTGGAAAACGGTTCGGTAGTTTTGGCGCGGAACAGCGCGCAGCTACTGTGACCATTGAGTCAGACGGCAGCTGTTGGGTGCGTGTGAATGAGCGTGCAAACTCAGAGCAACTCGCTGCGCTCTCACACTGCTGGCCGGTGGCTATTGATACCACTACGAGCTTCTCGCGTAAATCTCACCGTGAAGCGATAGAAGACTGGTGGAATGCGCACGGTGAGCAGATCGCGGCGGGTGCTGTGCCCGATGATGCGGGTTACGCTTTGGTTAGTCGTGCACTGCCGCGCTTTAAAGAGCCGGGCTTTCAACTGCCTGAAATCAAGCGCAATCCGGATAGCGCAGAAAACCCTTACATCGAGCCGCTGGTGCGATCCGTGGCGCAGCTCGATAGCTCAGTTTTGGCTGTGCAGGGGCCGCCGGGCACAGGAAAATCGACCGTTACCGCGGCTGTCATAGCGCGCCTGGTTAATGAGCACGGCTTCAAAATTGCTGTGACCGCACAGTCGCACCGCGTTATCGAATCACTGCTCAACAAAATTGTCGATTCCGGTGTTCCGACCGCACGCGTGCTTAAACCTCTCAGCAGCGAAAAGAGTCTGTCGGAAGAGCAGCGCCTGTTTACCGGGTTAAACCGCATGGCTGATTTCCTTCTTTATGCGCCGCGAGAAGGTGGGTTTGTTTTTGGTGGCACAAGTTGGAATATGGGCTCCAGCGTTTTAGAAAAGAAGAGCTTTGACCTGTTGGTTGTTGATGAGGCTGGGCAGTTCAGTATCGTAGACACGCTAGCGTCTTTGTACGCGGCCAAAAACTTGCTTGCGGTTGGTGACCCCCAACAGCTGCCGCAGGTTAGTGGCGGTGTGCATCCAGCGCCGGTCGATGCTTCCGTGCTGGGCTGGTTGGTCGGTGACGCACCTGTGATCTCGCAGTCGCGCGGATACCTGTTAGAGCACTCCTGGCGCATGAACCCGGCTCTGTGCAGTATCGTCTCAGATCTTTACTACGGCGGCAAACTGCAGTCAGCACCGGGTGCGAAACGCCCTGGGGTTGTTGGCAGCTTTGCGCAGGGTCTATATTTTCATCCTGTTGAGTCACAGCTTTGCACAACACACAACCCGCATGAAGCAGAACGGGTGGTGGGGCTTGTGCGTGAAATGTTACGGGCAAAAGTGGTGCGTGCTGCTGCCTCTGCTGCAAACACTGCAACCGCCGAGCCCCTAACGCAGGAAGATATCATTGTTGTCGCCCCCTACAATCGGCAAGTGGCGCTTATCTCCGGTGCTTTACAGCGTGCAGGGTTTAACGGCGTGGCCGTTGGCACAGTCGATAAGTTTCAAGGTCAGGAAGCGCTAATGGCTATTGTCAGCCTGGCTGCATCTTCCCCCAAGGATGTTGATCGGGGGATCGAGTTCCTACTGTCAAAGAATCGCCTAAACGTGGCGATCAGTCGCGCAAAGTGGTCTGCGCACATAGTTGCTTCCCCACAGCTGGAATACGCAGTGCCGACAGATGCCGAGCAGCTAATGCTGCAAGCCTCATACCAGCGGTTGCTCAGCCGCGCCAGCCGGGTTAGCTGAGCTCGAGCCAGGTTAATTAAATTAACTTCACCGGTGTGCCCTCGGGCAGCCCAGTGCGCAGCTGGCCGGTGGCGCTGATGGTGCTGTCTGAGGTTACTAGTTCAGCTTCAAGCAGGGAGGGGCTGGCCTCCGCAGGCACTTCAACAAGCTGCACGGCGGTGAGCAGTTTATCGCCCAACTCTGCCACTACGCGTGACAGAGCAGAACGAATTGGTTTTGGATCAACCAGAGCGCCGTGCTGGTAATGCGCATCACGCAGGTCGACGCTCTGCCGCGCGTATTCAACACCGTCACCAGACACTGCGACACCCAACATCGCACTCTCATTGCGAGTGATGCGCACAATAAGCTCACTGCTCGCCCCGCCAGCGTTAACGTTGAAGGGGAGCTGTCTTTCAGAGCCGGGTAATCCGAGTCGAGTGTTTGCGGTGTGACCCGCGGTCTTTTTCAACCCCTGATCTGCTGTGCCGGGTTTTTGGGTGAAAGTGAATTTCAAATCCATAACAGCACTAGCATAATAACAGAAGCGCCGCCTCCGAAAGGGGAAACGGCGCTTCAAACTCTTGGACTATAAGCTTATGCTGCCAAGACCTCTTCTACAGTGCTGCTCTTAAGCTCTGGGAAAGCCTCTGCAACACCGTGGTTGGTGATTACACCCTCGTGTGCGTTCAGACCCTTAGCGAGCGCTGCATCGTCGCGCAGCGCCTGCTTCCAGCCCTTATTAGCGAGAGCAACAACATATGGCAGGGTTGCGTTGGTTAGAGCGTTGGTTGACGTCTCTGGCACAGCACCCGGCATGTTTGCTACGCAGTAGTAGAGCGAGTTGTGAACCTTGAAGGTTGGGTCGTCGTGTGTGGTTGGGCGTGAGTTTTCAAAGCAGCCACCCTGGTCGATTGCGATATCAACCAGCACTGAACCAGGCTTCATCTGCGCAACCATATCGTCGGTGACAAGCTTTGGAGCCTTCTCACCCGGGATCAGCACAGAACCGATAACCAGATCCGCATCCTTGAGCGCCTCGGTGATGTTGAAGCGGTTTGATACGCGGGTCTGGATGCCACCGTTGTAGATGTCTTCGAGCTGCTTCAAACGTGGAATGTTGATGTCGATCATGGTGACGTCTGAGCCCATGCCGTAAGCAACGCGTGCTGCCTGCTCACCAGCTGCGCCACCGCCGATAACAACAGTCTTTGCTTTACGGGTAGCGGTTACACCACCGAGCAGCACGCCGCGGCCACCCTCTGCCTTCATCAGGAAGAAAGCGCCAATCTGCGCTGACAGACGGCCAGCAACTTCAGACATTGGTGCGAGCAGTGGCAGTGAGCGGTTGTCGAGCTGCACGGTCTCGTATGCGATCGCGGTGGTGCCGCTGTCAACTACGGCTTTGGTGCAAGCCTCAGAAGCTGCGAGGTGCAGGTAGGTGAAGAGCACCTGACCCTTGCGCATTTTGCTGTATTCAGACTCGATTGGTTCCTTCACCTTGAGCACCATGTCAGCCTGTTCCCAGACCTCATCGGCAGTGTCGATAATGGTTGCGCCAGCAGCCTTGAATGCTTCGTCGCTAATGAACGAGCCCTCACCGGCACCAGCCTGAATCAGCACCTCGTGGCCGTGACGCTTGAGCTCCATGACCCCAGCCTCGGTGATGGCGACGCGGTTCTCGTTGTTCTTAATCTCGGTTGGAATACCAACGCGCATTTTCATGCTCCAATTTTTAGTCAGTGAATTTTGCGGATCACCGGGAGAGAGATCCGATAGCAGTTGGAGCGAATCCAACATAGTTTAATTTTGCATTATCTTCGTGTAATTAGACAAATATCCGCAGAAAATTCGCTATATACTGGGCTTGAGGCTAGTTTAATTCGCTAACAGTGAGGTTTTTATGGCGGCTTCGAATATTATGCGAGGGTTATGCAGTTAGATGCGGTAGACCTCAAAATCATTAAAGAGCTGCAGCGTAATAGCCGCATCACGAACGCTGAGCTTGCCGATCGTGCCGGGATCGCTGCTTCAACCTGTGTCAGCAGGGTGCGTGCGCTTGTGTCGCGCGGTGTCATTACCGAATTTACGACGCAGGTTGATCCAAAAGCTTTCGACCTGACGCTCCAGGTGCTAATCAGTGTTACCGTTCGTTCCGGGGCCAGAGAGCGGATCGCGGAGCTTGCAGACACGCTGCGTGCTGCTCCAGAGGTAACCCAACTGTTTTTTCTCGGCGGGGTAGAAGACTTTATTATTCATATGCTCGCGCGGGACAGTGAGCATGTGCGTGAATTTGTGCTTGAAAACTTGAGCACCCATTCCGCTGTTGACTCAACACGAACTAGCATTGTTTTTAGCCACCACACAAACCCTGTGGCTGCTGTATTCAAAGGAGCATCAGAATGAGTGACAGACATAGTGCTAAACGGGCGCTGCTCGTAGTGGATATTCAAAATGACTTTGTTGAGGGTGGCGCGCTCGGTGTGACAGGCGGCACCGCGGTTGCAACGCGGGTTTCAGAGCTGCTGCAGGGCGAGCACGGCTATGACATGGTTGTCGCCTCGCGTGACTGGCACAATGCGAGCGGTGATAATGGTGGGCACTTCGCGCTTGATGCGGAGCCAGATTTTGTCAACACCTGGCCGGTGCACTGCGTTGCGGGCAGCTTTGGTGCTGAATATCACAGTGCGCTGCAAGACGCAGAGTTTGATGTTGAAATATTTAAAGGGCAGGGGGAGCCGGCTTATTCAGCATTTGAAGGCAGCTCTGCTGACGGCCTGAAGCTTGAGGAGATCCTCAAAGAAGCGGGTGTGAAACACCTTGATGTCGTTGGGATCGCAACCGATTACTGTGTTCTACAGTCGTCTGAAGACGCCTATTGGGCGGGGTTTAGGGTGCGTGTTCTGAAAGATTTTGTTGCCGGAGTGGCCGCTGAAACGAGCGCTAAAGCCTTGGACGAACTGCGCGCAATGGGCGCTGAGGTGGTTTAGCGCAGCAGAAAGTCACAGACCCTTGCGATACTTGTCAGTGGTATTGCAAAACGGGGAGGGCTTAATAATGAACGTAACGCTTGCGGAGCATGCGGCGGCTTTGGGGCACTCAGCAGACCCGTTCGTGGTGTTTGACACCTTTGTTGATTGGGTGTTTCACGATAAAGGTTTTGAGCTTTACCCTGCGCAGAGTGATGCGATCACCGCGGTTGCTATGGGCTCAAACGTAGTTTTAGCAACCCCCACCGGCACCGGCAAATCAACCGTTGCGCTCGGGGCGCACTTCATTGCATTCACACAGGGGAAGCGCACGGCCTATACAGCCCCGATAAAAGCCTTGGTGAGTGAAAAATTTTTTGAGCTTGTGCGTGTTTTCGGTGCTGAGAATGTGGGTTTGGTGACCGGCGACTTCAGCATCAATGCTGATGCCCCTATCTTGTGTGCAACCGCCGAGATTGTCGCGCAGTATGCCTTGAGCGACCCTGACTGTCGCGGCATCACACAGGTCGTCATGGATGAGTTTCACTATTACGCAGATCGTGAGCGCGGCTGGGCCTGGCAGGTGCCGCTGCTGCTAGCAAACGGTGTGCAGTTTATTTTGATGAGCGCCACACTCGGTGATGTGTCAGAGGTTGTAAAAACTCTTGACGAAAACACCGGCCGCACAACAGAGGTGATTACGGGAGTTGAGCGTCCTGTGCCTTTGAGCTATCGCTACAGTCTCAAACCGGTGCACGAAGAAATTAGCGAGCTAGTATCGGGTGGGCTTGCCCCGGTTTATGTGGTGCATTTTTCGCAGGCTGCAGCAACAGAGCAGGCGCAGGCACTCACCAGCGTCAGCCTGTTAACAAAAGATGAGAAGACGGCTATTGCACAGCACCTTACAGACTTTAGATTTTCAGCCGGCTACGGCCAAACGCTTAACAAACTGTTGCGCGCCGGAATTGCTGTGCACCATGCGGGGCTGCTGCCGAAATACCGGCGCCTGGTAGAGCAGCTGGCGCAGGCAGGGCTTTTAAAGGTGATCTGCGGCACAGACACTCTCGGGGTCGGCATTAACGTGCCTATTCGCACGGTGCTGCTCACCTCGCTCGTGAAATTTGACGGTGTTAAAGAGCGCCGTTTGAGCGCGCGTGAGTTTCATCAAATTGCCGGTCGTGCAGGCCGTGCGGGGTTTGACCGGGCGGGCGACGTTGTTGTGCTTGCGCCGGAACACGCGATCCTCAACGCCGCAATAGAGGCGAAAGCCGCGGCCGCTAAAAATGCTGGAAAGAAGGCGAAACCCGGCAAAAAGGTGGCTGCTAAGGCGGGTGTGACCTGGAGTGAAGCGACCTTCGAGAAGCTGGTCGCCGCAGAACCAGAGCCGCTTGTTAGCCGCATGCAGATCACAGGTGCGATGCTGGTTGCGATCCTGAGCCGTGGTGAGAAGCGTGAGGGTGAGCTTTTTGCGGTGGTGCGCGAGCTGATACAGGATTCACACGAAACCGCAGAGTCTAAACGTAAGCTCACCCTGCAGGCTTTGAAACTGTATCGGGCGCTCAAAAACGCTGGGGTTGTGCGGGTCACCGAATCTGACACTGGTGAGCGGATGCTCAGCCTCACGGTGAGCGGTGAGGGTGCGCGCGCATTCAATCAGCCGCTGGCACTGTTTGCAATCGCTGCAACAGAACTCCTAGACGCTGAATCCTCCGGCTACACGCTCGACCTGCTCTCGCTCTTTGAAGCGGTGCTTGAACCACCGCGGCAGATCCTTATCGCACAAGAGAAAAAAGAAAAAAGTCGTGTTGTTGCAGAATTAAAGGCTGATGGGATCGAGTATGAGGAGCGCATGGCGATCCTTGCAGAGGTGACTCACCCGCAGCCGTTAAGAGAGTTGATCGAGGCGGCTTTTGCCGAGTATCGGGCTAAAACGCCAAGCGCCCACGGGCAGCAGCCAACACCCAAAAGCATTGTGCGCGACATGGTCGAGAATGCGTTTGGCTTTAAGGAGTTTGTTGCGCACTACGGTTTGAAACGCAGCGAGGGCGTGCTGTTACGTTATTTGAGTGATGCGTATCGGATGCTGCGAGCTGGGGTGCCGGAAGAAAAACGCACACCGTATCTAGATGACATCATCACCTGGTTGGGTGAGCTTGTTAGGCAGACGGATTCAAGTCTTTTGGAAGAGTGGCAGCAGCTTGCAGAAATTGCCGCTGCTACTGACAGTGGCGACTGGAACCCAACTCTGGCAGCGGTGGGCGATGCAGCTGGAGAGGCGGGAGAGTTGGAAGCGCCGCCGCGCAGCGACAAACTTAGCGCCAACGAGAAAGCGCTTACGATAATGGTGCGCAACTATATGTTCCGCCTGGTGATGTGGGCAGAGTTTGACGACGTTGCGGCGCTGGTTGCGGCCAGCACACCACCAGATATGGGTAGCAGCGGCAGCGGTGTTGCTTTAGGCTGCCGTCGCGGCATGACAAAACACGACTGGGATGCTGCGTTGGACGCCTATTTTGACGAGCATGATGAGATTCCGATCGACGCCGCAGCTCGCGCCAGTCGCTTCTTTAATGTGCAGAAGCAAAAAGAGACTTGGCGTGTTGAGCAGGTGATCGCTGACCCCGCAGGCAATTACGACTGGGTGATAACTGCAGAGCTCGACCTAAAGCAGACGGACGAAATTGGAGAGCCGGCTCTCACCGTGCTTTCGTTTGCCACCCGGTAAAATTTTTGGTTATGCGTTTAGGAGTTATCGACGTCGGGTCGAACACTGTGCACCTATTGGTTGTTGATGCGCACCCGGGTGCGAGCCCGGTGCCCTATGAATCAGAGCGTTCGCTGCTGCGCTTAATGCGCTACATTGACAGCAGCGGGGCAATCACCGCTGAGGGCGTGACGAAAATTGTGACCGCTATTGGGGACGCGGTGAAAAAAGCGCATGAGATCGGCGTTGATGACCTGATTGTGACAGCCACGAGCGCGATTCGTGAAGCGACTAACGGCGCTGAGGTGCTCGCTATGGTGCATGCGCAAACAGGTGTTAACCCGCAGGTGCTGTCGGGCGAAGATGAGGCGCGGATCACGATGCTTGCAGTGCGCCGCTGGTTTGGTTGGTCGGCGGGTGAAATTCTGCTGTTCGATATTGGTGGCGGCTCGTTCGAGATAGCGCAGGGCTCTGATGAGTATCCTGATGTGCAGGTTTCGCTGCCGCTGGGGGCGGGGCGCGCGACCGTGCAGTTTATTCCGGACGATCCGCCGGGGCACCCTGCGGTATCAGCGCTGCGCAAACACGCGCGAAGCGAGTTTACCCGCGTGCGTGATGAACTTTTCGCAGATCGGCCGACACCGCAGCGCGTGGTTGGCACCTCGAAAACTATTCGCTCTCTCGGTCGTCTTGTTGGTGGCACCGACAACCCTATTACCGGTGAAAAAGCCCCGATTAACTATCAAGATTTGAAAGAGTGGGAGCCGTTTCTGCGGGAGATGCCGTCAAATGTGCGCGAGTATCTGCCGGGAGTAACCCCAGAGCGTGGATATCAGCTAATGGCAGGCACAGTGCTGCTGCGCACAGCGATGAAAGTTTTTGGTGTGCAATCACTAACAGTGTCGCCGTGGGCGCTGCGTGAGGGGATCGTGCTGCGCTATATCGATCAACTCGACGGCAGGGGAGCAGACCCGCTGACGCTTGATGACCAGTCTTAGCCGAAACGCAAGACAGCGGATAATTTGAAAAATTCACACATCTGCGCTAAGGTTATTATTCGTTGCCCGCTTGGGTGATGCGCAGCAGTAGCTGCAAACTATTGGGATATGGTGTAATTGGCAACACGGCTGATTCTGGTTCAGTTGTTCTTGGTTCGAGTCCAGGTATCCCAGCCAGATTAATTCGCTCTAGCGCGCCAGAAGCAATTATTGCCTTGTTTCTTGCCACTGCTACCGCTATTTAACGGGTAAAAGCGGCTGAGCGCAGCTTAATGTGCGGCAGAATAGACTTGCCTAGAAAATAGTTTTATTTGTGGGAGGTAAGTATGTGTGTGGCTGTTGAGTGTGCGCAGTGTCATAAAACTACCTGGGAGGGTTGCGGCCTGCATATCGAAGAGGCGCTTGCCGGAGTGCCGGATGCGGCGCGCTGCCAGTGTGTTAGGGCTTAACTTCACTGCTTGCGGATCGGCGGTGATGCGAAACACGCCGAAGTTGCGCGCTCGGGTTTAGCGTGTAATAATTATCTAGTTGTGTTCGCAACACAGCGGCCCCATCGTATAGCGGCCTAGTACGCCGCCCTCTCACGGCGGTAACGCGGGTTCGAATCCCGCTGGGGTCACAAAAGCTCTCATCTTTATAGGTGAGAGCTTTTTTATATCTCCACGTTTCTATCCATAAAACGGAGCAGCGCAGCATATATTGATATCAGCGTGCAGCGTTGTTGCTGCTTAGCATCCGTGTAAATTCATGAGATGCTAATTTAGCTAGTCGTAAAACTTCAGTAATTTGGAGAATAATTATGAGCCGCCCTCTTGTCAGTATCGTAATGCGCACAAAGGATCGTGCCGTACTGCTAACCAGAGCAATCGCTGACTGTGCAAAACAGCGATACGAAAATTTTGAATTAATTATTGTCAATGATGGCGGCGCACCGGAGCCCGTCGACGCACTGCTCGAAAAACACGCAGCGGCTCTTAAAGGGCGTGCGCGCGTCTTCCACAACCCGCAATCTTTAGGCATGGAAGCCGCCTCAAACCTTGCGATTTCCCAATCTAACGGCAAATACATTTGTATTCACGACGATGATGATACGTGGCATCCGTCCTTCCTCGAAACATGTGTGAACTATTTAGAGGAAAATCCAACCGCAGGTGGCGTTGCGGTGCGCACACAGATCATTTATGAAAAAATCGACGGCAACCGCGTGTTTGAACTCAGCAGAGAAATTGCGTGGCCGTGGATTACCCAGTTCTCTCTATCAAGACTGATGGAATCTAATATTGCTGTTCCTATTTCTTGTATGTATCCACGCGCAGTTATTGACGACCTTGGTGGTTTCCGCGATGACCTGCCGGTTGTCGGCGACTGGGAATTCCATATCCGTCTAGCAGCAAAGTATCACGTCGAATTTATTGAGGGTGAGCCGCTTGCATACTGGCATCAGCGTCGCGCCCAAAAAGGCGCACTCGGCAACTCAATTTTCGCAGGCGCTGACAAACATGCCTACTTTGATCTGAAGGTCCGCGACGAGTACCTGCGCGAGTTTGTGGAGAGGCACGGCCCGGGCGCACTGCTGTGGCAGGCAGCAATGTTTCACCACTTTGCAAACCGCCGTGAAACCTTCTTTTCATGGGCAAAGAACCGGGTGCGCAACTTCCTGCGGCACAGGAAGTAATACGCCCCGGCACTTGCGCGGTGCGCGCAGGCCGCCGCTACTTTTGAGCAGGGTATTCAATGCGAGGGCGTTGGAAGAAGCCCTCAAAAGCGGCTTTTGTCAGTTTCAGTTTTAGCTTGCGGCTGACGGGTGCACCGCGCAGTTGCCGATACAGGCCGGCAAAAAGATCGACCAGGATCCGCGGCTTGCGTAGAGACATTCCGGCTGAGACCTGGTTGCGCGCCCCGCGTGAATACTTCCAAAAGTTTGCTTCGGTGACCTCTGACCAAAAGACGCCTTTATTTTCTGGGGTGAGGTGATCGACATAGGAGTCAGTAACTAGAATGCCCGGGCGCCACTTTGATAGGCGGTAGGTGTATTCAGCATCGTCGAACCAGATGAAGTATTCCTTGTAGGGGAAACCGCACTGCGCAACCGCTTCACGGGTCACCAGGCAGGAAACAAACGAGGAACAGTCAAGGTCAATCCAGTTTTTCTGGTACGGCACAGGTCTAACCCAATCCCACGTTGGAGTTGGGATATTCATTTCACATGCAGAGCCATCTGTCCACAGCACCATTGAGGCCGCGTATGAGGGCATCGCGCCGCCTCGAAATTCAGCGGCGTCCTGCAGAGTGGTAACCAGTTTTTCAAGCGCTTCGGGGCGCGGCACTGTGTCGTCGTCCATCACCCAGAAAGCGTCATAACCCTGTTCGTAAGCGATTTTCATGCCGGCATTAAAGCCGCCAGCGCCACCGGTGTTTTCCGGTAAGCGATGCACCTGCAGACTTGGTGAGTTATCGCGGGCAGCCAGCATCTGTGGGGTGTCATCGGTTGAGGCGTTATCGACCACAATGATTGCTGCTGGCGCAGAGGTTTGCGCTTCAAGCGCCGCTAGAGTTTTTTGTAAGAGTTCAGAGCGGTTGTAGGTTACTACTACGGCTGCAACCTGTAATTCCTTCAATGCCTATCCTCAACCTTCATTTCATTCGTCGAGCTATGAAAATGTGGCGAGTTTATACTATCTAAATACTTCCACCTGAGACGGTTGCCATGCTTATGTTCGCGGATAAAATTCACCTATTGTCGGTTGCAACACAGCTTTAACAGTCTTTGAGTCATTACAATTAGAGCTCGACTAAGGCCGTGCCAAGCGAGAGGAAACTATGAGTTTTCCGCAAGTATCAATAATTCTTCGCACCAAAAACCGCAACCTATTTTTACGGCGAGCACTTGCATCAATCGATTCCCAAGTATTCACCGACTACGAATTGCTCATCATTAATGACGGCGGCGAAGAAGAGCCGATAGCGAAACTCTTGGCAGAAAAGAGTGCCCTCGCTGAAAAAACTCGTCTCATAACAAACCCCGAATCCCTCGGCCGAGATGGCGCGTGGCGGCAGGGTGTTAACGAGGCTGCCGGCACTTTTTGCGCTATCCACGATGACGATGACACGTGGGATCCTGACTTCCTGCAGCAAACCGTAGCATTCCTGCACACGCACCCTAACCATAATGCTGTTGCTGTGCGGCTTGAAGTGATTGCTGAAGAGCAGCACGGCGACGATTTCACCGAATTATTTCGGTGGATCTACCAGCCGCATGACAGTTCCCTGTCGCTCGGCAATTTCTTGCGATCCAATAAAACAGTTCCAATTGCAACCCTCTATCGCACAGCTGCCGCCCGTGCAGCGATGCCGGAAGGAGAGTTTCCTGTAGTTGAAGATTGGTTGTTAAACCTCAATCTTGCGCTGCAGGGTCCGTTTGGCTTCATCGACGGGAAGCCGCTTGCTTTCTGGCATCAGCGCCCCAATGATTTAAGCGCCGACACGGGCAATTCAATCACCTCTCTAGCGCAGCTGCATAAAGAACTCGATGCGCAGATACGCGACACGCATCTGCGTGAGTATATTGACGAGCACGGTTTGGGCCTGGTGCTGCACCTGAGCGGTTTACATGAACGCCTCTCGGTTAAGCTCGATCAGCAGGAAAGAGAAATAGCCGATCTTAAGCAGCAAACCCAGTCGCTGGCTGAAGAAATCAGCAAGGTTAACGAGTATCGTGACACGATATCGGAGCTGTCCCAGCAGATAGCGGATCTCTCACAGCATGTGCAGAGTCTTAGTGAGAATCTGCGCACTATCCCGCGCCCGGTGCAGACGATGATGCGGATAAGCGGTGCTGCTGCGAGAAAGGAAAGCAAGAAAAAGCCTCGCAGCTAGCAGCGTAAAGCGCCTGTCGGCTGTAAAGCCCTACGGCAACTTAGAGATAGGATCGTGACTATGAGCGACAACAAATCAATTTTTCATGATCTTAAGTCTTTCGTTGCCGAGCCCCGTTTTACGGGGCTTTTTCTTTCGCCCGATGGTGAGCGTTTGATTGCGGCCCGCACCGAGCTCAACAAAAAGAAAAACGGATACGTGACGGCGCTGTGGGAGCTGCCGAGTGGCGAGGGCGAGAGCCCGCGTCGTCTCACCCGCGGAGTAGAAGGCGAGTCGTTGCTGGGTTTCACCCAGGGCGGCGATGTGCTGTTTACGGCGAAGCGCGATGCCGGGGAGGAAGACACCGAGCAAAGACTGTTTCTGCTGCCCCGGCAGGGCGGTGAGGCACGCGTTGTGGCGCGCCGCCATGCAGGTTTTACAGGGTTTACTGTTGCGCGTGAGAGCGGTCGCATCGCCTTTGTGAGCGGTGTGCACCCTAACGCAAAGGATGATGACGATGACGCCAGCATCGCAAAAAGACGTGGCGAAGAGGCGGTAACCGGCATCCTCCACACCGGGTATCCAGTGCGCGCCTGGGATCATGATCTCGGCCCAACTGTAAACCAGGTTTTTGTGGCAGATCCGCTTGATCCTGCAGATAGTGAGGCGCAGCTAGAGTTGCGCAAGATTACTAACTTCAAACCGTATGAGCGGTTGCTGGATGCGGTTATTAGCACCGACGGTGCCACTGTGTTTGCGACACTGCAGCGAGGCATTCGGGGCACCGTGTCGCGCAGTGAGGTTGTGGCGATCGACGTGGCAAACGGCACTGTTACAACCGTTGCCGCACACGATGAGCACGACACCAGCCTGTTGGGTGTCAGCCCCACCGGGAAGTTTCTTGTTATCACGCGTGCGCCGAAGGTGTCGCGCAAAGTCTCGATTCAGCTCTCACACTTCATTCTCGATCTTGCATCGGGTGCGGAAACAAAGACCTTTAATGGCTACACTGACTGGCCGAACGACTTTAAGATATCCCCTGATGGGAGGGAGGCCTACTTTACCGCGGATCATAAAGGACGCGGCGGCATCTTCCACCTAGATATTGCGACGGGAACGGTCACTAATCTAACAGCGGGGAAGTTCCACTATGCAGCGCTTTGTCTGAATGAACAAAACGGCTCTGTTGTCGCACTGCAGGATGCGATTGATCAGCCGCCGCTGCCGGTTAGACTCGACCCTGAGACCAAGCAGCTCGCAGCGATAGAGGGCGGTATTGCTGCCCCCGATATTCCGGGCACCCTCACGGAGTTCACCACCGAGGCTGCGGACGGCACTATGATCCGCTCCTGGCTCTGCCTGCCCACAGATGCAAACGCTGACAACCAGGTGCCGCTGCTGTTGTGGATTCACGGCGGCCCGTTCGGATCCTGGAATTCATGGACCTGGCGGTGGAATCCGTGGACGGCCGTGGCGCGCGGCTACGCGGTGCTGCTGCCGGATCCGGCTATCTCTACCGGGTACGGGCAGGAGATGCTCGATCGCGGCTGGAGCGAGTTTGGCGGCAGCCCGTTTGATGACATTATGCGCTGCACGCACGATGCTCTGGCGCGCCCTGAGATTGATGCGGATCGAAAGGCGGCGCTCGGCGGCTCATACGGCGGTTATATGGCCAACTGGATCGCCGGCCAGACAGGGGATTTCTTCGACTGTATTGTGACGCACGCCTCGCTGTGGAATCTGGATCAGTTTCGACACACTACAGACACAGCGTCTCTCTGGGGTGCCCACCTGGATGATTCCCACGTGGCTGAATACAACCCGGCAGCTGCGGTGCAGGAGATTGTAGCGCCGATGCTGGTTATCCACGGTGACAAAGATTACCGTGTGCCAATCGGTGAGGGGCTGCGGCTGTGGTTTGAGCTGCTGAGCGCGGGGGATAAGTCTCCTGAAGAGAACCCGCACCGGTTCCTATACTTCCCGAATGAAAATCACTGGATCCTAACGCCGAATAACTCGGTGACCTGGTATGCCACTGTGTTCGCGTTTGTGGATCGACATGTGAAGGGTGTGAACACGGAGTATCCGGAGCTGCTGGGGTAGGTAATTTGTGGTACTCGGGTCAGTTATTCAAACTCGGATGCGTCCCATTCACTGATATCCATGCCACCCCGTTTGAAGAACTCCATGAGGAGCGTTTGTGCTGCCCAGTTACGATCGATGGGTAGCAGGTCAAGGTTTTTCTTTGATTTCAGCCATGTGGCGAAGGTTTCGCTATCGACGGTTTCACGGATTTTGTCGAAGTGACCGAATCGGTGCAGATCTGCATCTGTGATGCCCTGCCCGCCGTAGGCTTTCAGCATATTTTTCACCAGCAACGCATCGACACCGGTAGCTGTGACAAGATTAGCAATTTGGCTGTCTTGCACAGCAGAAAGCTCTTCGTTGATGTAATCGCGAAAAGACTTAGTATCGTCTGGTGCTAAGCGGTCGGACTGGATCATAGCGATAACTCGTCGTGCTGCTTGCTGTTCTTCTTGGGTCAAAGCCACGTAATATTGCTGAACTTCGACAAGGAGGTCATCTATCTGAGCTTGGCTGGCTTGTTGGCTTGCGACGGCTGCGCGCCACTTGTCGAACTTTGCGTCAAGAGCCTCCATGTCTATGCGCTGTGCATCATGCGCATAGGTTAGACAGGTCAAGTCGAGGGGAACCTGTTCGGCGGGTTCACGGTTACCGCCTGAACTTAGCTCGCTGTAACGGGCGAGCCACGTCTCGTAGATCTCCTTTGTCAGCAATACTTCAATGTCGGGATCTCCTGGAGCTACTCCGGGATAGACTCGCTGATCCCACGTAAAACCTTGGATTCTGACTGTTTCGACCAGGCTTGCCAAATAGGAGAAAGAGACTGCGAACTTCTTACGATCCTCTAGGGCGTCAGGCAGATGGGAATAGTCAGCAATTCTAGCCTTAGTGAAGATAGCTTTGATGACTTCATATTCGCCATTGAGTGCTTGCAGGTTGGCCGGTAGAGGGTCAATGAACACGCCTCGGGCGTTCCCACCAGCGTAGAGGTCAAAGGCGACCTCGAAATTATGGGTCATCGTTTTGGGCTTGCGGTAGTAGACAATGGTGCCTTGAGGCTTGATGAGCTTGTTGTAAATACGGTTGGTGCGAGAAGCTGCCTGGACGAGGTCAGCGTATTCGAGGACTTTGTCCATGTAGAGCGTGCCGACATATTTGGAGTCGTATCCGGTAAGCAACTGGTCTACTACGATGACAAGATCAAGCATCTTATCTTGGCTGATGTGTTTGTGGCTGTCCTTGTGGGCAAGCCTGTCAGCAACGTCGGACTTGAAGTCAGTGATTTCTGCCCGATCAAAACTCACACCGAACATTGCTTCGTAATCGTCGAGGATATCGAAAATACCTTCGGTTCTCAGCTGCTGGTTTCCGACGTTTTCGTCTGCATCAGAAAACACCGCGGTCACTTTGAGTTCTTGGTTCAGTACAGGAGGTGCGGCGGTAGGGTCTGCTGCGGCTTTCCATACTTGTTCGTTGTGGTCTTGGAACAGGCGATAGTATTTGATGGCGTCCTCAATGCTGCTGGTTGCAAACATCGCATGGAGTTGTCCGCCTTGGGAGCGGCGCAGCCAGTTCTTGAGGATCTCATTGACGACCGCCTGTTGGTATTCAGGGGTCTCCCAGGTGGCTGTCTTTGCTAGATCGTCAATCCCGGTGATAAAGCGCCCTTTATCGTCACGGTAACTCACCCACGGAATTTTGTCCGGCTCGCTGTAGTGGTTAAAAATCGCGAGCTTCTTCTCATCCTGGTATACCTCTGCGACTGTCTTGGCTCCAGCTTTCGCCAGCGCCACCTTCTTGCGCATCTCGTCGTAGGGGTAGATATCTACCTGCTGATAGTCGAAACGCAACACTGCTCCATCACGCAAACCGTGATAGATGCTGTAACGGTGCAGCTCAGAACCGAAAAGATCCGATGTTTGCGTGGACTTTTTCGCGTTGGGTTCTTGAATCGGCGTGCCGGTGAAACCAAAGAACACCGCACGAGGGAAACACTGGCGAATGTTGGCATACATGTCACCAAACGTTGACCGATGCGCCTCATCGACAATGAACACAATGCGCTGAGACTGAATTTTCTCGAAATCAGTCTGTGCGTAAAACTCATCCTGCGGATTCGTGAGCCGCCCGAGCTTGTGTAAAGACGTAATAATCAGGCGCTCGGTGCCGGTTTGCAGCTCCCGCGCGAGGAGACGTGTTGCAGTAGGTCGCGCAATATCTGTAGCATCGCCAGCGAAATTACGGTATTCCATTTCGGATTGGTCACCGAGCTCGATGCGATCAAGAACGAACACAACTTTGTCGGCAATCTTGTCGCGTGCCAGCAACATCGCGGTCTTAAACGAGGTCATCGTCTTACCTGACCCCGTGGTATGCCAAATGTAGCCGCCCTTGTGATCGTGGATTCCACGATCCTCTAAAGGCACACGGTTCACCTTGGACATCTGCGCCGAAACAGCAGCCACCGCATGCATCTGATAGGGGCGCAACACCTTCAGCTCTCCATCGCCCCCATCGGCGATCAGATAGTCGCCGATCAGTGTGTGAGCAGCAGGAATGGAAATAAAGTGACGCGCGATATCCTGCCACGATTCGTAGCGCTCATTATAGAAATCGGCGTACTCGAAATGAAACATGTCGGTCAGATGACTGGTATCCCTTGGGCGGGCGAAGTAACGCATATCCGTTGGTGTCATACCGATGAACACCTGGAGGGCGTTGAACAAGCCACTGAAGATGTTCGACTGCAGGTACTTGTGGATCTGGCCGGTCGCTTCAGACACGTCGTGGCTATGGTTCTTCAACTCAACATGGATAACAGGGATGCCCCAGATCAGGAGCATGAAATCCCCGCGCCGGTCTCTATCGCGCGGATGACTGCGGGGTATTACTGGCTGACGGGCAATCTGATACGTAGAGTCTCCACCGGCAACCTCCTTGGGGTCGAAGATCGTCAACGACACGATCTTGCCCTTATGTGCTTCGTCATCTGGATGATCGCGGCGAATGGTGGTTTCTTTACCTTGCAAGAAGCGTTGGACATCCGCAGGCGTAGCCAGGGCGCTGATTTGCTCTACCAGCTGCTGCTTTTCACCCTCAGATAGCGGAACGTTGTTGAGTCTATGAGGGGTGTTGTTGTTCTTGAAAACAATCGAAGCCCAGTTATCTACCAGGTCATCAACACTCGGATGAACCAAGACATGTTTAGACCAGCCGTGACGCTCAGTCAGCGCGGACACGACCGCGTCCTCAAACTCGCGTTCAGAACCAAAATGCACTAAATCAGCCATCGGATTCCCCTTCGAACTACACGAACATCGACCGCAGGAACGCCGATTTCAGATTATGCAACTTCTCTAACATTTGCAGCTCTCCATCGATCAGCTCATCGAGCTCGTGGAAGAAGGTGCCGATGGCCTGTTGTTCGCCGATATCGGATGGGAAAAGGAATGCCATTTCTTCAAACATTCCTAGAGTGATCTGGTTGATTGTTGCACCCATCGATTTGGCTACTTCATCGACGAAGACCTTTGTGCTAAACAATGCGTTTATAAAGGTGGGTTGTTCGGCTCTGAGGCATGCCATAAACGCCCCGATAACAGTGTTGGGCATCGGGTGTTTAATCATCGCGTGCTTCCCGATGAGAGCGCGAGAACCGTTCCGCACCACCATTACAATGTCGTTTACGCGAACGTTTTGCACGTTGACCGCGCCAGATCGCACGTGCACGCAATCATTGGTCACGATATGACCGTTATGTACGTTGCTAGATCGCAGAACCAAGGTGCCGCGATTGGAGATATCGGAGGGGCTGTATGTCAGACCTCCGAAAATGGTCACCTCGTCAATTATCCTCCGGCTCTCCCAAGCGCCACTAAAACCTTCAAACCTTATATCTGGTTCATCAGTACCAGCTTGTGGGAACATCTTCGTGAGCATGGTGGCCTTGAGTTGCTTCAGCTTCTCGATCTTCTTCGCCGATGCGTCAAGCAGATTATCCAACTTATGGAATAACGATCCGATAGCCTCTTGCTCGGTTGGATCCTTAGGAACACTAATCTCTATTTCCGCCAGATCGTTTGCATTAATGGCGGGATATCCGGTTCC
The DNA here is from genome assembly GCF_011752005.1 of Canibacter zhoujuaniae. Taxonomy (NCBI): domain Bacteria; kingdom Bacillati; phylum Actinomycetota; class Actinomycetes; order Micrococcales; family Microbacteriaceae; genus Canibacter; species Canibacter zhoujuaniae. Next base: position 688,334 of record NZ_JAAIJZ010000001.1, on the reverse strand, counting down.
AGTGCATCTAATGAGAACTTGCTGCAAGAATTCGTCTCGTAGAAGCGAACTAAATAAGAAGCATCCATCTATTTCGGGACGAAGTTGAGCATATCCAGTAGAAAAGACATACTGATTTTCCGTGCTTTTGTTTGTGAAAAAGTAGTTGTTCTTTTGGTACGGGCGAACGGTCTGATAAAAGATATCTCCGGGTTGAGCCAGACGTTGGGCTCGCAAAGGCGCAGATGCACGCTGTTCTAACCGATGCGACAGCAATTCTGTTCCTGATACTGACGCGAGGTCTATATATTCGAATTGCTCGGGAATCGCAGATTTTGGATTAATACAGGAAACTTCTCCCAGCGCTCTACGTGTCCAACTGTTGTCAGTGCCAGCGAATCGTATTGAAGGAACAGAATCCCCTGTCATTGCTGCCCTCCGAGGATCTTGGCGAGTTCTGCGATGCCTTCCATGTCTCGTTCGGGGCCGGTGAGTTGCCCCATCATGCGCGAAAGATTCTGCTGTGCTGTTTGCGCCCTGTGGCCGATGTCGGAGAGGGTGGTGTCGTATTTTGCGTCAAGTTCCGAGACGGCCTCGATGAGGTTTTCTATGGTGTGATGCGGGACGGTATTTATATCGTCGAGTAGGCGATCGACCCATTTAACCGCGAGGAGACCACGGGCGGCATCGTCATCGAGGTTCTCGATAATGCGCTTGGTGTCAAGGTGGATCTTGGCTTCTCGGGTTTTGATGTCCTTCTTGGCGGTTTTGACTTCGTCGAGCAGGTCGAGTGCTTCGATGAGGACCGGTTCGAGTGCGTCGTCTTCGAAATCTGTAGCGCGTTTTAGCTGGTCGATATAGGTGCGTACTGTCGTGGTGGTGTATGTGCCTGACTTGCCCGCCGTCATTGCCCCCCAGTTCACTTCTGGGTGCAGCGTTACGAGAGACTTCCGTGCCGCTCCGTGGGCGTTGAGGTACTCTTCGAGCACGTCAATTTCGGGTGAGGTGATGTCTTTCATGAGCGAGTCGAGCCGGTTTTTTACGTTGGTAGCGTTGAATGTATCCCCGGCGGCGTTGGTTACCGAGTTTTCTCCGGAGCCGCGTTGTTCTTCTGTCAGGGAGTCAAATAGTTCGCTTACCCGTTCCTCGGCTTGCGCTAGGCGTGTGTGAAGAGCTTCAAGTTCGCTGAAGTCTTCGGCCAAGAGTTCTTGTTGGACGAGCTCAAACGGGAGGACAGTGCCAAAATATCCTTCTTGAACTTCCTTGTCGACTCCTTTTACTTTCTTGATGACGTAGTGAGGTTCGACGCGGCGCACTTGATCCCAGCCCTGCCCTTTAAGGACTTCTAGGTCTCTGCCGGTTTCTTTCCAGTGGTTGGCGAAGATTTGATATACGGAGTAGTCATCGATGATGGGCACGTGCGCTAAGCGCTGGAAGAGTTCGGTTCGTAGCTCTGCCTCGATGGTGGTCATTTCCACGTCGGCGAGATGGTAGATGAGTCGAGTCTTTAGTGATTGTGGCCATCCGGTGAAAGCTGACGTAAAGCTGGCTTCGAACGCGGCAACAGATGGGTGTTGATGCACGGAGTCGGCCAGGGAGTTGCCTGCCTTGATACGGTCTTGCACGTGGGTGTGGGTCTCGGTTGTGGAATCGAAGATGTGTTCACGCAACCCTGGCAAGGCGTCCCAGTAGGTGGCGAGCGTGTCGATTTCTTCTTGTGGGATTCCACCAAACATGGTCGCGTAGATGTCCCACGTCTCGGCAGGGTCTGACGAGTCAACGTAGCGTGGAATGTTCAGGTTGTAGCCGTTTTCGCGGATTTCTGCTCGGCTAACGAGTCTGGAGTATTTGTCTTCTGTGCGCCGTTCGATAGCGGTGTCGACGATCTTTCGAACGTCACGGTCGCGCAGCTCGTTCTGCTTGCCCGCTTTTTCGAAACCGCGTGAGGCGTCGATGAAGAGAATGGAATCGTCTGAGCCGCGTTCTTTTTTCAGGATCATGACGATGGTGGCAATGCCAGTCCCGTAGAAAATGTTGGCAGGCAGACCGATGATGGTTTCGATGTGGTTGCGGTCGATAAGTTGAGTGCGGATTGCTTCTTCTTCGCCGCCGCGGAAGAGTACGCCGTGCGGGAGAACGATGGCGAGTATCCCGTCGCTCTTGAGGTGGTAGAGCTCGTGGAGCAAGAACGCATAGTCGGCTGTCTTTTCTGGTGCGAGCCCATAGGCGAATCGCGGATCAGCACCTAGCTTCGGGCGTTCCCACTCCGCAGAATACGGCGGGTTTGACACCACGGCGTCTACCAGCAAGGTTTGGTACACGCCAGTAAATGGGTCGATCATCGGCCAGTCTGCACCGAGCGAGTCGCCCTCGCGGGTGATGATGTTAGCTGGGCGGATACCCCGCATAACCAGGTTCATTCTTGTTAGCGCATACGCGGCCTTCTTCAGCTCCTGAGCGTAGTACTGAATCGAGTCAGGGTTGCCGCTACGGCGGGAGATCGCGTCACCAATATTGAGCAATAGCGAAGCCGACCCGGATGTGGGGTCGTATACCTGAATGTCTCGCCGATCTTTCAGATGGTGGCCCACGATTTCAGCCATCACCAAAGCGACTTGATGGGGCGTGTAGAACTCGCCAGCAGACTTGCCCGCGTTAGCAGCGAAATTAGAAATCAGATACTCATAGACATACCCCAACACGTCGTATCCTTGGCGACCATCGGTAGGAATCTCGCGCACGATACGGATTAGCTCACGCAGTTTTTTGGCTTGCGCAGTGGAATCAGTTCCCAGCTTTGGCACCGCCGAAGCCAGAGGGGTAAAGATTTCATGGAAGATGGATCGGTACTGCGGGTTGACCTGGGCATCGAAAGCGAGCGCTGCTTCGGTGATCCATGAAGGTTGAAGATCTGGAAGCCTCTTCTCCCACGTAGAGAACAAGTCGCTGTACTCGATGAAATACCCCAGCGAGGCTTGCGCCATAGCGACTCGACGCGGTTTTTCAGAAGTAATCTCATACTCGAGTCGTTCAACGGGAATTTCATTTTTGAGGAAGAACTCAACTTCTCGGCCCGATAGAAACTTGTAGAACATTAAACCGAGAATGAGGTCTTTGTAGTCGTTCGCGTCTAAAGAGCCACGCATTTTGTTGGCGGCTTTCCAGATCTGAGCTGCGAGTTGTTGCTTATCCATCAGGGGTTTCGTCTTTCGTAGCGTCGGGCAATTGCAAAAACAACTATGCTTCCATGCGCAATAGTTACCGCAACTCAGTTGCACCAATCTGGTCGAGCAGGAACGCGTATTCTTCGGCGCGCTGCTCCCAGCGGGCGTAGCGGCCGCTGCGGCCACCGTGCCCGGCCACCATTTCACACTTGAATGCGATCGGTCGCTCGGGAAGCGCCGCACCGCTCTCATAGTTTGTTGTTTCCTCACGCAACCGCGCCACCCACTTTGCCGGCTCAACATAAAACACGCGAATATCGTTGAGCGAAGTCGTGGCGAGGATCGCCGGATACTTCTCGTGCTTGATGTTTTCGTAGGGGCTGTATTCCTTCATATACTGATAGATCTCAGCACTCTCGAGCGGGTTGCCCCACTCCTCCCACTCACCCACGGTGAGGGGGAGGCTCGGATCAAGGATCGTTGTGAGCGCATCAACGAACGGCACCCCCGCCAACACGGCACGGAATGTTGCGGGTGAGAGGTTTACCATCGCGCCCATGAGCAGGCCGCCCGCGCTGCGCCCCTCGGCCGCGATACGATCCCCATCAAACCAACCCTCTTTGGTGAGAAAGTGCGCGCTATCCACAAAATCACTAAACGAGTTCTTTTTATTAGCTAGTTTGCCGTCCAAATACCATTCGCGCCCCATCTCACCGCCGCCGCGAACGTGCGCGATCGCAACCACCACACCGCGATCCATAAGGCTCAACCAGAGCACGTTAAAACTAGGGTCGATAGGCGCTTCGTAGGATCCGTAGCCGTAGAGAAAACCGGGGTTGGTGCCGTCGGGCTGCACATCGGCGCGCGCCATTAGTGAGATTGGCACCTTAGTGCCATCCTTAGCGGTTGCCCACAAGCGTTTTTCAACGTAGTTGCTGCGCTCAAAGTCTGGCACTTCAGTCACCTTGAGAATATTTGGTTGCCCGCCGGTTGCCGCAACTTCAGCAACCGTTGTCGGGGTGAGCAGTGACTCCAGTGTGTAGCGGATGGTGTCGCTATCCCAGTTGCGGTTGTGTGCGAGATACACCGCATCGAGCTCGCCCCCGTGCGAGATATCCCAGGCGGCCTCAGCGTGCCAGCCGCTTTCGCTGCCACTTTCGGGGAGGGCTCGCGGCAGCACACGAATAGCGGGGAGACCCGCCGCCCGCATCGTTACTGCCGCGTGGCCTTTGAAAGCGTCAACGGCTTCGATGCGTTCACCCTTTTGGGGTGCCATGATTTCTACCCAAGTATCCTGCGCCGCTGCGCCCGTCACATTAAGCTCCTGGCGGGCAAGTGAGAACCCGACGTGGTCGCGGTTGTGGATCACCAGATAGTGATCACCGGCGTGCTCAACCGAGTATTCAACATCGGCAACGCGGCCAGCAACAGAAACCGGGGTGGTGTCAGGATCAGCCAGCGGCACTGTGAAAACCTCGCACCCCGCGTGCGATTCAGCGTGAATGAGCAGCGCTTCGCCGCCGCGTGACGCAGCAGCGTAGGTTGTGTATTTTTCATCGTTTTCACGGTAGATCAGGCGATCTGTTGCGGCATCTGCACCCACCGTGTGCACCCAAATCTCGCACTGCCGCCAAGCCGCGTCATTCTTTGCGTAGACGATCTTAGAGCCGTCGATCGAGAAATCAAGCCCGTATGCAACATTCTTTACCGCGTCATCGATCACTCGACCGGTGCTGAGATCCACGATCCGTAAGTCAAAAACTTCGCCGCCGGTTGTGTCTACGCTGTATGCAAGCAGGTTTGCTGGCTCATTGATAGTGAAACCACCAATCTGGAAAAACTCGCACCCTGCGGCAAGCGCCTGAGCGTCGAGAAACACCTCTTCGCCGTCAAGCAGCTCATCGCTCGCCGCAGCAAGCTGCGGCAGCTCTGGCGAGTGCGCAACAGAGATGCGGCTAAAGCGCGGATAGTTATCGCCCTCGCGTGTGCGTGAGATATACCAGAAATCGCCGTCACGATAGGGCACTGAGCTATCGGTCTCCTGGGTGTGGCTCTTCACCTCTGCCACAATCCTGTCGCGCAAACCGTGCAGCGGGGTCAGAATCTCATCTGCGTAGGCGTTTTCGGCGTGCAGATGCTCTAAAACCTCCTGGCTTTCCCGTTCCCGCAGCCAATCAAAATTGTCTACTACGGTGTCACCGTGATGCGTGCGCTTGATAGGTTTCTTCGCTGGAACCGGGGGAAGCGATGCTGCTTGAAATGTCATACAGTCGAGCCTAACCAATCTTGCGCTGCCTCAAAAGTTTTAGACCCGGTGTAGGCGACACAGATTAAACACCTATTAATAACGGCGGCACGGAGGGATCGCGGCTAGAGCTGTTCCCAGAAGAGACGCGCTCCGGGCTGCTGCTTAACCGCCTGATACAGGCGATCTGCCGCATCCTCTAACGCGTCTGCGACATCCTCCCCACCCGCAACCAAGTGGTAGAGACCGGGCTGAGCTTGCGGGAAAATTGCCCAGCCGCCGCTGCCGCGCACACCGTTAATATCCGGTTCCAGTGACTCAAGAAAATCGTCTAAACTTGCGCCAACAACCGTCACCGCAAGCGTTTTAACCTCTGCGCCATCCCACACCCAGTCATAGTCAAGTTGATACGGCGCAGGAGCTGCATCACGCGGCGTTTCCTCCTGCTCGTAGCGCGGGGTGTGCGGTTGTTTTCCTCGCGTCATGCTCCCGATCCTTACCGATTTAACCCCAGCAGACGCTTATTTAGCGCTGTTTGCGCGGTATTCAGGTTCGGCGCGTTTCACAGCACCAATCACGGCGATAGTCACAGGTGACAGCACTATCTCAACCGCAGACTTAAACAGGAAACCAACAATCACGTAGTTTGCAAAAGTGGAGATGTTTGAAATACCGATAACAGGTGCCGCAATTGAGCAGAAGACCACCGTATCTACGAACTCGCCGGCAAGGGTAGACACCGCGATCCGCCCAAAGAGGAGACGCTCACCCGTGCGCTGCTTCATGCGCACAAGCACCCAGGCGTTAAAGAGCTGACCGACGAAGAACGCTGCAAGAGACGCAAGCACAATAAGCGGGATCGGCCCGAGTGTGCGCTCAAGAGCCTCCTGCCCGTCATACCACTCTGCGCCGGGGAGCCAAATAATCACCCAATAGCAAAAGGCCGCAAAAATTGAGAGCAGAAAACTAACCGTGATGGCCAGCCGTGCCTTCTTAAAACCGTAAACTTCCGAAACAAGATCACCAACAATATAAGCGAGCGGGAAGAGGAAAAAACCGCCATCGGTGACAAGCGGGCCGATAATTACACCCTTTGAAGCGCCAATATTAGACAGAATCAGCACTACGGCCATAACCGCAAGCAGGGTTGCGTAGATGCCGGATCCGCCAGAAGCAAAACGCGCGATAGTGGGTAGATTTTTTTCAGGAGCAGCGTTCATAACAGCAACAAATCCTTAACTCATTGTGTTGAGAATGATGCACGTCGGTGTCACGGCCTCTGCGGCCCCGCGCTCACCCGCTGCCCCGAGTGGTGCTTAAGCATTAGATATTCTGCCAGAAAAATTAGATTCTTTCACGGTTGCAGACGGATATAATGGTGCTCTGCAGAAGGGGAGTATTCCGCTTCGCCTGTGTCGTCAGTACGTCGCTAACGAGCGACCGGTGCAGGCGCGGCAGCTGGTTCTTAATTGGCAAGCTGCCGGGAAGAGACCTTCAGACAGCGCACAAGCGCGTTTAGAAGGAGATAAATTTTGGAATCCGCTCTGCCAGTGTGGTTTGAAATAGGCTCAATGGTGGCCTTGCTCGCCATTTTGATTATCGACCTGCTGCTGATCATTAAACGTCCGCACGTTCCGAGCATGCGTGAGGCGGCCCTGTGGGTCGGTTTTTATGTCGGGCTCGCCCTCGTTTTTGCCGGTTGCATGTTCGTGCTCGGCGACGCGCAGCACGGCTCAGAATTTCTCGCCGGCTGGCTCACAGAGTATTCACTTTCGATAGACAACCTGTTTGTTTTCGTTATGATCCTTGGCGCCTTTAAAGTGCCGCACGAATACGTGCAGCGGGCGCTGATGATCGGTATCATCCTGGCGCTCATATTCCGCGGTATTTTTATCCTCGCAGGCGCAGCGCTGATTGAGCAGTTCAGCTGGATCTTCTATATTTTTGGTGCCTGGCTGATCTGGACCGCCTGGAAACAGGTGAAACACGATGAAGACGATGACCACTCTGAAGGTTTGGCGGTGCGCACAATCAAACGCGTGCTGCCCTTCACTGACGATTTCCACGGCGCAAAACTGTCTGTTGTGGCAGACGGCAAACGCTATTTCACACCGTTCCTGCTTGTGCTCTTCGCCCTCGGATCAACAGACATCCTGTTTGCGCTCGACTCGATCCCCGCAATTTTCGGTATCACACAGAGCCCATTCATCGTGTTTACCGCCAACGTTTTTGCGCTCATGGGTCTGCGTCAGCTCTACTTCCTGCTTGGCGGTTTGCTCGAACGCCTCGAATACCTGCACTACGGCATAGCCGCAATTCTGGCCTATATCGGTGTGAAACTCGTGCTGCACGCTGCAAGCCACAACGAGCTGCCGTTCATTAATAACGGTGAACACATTTCTTGGATCCCAACCCCGAGCACCTGGTTCTCGCTGGGGGTTATTGTGGTTTGCATGGCGGTCGCAACCGTTGCAAGCTTGATTAAAATGAAGAAAACAGAGAATAAGGAAGGCCACAAGCCAACCTTCGGTGCCGGCGACCTATAGGAGGCGAGCTACTTGACTGCGAAAACCAAACCCCGCACACTTGCTGAGAAGGTCTGGGACAGTCATGTTGTGGTCAAAGGCGAAAACGGTGAGCCAGATCTGATCTATATCGATCTGCACCTGATTCACGAAGTCACCAGCGCACAAGCATTTGACGGGCTGCGCATGGCAAACAGGCCGTTGCGGCGCGTTGACCTGACGGTTGCAACAGAAGACCACAACACCCCGACCATCAACATCACTCGGCAGATCGCCGACCCGACAAGCAGACTGCAGATCGAAACTCTCAGACAGAATGTGAAAGAGTTTGGTGTGCGGGCGCACCCGCTGGGCGATAAAGAGCAGGGGATCGTGCACCTGATGGGCCCGCAGCTCGGTCTCACCATGCCGGGCATTACCGTTGTGTGCGGTGACTCACACACCTCAACCCACGGCGCCTTTGGGGCAATGGCTTTCGGGATCGGCACCAGTGAGGTAGAGCACGTGTTTGCCACCCAGACTCTCCCGCTCAAACCCTTTAAGACGATGGCGATCAATGTCGAGGGTGAGCTGCGCCCAGGGGTCACCGCAAAAGACATAATTCTTGCGGTTATTGCAAAAATTGGCACCGGTGGCGGGCAGGGTTATGTGCTTGAGTATCGCGGCTCAACGATCCGCTCTCTCTCCATGGAGGGGCGCATGACAATCTGCAACATGAGCATTGAAGCAGGTGCCCGCGCGGGCATGGTTGCGCCCGACGACACAACATTCGAGTATGTGAAGGGCCGTGAGCGCGCCCCCAAAGGGAAAGACTGGGACGAAGCCGTAGCGTATTGGAAGACGCTGCCAACAGATGAGGGAGCCAAATTCGATAAAGAGGTTTTTATCGACGCTTCCAAGCTTGAGCCGTTCGTCACATGGGGCACCAATCCAGGGCAGGGGGTGCCGCTGTCAGAGGCTATCCCCGATCCCTCCCAATTTACCGACCAGAACGATAGGGCAGCGGCAGAACGGGCGCTCGAATATATGGATCTAAGGCCCGGAACGCCGCTGAAAGACATTCGCGTTGACACCGTTTTTATGGGTTCGTGCACCAACTCACGGGTCGAAGATCTGCGTGAGTTCGCCAAAATTATTAAGGGTAAAAAGAAGGCTGACGGCCTGCGCCTGATGGTTGTGCCCGGCTCTGCGCGCGTGCGGTTAGAGGCCGAAGCAGAGGGCATCGACAGGGTTATTAAAGAATTCGGCGGCGAGTGGCGGTTTGCCGGCTGCTCAATGTGCCTCGGCATGAACCCCGACCAGCTGACGCCGGGGGAGAGATGCGCCTCAACCTCAAACCGCAACTTTGAGGGCAGGCAGGGCAAAGGCGGCCGCACACACCTGGTGTCACCGCTTGTCGCCGCAGCAACAGCCATTCGCGGAACGCTGTCAAGCCCGTGGGATCTTGCCGAAGACGCGCGCAATGGAATAACTTACGATGCTAAACCGGTTGCAACTATTGAGGAGGGGCGCTAATGGAGCCAATAAGAATAGTGACCGGGAAGGCTGCTGCCATCCAGCTGGCAAACATTGACACTGATCAAATTCTGCCGGCGCAGTTTTTAAAGCGGATCACGAAAACAGGTTTTGAAGACGCGCTGTTTTTCAACTGGCGGCAGGATCCAGACTTCCTTCTCAACCACGAACCGGCAAAGAGCGCGAAAGTGCTTGTGGCTGGCCCAGATTTTGGCATTGGCTCATCGCGTGAGCACGCTGTGTGGGCGCTGCGTGACTTTGGTTTTCGTGTTGTGATCTCTGCCAGATTCGGTGATATCTTCCGCGGTAATGCTGGCAAGCAGGGGCTTTTAACCGCCCAAATTACTGAAGATGAGACCTCTCAACTGTGGCAGCTGCTTGACGCAGACCCGGAAGCTGATGTCACGGTTGATCTCGAAGAGTTAACAATCACCTGCAAAGACCTCAAGCTACGGTTTCAAATAGACGAGTACACTCGATGGAGACTGTTAGAGGGCTTAGACGATATCTCTCTAACACTGCAAAATGAAGATGCGATAGCCGCCTACGAAGCGCAGCGTCCGACCTGGATGCCAACAACTATCTAGTTAATAGGAACAAAACAGATGAGCGACAAGAAAACCGACGGTCTCGCGCTAGATGCAAAAAAGGCTGGCGAACGCGTAGGTCTGACCTCAGACGAGATCATCATCAACGGCGGCAAACCGCTGCGCGGTCGCATCGAGGTGCGCGGTGCGAAAAACCTTGCGACAAAAGCGATGGTTGCGGCTCTGCTCGGGCATAAACAGAGTGTGCTGCGTGACGTTCCGAACATCTCAGATGTGCGCGTAGTTGCTGGGCTGCTGGCTCTGCACGGAGTGCTGATTACGCGCGGTGAAAACGATGAGTGGATCCTCGATCCCTCCAATGTTGAAAAAGCGCATAAAGCTGATATCGACGCGCACGCAGGCTCATCGCGCATCCCGATTCTTTTTTGCGGCCCGCTGCTGCACCGCCTTGGTGAGGCTTTTATCCCGGATCTTGGGGGGTGTCGGATCGGCGACCGCCCAATCGACTTTCACCTTGACGCGCTGCGCAAATTTGGTGCGGTTGTTGACAAACAGTCGGGTGGCATCAGCCTGACTGCACCAAACGGGTTGCGGGGCGCAAATATTGAGCTGCCGTATCCGTCAGTCGGCGCAACCGAGCAGGTGCTGCTCACCGGCGTGCTTGCTGAGGGGCATACCGAACTGCGCAATGCTGCAATTGAGCCAGAAATTATTGACCTCATCTGCATTCTGCAGAAGATGGGCGCCATCATCAATGTTGAGCCAAACCGGGTGATCTTCATTGAGGGTGTGAAAGAGCTCGGCGGCTACGACCACCGCGCGATAGCAGACCGCAATGAGGCCGCCTCATGGGCGTCGGCTGCGCTCGCCACCAACGGCGATATCTTCGTCGGGGGTGCCAGGCAGGAAGAGCTGATGACATTCTTGAACGTGTACCGTAAGGTCGGCGGTGAGTTTGAAGTGCACGATGATGGAATTCGTTTCTGGCGCAAAGAGGGCGACCTCAACCCCGTCACGATTGAAACCGATGTGCACCCGGGATTCATGACAGACTGGCAGCAGCCGCTTGTCGTGGCCCTCACGCAGGCACCGGGCGTGTCAACAATTCATGAAACCGTGTATGAAAACCGCTTCGGCTTCACAGATGCGCTAAATCAGATGGGCGCCGATATTGTGGTGCACAAATCTGGGCTGGAAGATGAGCGACGCCGCGTTAAACGCCGTGAGTTTGAGCAGGCAGCCGTGATTACCGGCCCGACCCCGCTGCACGGCGCAGATATCGAGGTGCCCGACCTGCGCGGCGGGTTCTCGCATCTGATTGCGGCGCTGACAGCATCAGGACAGAGTAAAGTTTCAAATATCGGCATTATTGCCCGTGGCTACGAAAATTTTATAGATAAACTGCGCAAACTCGGCGCAGACTTCATTTACGAGGGGTAAACCGTGAACGAGCGGGCACAGCACGAAGTGGAGCTGGTGCGTTTTAAGCGCCGCCGCACACCTGAAACTACAAAGTTTGGTCCGTTTCGTATAATTGCCGCGATTGTGCTGCCGCTGTGGCAGTTTGCGGCGAAGTATCGCTTTGCCCCCAACAGCAAGCTTCCCGCACAGGGGCCGTTCGTGCTCGCTCCGAATCATCTGAGCGAAATCGATCCGATCGCTATGGCGGTGGCGGTGTTTAAGCTCGGGCGATTGCCGCGTTTTATGGCGAAAGCGAGCCTTTTCAAAGTGCCATTTTTAAAGTGGATTTTGAAGATCACCGGGCAGATTCCGGTTTATCGTGAAGCCAACAGCGGTGATGCAAACGCGGCCGGTGCCAGGCACTCAGCGATGCAGGCAGCCAGTCACCTCATTGCGACCAGCGGCGGTGTTATCGTCTACCCTGAGGGCACACTAACGCGCGACCCCGACATGTGGCCGATGCGCGGTAAAAGCGGCGCAGCACGGCTTGCGCTGGAGGGTAATATTCCGCTCATTCCGGCCGCGCAGTGGGGCGTGCAGGAGATTATGCCGCGATATGGCAAGAAGCTGAATTTGTTTGGGCGCAAAACTGTGCGCGTTGCCATCGGTGAGCCACTCGATCTGAGCGAATATCAGGGGCGGCCGATCAATAACGCTGTAATTGGCGAGGTTACAGATAAGCTGATGGCAGAGATCACCGCGCTCTTAGAAACACTGCGCGGTGAAGAGGCTCCCACAAAAAGGTGGGATCCACGAGAGCATGAGCAGAGCGAAACAGGGCGGTTTTAGTGGCTAAAGAAGCAGCGCAAGACGCTCCGGTTGTTGCGGTTATCGGAGCCGGAAGTTTTGGCACAACATATGCGAAGGTGCTGGTTGACGCCGGCTGTGATGTGCTGCTTTGGGCACGTCGCACAGAAGTTGCAACCGAAATTAACACAAGTCACCGGAATGGTAAATACCTGCCCGGTGTAAACCTGCCGCGAGGCTTGAAAGCAACCGATCATCTGCAAACTGCGGTTGAGGACGCAGAAATAGTGTTTTTAGCGGTGCCAAGCCAGTCTCTGCGTGAAAACCTGCAGGCAATGCGGCACTATCTGCGGCGGGATGCGATTCTCGTGAGTCTGGTTAAGGGCGTAGAGCAATCCACCCAAATGCGCATGTCACAGGTGATTACCGACACACTCGACTGGGATATTGAGCAGGTTGCGGTGGTTTCTGGCCCCAACATCGCGCTCGAAATAGCTCGTGAACAACCAACCGGTGCGGTGACATCGTCTGTCAACCTGGAAACCGCCCAGCGCGTTGCAAAAATTTCAAGCACACCCTACCTGCGCACCTACATCAACACAGATGTGACAGGCACAGAGCTCGGCGGTGTGCTGAAGAATCTAATCGCGCTCGCAATCGGCATCGTTGATGGAGTCGGCTACGGCGACAACACCAAAGCGGCCATCATTACTCGCGGGATCGCCGAAATGACTGAGTTTGCGGTTGCTTCAGGGGCAAATCCAACGACAATGACAGGGCTTGCGGGCTTGGGTGATCTGATCACCACCTGCCAGTCACCGCTGTCGCGCAACTCAACTGCTGGCCGCCTGATCGGCCAGGGCTACAGCAAAGAAGAAACGACGCAGGAGATGTCGCAGACTGCTGAGGGCATCACATCAGTTGCGCCGGTGCTTGCGCTAGCCAGACAGCGCGGCGTTGTTATGCCAATCGTGGAGCAGGTGCAGATGGTGCTTGAGGGGCGCATGAAACCCGCAGACCTTGGCCCCCACCTCGCGACTGAAGACGAGGTGCCGCAGCCTGAAATGCAGTTACAGGATGATGCAGCCCCGAATTTTTGGCAGCGTGTAAAAGCCGTTTTCAAGGGCGCCAAAACCAGCAACTAAGCAAAACACCGAGTCAGCATCTGGAGATACCGTATGAGCGACAAAAAACTAACCGTGGCGCTGCTGTTCGGCGGGCGCTCCAGTGAACACGTTGTGAGCTGTGTCACCGCCGCAGGCGTGTATCGTGCACTCGATAAAGAGCGTTTTAACGCGATTCCTGTCGGGATCACCAAAACCGGTCAGTTCGTGCCCGTCAGTGAGTCTGTGCTGCTCAGTTATGCGCTTGACAGTGATCCACTGCCAGAGGTTGCGGCAGGTGATGAGCGCATCATCTGGCCGCTGGCAACCGACGATCACACACTCCGTGTGCTTGACGCTCAGAACCAAATTACTGAACTTGGCACAATCGACGTGGCTGTGCCAATGCTGCACGGCCCTTTCGGTGAAGACGGCACAGTGCAGGGGCTGTGTGAGCTTGCGGGCCTCCCGTATGTTGGCAGCGGTGTGCTCGCTTCCGCGCTGTGCATGGATAAGCATGCGCTGAAGGTTGTGTTAGAGACAGCGGGCGTTAAAGTAGCGCCATGGAACAGGATTAGCCGCCAGCAGCTCGCGCAAGATCCGCAAGCAGCCGCGCGATTAGATCAGGGCCTTAACTACCCACTGTTTGTGAAACCAGCGCGCGCCGGCTCCAGCGTTGGGGTGACCCGCGTGACTGAACCTGGCGGTCTTGCCGCGGCGGTTGATACTGCGCTCGCTGAAGATCACACCGCGCTGATTGAGTCAGCCATTACCGGCCGTGAGGTTGAGATCGGCGTGCTTGGCGGGCGTGGGGGTGCGAGTCTGCGTGCAAGTGATGTGATTGGTGAGATTAGGTTTACCGGCCGCGACTTTTACGACTTTGAATCTAAGTATCTTGGTGGTGCTGGCGTTGAAATTGTGCTTCCCGCGGAAGTGACAGACGCCGAGTATCAGGCGCTACGTGATGCGGCCTTTAAAGCATTTGATGCTGCCGGCTGTGCCGTCTACGCACGCATAGACTTCTTTTTAACAGCCGACGGGCCGGTGCTCAACGAGATTAATACGCTGCCCGGGTTTACACCATTTTCGATGTATCCGCAGCTGTGGGAGGCTTCGGGCGTGAGCTACTCTGAACTCATTACCGAACTTATTGAGTTGGCTTTAGAAGCCCAGCGCTAGCTGTCACCCTGCTCGATTGTGCGTGCATCGGCAACGTTGCTGCACTGCCGCACCTGCGGGAGACGCTCCACCGCAGACTGCAACTCAAGCAGCACATCGGTGCCGCTTGTCTGATCTGAATCAACAAACACTTCAAACCCGGGCTCCCGGCCGTAGGCTTCGAAGCGGAAGAGCGGAGCCTCAGATTCATCTATCACCCAGTCAACACCGTTTAGGTTAATGCAGGGGTTCACGGTCGGCTCTGAAACCGGCAGGCCGCAGCGTGTTAACACCGCAGCAGGGTCGCCCCAAGCTCCGGTTGCCTGCGCATTAGTGGCGCGTTTTGCAAACCCTGCAAGCTCGTCTGGGAGCCGCACTGTGACGGCTGCGCAGTGTGGATCGTTTGCGGATTCTGCCGGGGTCAGTGGCACAGGTGACGCGCACCCAGCTAGTGATGCTGCTGCTATCAGGGGCAGTGTGAGGGCGAAAGCGCGTCGGAATTTTGTCACGGTGTAAGCCTAGCGTGAGCCCTTGCGATATCGGAAACCGTGCGTGAGGGCGCAACTGTTGGGGAGTAGAATGGGACGAGCATATGATCTCGACGTAGTCGTGAAAGGAATATTGATGGCACTTACTCAGGCCGAAAAAGATCTGCTGGATCGCGTTGAATCTCGCCTCGCTATTGGTGGCGAGTGGGTGGAAGCGCAAGAGGGAAAGACTCTCGACGTTTTTGACCCGGCGACCGGCGAACTTTTGAAGAGTATCGCTGATGCGAGCGTTGCTGACGCGCAGCGGGCGCTAGATGCCGCTGTCGCAGCTCAAGCAGCGTGGGCAAAGACGAGCCCGCGTGAGCGCTCAAATATTCTGCGCAAGGCATGGGAGCTGCTGCAGGAACGCCGTGCAGATTTTGCCCTGCTGATGACGATCGAGATGGGCAAGCCACTGGCCGAAGCTGAGGGTGAGGTGACCTACGGCGGCGAGTTTTTGCGGTGGTTCTCTGAAGAAGCAGTGCGCGTTGGGGGCCGTTTCGGCTCAAACCCTGAGGGCACCGCAGACATGATTGTGTCGAAAATGCCGGTCGGCCCCTGCTACTTCATCACCCCGTGGAACTTCCCACTTGCGATGGCAACCAGAAAGATCGCGCCGGCGCTCGCCGCTGGGTGCACCGTGGTTGTGAAACCGGCTGCGCTCACACCGCTCACAACTATTTATTTCCAGCAGCTGCTTGAAGATGCGGGCCTGCCAAAGGGCGTGGTTAACGTTGTTGCAACTTCTCAGTCGAGCAAGCAGTCGGCAGCTCTGTTGCAAGATAAACGCTTGCGCAAGCTCAGCTTTACCGGCTCAACCCCGGTTGGTGTGAAACTGCTTGAGGCAGCAGCTCAAAATGTGCTGCGCACCTCGATGGAGCTTGGCGGTAATGCGCCGCTCATTGTGTTTGAGGACGCAGATATCGATGTCGCAGTTGAGGGTATTCTGGCTGCAAAATTCCGCAACATCGGCCAGGCTTGCACCGCTGCCAACCGTGTTTATGTGCAGGAGAGCATCGCTGACAAAGTTGCAGAGCGACTTGCAGAGCGCGTCAGCGCTATGAAGGTTGGCCGTGGCACTGAAGAGGGCGTGCAGATCGGCGCACTCGTCGAAGAAAAGGCTGTTGCAAACATTGAGCGTCTGGTAGACGGTGCTGTAGAAAAGGGCGGTCGGGTGCTTGCCGGTGGTAAGCGAATTGCTGGTCCTGGCTGCTTCTATCAGCCAACAGTTGTTGACTACACCCCACTCGAATCAGATCTGGCGCGTGAGGAAATTTTTGGCCCCGTGCTTGCGATTGTGCGCTTTGAGACCGAAGACGAAGCTGTGGAGCTTGCAAACGACACTGAGTACGGGCTCGCAAGCTACGTTTTCACAGAAAATCTGCACCGTGCGCAGCGCATGATCGACCGTATCGAAGCTGGCATGATGGCTGTTAATGCTGGTGTGCTCTCTAACGCTGCGGCACCGTTTGGCGGCATGAAGCAGTCCGGGCTCGGCCGTGAGGGCAGCCACGAGGGCATCGAAGAGTTCCTGGAGACTAAGTACACTATGATCCCACGCCGCTAAGCGGAATTTCGGATCATCTCTAAAACCTAAACAGCCAGAGTGTTCAGCTAGCCTGCGCTAACTGAGCACTCTGGCTGTTTTTAGTGGGTGTCTACGGTTAAGAATTTTCCGCATAAGAATTATGTGCAACGATATACACAGCAGAGTAGGGTTGGGCTTGTGACAAGAATTATTGCCGGTGCGGCAAGCTCCCTTAGAATGAAGGTGCCCGAACGTGGCACAAGACCCACCTCAGATCGGGTGCGTGAGGCAATTTTTTCAACCCTCGAAGCGTGGGATTTTGTTGAGGATACGCGGGTGCTGGATCTTTACGCCGGCTCGGGAGCCCTCGGTCTTGAAGCGGTTAGTCGGGGTGCGCGTGAGTGTGTGCTTGTGGAAAAACATGCGGGAGCGGCAAAAATTGCGCAATTAAACGCGCACACAGTGCTTGGTGCGGTGCAGAACGCAGGGCGCACGGCGCACGCGAAAGTGTGCGTGAGCGCCGTCCGCACATTCCTGCTTGCAGAGCCCGGTGAGCTGTTCGATGTGGCGCTTATCGATCCCCCCTATGATCTGCAAGAAACTGAATTGACAGAGTGCTTGGAACTGCTGCGCCCGCATCTGGTCGAAAACGCTGCTGTGCTTGTTGAGCGTGATAAACGCAGCCCGGAACCAATGTGGCCTGCTGGATACTCCCTCATAAAAGTGAAGGACTACGGTGAAACCAGCTGTTGGTGGGCAGAGGCAGTTAAGCTCGAAGAGTGACAACAGCAGGGCTCGATTCTTCCTTACAGAGTGTGCTTGGCGTAAAGCACGCGAAGGCGATTGAGCGCGCCTTTGGATACCGCACAGTTGAAGAGCTGCTGCTGCACATGCCGCGACGGTATTCAAAACGCGGTGAGCTAACCCCGCTTACCTCGCTCCCGCTGGGAGAGCACGTCACAATCGTCGCACGTATTCTAGACGTGCAAAAACGCACTATGGCAGCGCGTCGCGGCTCTATTTTGAGTGTGCGCGTGACCGACGGAAACGGTTTTCTAAGCCTCACTTTTTTCAACCAACCCTGGCGCGAAAAAGATCTTATCGCCGGTCGCAGCGGTCAGTTTGCGGGTAAAGTCACCGAGTATCGCGGCCAGTTTCAACTGCAAAACCCCGACTACGAGCTTTTTGACAGTGGCGCGGAAGTTGCGGCAGCAGGCGGAGACATCCAGGCGCTTAGAGACGCTGCCGCGCTTGCATACTCGAAGCGACCTGTGCCGGTGTATCCAGCAACCGGTGCGCTGCCCTCCTGGGCTATTGCGAAACATATTGCGCATGTGCTGCAAGAAATACAGGAAATTCGCGATCCGCTCGCTGATTCACTGTTGCAGCGGATCGGTATCGTAAACCTGGATACTGCGTTGCGGGGTGTGCATCAGCCTGAGACAGAGGGCGACTACAGAGCGGCGCAGCACAGCCTAAAGTTTCGTGAGGCGTTTGCGCTGCAGCTGGCATTCGGGGTGCTGGCACAGCGCGCGAAAGCACACGCGGCAACCCCGAGGCCTTTAAACGAACACGGGCTGCTGCAGCGATTTGACGGTGCTCTACCGTATACGCTGACCGGCGACCAAATAGCTGCGGGTGAGACTTTTACGGCGGAGTTAAACCGTGCATACCCGATGGCGCGCCTGTTGCAGGGTGAGGTTGGATCGGGTAAAACCGTGGTGGCTCTCAGAGCGATGCTGCAGGTTGCTGACAGTGACGGGCAGACAGCGCTGTTAGCGCCCACGGAAGTGCTCGCGGGGCAGCACTTTCGCAGCGTGTGTGAGCTGCTTGGCCCTGAGCTGACAGCAGAATTAAAGCCGGTGCTGTTGACGGGCTCTTTAAACACCAAAGAGCGTAAACAGACACTGCTGAAAATCGTTTCAGGTGAGAGCAAAATCGTGATCGGAACCCATGCCCTCATAAGCGATGCAACCCAGTTTTTTGACCTCGGCTTGGTTGTGGTTGACGAACAGCATCGCTTCGGGGTTGAGCAACGCGATGCGCTGCGCAGAAAGGGGCGCACCTGGCCGCATCTGCTTGCCATGACCGCCACCCCGATTCCCCGGACGGTTGCGCTGACCGCGTTCGGCGAGCTTGAAATTACGACGCTGCAAGAGCTGCCTGCGGGCAGAGTGGGCATTAACTCACACGCGGTGCAGGTGCGTCAGCAGCCGCAATTGGTGGCACGCGTCTGGCAGCGTGCGCTTGAAGAGATCGCCAACGGTCGCCAGGTGTATGTTGTGTGCCCGGCTATTGACGTTGAAACAGGGGGCGGATCGGCGGCAAACCCCGACGCTGCAGCACCAAAGGCACGCGCCGGTGTCGCCCAGATTGCCGCATCGCTAAGATTGCGTGATGATTTTCAGCGGGTAACAGTCGGAGAGCTGACCGGACAGCTGTCTGCCGACGCAAAAGAAGCGGTTATGCAAGATTTTGCGGCCGGTGCAATCGATGTCTTGGTCGCCACAACCGTTATTGAGGTTGGTGTTAATGTGCCCAACGCCACGATGATGATTGTGCTTGAGGCAGACCGTTTTGGGGTGTCGCAACTGCATCAGCTGCGCGGCCGCGTGGGGCGCGGGGCGCATGCGGGATTGTGTCTGTTTTTAACTGAGGCAGAGCCTGGCACTCCCGGCTGGGAAAGGGTTGCAGCGGTCGCTAACACCGGCGACGGTTTCGAGCTGGCAGAGTTTGATCTCGAACAGCGCCGTGAGGGCGATATTTTAGGCAACGCACAGTCTGGCGGTAAATCTCGGCTGCGGCTGCTCAGAGTGTTAAACGACGCAGAAATAATTTATGCCGCCAGGGAGCTTGTAGACGCTCTGCTGCAGCAAGACCCCACGCTCGAAAAGCATCCACAGCTGCGCGATATGGTTGCGGCAGATCTTAACAACGCGGCACAGCTCGATAAAACATAAGGCAGTATGGTTTAACTATGACTTCAATCGCAGTTGTGCCAGGATCCTTCGATCCGGTCACCTTTGGGCACCTCGACGTGATAGAGCGTGCAGCCACTATTTTTGATGAAGTGCACGTTGTGGTTGTGCACAACCCTGATAAAAAACCGCTGCTCTCACTTGAGAGTCGGATCGATTTGATCCGCACTGCTGTCGAAAAATTTGATATGGCGGCGAAGATTGTTGTTACCGGTTGGCAGGACGGTCTGCTCGTCGAATACTGCAAGCAGGTTGGGGCGACAGTGCTTGTGAAGGGTGTGCGCAACCAGCAGGATATCGGATACGAAACGCAGATGGTGCTGATGAACCGTTCGCTAGCGGGCATCGAAACTATGTTTGTGCTGCCGGATCCAGCATTTTCAGCGGTTTCTAGCAGCCTTGTTAGGCAGGTGTTTCACCTGGGCGGAGATGTCAGCGAGTATGTGCCGCAGCACGTTATCGACATTATGGCCGCTGCAGCTCTTAGCGACGAAAACTCAGCGGCTGAATAGCGCACCCAGCTCAGCCGCATAAAATCGATGCGTGAGCACTAGAAAACTGTTTGAATTCAATATTCGCGACATCTACAACCGTCCCGGTGAGATGCGTGAGTTTGCGCGCACTGAAACCCTGCAAGAACAGTGGGGTGAGGGCCTAGCGAAAATACCCGCCGGTGCTGCTATCAACGCAGATGTGCGACTTGAATCCGTGCACGAAGGCATTCTCGCAACTGTTAGCGCTGATGCAGAAGCAGTGGCTGAGTGCGGCAGATGCCTAAGAGAGTTCACAGAAACACAGGAAGTCGCGTTTACCGAACTTTTCGCGTATAATCCTTCTGAGGCCGACGAATACGGAGTTCACGGTGATCACGTGAACCTTGAACCCCTGCTGCTGAACGAGTTTGTGCTTGCACTGCCGTTCCAACCTGTTTGCCGCGAGAACTGCGCTGGGCTAGATCCAGAGACAGGCGAGCGTCTAACAGAGCCCGCAGCGGCTGATGCTGAGAAAGCGGTTGATCCCCGCTGGGCAGCGTTAGCTGAATTTTCGGTTGCAAATGACCAGGACAAATAAGACCACAGGTTTTGTTTGTCATCAATTATGTTTAGAAAGTAGAGCATCATGGCAGTTCCAAAGCGCAAAATGTCACGCTCAAATACTCGTCATCGTCGTTCACAGTGGAAGGCAAGCGTGCCAACCCTGGTAAAGACTGTCGAGAACGGCCGCACCGTGTACAGCCTTCCACACCGCGCACGCGTTGTTGAAGACTCACAGGGCACCCCACTCTTCATGGAGTACAAAGGCCGTCGCGTAGCTGACGCATAAGGTGACAGAAAAACACTTTGAGAAGCCGTCCGCATCTTTCGGGTCTGCACCCAAAGAGGCGGGCGGCTTTCTTGCACCATTTGGTGTAAAGGTTGATCCGGCTCTGCTCGAACGCGCTTTGACACACCGCTCTTGGGCGGCAGAAAATAAGGGTCGTGACCACAATGAGCGACTTGAGTTTTTGGGTGACTCTGTGCTCGGCTTTGCGGTTACCACCTACCTGTATAAACGCTACTCTAAGCTTTCAGAAAGCGAGCTCACCAGACGCCGTGCGGCGGTAGTTTCAACGGTGGCGCTCGCACAAGCCGCAAGGCGTATAAACCTCGGGGCCTATTTGTATTTGAGCCGCGGCGAGAACGACTCCGGTGGCCGCGACAAAGACTCAATTCTCGCAGATGCGTTAGAAGCTGTGATCGGAGCAGTGTTTCTATCAACCGGAATTGACACAGCAAAAACCTTCGTGCTTGAACTGCTAGAGCCGCAGCTTGCAGATATTGATTTTCTGGCAGCGACAATTGATCCGAAAAGCGCACTGCAGGAGATTGCTGCCGCGCGGGCGCTCCCGCTGCCGCAGTATTTAGTTACCGGCACAGGGCCGGATCATGATCGCCGCTACACCGCAACCGTGGAACTACTTGGAGTTGCCGGGATCGGGCGGGGCACGAGCAAAAAAGCCGCTGAAGCTGCTGCCGCGCGTCAGGCGGTGTTAAAACTGCATGAAGCTGAGCTGCACCGAGTAAACGCAGATGCCTGAACTGCCGGAAGTTGAGGTGGTTCGTGCAGGCCTAATGCCTGCCGTCACCGGCGCAACAGTCTTAGGCGCTGAAGTTTTTGATGCGCGCTCGCTGAAACGACACATCAGCCGGGCAGAGCGCGACTCTGGCGCGGTTGCTGCCGGGCACGGCCGCACACTAGATGAGAGCACCAGGCGCCTGCGAGCGGCTGATTTTGAGCGGCGGATCACCGGTGCCAGGCTGCTTTCCCCAGCCAGACGCGGGAAATTTTTGTGGATTCCAATTGCCCCCAGTGGCGTCCCAACTGCTGTGCCAGATGAGGCACTGTTTGCTCACCTCGCGATGAGCGGGCAGGTGCTGCTTAGGGCAAATGATGCGCCGGAAGATAAGCATGTGCGCATTCGTCTGTGGGTGCAAACAGCTGCCGGTAGCGAGGTGCGTGTTGACTTTGCCGATCAGCGGCGCTTCGGGTCTCTTGCGATTGATCCATTAGCTCCAACGCATGATGGGAAAGCTGCGGGGTGGGGCACAAAGCTGCCGTTACTGCCGGCACAGGCCCAGCATATTGCGCGCGACCTGCTCGATCCGGCTTTTGATTTTAATGCTGTAGCTGAGCAGCTGAAAACAAAGTCTGTGCAGGTGAAAAAACTGCTGCTCGAACAGAGCCTGATGAGTGGGATCGGCAATATCTATGCCGATGAGGCCCTATGGCTTGCCAGAGTGCATCCGGAAACACCGGCAAACCGTATCTCTAAACGGCGTTTAATCGAACTGCTCGAGGCCGCCCGCACAGTTATGGAAAAGGCCCTCTCCGAAGGCGGCACCTCGTTCGATGCTCTCTACGTTAATGTCAACGGTGAATCAGGATACTTTTCGCGCAGTCTAAATGCCTATGGACGGCAGGGGCAGCCGTGTCAGCGCTGCCGCAGTTTGTTGCAGCGTGTTGTGGTTGGTGGGCGATCCGCAGTATTTTGCCCAAGCTGCCAGCGCCGCCGCTAGCAGGTAATCTAGAAACATGGCATGGTCTTTTTCTAAAGCGTTTTCAGGGCTGTTCAACCGCAGTGAACCCATTACTGAAGATACTTGGGACGATCTTGAAATGGCTTTGATCGGCGCAGATTTTGGGCCCGACTTAAGCGATGAGATGCTCACCGAACTGCGTGACCAGGTTGAGCGTCACAGCATCACCGATGTGAAAGATCTGAAGCAGCTGCTGCGAGACACTATCGCTGATCGTCTTGCAAAGTTTGATCCAACCCTAAAACTGAGTGACCGCCCAGCAGTGGTGTTAGTTGCGGGTGTGAACGGTGTTGGCAAAACAACCACTATCGGGAAGTTTGCCAACTACCTAGGCAACTTCAACCGCAGAGTGCTTGTGGGGGCGGCTGATACATTTCGTGCAGCAGCGGTTGAGCAGCTTAACACCTGGGCGACGCGCGGCGGGGCAGCGATTGTGAAACCCAAACAGCAGGGGCAGGATCCCGCCTCTGTCGCCTATGAAACTGTGCAGCGCGGCATCAACGAAGGTTTCGATGTGGTTGTGATTGACACCGCCGGGCGCTTGCAAACCAAGGGCGGTCTTATGGATGAGCTGTCAAAAATTAAGCGTGTAATCGAGAAGCTAACCCCAATTTCAGAGGTGCTGCTTGTGCTTGACGCCACCACCGGGCAGAACGGTCTCGCTCAGGCCGAGGCGTTTATCGAGCACGCCGGTGTGACCGGGCTCGTGCTCACAAAACTAGACGGCAGCGCCAAAGGTGGTTTTGTGCTGAACGTGCAAGAAAAGACAGGGCTGCCGGTAAAACTTGTTGGGCAGGGTGAGGGGATCGGTGACCTGACCGGCTTCACGCCGCACGTATTCGCACAAAATTTGGTTGATTAGCATGGAAATCTGGCTGCAGGGGTTCCTTACCGGTCTCGCGCTCATCGTTGCAATCGGTGCGCAAAATGCTTGGGTGTTGCGGCAGGGTATTAGACGTGAGCATGTGCTCGTAGTGGTGCTCACCTGTATGCTCGCAGATATTCTGCTGATAGCGCTCGGCACTGCCTTCATCGGGGTGCTCTCAAACGCTGTGCCGTGGCTCCTCGACGTTCTACGGTGGGGCGGGGTTGTCTACCTCATCTATTTCGCGAGTCGCTGTTTTATGTCTGCGGCGCGAGGTGCTGGGGCGCTAACTGAGGCAAAACAAGCAGGTGCCGGCTCAGTGCTCACAACAACTTTGGCACTCACTTTCTTAAACCCGCACGTCTACCTCGATACGGTCGTGATGCTCGGCACCGTCACCAACTCTTTTGGCGACGCAAAATGGCTGGCAGCGGTGGGCGCGATGACAGCTTCGGTCCTCTGGTTCGGGGGTCTCGGATTCGGGGCACGCGCGCTCTCAGGAGTGCTCGCGAAACCGCGTGCGTGGCAGATTATTGATGTGCTAATCGGTATCGTGATGCTGATAATCGCCTACAAACTGGCGTTCAACGGCTAGCCTCTGCCATAAACTCAACTGCCTGAAGAGTTAATGCGCTTGCCGCGGGTCTCTTGGGGCGCTTATTTTACGAATATTTACGCAGTTAAGCCCTGTAGAATGGCATAGTTATGGCTACATTTGGCACACTCTCAGAGCGACTTACACAGACCTTCGCGCAGCTCCGCACCAAAGGCAAGCTGAGCGCTAGTGACGTTGATGGCACCGTGCGCGAGATTCGACGCGCGCTTTTAGAAGCAGACGTTGCGCTTGACGTGGTTAAGAGCTTCACCGCAAAGGTGCGTGAGCGGGCGCTCGGTGACGAGGTTAATGAGGCCTTGAACCCTGCGCAGCAGGTTGTGCAGATTGTGAACCAAGAGTTAATTGAAATTCTTGGTGGTCAGCAGCGTCGGCTCCAGTTTGCAAAACAGCCCCCGACGGTGATTATGCTCGCCGGTTTGCAGGGTGCCGGTAAAACCACTCTGGCTGGCAAGCTCGCTAAATGGCTGAAAAAAGAGGGACACACCCCGCTGCTGGTCGCCTGTGACCTACAGCGCCCGAACGCGGTAACCCAGCTCGGTGTTGTTGCTGAGCAGGCGGGGGTAGCTATTTATGCGCCAGAACCCGGCAACGGTGTTGGTGATCCCGTGCGCGTTGCAACCGACGGTGTTCGTGAAGCAAAGTCTAAACAGTATGATTTCGTGATTATTGACACCGCCGGTCGCCTCGGTGTTGATACAGAGTTGATGCAGCAGGCGGCGGATATTCGAAAAGCCACCAACCCTGACGAAGTGCTGTTCGTGATCGATGCGATGATCGGTCAAGATGCTGTCACAACAGCGAAAGCATTCCAAGAGGGTGTTGACTTTACCGGTGTTGTGCTCACCAAACTTGACGGTGACGCGCGCGGTGGTGCGGCGCTTTCAATTAGGTCTGTGACTGGCCGCCCGATTCTGTTTGCCTCAACAGGTGAGACGCTTGACGACTTTGAACAGTTCCACCCGGACCGGATGGCAAGCCGGATTCTGGATCTCGGTGACATCCTCACCCTGATCGAGCAGGCGCAGGCTGCGTTCGATGAAGAAGAAGCGCGTAAAACTGCCGAGAAGATCGCAAACGATCAGTTCACGCTCGATGATTTCTTGAAGCAGATGCAGCAGCTGCGCGGGCAGGGCTCACTCAAGAAGATGATGGGCATGCTGCCCGGCATGGGCAAGATGAAAGCGCAGCTCGATGCGTTTGATGAGCGCCAAATCTTGCACACCGAGGCGATTATTCAGTCGATGACCCCTTATGAGCGCAAAAACCCGAAAATTTTGAACGGGTCGCGCAGATTGCGCATCGCAAAGGGATCCGGGCAGACAGTTACCGATGTGAACCGTCTCGTGAAGCAGTTCGAGCAGGCTGCAAAGATGATGAAAACAGTTGCCCGTGGCGGTATGCCGCAGATTCCGGGGATGGGGCAGATCCCTGGCGTGCCAGGCGCACACGGCGGTAAGAAAAAGCAGACTCAGGGCAAGAAGAAAGGCGGCCGCAAATCAGGCAACCCCGCAAAGCGCGCCCAGGAAGCAGCCGGCAAGTCAACATCTGCTGCGACGAATGGCGCCGGTTTGGGTGCATTCGGCGGGCAGAGCTCTGCCGGCCAGGGTACGCCGCGAGCTGCCGACATTAAGCAGATGCAGGAGCTCTTAAAGAAGAGCGGGCTGCGCTAAACGAAGTTTGCGTCGAATTCATCGACGAGAATTTCGGTTGCCTTAAACAGCGCCTTATCTTTATCTCCGCTGTTATCTAACTCTGCGGTGTAGGCCGCTTGCTGTCTGTTTGCACAGCTATCTTCTGTCGCCAAACGAAGAATATCGTCTGCCGCTTCCGCGCAACCCAGCGTCTCAATACTCACAGCGTGCGACTCTATTATTTGCTGCAGTGAGTCGGTGAGTGATTTACGCCCCTTAGAGTCAATCACGCCAAGAGTTGCGTCTGTGCCGTATCTGGCCGCCTGCCATTTATTAAAGCGCGTCAACCATTCAGGGTCTGGCTCATGGCATGTGTGCGTGCCGCGGGTCACACCATCAGCAACAATTTGAGTTAGCGCAGTTACCGCTGCGATACGACGCAAACTGCCGGTGCCGTCACAGGCGCGTGCCTCAACTGTGCCCCAACCGGGAGCGGGCCGCACATCCCAGCGCGCCTCATTCAGCTCAGTAATTAGACCCACCTGCTGCATCTGCTCAATGGTTTTTTCAAACTCGTCCCACGTTGCTTGTAGCGGCGGCACCCCTGCGCTGGGTAGCTGCTGAAAGAGCATCGTGCGGTTTGATGCATAGCCGGTGTTGATCCCCTCCCAAAACGGGCTGGAAGCGCTCAGCGCAATTAGGTGAGGTTGCACGCGTGAGAGGGCGTTCATCACCGGCACAGCAAATTTTTTGTCTGCCACGCCGATGTGATTGTGGATGCCCCAGATCAGCATTTGCCGACCCCACCAGCCGTAGTCTTTTGCAAAGTTCTGGTAGCGATCGCTGTCTGAAACTTTTTGGTCTGCCCAGCTCGAAAACGGGTGTGTGCCGCTTGAAATAAGTTTGTAGCCGCGCTCTTCCGCAATCTGTTTTAGGATCCACGCCATTTCACGCAGCTCAGAAACAGCGGCGGTAACTGTGCGGTGCGGCGATGTCACCAGTTCGACTGTGTTCTGTAGCAGCTCTGCGGAGACCTTGCCGTCACAGCTTTCGGGTATTGCGGCATTGAGCGCTGCAATGACCGCTGGCGCGTCGTTTACGAGCTCCAGTGAGTTAGCATCAACCAGGGCGATCTCCCACTCGATACCGAGCGTGCTATTCGGAGAGTCGGTGAATGACAGATGCATTGTCGCCTACCTCAAGTTCTTAGTGCCGCGCCGTGTGTGTCGACGCAAGGTGGATCCGCCTTTTTCTCCCTGGAGAGCAAATTAGCTAAATGTAGCAAAATAATATAACAGTTATTTGATTTCTTATCATAAATGAAAAATCCCAGATCGCAACATAAATTGCGAATATAGTAAAACTGTGTCATGATTGAAGGGTGCGACAGGCTTGCGCCGGTCGCTGACTCATGTGAGCCCGAGCTCACCGGAATAAGCTTTTAATTAGGAGCAAAAATGGCAGTAAAGATTCGCCTGAAGCGCATGGGTAAGATCCGCGCGCCTTTCTACCGCGTTGTGGTAGCTGACTCACGCACTAAGCGCGACGGTCGCGTAATTGAAGAGATCGGTAAGTATCACCCAACTGAGAACCCATCTTTCATTGAGATCAACTCAGAGCGCGCACAGTACTGGCTCGGCGTTGGTGCACAGCCAACCGAGCAGGTGCGAGCACTTCTGAAGCTGACCGGCGACTGGGGCAAGTTCAAGGGCGAGGGCAACACCGAGTCTGTTGTGAAGCCGGTTGAGGCTAAGGAAGCTTTTGTGGCTGACGAGTCAAAGAAGTCGGTTATTAAGCCAAAGGCAGAAAAGCCTGCTGAGGCTCCTGCTGCTGAGGCAGAGGCAGCTGAGGATGCCGCTGCTGAAACCACTGAAGAGGCTTAATTAGGATGTCGACAGTCTCATTACAGGACGCGCTAAAGCACCTTATCAGCGGTATCGTTGACCGTCCTGAAGCTGTGGAGATTGACTCTGTTGAGAGCGCGCGCGGTGAAACCCTTGAGGTGCGTGTGCACCCGGACGACCTTGGCCGTGTGATTGGCCGGTCGGGTCGCACAGTGCAAGCTCTGCGCACGGTCATCGGTGCGCTGGCGCGTGACCGTCGTGTGCGCATTGATATTGTCGACACCGATGAGACTGCATAGATGAATAAACCCTCAGGTCGCGTTCAGGCTCCCCTTCCCAATATTGGGCGGGGGAGCCTGCGTGTTGGCAGACTGACCAAGCCGCACGGTCTGAAGGGCGGCATTAAACTCGAACTTTTTACCGACAGCCCTGACCTGCGTTTCGTGCCGGGAGCCGAGTTTTATCTGCAGGTGCCGCGCGAGAGTGAGTGGTTTGGCAAAACTATCACGCTTAGTGAATTGCGGTGGTTTAACCAGCAGCCGGTCGGTTTCTTTAGCGAGGTTCCAGATCGCACAGCAGCCGAAAGCATCGTGCGTGCAATTTTGTGGATCGATGAGGCGGTTGTTGCCGCGGGCGCAGAAGACGATGCTTGGTACGATCAGGATTTAGTTGGCCTTGAGGTGCGAGAATTAGGCACTGATGGCGCTGTTATTGTGCACGGCACTGTGGCCTCGGTTGAGCACATGCCCGCGCAAGATCTATTAGCGGTGCGGGTTGCTGCTGGCGAAACAGTGTTTGTGCCGTTGGTTGCAGCGATTGTGCCGGAGGTTGATCTCGCAGCGGGATTCGTGCGTGTCACTCCGCCGCGCGGGTTGTTTGCTGATGAGGCTGACAGTGCGCATTGATATTGTTTCAATCTTTCCCGCCTATTTTGATGCCCTAGAGCTGTCACTGTTGGGTAAAGCCCGGCAGCGCGGGCTGCTCGATGTTGCCGTCCACGACCTGCGTGATGTCACAACAGACAAACATCGCACTGTTGATGATAAACCAGCAGGCGGTGGCGCCGGTATGGTGATGAAAGCTGAGCCCTGGGGGTTGGTGCTGGATAAAATTCTTAGCGAGTCGCCCACCGTTGCAACAGATGCTGAACCATTAATCATCTTTCCGTCACCTGCGGGTGAAGTTTTTAATCAGGGCATGGCGCGTGAGCTTGCCGGTGAAGCACACCTTATATTTGGGTGCGGTCGTTATGAAGGCATCGATCAGCGTGTGTTTGATGAGTATGCAGAGCGTGGGCGGGTGAAGCTTGTCAGCATCGGCGACTATGTTTTAAACGGCGGTGAAGTGGCTTCGATTGCAATGATTGAAGCGATCGCCCGTCTCTTACCGGGTATGGTTGGCAACCCGGAAAGCCTTGTTGAAGAGTCGCATGAGGGTGAGAGCGGTTTGCTCGAATACCCGAGCTACACGCAGCCGGCGGTGTGGCGCGGCCGAGAAGTGCCACCGGTGCTGCTCAGCGGGAATCATAAGAAGGTCGCCGAGTGGCGTCACGCACAGCGAATCGAGCGCACTCGTCGTGTGCGCCCTGATCTGTTGCCGCCGGAAGCTGATCAGGGCTCAGTGGGTACGCAGCGTGAGTTGCAAAACTGATTGAATAACCCGCTGATTCTAGTTTGTAAATAACCGACTAATACCGTAGAATTTATCTCTGTGTGTCAGCACGCGCCGCTGCCGTGAGGGTGAGCGCGTCTCAAGCTAACACAAAACACTAAGTCTTGAAACTATTAATGCGTGTTCGACTTGCGGCGGGCACAGAAAGAGATGATCATGCAGAAGCTTGACTTCCTTGATGCAGCATCGCTGAAGAGCGACATCCCAGACTTCCGCGCGGGCGACACTGTTAAGGTGCACGTTAACATCGTTGAAGGTAACCGCTCACGTGTGCAGGTTTTCCAGGGTGTGGTAATTGCGCGTCACGGCGAGGGCGTGCGTGAAACCTTCACCGTTCGCAAAATTAGCTTCCAGGTTGGGGTTGAGCGTAAATTCCCAGTGCACTCACCAGCTATCGACAAGATCGAGGTTGTAACTCGCGGTGATGTGCGTCGTGCAAAGCTTTACTACCTGCGCGGCCTCACCGGCAAGAAGGCTAAGATTCGCGAAAAGCGCGACGACGTCTAAACCCTTAACTACTTATAGGGCATAACCCGGCCTTAGGCTAATTCCTTAACTAGGATCGGTCTGCACGGGTTTCCTTCTGCAAGGGTCTGAATCTGATACTGCATCGGATTCAGACCCTTGCCGTTTTATGACAGCTGCCAAGATGCAACCTTGCGCAGCTGAGAGAAACAGGCCTGCCTTTAAGCAGCCCAGCGACTAAACTCGTGGCTAGAAAAAGCTCGCGAAAGGGTGCAAAATGTTTTCTTTCTCATCTCTCGAACTGCCTATTGTTGGAGCCCCTATGGCTGGTGGGGTGAGCACGCCTGAGCTTGCGGCAGCAGTGTCTGCAGCGGGTGGTCTAGGCTTTGTGGCGGGTGGCTACCTCTCTGCCGAGAGCCTGGCAGAGCAGATTCAGAAGACCAGAGCGCTTACCGATCTGCCTTTCGGTGTCAATCTTTTTATGCCCGTGACCGACGAACAGCTGCCGTCTGACGCAGATAAGCAGCTGACAGAGTTCGCTACTGCTTTAGAGACTGTAGGCCAGCAGCTAGAAGCCCAGTTGGGTGAGGCAAAAGCCAGTGTCGAGAGTGAAGCTCGGGTTTTTGATGAGCTCATACAGGTGTGTGTTTCTCAGGCAGTTGCCGTGGTAACCTTCACTTTCGGCTGCCCAGCCACCGAGCTGGTGCGCAGGCTTAAGGATTCTGGTTCCCTCGTTGGTGTAACCGTTACCAAACCTGAAGACGCCGTGGTTGCTGCGCAAGCGGGTGCTGATTTTCTCTGCGTGCAGGGGCCTGCCGCTGGTGGGCATCAGTCAACATTTAGTGTGTCTGATGAGTTAAATCAGCTACCGCTGTTGCAGCTGGTTGCCAAGATACGCAGCGTATGTTCTTTGCCGCTGATTGCCGCAGGTGGGATCCGCACCGCCGCGCAGGTGCGAGAGCTGCTAGATGCTGGCGCTGTTGCTGTGGAGATCGGCACCCCGCTGCTCTTAGCAGACGAGGCGGGCACCTCGGCGACGCAGCGCGAGGTGCTGCAGTCGTTGGAGCGGGAGACGGTTTTGACGAGGGCTTTTACCGGGCGCTTTGCGCGGGCTATCAAAAATAGTTGGGCAGAGCGATACCATGAAACAGCCCCTGCAATCTATCCCGGGGTGCATGAGATAACCGCACCTTTGCGACGCGCAGCAGCAAGCACGGGCGAGCACGAATGGACGCACATTTGGGCGGGTGAGCCGTACACCGGTCTAGCTGCAGGGCCTGCTGCAAAGATCCTGCGTCAGATAGCGCCAACAACAAACTCTGAAACTGATTGAGTGCGTTTAAACTCCTTAGAGAGTGATCCGGAAACTAATACACGTTACGCGAAGGCAGCAGTATGTTTTACCGTATTTGAGTTCTTGGCATCAGGTTGCGGCTAAACTGGTGATCTCACCTAGATCCTTCAATTAAGACGAAAACGTGCAGAACTCCGAAACCTCAGCTAAAAAATCAGGCGGTGCCCTCACCTTCATCCGCGATCTCATCGTTATTGTGTTGGTCGCGCTCCTCATCTCATTCCTTTTGAAAACCTTCTTGATCCGCTCTTTTTTCATTCCCTCAAGTTCGATGGAAACAACCCTGAAGGTTAATGACCGGGTGATGGTGAATCAGCTGGTGCCAGACGTGGTGGGGCTTAATCGCGGTGATGTTGTGGTTTTCAGTGATCCGGGTGGCTGGATTTTATCTGTGCCACAGAAGAACGATAGCGCTCTGGGTAAGTTCATGCAGTTCATCGGTTTGGCTCCTGAAGATGACGCCAGCTACCTGATAAAGCGGGTTATTGGGTTGCCCGGCGACCACGTGGTGTGCTGCGATGCACGGGGGCGGCTGAGCATTAACGGAGAGACCCTAGACGAGACCTATTTGTCTGAGGAGACTCGCAACCATCCGGGGCCGTACACTGAGTTCGATGTGAC
Source organism: Canibacter zhoujuaniae (assembly GCF_011752005.1). Lineage (NCBI taxonomy): Bacteria > Bacillati > Actinomycetota > Actinomycetes > Micrococcales > Microbacteriaceae > Canibacter > Canibacter zhoujuaniae. Next base: position 656,712 of record NZ_JAAIJZ010000001.1, on the reverse strand, counting down.
CGTCCCCGAAAATGCGCTGTGGGTGCTCGGTGATAACCGCTTTGCATCACGGGATAGTCGCTTTAACACTGATCAGCCGGGGCGCGGATTTGTGCCGATTGATAACGTGGTTGGGCGTGCCTTCGTTTTGAACTGGCCGCTCGATCGTTTCACCTGGCTCGACAACTATGCGGAAGTTTTTAAAAAAGTTCCCGACCCCGCTGACAAATAGCCGCATGAATATCTCAAACTGCGCAAAAGACCCAACGCTCGATTATGAATTTGAGCTGCTCGCCAAAGCGCCGCTTGTGATCGGTCTCGACGAAGTTGGGCGTGGGGCGATTGCCGGCCCTGTTGCAGTTGGTGCCCAAGTTTTTACGCCGGATGCCGGAGAGATTCCAGCCGGTTTGCGAGATTCAAAACTGCTGACCGAAAAACGGCGGGAGGCTGTGGCGCCGCTGTTAGACGCTTGGGGTGCGGGCGCGGTCGCGTTCGGCGCAGCCGCAGAAATAGACGCAAACGGGATCACCGAAATGCTCGGACGCACAGCGCGTGAGGCGCTAAGCATGCTGCACGAGGTGGGCATTCCGGTGCAGCATGCTGTTATTTTGCTCGACGGTAAACACGACTGGCTCAGCCCACAACTTAATTCACCGCTCACTGTGGTCACTAGGGTGGGGGCGGATCGCGCGTGTGCGACAGTTGCGGCAGCCAGTGTGCGCGCAAAGGTGCAGCGTGATCACTTTATGATCGCAGCAGCGAAAAATTTCCCACACTATGCATGGGAGCGCAATAAAGGGTACGGTTCGAAAGCGCACTTCGCCGGTATTGCAACACACGGGGTAACCGAGCTGCACCGCAAAACCTGGATCAGACTGCCTTAAATCAGCGATTTTTCGCGTCGTTTTAAGGGGCTGCAAGATCTTCATTAAATTCACAGGAATTTTTTCTTACGCTGCGAAGTTAGGTAATGCTATCTTTCATCTGTGTGCCGATTTTCGGCTGGCTAGCACTACGTAGTGCTTGTCTAAACTGCGTGCACGCAGTTACACAGATTAATTTACGTTTACCTAAGTGCTAAATGTCCTTGTGACATGAGGAGTATTACATGCATAGAAGCAAGTGGAGGGCAGGTATAGCTGCCGTTGCACTCTCCGGGGTGCTAGCTACCTCCCTCCTTGTACCGGTCACAGCGCAAGCTGCTGAATCAGAAATCACTGACGCAGTCTTTGAGTGGGGTTTGAACGCAGAATCAGGCAGTGCGGGGTACGCACCCAGAACCTGTAACTTCCTTGGCGCTGGTGTGTCTGGAGATAATGAGTCTTCCAGCATCTGGCAGGGCAAACAGGAAGAAAACGGCAAGGTGTTTGTTAACCCTGCAAACTCTGACGTGATGTGGCGTCAAAATGACGATAACACCTCAATTCTGAAGCCAAACAGCAACGGAGAATTGGTGCCAACCACCTGGGACACCAAGTGCCAGACTCGAGATGGCTCGCGCACAAACACTTCAGGAAAAACCTCAGAAAATATTGTGCGCATCGTTAAGGGCACCGGAACTGTTGATCCTGAAACAAACTCCGCACAAATCCGCTGGTTTGGCTCATTCTCAGTGATCTACTACTCGGGAATGACCTACTGGAGCGTTGTTAACCCGAAACTCAACGTTGTAAACGGTGAGGGTGTGCTCACAGGGCGCCTTTCTGGATACGGCACGTCCATGGAGGATCAGAGCCAGTGGAAGCGGTTGCGTGCTCGTGAAGTAACTCTCGCCACCCTAAAAAATGTCACAGTAACTGACAGTGGCATTAAAGTGACACCCGAATACAAGGGTGTTGAGGTTACTCCGCCGCTGGGCGGAACCCAGGCACGCACCGGAGCGAACTGGGGCTCATGGCCGCAAGAATTTGTTGACTTCCAAGGAGAAACAGGGCAGGCAGCTTACTGGTACTCCAGCGGTGGTTCAGCAGACTCGCGTAAAGTGCCGACAGAAATTGGTATTAGCTACACAACCCCAAACATTGTGACCCACGCTGTCACAGTCGAGGGTGGTAAGGCCTCTCAGGCGCAAGCAGCTAAAGGGGAGAAAGTTACGCTAACCGCGTCGGTGCCAGAGGGTAAACGCTTTCTCGAGTGGCGCACCGAAACTGCTGGTGTGTCATTTGCTAATGCGAAAGACGCTAATACCAGTTTTATGATGCCGGCTAGCGCCGTCACCGTCACAGCAGTCTTTGAAGATAAACCTGCGGCGGTAGCTCATGCGATCGCCGTGACCGGCGGCACAGCCTCAGCGCAAACTGCGCTTGCGGGAGAGACCGTAACCATCACAGCGCAGGTGCCAGAAAATCATCACTTCCTGCGTTGGACGAGCGAAACTCCTGGTGTTGAGCCAACAGCCTGGACCAGCCCGCAAACATCCTTCACAATGCCGGATGCAGATGTTAACCTCACCGCTACTTTTGGGCGCAATACTGCTCCCACCAACCGTGCGAGTGCTTCGGTAACTGTTGAGCCGCATGAGAATCTTGATCCGGCAGCACGGAATGTGCTTACCATTAGCGGTAAAGACTTTGTTAGTGACGCTGCACGGAATGGTGTCTACGTGGTTGTTAGCGAAGAAGCCATGTGGAAGCCGGGGGAGTACGTTAGAACTCAAGGGCTCGGTGAGGGCGAATTTATTGCCGCTCAGTGGGTAACCCCAGAACAGCTCAAGGCTAATGACGGCGCCTTCAAAATAGATGTTGTTTTGGCGGCAAACAGTATGGATCGCAACAAGACCTACTATGCCGGAACAATGGCTGCGCACGCCCTGGCGCTGACTGAACGCTCTATCGACCGCGCAGAAAAGCTGACATTTAAGGCGATTGATTACGATCCAAACGCGATCTTCGCACCGGATACTGTTGCAGCAACTGTGCAGGAGAAGGGTGACGTTGCAGCCGAATGGAGCTATTCTGGTGCGACTCCAGCCCGCGGCTGGGAGGTGCTGATCACCTGTGTGGAGCAGTGCTCAGACCCGCTCTACCAGAGCAAGCAGAAGAACCTCTCTGATCCTGAAGCGCGTTCTGAAACCTTCAGCTCTGTTCCTAATGGTGTCTACACCGTTTCTGTTCGCTCTGCCGGCTGGTACGGAAATGAATACAAGCAAACAGATTGGGTTGTTTCTGACAAGCTATACATCGGGGTGGAGAAGCAGGCTGACTCAAACACCGAGCCAGGTGACTCAAACGCTGAGCCGGTTGCCCCGGTTGACAAGCCAAGTGAGCCTGCTGCTCCGGCAGTGCCTGCTGAGACTGACGACGCAGGCACAGAAGCTCCTGCCGCGGATACGAATGACGCACCAGCAGACGCGGATAACGCACCAGCGGATAACGCACCCGCGACTGTGAAACCGCAGCTCACCCTCTCACAGACTGAGCTTGCAGTGGGAGATGCCCTAGATATCCTTGCAGCCGGATTTATCCCGGGAACTGAAGTCACCTTTGAGGTGCACTCTGATCCGCTCGTTATTGGCACAGTCAAAGCTGATGCGCAAGGGGCTGCCTCTCTCGCATGGAAGGTGCCTAGCACTCTGCCAGCGGGGTCACACACTGTGATTGCTACCGGCCTTGCACGCAGCGCAGATGGCGCAGAGCAGAAGGTGAGTGTCTCTCAGGAAATCACCATCAAAGCTGCAGCATCAGGGGCTACACAAGCGGCTCCTGTGACAGCGAGCGGGAAGCAAACCCTCGCCAACACAGGCGCTCCTGACGCTACCCTGGCTCTCCTAATCGGAGCCGGAGTGCTTGCTCTTGGTGGTGCGCTTCTCACAGCGCGCCGCCGCACACGGAGCTAAAACTCAACGCTAAAAAAGCTCCCCTGCGACTGCAATATACGCCAGTCGTAGGGGAGCTTCTCATATCTGCTGCCGCACACAAAATGGTAAAGCGGGGGATCCTCTAACCTTTGCAGGGTACATTTATAGGCGTGAAGCAGAAGTTTCCAGAACTTGATACAACCCTACCCATCGGCGTTTTCGACTCTGGTGTTGGCGGCTTAACAGTTGCGCGTGCAATTAGGGATCAGCTGCCAAATGAAGCAATAATTTACCTCGGCGACACCGCCCGCAACCCATACGGCACGAAACCCATAAAAGAGGTGCGTGAATACTCGCTTGAAATGCTCGACAGACTGGTTGCAGAGGGCGTGAAGATGCTTGTGATCGCCTGCAACACCGCCTCCACAGCAGTGCTGCGCGATGCATACGAACGCTACGATGTGCCGGTTGTAGAAGTGATCCGCCCCACCGTGCGCAGCGCGATTGCCCTAACCCGCAACGGCAATATTGGGCTTATCGGCACCCAAGCAACAGTAAAAAGTCGTGTGTACGACGATTTCTGCGCTGTGCACGGCGGAGTTGACCTGATTAGTCAGGCGGCACCCCGCTTTGTTGAGCTCGTTGAAGCTGGCACAACCGCAGGCCCAGAAGTGGAGGATGTCGCTAAGCGCTACCTCGAGCCGCTAATCGCAGCCGACATCGATACTCTAATTCTTGGCTGCACCCACTACCCGTTCTTGCAGGGCGCAATTAGACACACCGTCGGCCCCAATGTGGCCTTAGTTACCAGTGACACTGAAACCGCCAACGAGGTCTATCGTGTGCTGCGCAAGCTCGACCTTTTAAACCCACAAGACCATCCGCCTCAGATACGGTTTGAGGCGACGGGCAGAGATACCGGCTCGTTTAAAGCGCTCGCGCAAACAATGCTCGGCCTGCAAATCGACAGCGTGACGCGTATCTAACACGCGCATTTAAGAAAGGACAAACATGACCCAGACCCGATTTGACGGCCGCACCCCGGAACAGCTGCGCGACATAAAAATCGAACGCGGCTGGAGTGAACAGGCCGAAGGATCAGCGCTTGTAAGTTTCGGCAAGACAAAGGTGCTGTGCACAGCGAGCTTCACCAACGAGGTGCCCCGTTGGAAAAAGGGGGAGGGCACCGGCTGGGTGACAGCAGAGTACGCAATGCTGCCGCGCGCGACCAGTGAGCGCACAGGGCGCGAATCAGTGCGCGGTAAAATTGGCGGTCGCACCCACGAAATTTCACGTCTCATCGGGCGCAGTTTGCGCGCTGTAGTTGACACCAAAGCCCTCGGTGAAAACACTATTGTCATCGACTGTGATGTGCTGCAGGCAGACGGCGGCACCCGCACAGCGAGCATTACCGGCGCTTATGTCGCGCTCGCAGAAGCTGTTGCGTGGGCGAAAGAAAGAAAGTTTATTCCTTTGAGAAATAGGGTGCTCACAGACTCTGTTGCTGCGGTGTCTGTTGGTATCGTTAACGGCCAAGCCGTGGCAGATTTGCCGTATGTTGAAGACTCAACCGCTGAAACAGATATGAACGTTGTGATGACAGGTTCTGGCGACTTCGTTGAGGTGCAGGGAACTGCAGAGGGCGCTCCTTTTACGCGCGGTGAACTGGCACAGCTGCTCGATCTTGCAGAGGCCGCAAACAGTCAGTTGCGCGCCGCACAGGAAGCGGCTTTGCAAGGAGTTGAGTTCTAAATGACTGAAGTTATTCTCGCCAGCCGCAACGCACACAAACTAGAAGAGTTGCGTGCGATTCTTGCGCCTTTGCTACCTGAGGTGCAACTTGTTGGTGACGACGGGCCGGAACCGGTTGAATCTGGCATCAGCTTTGCCGAAAATGCGCTCATAAAGGCGCGGGCAGCGGCGATCCGCACGGGCAAACCGGCGATCGCTGACGACAGCGGAATTGCGGTGCGCGTAATGGGTGGCGCGCCGGGTATTTTTTCTGCGCGCTGGGGCGGGCCGGCTCGGTCAGACAGTGCGAATGTTGACCTACTGCTGTGGCAGTTAAAGGATGTCCCGGCAGCGCATCGAGAGGCCAGTTTCGTGTGCGCGGCCGCGCTGGTTGTGCCGGACGCAGCTGGATCAACCACTGAAGATGTGGTGCTCGGTGAGTGGGAAGGATCGGTTCTTAACGAGCGGCGCGGCGAGAATGGTTTTGGGTACGATCCAATTTTTCAGCCCCGCGGCATGGATGTTTCTGCGGCTGAGATTGACCCGGAAAAAAAGAATTTACTGTCGCACCGTCGGCGGGCGTTTGAGGCTTTGATTCCGCTCTTGCAGCAGCGGCTTGGCTGAGTAAAAAACCCCTGATGAAACTGAGTTTGTTTCTCACTACCAGTAAATTGACAACCTCTCGGTGCACGGTCACAATTGGTGTAACAGCTATTAAGTAAGGAACCAAATTATGACTGAAGAGCACAAGACTAGCGAGCACACCGTTGAAGAGCATGCGCACGGCGCAGACTGTGGGCATGAGACGGTTGAGCACGGTGATCACGTAGATTACCTGCACGACGGTCACCGTCACGCTGAGCACGACGGTCACTACGACGAGCACTAAGCATTATTAATGCGCAGGCGGCGGGTTCTTAATTGAGCCTGCCGCCTGTTGCATATGCGCAGCCGTAATTTACGCTAAACTGTTTGCAGCGCGGGAGTGGTGGAATTGGTAGACACGCAGGATTTAGGTTCCTGTGCCGCAAGGCGTGAGAGTTCAAGTCTCTTCTCCCGTACTAGTGCGCGCGGTATTTATGCCGCGCGCATCTTTATCTGCACAGATGGTTGTAACATCAGTGCATCAGAGAACGGAGCAAAAAGTGACCGTAGAATTTCAGGTGGTGCCAAGCAACCCAAAGAGTGACGCTGAAGTTGCTGAAATTTTAAAGGGTGAGCTGGGGTTCGGATCCTTTTTCACCGACCACATGATCTCAATCGTGTGGGAAAAAGAGACCGGCTGGCAAACTCCCGAAGTGTTGCCTTACGGCCCTATTGCGATGGATCCAGCAAACGCTGTGCTGCACTACGGGCAGGAAATTTTTGAGGGTGTGAAGGCATACCGTCATCCAAACGGGGAAATCGCAATTTTCCGGCCAGAGCGAAACGCTGCCCGATTCAACAAGAGCGCAAAACGTCTTGCGCTGCCCGAACTGCCTGAGGAGCTCTTTATCGCTGCGTGCGAAAAGCTCACTGCGGTTGATAGCCGCTGGGTGCCGGAGCAGGAAGGGTTCTCGCTATACCTGCGCCCGTTTATGTTTGCTGACGAGGTGTTTTTAGGCGTTCGCAGTGCGCACCGTGCACGTTTTATCGTTATCGCAAGCCCCTCAGGTAACTACTTCGAAGGTGGTTTGAAGCCGTTGAAGCTGTGGCTGTCGACCAGCTACAATCGTGCGGGAGTTGGAGGCACCGGCTTTGCAAAGTGCGGTGGCAATTACGCCGCATCACTCGTTGCGACAGACGAAGCTTTTGCAAACGGTTGCCAACAGGTGCTGTTTACAGATGCCGGTGATAATGACTCAATAGATGAGCTTGGCGGCATGAATCTATTTCTTGTCACGAACGACAACAAGCTTCTCACCCCGGAGCTCAACGGAAATATTCTTGCCGGGGTGACCCGTGAAAGCATTATTGAGATCGCTCGCGATTTTGGCTTTACAGTTGAAGAGCGTAACGTAACCGTCAGCGAATGGGCAGCTGGCGTTAAGAGCGGCTACATTCAAGAGGCATTCGCCTGCGGCACAGCAGCTGTGATCGCCCCGATCGGTTACCTAATCGGGCCAGACGGTTTTGAGATTGCGCTGCCACAGCCAACGGGCGATGTGACCGTGCGGATTCGCGAGGAGATCACCGGCATCCAGTTCGGAACGCGCGCAGACAAGCGCGGCTGGCTGCATCAGGTAGCGCAATAGAGGGCGGTCGGTTGTGAAGATTGTTCGATTCTCAAAAGAGCAGAAAATCGCATTCGGTGTCGTCGACGAAGCTGAAAACGGCGACCTGGAGGTTGTTGAGCTTGCTGGTGATCCGCTCGGCGGGAAGTTTGAGACAACCGGCACTCGATACGGCTTCGGCCAGATCCGTGTTTTATCCCCGGTAGTGCCGATGTCAAAAGTAATCGGTGTGGGTAAAAACTATGTTGCGCACCAGCAGGAAATGCAGGATATTACGGGCGCTACTTCCGCCAGCGGGGCCTTTGAGCCGCTCCTGTTTTTAAAGCCGAACACCTCTGTGATTGGCCCCGGCGATCCAATCGTGCTGCCACAGGTTTCTAGCAATGTGCAGGTTGAGGCAGAACTCGCTGTTGTAATTGGTGCTGTTGGGAAGCACGTGCCAGAAGAGAAAGCGCTTGACATAGTTTTCGGCTATACAGTGGCTAATGACGTTTCCGCTCGCGATCTGCAGGTGGCTGACGGGCAGTGGGCGCGCGCTAAGGGGTTTGATACTTTTTGCCCGCTCGGACCTGTTATTGAAACTGAGTTTAATTCTGATGCCGCGCGCGTAAAATCTCGGATCAACGGTGAAATTCGGCAGGATGCGCCGGTGCATGACATGATTCATTCGGTTGCGAAACTAGTCTCCTATGCGTCTTCAGTTTTCACCCTGGTGCCTGGCGATGTGATTCTCACCGGCACCCCCGCTGGTGTATCTACGATTACTGACGGTGACAGTGTTGAGGTTGAGGTGAGCGGCATTGGGGTGCTGCGAAACCCAGTAATCTCAGAAACCAAACTGCATAAATAGGGCTTATGGATCCAGCACGACTTAACCACAACACAGAGAAAGCAGATCTGACGCCGCGTGTGCGTCAGGTTGAGGGGCGGCTGCGCGCGACTCGTCCACGTTCTGTTGGTGCAGCGGATAGGTCTGAGCGTCGGCAGGTGCGGCCGAAAGCGGAAGGGTGGAAGCAGATAACCAACCCAGACGGGCGCCCAACTCTGCAGTTTGCCGCGCCGCGTGTGAAACAGCCGCCAAAGCACCTGGCTGATATGAGTGTTGCAGAGCGCGTTGAAAAAGTTAAAGAGCTGGGGCTGCCCGCATTCCGTGCAAAACAGATTGCGAAACACTATTTCGAGCGCTACACCGCTGATCCTGAACGGATGACAGACCTGCCAAAAGAGGGGCGTGCAGAGCTTGTGCGAGAGCTCTTACCACCTCTTTTAACTGAGGTGAAGCGTCTCACAACAGATGACGGCGCAACTGTGAAGTTTTTGTGGCGCCTGTTTGACGGATCCCTTATTGAATCAGTTCTAATGCGGTATCCGGGTCGTATCACGCTCTGTGTTTCCAGTGAGTGCGGCTGCGGCATGAACTGCCCGTTCTGCGCCACCGGGCAGGCGGGGCTGACTCGAAACATGTCAGCGGCAGAAATCGTTGATCAGGTTGTGCAGGCAAACCGCGTTATCGCTGAGGGTGGGCTCGGTGTTGGTCGGCAGGCTGGGAACGGCGCAGAGCCGGAGCGCGTCACAAATATCGTGTTTATGGGCATGGGTGAGCCGCTCGCAAATTACAAACGGGTGATGCAATCAATTCGCACGATGATCGCCCCGGCCGGCGAGGGGCTGGGTATGAGCGCGCGCGGCATTACCGTCTCTACCGTAGGATTGGCTCCCGCGATCCGCAAACTGACAGCCGAGGAGCTGCCGCTCACCTTCGCGCTGAGCCTGCATGCGCCAGATGATGAGCTGCGTGATGACCTAATTCCGGTAAACAGCCGGTGGAAGGTTGACGAGGTGCTTGACGCTGCGCGCGGCTACTTCGAAAAAACTGGGCGGCGTGTGTCAATCGAGTATGCGTTGATCAAAGATATGAACGATCACGCCTGGCGTGCTGACCTGCTGGCTGAAAAATTAAATGCGCGCGGGCGAGGTTGGGTGCACGTTAACCCGATCCCCCTGAACCCAACTCCGGGCTCTATTTGGACGCGCTCTGAGCCCGATGTGACACGCGAATTTGTGCGGCGCTTGAATGAAGCCGGAATTCCAACAACTCTGCGTGATACGCGCGGCAAAGAAATTGATGGAGCCTGCGGCCAGCTAGTCGCCACCGAAGCTGATAAAGCTGAGGCGCTGCGCAGCGCGCAGGCAGAAAATGCTGAGAATCAAGCGCGTCTTTTAGCGGCTGAAGCTGAACGTACACGCGCTGTTGTAGATGCTCGGATGAGCTCTGAAGACTGATGAGACAGCATGGCTGAGGGTGTCGACTCAACAGACCTACGCATTTTGTACAGTCTGGGTAGCGAAGGTTCACTCGCCGGAGTTTCTGAAAAACTGGGGTTGAGTCAGCCGGCTGTGTCGCAGCGCGTAAAGCGACTGGAAGCAAAACTGCAGGTGCCGTTAACCGAACGGGTTGGGCGCAGTGTCCGCTTGACACCGGCGGGTCTGATTCTTGCCAGTCACGGTGCAAAGGTCGTTGCTGAGCTCGATGAAGCATTCGAGAAAATTGCTGCGTTAAAAGATGATCGCGGGGGGCAGCTGCGTCTGGTTGGGTTCCCCTCAGCTTCGGCAACCGTAGTGCCGGACATGATGCGATCCTTAGCCTCACTCGCCCCCGGAGTAACGATGCAGTATCGCGAGGCAGAGCCACCATCCGCCTTGGCAATGCTGCGCGATGGGGAAGTCGACTGCGCGCTAATTTTCGACTACCAAGACACCACCAAGCTGCCGGCTGGAACGGTCTATAAACCGCTGTGGCGGGAGCAGCTGCATCTTGTTATCGCTGCAGATGACGCCCGCGCTGCTGTTAAAGGTGCGGTAGACATGGCTGACTTTAGGGCAGACCACTGGATCGCTGGCTGTGAGAAGTGTCGTGGCAACCTGCTGTCTGTGGCAGCTGAGCACGGGTTCGAGCCGGACATTATTCAAGAGACCGATAACATGCCGGCGATGGTTGCGATGGTGGCAGCCGGCACTGCTGTGGCGCTTGTGCCGGGCTTAGCACTTGCAGGCATGCGCACACTGCCTGAGGGGGCCAAGGCCGTATCCATGCAACGGGCGCGACATCGCACAGTCGGCTTGGCAACGACCGATACAGCGGTGCTGAGCCCAGCTGCCAGACTAGCGGCGACACTTGCAGCTGAGGTTGATGCTGGGCGCTGGGGGCTTGAGTCACTCTAGTAAACTTGCTTGTGATGACTACTTCAAGCAAATCTTTGTTCTCAACTGCAACCGGCAGCGACGTGCGCGTCCGTTTTTGCCCGTCACCAACCGGCACCCCACACGTGGGTATGGTGCGCACAGCTCTGTTTAACTGGGCTTATGCACGGCATACGGGCGGCACTTTTGTTTTCCGTATTGAAGACACTGATGCGGCACGAGACAGCGAAGAAAGTTTTGCACAGATTATCGACAGCCTGCACTGGCTGGGTCTTAACTGGGACGAGGGCGTTGGCGTCGGTGGCCCGCATGAGCCATACCGGCAGTCACAGCGCGGCGAGATCTACCAGGATGTTATCGAGAAGCTAAAGGCCGGCGGTCATCTCTATGAAAGCTATTCAACCCCCGAAGAGATTGAAGCTCGCAACATTGCTAACGGTCGCCCAAAGCAGCTTGGTTACGATAACTTTGATCGCGATTTAACCGAAGAGCAGAAAGAGGCATTCCGCAGGGAAGGCCGCCAGCCAGCTTTGCGTTTCCGTGTGCCGGATGTTGATCTATCATTCACAGACCTGGTGCGCGGTGACATCACTTTCCCTGCCGGTTCCACGATCGACTTTGTTGTTGTGCGACCAAACGGGGCGCCGCTTTACACACTGGTAAACCCTGTTGATGACGCTCTGATGGGCATCACCCATGTGCTGCGTGGTGAAGATCTATTGTCATCCACTCCGCGCCAGATTGCGCTCTACCATGCGCTTATTGAGATCGGGGTTGCGGGGCATATTCCAAACTTTGGTCACTTGCCATATGTGATGGGGGAGGGGAATAAGAAGCTTTCAAAGCGCGATCCCGAGTCGAACCTCTTGCATCACCGCGACCGCGGTTTCATTCCCGAGGGGCTCATAAACTATCTCTCGCTGCTCGGCTGGTCGCTGGCCCCAGACCGTGATGTGTTTACCAGCGACGAAATGGTTGCAGCTTTTGATGTAAAGAACGTCAACCCGAACCCAGCGCGATTCGACCAGAAGAAAGCAGACTCGATAAACGCAGATCATATTCGACTGCTCGACCCGCAAGATTTTGAAGAGCGTATAGTGCCGTATCTGATAGCCGGGGGAGCTCTGCCAGCTGAGCTAACTGAGAAACAGCGAGAGGTGCTGCACCAGGCGGTGCCGCTCGTGCAGTCACGCATTACTGTGCTCAGTGAGGCTGTTGGAATGTTGGGCTTCCTCTTCACAACAGCTGAACACATTGACTACGCTGCTGATGCGCTTAAGGCTCTGTCAGATAACGCGCCTGAGGTGCTCGAGGCGAGCCAGGAGGCGCTTAACGCACTCAGTGACGATAAGTGGAAAGCAGCGACAATCCAAGAAACACTGCAGTCTGCGTTGGTTGAAAAAATGGAGCTGAAGCCAAGATTTGCCTTTACGCCACTGCGCGTCGCAGTTTCTGGCCGTCGCGTATCACCGCCGCTTTTCGAGTCGTTAGAGCTGCTTGGTAAGGCAGAATCGCTGACCCGTCTACAGCGGCTAGCAGACCAGCTTTAAGGGGGCGCTGTGCCGACAGCTGCTATCTGCGGCGCTGGGGAGGCTGTTCCCGCAAACTGTTTTGACGCTGTGGTGATTGGGGCCGGGCCAGCTGGGCTTGCCTGCGCTCTCAACCTGGTGCGCGGCCATGCGCGGGTTCTGTTGGTCGATGCAAACCGGCCACGGCACTCGGCCACCCTTATCTCGCACGGTTTCATTACCCGTGACGGCGCATCCCCGCTGGAACTTAGGCAACTCGGGCGTGAAGAATTTCTCACCTATCCGAGTGCGAGCTACCTAATGGCAGAGGTTACTGCGGTGCAGGGCGGCGCTGATGCGGGGTTTGAGCTAAGCCTACGAACAGTGCGGGGCGGTGAGGTTAAAACTGTCAGCGCAAGGATCGTAGTGGTTGCAACCGGGCTTGCTGAACAGCTGCCTGAAATTACCAACCTGCGCGCCTATTATGGGACTGCGTTACACAGCTGTGTGGTTTGTGACGGTTATGAAAAAACAAACAAGCCACTCGTCATCATTCCGCACCCGGAAATAGAGCGGGAAGCTGTGCTGCAGGCGGAGACTCTGGTGCGCCGCTTTAGCCCTAGGGTGACGGTGCTAAACGCCGATAGCGTCAGTGAGATTATTGGTGAGCGCGCCCAAATGCACGGTGTGCGCCTGCACACTGGTGAGGTTGTTGCAGCAAGCGCCGGGTTTGTGCTGCCAAAGAGCTCTTTGAATATTAAATTCCTCGCGCCGCTCGGTGTGACCGAAACAGCATTTAAGGGTTTAGGGCTTTCGGATCCGCACGCAGCACTTCCCGGATTAACGCGCATCAGCGGGCTTTATGCGGTGGGAGAAGCGGCCACTGGGAAACCTGAGCAGCTGTTGGTTGCAGCCGGTAGCGGCGCCGCGATAGTGCCGCATTTGCTGGTTACTCTAAGCGAGAAAGTGAATTAAGAGCCGCGTAAAGCTTAGCTAGCGCGTGCAATTACCTCCTGGGCATACTCCTTGCCGTAGTAGCGATGCAGCGTTTCTTCGCGGAGCTCAGCAAAGGTGCCGTCAGTCATCGATGCGCGAATTTCATCAACGAGTCGCACAATAAACCGTTCGTTGTGAATTGTTGCCAGTGTTGCAGCGCCCATCTCGCGCGACTTAAACAAATGATGCAGATATGCGGCGTCATAGTTTTCGCAGGTGTAGCAATCGCAACCTATTTCAAGCGGCTCGAATCTGGTTTTGTGGATCGAATTTTTTGCGTTTACACGGCCGTCGCGGCTGTACATTGTGCCACCCCGAGCCTGACGGGAGGGGGCAACGCAGTCAAAAGTGTCGGCACCTGCTGCGATTCCCAGAAACAGGTCATCTGGTTCGGAGATACCGAGCAGATGGCGCGGTTTATCTTCCGGGAGTTCATCGGTCATCCAGCTCACAATTTCGCCGAGCCGCGGTTTTTCAATTGCGCCGCCAAGGCCGAAACCGTCAAAGGTCTGTGAGGTGTGTTCCGCACCCGTCATAGTGCCCAAATCTTTTGCCGCCATCCGCCGCAGGTCTTCGTATTGCGCTCCCTGAATAACACCAAACAGTGCCTGGTATGGCCGATCCGTCCGCTCTCTTGTAAGGCGCGCATGCTCGTCAAGGCAGCGTTTTGCCCACCGGGATGTGCGCTGCACAGAGGCTTCCTGATACTCTCGGGAGTTCATCAGCGTGGTCAGTTCATCAAAAGCGAACATGATGTCTGCGCCAATTTCGTGCTGAACGCGCATGGAGACTTCAGGCGTGAAGCGGTGTGTATCGCCGTTTATGAAGGATTTGAAGGTGACCCCGTCTTCATCAACCTTGGCAAGTCGATCTTTGTCTTTCGCGATAACTTCAGCGGCGTTGTGTTTTGCCGCCTCCATTGAGAGAGTCTTCTTGTGACCGACACCGAGTGACATTACTTGGAAGCCGCCGGAGTCGGTAAAGGTTGGGCCGTTCCAGTGCATAAACTTTGCAAGCCCACCAGCCCGATCGAGGGTTTTGCTGCCGGGCTGCAAAAACAGGTGATAGGCGTTCGCTAAAACAGCCTGCCCGCCCAACTCTCTAACAGTCTCAGGCAGCAAACCTTTTACAACTGCTTTTGTGCCAACCGGGATAAAAGCGGGGGTGTTGATTGTGCCGTGGGGTGTTGTGATCGTGCCTGTGCGACCCAGGGGTTTACCGGAGTGTGTGCCTGTAAAACCGTCGGAGGTGAGCACGCTATTTACTTGGAATCCAAAATTGCTGCGGTCATTAATAGACATGGGCACTATTCAAGCGTATTTACGCCTGCGACACGCCCGGGTGTTGGTGTTGTTTGCGTGGGGTGGGTCTGGGTGCGTAGAGTAGTCATCTGTTGGCCGAACGTCAGGAAACGGAAACACGGTCAGCGTCTTGGTGGGAAACACTGTTTACACATTTTCTGGCTTTTGTTTGTTGGCTTTTTGTGTTATGGTTGTTTTTCATTGTTTTGATCCTGCGGGGTTCGGAGGCTTCTTGGTTGGAGCGTGTACGGGTTCTGTTTGGTCTTTGAGAACTCAATAGTGTGCACTTGATTGTCAAATGCCAAATTTTATTTGAACCTCGTGCCAGTTTTTATGCTGGTGGGGATTCCTTGTTTTTGGATGAACATTCTTGATGATTTTTTGATTGTCAGAATCGTTTGTCAGGTCAAACTCGCATTCAGTGTTGTTTTCCCGATGCTGTTTGTTTTTTTGTTTTTTACGGAGAGTTTGATCCTGGCTCAGGACGAACGCTGGCGGCGTGCTTAACACATGCAAGTCGAACGATGAAGCCTAAGCTTGCTTGGGTGGATTAGTGGCGAACGGGTGAGTAACACGTGAGTAACCTGCCCCTCACTCTGGGATAAGCGCTGGAAACGGTGTCTAATACTGGATATGACCTTTTACCGCATGGTGATTGGTGGAAAGATTTTTTGGTGGGGGATGGACTCGCGGCCTATCAGCTTGATGGTGAGGTAATGGCTTACCATGGCGACGACGGGTAGCCGGCCTGAGAGGGTGACCGGCCACACTGGGACTGAGACACGGCCCAGACTCCTACGGGAGGCAGCAGTGGGGAATATTGCACAATGGGCGAAAGCCTGATGCAGCAACGCCGCGTGAGGGATGACGGCCTTCGGGTTGTAAACCTCTTTTAGTAGGGAAGAAGCGTAAGTGACGGTACCTACAGAAAAAGCACCGGCTAACTACGTGCCAGCAGCCGCGGTAATACGTAGGGTGCAAGCGTTGTCCGGAATTATTGGGCGTAAAGAGCTCGTAGGCGGTTTGTCGCGTCTGCTGTGAAATCCTAAGGCTCAACCTTAGACTTGCAGTGGGTACGGGCAGGCTTGAGTGCGGTAGGGGAGATTGGAATTCCTGGTGTAGCGGTGGAATGCGCAGATATCAGGAGGAACACCGATGGCGAAGGCAGATCTCTGGGCCGCTACTGACGCTGAGGAGCGAAAGCATGGGGAGCGAACAGGATTAGATACCCTGGTAGTCCATGCCGTAAACGTTGGGAACTAGATGTGGGGACTGTTCCACGGTCTCCGTGTCGACGCTAACGCATTAAGTTCCCCGCCTGGGGAGTACGGCCGCAAGGCTAAAACTCAAAGGAATTGACGGGGGCCCGCACAAGCGGCGGAGCATGCGGATTAATTCGATGCAACGCGAAGAACCTTACCAAGGCTTGACATATAGGAGAACACTGTAGAGATACAGGACTCTTTGGACACTTCTATACAGGTGGTGCATGGTTGTCGTCAGCTCGTGTCGTGAGATGTTCGGTTAAGTCCGGCAACGAGCGCAACCCTCGTCCTATGTTGCCAGCGGGTTATGCCGGGGACTCATGGGATACTGCCGTGGTCAACACGGAGGAAGGTGGGGATGACGTCAAATCATCATGCCCCTTATGTCTTGGGCTTCACGCATGCTACAATGGCCGGTACAAAGGGCTGCGATACCGTAAGGTGGAGCGAATCCCAAAAAGCCGGTCTCAGTTCGGATTGGGGTCTGCAACTCGACCCCATGAAGTCGGAGTCGCTAGTAATCGCAGATCAGCAACGCTGCGGTGAATACGTTCCCGGGCCTTGTACACACCGCCCGTCAAGTCATGAAAGTCGGTAACACCCGACGCCGGTGGCCTAACCTTTTTGGAGGGAGCCGTCTAAGGTGGGACTGGTGATTAGGACTAAGTCGTAACAAGGTAGCCGTACCGGAAGGTGCGGCTGGATCACCTCCTTTCTAAGGAGCATTTGTCGCCGCATGTTATTCAGGCTTGTGTCTGTTTTGTGGTGGTTGCCAGTTTAAATGCCGTGTGTGTGTTTGCTGGTGGCTCATGGGTGGAACGTTTGATGATTGATTGGGATTGTTTCTGGATGCTGTTTAGTACGCTTCATTCTTTTGTGGGGTTGGAACGGGGTGTTTGGTTTTCGGTTCTGGTTGTTGGTGCATACTATTGGGGTTCTGGGAGACCGGGGCCAGGTTTTTTCTGGTTTGGGTTTCTTGCACTCCTT
Organism: Canibacter zhoujuaniae; assembly: GCF_011752005.1. Taxonomy (NCBI): domain Bacteria; kingdom Bacillati; phylum Actinomycetota; class Actinomycetes; order Micrococcales; family Microbacteriaceae; genus Canibacter; species Canibacter zhoujuaniae. The sequence continues at coordinate 639,735 of NZ_JAAIJZ010000001.1, read as the reverse complement.
CTGGTGGCTGCTGTTTTGATGGTGGTTGCTGGTTGGGTGTGTGGGTACGTTGGAAACTACACAGTGGACGCGAGCATCTGCAGTGATGCAAGCTTTATGGATGCTGCAATTTTTTGTTGTGGTGTTTGTTTTGTTTGTGTTGTTGTGATACTTAATTTTTTTTATGGTCTAGAGATGGATGCTGCAACTTTTTGTTGTGGTGTTTGTTTTGTGATTTTGTTTTGTTTGCAAGTTCTTAAGAGCGAACGGTGGATGCCTTGGCATCTAGAGCCGAAGAAGGACGTAGTAATCTGCGATAAGCCTCGGGGAGTTGATAAACGAGCTGTGATCCGAGGATTTCCGAATGGGGAAACCCAGCATGCGACTTTATGTTTGTGTGTTACTCCCGTCTGAATATATAGGGCGGGTAGAGGGAACGTGGGGAAGTGAAACATCTCAGTACCCACAGGAAGAGAAAACAATAGTGATTCCGGGAGTAGTGGCGAGCGAAACTGGATGAGGCTAAACCGTGCGTGTGTGATACTCGGTAGGGGTTGCGCGTGCGGGGTTGTGGGACGCATTTGATTGTTCTACCGGACTTTCGACGTGATTGTTAAGGATATAGGAGAACACCTTGGAAGGGGTGACCGGAGTGGGTGAGAGTCCCGTATCTGAAATTTTCTTACAGCGTTATGTGTATCCCGAGTAGCACGGGGCCCGTGAAATCCCGTGTGAATCTGCCAGGACCACCTGGTAAGCCTAAATACTACTAGATGACCGATAGCGGACAAGTACCGTGAGGGAAAGGTGAAAAGTACCCCGGGAGGGGAGTGAAATAGTACCTGAAACCGTTTGCTTACAATCCGTCAGAGCACTGTTTTTGGTGTGATGGCGTGCCTTTTGAAGAATGAGCCTGCGAGTTAGCGGCATGTGGCGAGGTTAACCCGTGTGGGGTAGCCGTAGCGAAAGCGAGTCTGAATAGGGCGTTTTAGTCGCGTGTCCTAGACCCGAAGCGAAGTGATCTAGCCATGGCCAGGCTGAAGCACGTGTAAGAGCGTGTGGAGGGCCGAACCCACTTAGGTTGAAAACTGAGGGGATGAGCTGTGGTTAGGGGTGAAAGGCCAATCAAACTTCGTGATAGCTGGTTCTCTCCGAAATGCATTTAGGTGCAGCGTTACGTGTTTCTTGCCGGAGGTAGAGCTACTGGATGGCCGATGGGCCCTACAAGGTTACTGACGTCAGCTAAACTCCGAATGCCGGTAAGTGAGAGCGTAGCAGTGAGACTGTGGGGGATAATCTTCATAGTCGAGAGGGAAACAACCCAGATCATCATCTAAGGTCCCTAAGCGTGTGCTAAGTGGAAAAGGATGTGGAGTTGCTTAGACAACCAGGAGGTTGGCTTAGAAGCAGCCACCCTTGAAAGAGTGCGTAATAGCTCACTGGTCAAGTGATTCCGCGCCGACAATGTAACGGGGCTCAAGCACACCACCGAAGATATGGCAGTTAACAGTTAGATAAGCCTTTGTGGTTCAGTTTGTTGACTGGGTAGGAGAGCGTCGTGTCGCGAGTGAAGCAGCAGAGTGATCTAGTTGTGGATGTGACACGAGTGAGAATGCAGGCATGAGTAGCGAAAGACGGGTGAGAAACCCGTCCTCCGGAAGACCAAGGGTTCCAGGGTCAAGCTAATCTGCCCTGGGTAAGTCGGGACCTAAGGCGAGGCCGACAGGCGTAGTCGATGGATAACGGGTTGATATTCCCGTACCGGCTGGTAACCGTTCAACACAATCCAATAAGTGCTAAGAAAGCTTTTCTGGATTTTTTCCCTTCGGGGTTGATTTCTGGTGTTGGTTTTCGAACCCGGTGTTGGTGCGTGAGCGTGAGGTGTGACGCAGGAAGGTAGGTAATCCCGGGCGATGGTTGTCCCGGGCTAAGCATGTAGCCTATCCCGTTGGTAAATCCGCGGGTGTTTGGGTGAGATGTGATGGGGAGCCGTTTTGGTGAAGTTACTGATCCTATGCTGCCGAGAAAAGCATCGGCGTGAGGTTGCTGGTTGCCCGTACCCCAAACCGACTCAGGTGGTCAGGTAGAGAATACTAAGGAGATCGAGATAATCGTGGTGAAGGAACTCGGCAAAATGCCCCCGTAACTTCGGGAGAAGGGGGGCCATCCGCTTATACCAACTTGCTTGGGAAAGGGTGTGGTGGCCGCAGAGACCAGTGGGAAGCGACTGTTTACTAAAAACACAGGTCCGTGCTAACAAGCAATTGGATGTATACGGACTGACGCCTGCCCGGTGCTGGAAGGTTAAGAGGAGAGGTTAACTCTTTTTGGGTGAAGCTTTGAATTTAAGCCCCAGTAAACGGCGGTGGTAACTATAACCATCCTAAGGTAGCGAAATTCCTTGTCGGGTAAGTTCCGACCTGCACGAATGGCGTAACGACTTCCCAGCTGTCTCCACCATGAACTCGGCGAAATTGCATTACGAGTAAAGATGCTCGTTACGCGCAGCAGGACGGAAAGACCCCGTGACCTTTACTACAGCTTGGTATTGGTGTTCGGTGTGGCTTGTGTAGGATAGGTGGGAGACTTTGAAGCATGCACGCTAGTGTGTGTGGAGTCGTTGTTGAAATACCACTCTGGTCACTCTGGATATCTAACTACGGACCCTGATCGGGTTCTGGGACAGTGCCTGGTGGGTAGTTTAACTGGGGCGGTTGCCTCCCAAAGAGTAACGGAGGCGCCCAAAGGTTCCCTCAGCCTGGTTGGCAATCAGGTGGCGAGTGTAAGTGCACAAGGGAGCTTGACTGTGAGACTGACAGGTCGAGCAGGGACGAAAGTCGGGACTAGTGATCCGGCAGTGGCTTGTGGAAGCGCTGTCGCTCAACGGATAAAAGGTACCTCGGGGATAACAGGCTGATCTTGCCCAAGAGTCCATATCGACGGCATGGTTTGGCACCTCGATGTCGGCTCGTCGCATCCTGGGGCTGGAGTTGGTCCCAAGGGTTGGGCTGTTCGCCCATTAAAGCGGTACGCGAGCTGGGTTTAGAACGTCGTGAGACAGTTCGGTCCCTATCCGCTGCGTGCGTTGGAAATTTGAGAGGATCTGACCCTAGTACGAGAGGACCGGGTTGGACGGACCTCTGGTGTGCCAGTTGTTCTGCCAAGGGCATGGCTGGTTTGCTACGTTCGGGATGGATAACCGCTGAAGGCATCTAAGCGGGAAGCCGGCCTCGAGATGAGATTTCCTTACCCAATTGTGGGTGTGAGGTCCCCTATAGATTATGGGGTTGATAGGCCAGATGTGGAAGCGCAGTAATGTGTGGAGCTGACTGGTACTAATAGACCGAAGACTTGTTAAACATTTTTGGCTATAAGAAGTGTTGGGTTTTTGTTGTTTGCGTCTACTGTGTGGTTTCCGACGGATCCTTAAATGTTGGTAATTTAATATTGGTTCCACTTTTTTGGGGAGTCCTGTTGAAGGGTTTTCCGGTGGTTATAGCGTCAGGGAAACGCCCGGTTACATTCCGAACCCGGAAGCTAAGGCTGACAGCGCTGATGGTACTGCACTCGGGAGGGTGTGGGAGAGTAGGTCACTGCCGGAATTATTTTTTTCTTGTGGGGGTGTGTTTTCTTCTCTTACCGTTGTGGTGAGAGTGGGGAACATGCCCCCACTATTTTTATATATACACAAAAAAATACGAGACATTTCAGTTTCCCTAGCCAGATAGTTTTAAGGTTAGCAATGTAGGGTTAGATTCAGTATTTGTGTGCCGGCTCCAACAATCGGCCCAGGGGTTTTCTCGTGACAGTGATCACTTTTTCACTAGCGCTATACTCTTTTGCAAGCCTTCTTGCATACCCACTTCTTCGCCGCTTTGGACGAAACGGCTTTTTTGCTCTAGCTGCTGTTCCAGCCATGGCCTTCTGCGCTTTGGCGACGTATTTGCCTCAAACTTTTAACGGCGAAGCTATTTCTGAGCACTACGCATGGATCCCGCAATTTTCCATCGACATCACCTTCCGGATAGATCTTTTTACAAACCTGCTTGCGCTTCTGGTAACAGGCGCTGGAGCGCTGATTCTTTTCTACTGCGCGCGATACTTCCAGGTGGCAGATCAGAACGTCCCTAGATTCGGCGCGGTATTCACAGCCTTTGCAGCGGTTATGCTGGGGCTTGTAATTGCCGATAACGTATTTTTGCTCTTCATTTTTTGGGAAGCAACAACCGTCTTCTCATTCCTGCTTATCGCGCATAACGGTAAGAAGCGTACGGGGCGTGTCGCAGCAGCACAGGCAATTATTATCACCACTATTGGTGGTCTTGCCATGCTGGTTGGTCTGATTATTCTTGTGTTTGAAACAGGCGAGGCCAACCTGAGTGCAATTATTGCCGCGGCGCCCTCATCTACGGCCGCTGCTGTTGCTGTTTTCCTGCTTTTGGCTGGTGCGCTTTCTAAATCTGCTATTTTCCCGTTCCATTTTTGGTTGCCGCAGGCTATGGCAGCGCCCACCCCTGTTAGCGCCTATTTGCACGCGGCAGCAATGGTTAAAGCCGGTATCCTCCTAGTGGCTCTGCTCGGGCCAGCATTCGGAGATATCCCCGGCTACCGTGCGACACTCGTTATTCTCGGTGCGGTTACCATGCTGCTCGGCGGAATACGCGCACTGCGCCAGACTGATCTAAAGCTCGTGCTCGCCTTCGGCACAGTGAGCCAGCTGGGGATGCTTGTTATGCTCTACGGTGTAGCCATCCCCGCCGTTGACGCTGCTGCAACTGCGCTACTTTTTGCGCACGCAGTTGCTAAAGCTCCGCTGTTTCTCTCAGTTGGTCTGATCGAGCACTATACCGGAACACGCGACCTAAGGCGGATCAGCGGTCTCGGAAAACAGGCACCTTTGCTTGCAACAGTCGCAGTTCTTGCGACGCTGTCGATGATTGGGTTCCCGCCGCTTATCGGTTTTGTGGCAAAAGAGGCAGCTCTTACAGAGTTGATTCATCATCTTAACGATCCTTACGCACCACTTGTTTTGGGGGTTTTGGTAGCAGGATCCGTGCTCACCGTCGCGTATATGCTCCGTTTTGCATATGGTGCTTTCGCAAGCAAAAAGGGAGTTGCCGAAGTCGAAAAACTCCACGATGTTAGCAAACCCATGCTTTTCTCTGCGGCGGTATTTAGCGCGCTTGCTCTTTTCGGCGGTATCTTCTCAAATCTGCTTGATCCGATATATCAGCGGGTGCGGCCAACGGCCGAAACTATTGAACATTTCGCTCTCTGGCACGGTATTACACCAGCACTCGGCACCACCGTTGCGGTGTTAATAGTTGGTGCCCTATTAATTCCTGTTTTCGGGGTTGGTGACTCTAGGCTGCCGCATTTCGAAGATAGGTTTTCAGCTCCCGCGTTTTTCGCAGATCTATTTTTGGTGTTGGATCGCGTTGCAGTCTGGATTACCGCTCTGACCCAACGTGGCTCCCTGCCGTTCTATCTCGCTGTGACCTTGACAGTCGCCTCCGTGGGTGTTGGTGGTCACCTACTCCTATCGCAACAGCCGCTTGTCGATACCTACTTGGGGAGCCCTGTGCAGGCTGTGATTGCTGCTGTGCTGATAATCGCGTCAGTTGCTACGCTGCTTGCCACCAAGCGATTCCAAGCAGCGATTCTTGTCGGGTTTGCCGGCTACGCTATGGCAGCCCTGTTCGCTCTGCACGGTGCCCCTGACTTGGCGCTGACACAGATGCTTGTTGAGACACTTACGCTGATTGCTTTTGTTTTGGTGATCCGGCGCCTGCCGCAGCGTCTCTCACGGCGTGAAAAACTGCCGCTCAGGATCCGCAATATCTTTATTGGATCAGCAATGGGTATTGTGTTGGGAGTTTTTGCGCTGACTGCACTCGGTGCGCGCATTCACACACCAGTTTCAGTTGATTTTGCTGAGCTTGCTGTCTCAGGTGGGCACGGGAAAAACATTGTAAACGTCACGCTCGTCGATATTCGTGGTTGGGATACTTTCGGGGAGCTGAGCGTCGTTATCGCTGCGGCAACAGGTATTGCCTCCCTCGTGTTCCTCTTTGAACGCGGAGATAATCTGCCAAAGATTAGTCGCCGTGACGCCAGGTCAAATGCACTGCATAAGTTCCGCCAGGTTGTTGACCCGCAGAGCTCAGTCGCGCGCGGCAACTGGATGCTTGCAGGGAGCGACCTGAGCCCGGAACGGCGGTCGATCGTGCTTGAAGTGGTGGTGCGATTAATTTTCCATATTCTGATTATTCTTTCGATCTACATGCTGCTTGCCGGGCACAACAGCCCCGGTGGTGGTTTTGCCGGCGGTCTTATTGCCGGCATGGCAGTTGTTGCACGATACTTGACGGGCGGTCGCACCGAGCTCGGTGCAACAGTGCCATTTGACGCGGGGCGCATAGTTGGTATCGGTATGATTATCGCGGCCCTGACAGTTATTGCTCCAATGCTGTTTGGACAGGCCGCGCTGACATCTAACTGGATCGATCTCGACCTTGGAATTTTTGGTGAGCTTGCGCTGGTGACCTCAACAGTTTTCGATATTGGGGTGTACCTTATCGTGTTTGGGCTGGTGCTCGATGTGGTTCGCTCACTCGGCGCGCAGATTGATGTGCACACGGAATCAGATCGGCAGGTGACAGCACGATGACAGTTTCGCTGCTTTTAGTTGTAGCTATGGTGGTCATGTATGCGGTTGGTTTTACTCTCATGCTCGATCGCGGTTTTACCAGAATTTTGCTCGGTTTCTTGCTTGTTGGAAACGCCACCAACCTGCTAATTTTCATGATGTCCGGTAGTTTCGGCGCAGCACCTCTGGTAGGAACTGCAGAAGCGGAAGAGATGAATGATCCGCTGCCGCAGGCGTTTGTGTTGACTGCAATTGTGATTACTTTTGCGGTGAGTGCCTTTCTGCTGGCACTGATATATCGCGCTTTCCGGCATGCTGAAGATCACGACGACCGGGTGAGTGATGACGCTGAAGATGTTGAGATTACGCAGTCTGAACAGCACGGTTTTGTGGAAGAGATTTCACCCGAAGAGCTCGAACAGGTTGTTGAGTTCGATATCGATGATGACGGCGAAGATGACCGCTTAAGCGCGGCCGCGAAAAAGCAGACTAAGACGGAGGGAGAATAATGGACACAGCCGCACTTGTGCCCCTGGTGGTGCTTGTTCCCCTGCTTGGTGCTGCTATGGCGTTGGCGGTGCCGCAGCGCAGAAACCTGCAGAGTCTCATCACCTTCGTTTCGCTCACTGTTGTAGCGTTAATCGGTGTTGCAATGATGGTCATTATCGATGTGCAGGATGCGCCTTTGGTAATGGCTATCGGTGGTTGGGAAGCGCCTGTTGGAATTGTGCTAATGGCCGATCGACTTTCTGCAGCGCTTGTTACAACTTCGGCGATTGTGCTGATAGCAGTGCTTGTCTTCTCTATCGGGCAGCGTCTATCTGATGGTGATGAGGAAACCCCTGTTTCTATCTTCTTCCCAAGCTATTTGGTTTTGGGAGCGGGAGTTTTCGACGCATTCGTAGCCAACGATTTGTTTAACCTCTACGTCGCCTTTGAAATTTTGCTCGTTGCAAGCTATGTGCTTCTGACAATGGGTGGCACCGGACCACGTATTCGTGCGGGCATCACATATATTGTTGTCTCCCTGGTCTCTTCTGTGCTTTTTCTTGCGGCGCTGGGCATTATTTACGGCGCCACAGGCACTGTAAGCATGGCGCAGCTTTCGATCCGAATTGCTGAGCTGAACCCAGAAATACAGCTCGCCCTAAATCTCCTTTTGCTTGTTGCTTTTGGCATTAAAGCAGCTATTTTCCCGCTCTCATTTTGGCTGCCAGACTCTTACCCAACCGCTCCCGCGCCCGTTACTGCGGTTTTTGCGGGTCTGCTGACAAAAGTTGGTATTTACGCTATTTTGCGCAGCCAAACTATGCTCTTTCCGGAGTCTGATATTAATCAGTTGCTGATGTGGATGGCGGCCCTGACTCTTATCGTCGGTATTCTTGGTGCACTATCACAGCGCGATATAAAGAGGCTTTTGAGTTTCACGCTGGTCAGCCATATCGGTTACCTGCTTTTTGGTATCGCGATCAATACTGCGGCGGGATTTAACGCGACCGTCTACTACATAATTCACCACATTATTGTGCAGACAACTATGTTCCTGTGTGTTGGGATGATTGAGCGCGTCGGCGGATCAACTAACATGGAGCGACTCAGTGGTCTGTTAAAGAAAGCGCCTCTGCTTGCAGTTATGACCTTCATAACCATGATGAATCTTGGTGGTATTCCGCCGTTTTCCGGGTTCCTTGGTAAAGTCGGCTTGTTCAGTGCGGCTGCTGCAAACCCGACTGCAACGCACTATTGGTTAATCGGGATCGGCACGGTTGTGTCGCTGCTAACTCTAAACGCGCTGATCCGGATGTGGACACTTTCTTTCTGGCGCCCGAAGAGCGAAATAAAAGACGGGCAGAGTATGCTCCAACAGCTAGTAGATGCACCAGATTTGGGGCCGGAGCGCGGGTCACGAGAGGTTCCAAAACTGATGACTGCCGCAACTGCGAGCATGGTTGTTGTCTGTTTAGGGTTGACCCTGTTCGCAGGGCCTTTGATGAGCTACGCAGACCGGGCTGGTCGCGTGTTAAGCGATCGAGAGCTGCAGATCCCATGGTATGTGGACCCACCACAGGAGGTTAAACCATGACTACCGAACTAACTGAGAAGCGGGCGCAGCGCTTGCGTGACAGCGCAGAAAGCTACACAGACCGGCGTTTTCATTTTTTGATTCGGGTGCATGAACTGCCACTAATTTTCGGTCTTGTTGTGGTGTGGATGATGCTGTGGCAAGAAGTCACGCCAATGTCATTTGTGTCCGGTATTGCGGTCGCGATTCTTGTTACCCGTGTTTTTTATCTGCCACCGGTTGAGCTTGCCGGACGTTTTAATATTTTTGCTGCGCTGCAGTACTTTATCTACTTCCTGTGGGAGCTTGTGCTCGGTTCGCTGCAGGTGGCATGGCATGCGGTTAACCCTTTCAAAAGGGTGAGCCCGGCGGTTGTAGAGGTGCGTTTGCGCACAAGAAGTGACTTTATCCTTACGATGACAGGCCTGACAATCTCACTGATCCCCGGATCCTTGATTGTGGATGTTGACCGTTTTAATTCCGTGCTTTATCTACACATGTTGCACGGGCCGGAAGAGAAACAGCGCGACAAGCTGCGTCGCGATGTCCATAAGATCGAACGCTTGCTGGTAAACGCCATTGGTTCGCGTTCAGATATGGAGGATTGTCGTGCTAATTCTTGAGAATACACTCGTCTGGGTCGGAGCTGGGGCGCTGGCCATCACTGCTTTGTGCGCCCTTATTCGTGCTCTTCAGGGGCCGACGATTCTTGATCGTTTGGTGGCCAGTGACGTTTTGCTCACAACTATTGTGTTAGCGATGGGGGCAGAGATGGTTATTAATAATCACAACAACTCTGTCCCGGTTATGATCGGTATCTCTGCGACTGCAGCCTTAGCAACCGTAACTGTGTCGCGATATGTGCGTCGCGCTAATCCGACAACTCTGGAGAAGGGCGTTTCTACAAGCCAGGGCACAGAAAGTGAGCGTCCTGCGACCGGAGAAATTCAGATTACGCACGCTAATTCTGAACCGCAGACAGACTTTACAGCTAAGAAGGAGGGGTAGCCGTGTTAGAGTCTCCTATTTGGGAAATTGCAGCAGCAGTGTGTGTGCTCGGCGCTGGTCTGCTTTCTGCAACAGCAGGAATCGGTTTGCTGCGCTTTAAAGACCCTCTGTCCCGCTTGCACGCAGCGACGAAACCACAGATTTTTGGGCTGCTACTGATTATTTTGGCGGTTGCTCTTGATCAGCGTAATTTGATGACACTATTTGCGCTGCTGCCGGTTTTTATTCTGCAGTCTCTTACTGCGCCTGTGTCGGCGCACATGGCTGGTCGCGCTGCGTATCGTGCGGGTCATATTGATCGCGAACATTTGGCGTTGGATGAGCTTGAGCCGGTTATTCAGCGTGCGAACACAGACGTAGAGGATCCTAGACGCATTGATATTTCAGCGGAAGAGGGCTGGTCGATCAAAAACACTTAAACTTTGTTAATTATAGGAGTTTGTGTTATACAGAGAAATGAGTACTCAATTTCAAAGACGAAGGGAGAGTTCTCATGTTAAAGAAACTAATTACATTAGATTCCGTAAGGTGCAAAATTACTGAACCTAATACCCCCCCCGACTAGAACTTCGACACTGGGTCGGTTTGCAGAGCGTATCACTTATATTTACGAAGGCTTGGGGCAGCGTTGTGATCGGCGCGTCTCAAGCCTAGATTCGAAGGAGAATCAAAATGAGATTTAAAATTGTGAACGCTGTTGCTGCCGTTCTCGGCGGGGGAGTTCTACCGGCGGTTATGGCGCTGACGGCGGAAGGCTTGGATCGGTCAGTCTGGGCTGTGGTGCCGGCACTACTGCAATTTATCCTGTTTCTGCTAGCGATTGTGGCGCTACACTGCGCCGCCGGAAAATACGGAAAAACTGCGCCACCCAAAGGTGAGCAGCTCGTATATCTCACGCTCGCCTTAGTTTCATGGATTGTGGCAATGGTCGCTACTAACTATCTATACATATTCACTCCATGGCTGCACTTCGGTGCAATGGTGGTCATTGTTGCGCTGCTTTTAGAGGCGTTATTTAAACCGGCTGACTCCGCCGTAAATAACTAATCTAGGGTGCTCTCAGTAGCTTCACAGCTGCTGCATCTGAAGGTGCAAAAGAATAGTATTTGAGATAGTTTAGAGGGTGAGGTATTTCCCCTAAATACGATAGTGAAGGCGGTGTTAATCGTGGCTAATGAGGCTTACGAAAAAGCAGAAACTGAGGTGCGCGCTACCGAACAGTTTCAGGCCGATTTAGCCGCGATTATTCGCGCTCGCGCCACTGATCTCAGCATTGAAGAACGTGAGGCGGTAGAGTCGCTTCCGTCAGGCGCTGCGTTGCTGGTGGTGCGGCGCGGCGCCAACCAGGGCGCTCGCTTCCTGCTCGACCAGGATAGCACTGTTGCTGGGCGCCACCCAGCGGTTGATATCTTCCTTGACGATGTCACGGTCTCGCGCCGCCACGCTGAGTTTGTGCGCGACGGTGTGCAATTTTCAGTGTCTGATCTCGGGTCGTTGAACGGCACCTATCTAGGTGGTCAGCGCATCAGCGGCACCGTAGTGCTTAACGATGGTGATGAGGTGCAGGTCGGGAAGTATCGTTTTACTTTCTTCGCCTCACGATTTGATCTACCCGAGACCGTCTAATGGTGAAGTTAACCGCGCTTAGGGCGCAAGCAACTGATTCAAGCACGCAGCTATTCACAATCGGTCAGGTTGAGCAGCTGCTGAAGCGTGACTTTAGTGATCTATCAGCTTCCAAGCTGCGCTACCTCCAGGATCGCGGCGTGGTTGATCCACTGCGCACTCCGAGCGGTTACCGTAAGTACACTCAAGCCCATATTGAACGGTTGCGTCAGGCGCTTGTGCTGCAACGAGACTACTTCATGCCTATCGACAAGATTGTCGAGTATTTTACTGAGCTTGACGCCGGCGGCGCCCCCCAGCTGCCGGGTGGTGCGCAAGAGGCGCCGTCCATCTTTTCTCCGCATCCCGTTTTGAATCGAGAAGAGCTCCTGCGCATAACAGGTGCCCCCGCAAAACTTTTAGCAGAGGCTATCAGTGCCGGGCTTCTTCCAGCAGCTGAAGTGTATCCCGCAGATGCGGTCAAAGAGCTCGAAGCGATTATGCGTATGGCTGAAGCGGGTTTGACCCCGCGCCATTTGCGCGCACTCCGTCTGGGAGCAGAGAAAGATGCTGAGGTGATCCGGCACACGGCTATTGCCCGTAAAGGTAAGGCACCCTCTCCTGAGCGCAGTGAATTTGAGCTGCAGCTGGCATCTCACTATGAAGTTTTACGGGCGGCTGTTATGCGCAGAGCACTTAAGCGCAGATAAACGCAACTAGATGCCGTTGTTAAGTTGTAACCTTTGCACTCGCGACACGCTGCATTAGATTGCGTCGATGTTGCAATTCAACAGCACGATAGATAGCGTAGTTCTCTGTGGCCTAGCCGCGGTTGGTTTTTATATTATGAAAGGAGTCGGTGTTGGAGAGCAGTGTTGACCCGAGCTTGACCCCTGTCGATAGTGAGATGCTTTTTACTGACGGCTTACCGTGCCCCAATGAAAACGGTGGTTTTAGTGGCAGTGTTGCCCGGAAAGCCGCAGATATTACCTACCGTCAGCTCGACTATTGGGCAAGAACAGGCCTTGTAACTCCAACAGTGCAGGATGCGCACGGGTCAGGATCGCAGCGCATTTACAGCTTTCGAGATATTTTGGTTTTAAAGCTTGTGAAGCGACTGCTTGAGGCTGGGGTGAATCTGCAACAGGTGCGTTTTGCGGTAGAGCAGCTGCGCAGCCACGGTGTGCAGGATCTTGCCGGTGTGACCCTTATGAGTGATGGTGCGGGTATTTATCTCTGCACAGAGGGTAATGAGATTATGGATCTGCTCGGCCGCGGACAGGGTGTGTTTGGCATCGCTGTTGGCAAGGTTGTGCACGAGGTTGAGAGTTCGCTGTTGAGCTTTGAAGAGCACCGCCAGGCTGCCGAACAGCATGCTGCTGCCCAAGAGGGGGAGTACGCTGCCCGCCGGGCACAGCTGAAGCTGGCTTAGAGGTTTTATAGGTGAGGGCGGGCGAAACAAAATTGTTTCACCCGCCCTCACCTATATTTTGTTTGCCTTAACGCCTTAGCTAACATCGACGCTGCTGAGATCAGCGGTTGTTATCGCGTCTAAGGTAATAAGCTCAGTTGTTCCCACTGGGCCTGCCGGCGGGATAGACATATTCAAAGACTTTGCGGCGGTATCGAGCAAAAAGTCAAAACTCGCGGCAAGCTGTTGCGTTGTCTCACCCGGCCACATGTGCACTGGTTTGGCGGCCCCGGTTGCCTGCTGGATAGTGGTGCGCTCAGGGAGCACTGGGTCGAGCACCAGCTCGCCGAATATTTCTCGCAGCTCACGAATACGGAATTGATGCTCCTGCGACTGAGGGCGCACGCGGTTAACAACAACACCGAGCGGATCAAGACGGGGGCTGACACCGGCGCGCAGCTCATCGATGGCGCGCAGTGCACGATCGGCTGCTGCAACGGAGAAGAGGCCGGGCTCAGTCACAACCAACACACGGTCGCTGGCCGTCCAAGCGATTCGAGTGAGGGCGTTTAGTGAGGGAGCAGAGTCGATGAGCACCAGGTCGTAGTCGTTCTCGAGCTGAGCTAGTGCTTCTTCGAGACGCCACACCTCTCGCATAGAGGGGTGTGGGCCATCAAAATTAATTGCTGAAGGGCTTCCCAGTAGCAGGTCGATTGTGCCCGCATGGTGACGGCCCCAGCCGCTTGGAATAATTGCCTCACGCACGCGGCTCGGATCGGAAAGCACATCTGCGATATTGACATTCTCGCTGGTAATTTCAACATCAAGCCCGGTGGACACATCTGACTGTGGATCGGCGTCAACCACAAGCGTGCGTAGGCCGCGCGAGAACGCTGCAGACGCGAGACCGAGTGTTACGGTTGTCTTGCCGACGCCGCCTTTTAGGGAACTGATGCTAATAACCTTCACGGTACTAATTCTATAGCCACCCACATGGTAACTACCAATGAGCTGGCTGTAATCTGGTTTTAAAACGAAGCTGAAGATTGAGGAGAGAATGGCTGTTCGTGAGATTAGAGTTTTTGGTGATCCGGTGCTCCGTCGCGTCTGCGATACGATCACCAAAATTGACGATGGTCTGCGGCAGCATGTCACCGATCTTTTAGACACCGTTGCCTTTGACGGTCGTGCGGGTCTCGCCTCGACACAAATCGGTCACAACGTGCGCGCGTTTAGTCTGCATATCGATGGGAAAGTTAGTTATATCTTGAATCCCGAGCTGGAGGTCTTCGGTGAGCCTGTGCCAACGGGTGAGGGCTGTCTATCGGTCCCTGACCTGTGGTTCCAAGTGCAGCGTTACCCGAAAGCTCGTGTTACCGGCATAGATCTTAACGGTAATAAGGTTGTGATCGCAGGAGAAGGGTTATTAGCCCAGGCACTCCAGCACGAGTGCGATCACCTTGACGGCAAACTGTATATTCAGAGGCTTGATGCAGCACAGCGTAAACAGGCGATGAAGCAGATTCGCGAGTCGGCCTGGTTTTAAAAAAAAGATTCCGCCAGAGACAGTGTGTTTACGCTGACTCTGGCGGAATCATTACTGGTTGTTTTTAGCTTTGCACCGTGCCGATAGTGCCGGTGTGTGGCCGTGGGCCGTAGATTTCCTCAACAACATAGTTGAAATCTTTCAGAATATTTGCGCGCTTAATGCTCATCTTTGGGGTTAGATGACCGCTGTCTTCGGTAAACTCCACAGGCAGAATGCGGAATTCTCGAATAGACTCTGCACGGCTCACAAACTTGTTAGCTTCGTCGATTGTGCGCTGCACCTCAGCGATAACCTTCGGATGCTTCGCAGCATCAGCGAGGCTCATATTTGGATCCTCACCGTTATTCTCTAGCCACTTTGGCAGCATTTCGGGATCGAGAGTGATCAGGCATGAAATAAACTGCCGTTTTTCGCCAACCACAACCGGGTGCGCAATAATCGTGTTAGAGCGGATCGGATCCTCAAGCACCATCGGGGCAACATTCTTGCCACCCGCAGTGATGATAATTTCCTTTTTACGGCCGGTAATTTTTATATAACCGTCTTCATCTATTTCACCAAGATCTCCCGTGTGGAAGAAGCCGTCTTCAGTGAAAGCCGCTTTGGTCTGCTCTTCGTTATTCCAGTATTCCTTGAAAACACCGATTCCTTTTACCAAGATTTCATCATCTTCACCCAAACGCACTTCGGTGCCGGGAAGCACCGGCCCGACAGAACCGATTTTCAGCTTGCTTGGCAGATTTACTGACAGCGGGGCGGTGGTTTCGGTCAGACCGTATCCCTCAAGAATCTTCACACCCAGTGCGCGGTAGAAGTGACCGAGGTGGGAGCTTAGCGGCGCTGATCCTGAGACAGCGTAGGTCACTTTTCCGCCCAGGGCCTGGCGCAGTTTAGCGAAAACAAGGCGATCGAACAGTTTGAACTTTAGCTGCAACCCGAGCGGCACTTTACCCTTGTCTAAGGCACGTGAATACTCGACACCGGTGCGCGCTGCGGTGCGGAAAATCTTGCCCTTACCGCTCGCTTCTGCCTTTTGTTCTGCGCCGTTATACACCTTTTCAAAGACGCGTGGCACAGCTAGCAGGAAGGTCGGTTGGAAGGATCCGAGCGCATCAACCAGATTGGTTGGCTCTGCGTGCCCGACCCGAATGCCGCCATAAACAGCAAGCACAGAAATCAAACGAGCAAAAACGTGTGCCAGCGGGATAAAGAGCAGAGTTGCTGCGCCCTCTTGTCTAAACACTTCTTCGACGCGCAGCATAGTGTTTGTTGAAAGATCAACAAAATTGCTGTGGGTGATCACGCAACCTTTCGGGCGGCCGAATGAGCCCGAGGTGTAAATCAGCGTTGCAGTGTCAGCGCCCTTAGCAATACTGCGGCGGTGATTAATCTCAGCATCTGGCACAGCAGCGCCCTGCTTGCGGAGGTCGTCGAGTATGTTTTCATCAAGACGCCAGTGCTCTCTCACCTCGGGAGTTTCGCCCTTGATCTCATTAAAACGGGCAGCATGATCTGCGTTCTCAGTGATAATCGCAACAGCGCCAGAATCTGACAGAATCCACTGTGTTTGCAGCGCTGAGGAGGTTTCATAAATTGGAATCACAAACGCACCCGCGTATGCCGCAGCAAAATCGATGAGTGTCCACTCGTAACGCGTTTTGCACATCAGGGCCACACCCTCGCCAGGTTGGATGCCGGCAGCGACGAAGCCCTTCGCGAGTGCGATCACATCTTTGTGAAACTCTAGAGCGGTTACATCGCGCCAGGCGCTGCCCTCTGGAATTGAGAAGAGTGCTCGATCGGGGGTTTCAGCCACGCGAGACTCGAGTAGGTAGGTGAGGTTCTCGTCTGGCAGTAAGTCTGTCAGCAGCTCAACCTTCGTTGATTTCACGTGTAGCTCCTTTGATACTGATGTAAGTTGCTCAGGTAGTTTGCAAAAACTCTACCCGGTGAAACTGCAAAAATGCTAAAGCAGTTAGAAATTAAGCATAAATGCGCTGTTAGCATACACTAACTGTTAGTCTTTAGAGCAATTGAAAGGATGCCTCGGTGCTGTATTGGATACTGAAACACCTAATTCTTGGCCCGCTGCTGAAGACGATCTATCGGCCGTGGGTTGAGGGGCTTGAAAATCTGCCCAAAGAGGGGCCGGTAATTATTGTTGGTAACCATCTCTCTGTTATCGACTCTTTTTTCCTACCGCTGATGATCGACAGGCGGGTCTATTTTCTCGCTAAGAGTGACTACTTCACCGGCAAGGGTTTTAAAGGCTGGTTTGTTCGCAACTTCATGTTGGGCGTCGGGCAGATTCCCATGGATCGATCCGGCGGAAAAGCTTCAGAGTCTTCATTGGCCACAGGTCTAAAAATTCTGAGCGAGGGCAAAGTGCTCGGGATCTACCCTGAAGGCACACGCAGCCCAGATGCGCGCTTATATCGGGGACGGACGGGCGTTGCTCGTTTGATTTTACAGTCTGGTGCGCTGGTTGTTCCGGCAATTATGGTTGACACCGAAAAAGCAATGCCCATTGGTGTGCGTCTGCCACGCATTCGCCGGATAGGCACAATAATCGGCAAACCGCTCGATTTCTCACGCTTTAAAGACATGGAGACTGATCGGTTTATTCTGCGCTCCATCACCGATGAAATAATGTATGAGATCCAAGCGTTGAGTAAACAAGAGTATGTCGACGTTTATGCCTCGACAGTGCGTGGCCAGATCGAGCGTGAGCAGCGTGCGCAACTGGCAGCACAAAAGGCTCAGAAAAAACGCTAAAATTATGGCTTAGGTCACCATCCAGGAGAAGTGAAAATGAACGCTCAAGAGCAGCTCTTTGCTGAACTCGATAAATACAAAAACCTGGAGATTAAACAGCAGCCACAGTGGCCCGATAAAAGCGCGCTCGAGAAAGTGCAAAGGGAGCTTGCTGCGCAACCTCCGCTGGTGTTTGCTGGTGAGGCGGATCAGCTGCGCACACAGCTGGCTGATGTTGCCCAGGGTAAAGCTTTTCTTTTGCAGGGCGGTGACTGCGCAGAAACTTTTGCGGATGCGACCGCAGATAAGATTCGCGATCGCGTAAAAACGCTTTTGCAGATGGCGCTTGTGCTCACTTATGGGGCCTCTACGCCGGTTGTGAAAGTTGGTCGGATGGCCGGTCAGTTTGCAAAACCGCGCTCAAGCAACACCGAAACCCGCGGTGAAGTGACGCTGCCGGCGTACCGCGGTGACCTTGTTAACGGTTATGACTTCACACCCGAGTCGCGCGCGGCAGATGTCAGCCGGTTGCTTCAGGGATACCATGTCTCTGCATCAACTTTGAATTTGATTCGTGCGTTTACGCAGGGTGGGTTTGCGGATCTGCGCGCAGTGCATGAGTGGAATCGCGGCTTCGCAGACAACCCAGCAAATGCGCGCTACCGTGAGCTGACAGAAGAGATTGACCGCGCTGTGCGTTTTATGGCGGCTTGCGGTGCAGACTTTAGTGAACTAACGCGGACAGACTTCTTTACTGCGCACGAGGCGCTGCTGCTCGACTATGAGCGCCCTTTGACACGCGTTGATTCACGCACCGGAAAGCTTTACGACACCGCTGCGCACTTCCTCTGGATAGGTGAGCGCACCCGCGACCTGGACGGCGCGCATGTGCACTACCTATCGCAGGTTGCAAACCCGATCGGGTTAAAGGTTGGGCCAACCGCAACGGTTGATGATGTGCTGCGTCTGGTCGACAAACTGGATCCGGAGCGTCAGCCTGGCCGCCTGACACTCATTACTCGCATGGGGGCCGGCAAGATCCGCGAGGTGTTGCCGAACATTCTGAAGGGCGTGAAAAAAGAGGGCATAGAGCCTGTGTGGGTGACAGACCCTATGCACGGAAACGGGATAACCACCTCTACCGGTTATAAGACCCGTCGATTTGACGACGTCATGAATGAGGTTGAGGGCTTTTTTGAAGCACACCGGGAAGCTGGCACTGTGCCCGGTGGTGTGCATGTTGAACTCACCGGCGACGATGTTACTGAGTGTCTTGGTGGGGCGGAAAATATCGATGAAGCGACGCTGGAGACGCGCTACGAGTCGCTTTGTGACCCGCGACTCAACCACATGCAATCCCTGGAATTAGCCTTCCAGGTTGCCGAGCTGCTAAAAGCTGAGCATTAATTAGTTTTAAAGCTCAAACCCGAGTTCTACCTCGCTGCCGGCGCGCACTTTCTCGCCGGCAGCGGGCTTTGTGTCCTTCACGTGCACCGCGTTACGGAGCGCCTGCGGCACCCCTGTCAGCGGTTTAAAGCCGGCTTCCTCGAGTCGTTTGATCGCTTCGTTCATGCGCAGGCCGGTAACGTCAGGAACTGCAAAAAGCTCGGGCCCTGTAGAGATAATTAATCCCACACTGTCACCGACACGCAGTGTCTCTGCCCCCGCTAGCGCAATCACCCGGCCCGACTCGATATCTTCGCTAGAGGCTTCGCTGTTTAGCGATTCATCAAAATTAAGTTTCGCCGAAAGTGCGACGTTTTTGGCCTCGGTTGCGCTCAGGCCTGACACATTTGGAACGGGGCCTGCGGAGAGAACGAGGGTTATCGGCCCCTGTTCGCGATACTCCGCACCCAGGGGATTACCGTCTGCATCGAATGCGGCCAGCACAGTGTCTGCAACCCCGCCGTCGAAAACTTCGGAGGTGATGCCGTCAAAAGTAAAGCCCGCTTCTGTTATGAGCTTTTCAGCTTCAGCGCTAGAGAGCCCCACCAAAGTTGGGACTGGCAAGCTTGCTGGACCAATCGACTGGCAGAGTTTAACCGTGGTGTCAGCCGGCACCCTGGTATCCGGGGCAGGGCTTGCGTCAGAGATAAGCCCGGGGGCAACGGTTGGGTTTGTGCAGTCAGCAAGCTCAGGGATAAGCCCGGCAGCGGTAACTGCATTACTCGCCTGTTCTGGCTCCAAGCCCAATACCTGTGGAACTGTTTTGAGAGCGCCGGGACCTTGGAATGTGTACCAAGAGATCGCGCCTGCTGCGACGGTGATGATGAGTGCGATAGCAGCTACAATTGCGCCGCGCTTGCTGCGCTTTCTTTGCAGCGCCTGTGCTCGTTCAATTGGCGATTGTGCAACCGGCTGCAACCGGCCCTCATCATCCCGCGGTTTTGTTGCTTTTTTCTTTGGAGTTTGCTTTTTTGATCCGGCAGGAGCGGCCGGTGTTGGCTCCTGCACGGCTGCTGCTGCTACAGCTGCAGGAGCTACAGAGGTCACAGCGGTTGCGCCCAGCACCGTGGTGGCTGCGGTGGCATTCAGATCAAGCTTGCGGGTGGATCCCGGCCCGTCGGATGGCAGCACCCTGGTTGGTGCGTGGAGGCCTCCGTCTAGCAGTTCCCGCATCCGAGCGAGCACGATTGTGGCATCACGCGGACGTTTTTCTGGATCGCGGGCGGTTGTCCAACGCACCAGCTCGTCAAGCTCCGGAGATGCTTCGCGTGAGATCAGGGATGGTTTTGGAACATCCTGGTGCGCGTGCATATATGCAACCTGCACAGCCTGCTCACCACGGAATGGCTGCACCCCTGTGAGCATTTCGTAAAGCATGATCCCGAAAGCGTAAACATCGGTTCGAGTGTCGCCGACACCGCGCGTTACCAGCTCTGGCGAGAGGTAAGCAATGGTGCCGAGCAGTGCTTGGCCGGTTGTTGTGTTGTTATTTGCCGCACGTGCGAGACCAAAATCACCAATTTTAATGCGCCCGTCATCAGCCAGAAAAACATTTTCTGGCTTCACGTCACGGTGAATAAAACCAGCTTGGTGTGCTGCCGAGAGACCGCTGAGCACCGCCTCACTGATCTCGATAGCTTGTGCGGCAGTCAGGCGTTTTTGTTGCTTGAGAAGCTCCCGGAGTGTGATCCCAGGCACATACTCCATCACAAGATACGGGACATCGCCATCAAGCCCCTGATCAAATACGTTTACAACGTTTTGATCGTTGAGGCGGGCGGCCGCTTGCGCCTCTTTTTCAAATCTGCGTAAGAAAGAGTCATCGTCCACGAGGTGTGCGTGCATCGCCTTTACCGCAACACGCCGACCGAGTCGCAGATCGTCTGCGAGGTATACCATTCCCATTCCACCACGGGCGATTCGAGCGCGAACATGATAGCGGCCATCGAGGGTCTTCCCGATGAACTGATCACGATTTACTGCACTCACCTGATTTAGTCTACGAGAGATGTTTACGATTCACCGAAAATTTAGGCTCTGTAACCTGGTTGTGATGACTTTGTTTCTGGCAGAGTAGAGGTGTGGATATCACAAATACATACACTGTTCCAGATTTAGTGGAACTTTTTGACTCTAGCCCCGGAAAAGTTCGCCGCATGTTTGAAGAACAAATTTTGGCAGCGGTAAAAATTGACGGAGTTTTGCGTGTGCCAAAAGAGTTCATCACCGACGGGGTGGTGGTCTCCTCGCTGCGCGGCACGCTAATAGTGCTGACAGACGCCGGCCTTTCAACTGAAGAAGCTGTTGACTGGTTGCTCACCGAAAACGATCACTTGGGTGACACCCCGATCTCCCTGCTTAGAAAAGGGCAGAAGGCAAACGTGCGTTCGGCAGCTTTGCTGCTCGGCTAACGCCACGAGTTATGCCTGCCGTTTTGCCATGCTCTCAGCGAGGGATACAAGTTTTTCTACTGCAGCTGGAGCCACCTCAGGTGATCTAGCGAACCGCTGCGCGAGACGCATATTCTTTGCGATTAATTCTTCAACCTGATCCAGCGCACCCGTTTCACGGATTGTGCGCTGCAACATCTCTAACTGCAGCGATGTCATCTCAGCGTCACCAAAAACGTCATCAAAAATAGCGCGCAGGCTAGTGTTGAGTTCCTTGCGAGTCAGGGTGACAAGCACCGTCCGCTTGCCCTCTATCAGATCATCACCGCTGGGTTTACCGGTGACCGCACTGTTACCAAACACGCCAAGCACATCATCTCGCAGTTGGAAGGCCACCCCCGCAGGCACCCCAAAGCCAGAGAGCGTTTTTTCAAGCTCCGTGCTCGCCCCTGCAAGCGCTGCGCCTATCAGAAGGGGCTCTTCGACGCTGTATTTTGCAGACTTATAGAGCAGCACTCGGGTTGCGCGTTCCATCTGCTCGGCATGCGGTGCGAAAGTGGTCTGCTGTTCCTCTAACACATCAAAATACTGGCCAAATGCGACTTCTGTGCGCATCCGATTAAAGTGCCCACGCGCGCGAGAGCCGGCGGCAGGCTCGCTGCTGTCGACGGCCTCTTGAAACAGCTCATCAGCCCACGACTGCAGTAGGTCTCCCAACAGGATGGCGGCAGCTACACCGAAGTGGGCGGCCTGCCCGCGCCACCCAGAACGTGAGTGTTTGCGTGCGAAATTAGTGTGCACAGACGGCTTACCGCGGCGGGTTTCGGAGCGGTCAATAACGTCGTCGTGCACAAGTGCTGCAGCGTGGAACAGTTCCAGCGCGGCTGCGGCGTTGACAACGCGAGCGGCATCATTGTTTAAAGGCGAGGTGAGATTCAGCTCGCGGCAGGCCGTAAAACCTAAGCTAATACAATATGCGCGGATCCGCTTCCCGCCACTGAGAAAGTCGCTTGCGGCGGTGAGCAAATCTGCAATGCTCTCACCGAGCGGCTCTAAATCAGTGCGCTTGGAAGCGACAAATGTATTAATTCGTTCCTGAACAAGTTCTGCAAGTCTGGTTGATTGCCCCACGCTGGCTAGCATAGCCGCGATTTCGACTTTAGACTGGATTCATCCCACTTGAGAGGACGAAGTAGTGAGCCTAAGCAACCGTGAGCAGGAGATTTTTCAACGCATCGAACAAGAGTTCTATGCGTCTGAAGCTGATGAGGTGCCCACTGACAGGGCGCCGCAGCCGCTGAACTACCGCAACCTAGTGTTCGGCCTACTGATCATTATCGCCGGCGTTGGGGTGCTGCTTGCTGCGGTTGCCTTGAAGCAGCCGCTGCTGGGGCTGCTTGGCTTTGTTGCAATGTTGGCGGGCGGCTTTTTCGCTTTTCGCCCCGCAAACGTAAAAAATGAGAAAAATACAGCGAGAACTGCTGCAGAAAAGTCAGCTAACTCTCAGGCGGCGAGGCAGTCGCCCATGGAAAAAATTGAGGATCGGTGGCGTCGTCGCATGGAAGGCGAGCTGTGATTTAACTTTGCGTAGTCGCGTTTAACCGGGGCTACGCAGATTTCGTGCAGCGTACCCCCGAAACTAATCTGCCGCCTCTAGTGTGGCCTTGTGTTTAGAAACCCTGCTCTTCGGAGCAGGGTTTCTTTTTTAACTCCACTTTCATCCACCGCCTAAAATGCTGAAAAATAGGGAATATTTCGGTGTGCCGTGGAGTATTTTGGCGACCTTTGAGGAAGAAGTGGAGTAAAGTGGTGTGATAGGAAGGGAGGTGCTCTGTGCTGTTTTTGGGAACCTATACGCCCAAACTGGACGAGAAAGGGCGCCTCATTCTGCCTGCGAAATTTCGTGATGCCTTTAGTCAGGGGCTGGTTATTACGCGCGGTCAGGAGCGCTGTCTCTACGTTTTCACAATGCGTGAATTTGAAGAGATGAATGAGCGCCTGCGCACAGCCCCGATCTCATCGCGCCAGGGGCGAGACTACCTGCGCGTCTTCCTATCAGGCGCGCACGCTGAAACACCAGACAAGCAGCACCGTGTGACTATCCCCGCAAATTTGCGCAGCTATGCGCGTCTCGACCGCGAGCTTGCGGTTATCGGCACCGGGCAGCGTGCGGAGATCTGGGATCTTGAGGCGTGGAATGAATATCTTGCCGCGCAGGAAAATGACTTTGCTGATGTTGCGGAGGAGGTGATTCCGGGCATGTTCTAGCCCGCGAATATGACCTCTTCGCTCGCAGCCCAAAAACACACCCCGGTGATGCTCGATCGTTGTGTTGAGCTTCTCGCCCCCGCTCTAGAGAATGGCGGCATCATCATTGATGCAACTCTAGGTCTTGGGGGGCACTCTCAAGCACTGTTAGAGCGTTTCCAGAATGTCACGCTAATCGGTCTTGATCGAGACACCAACGCCCTCAGCCTGGCCTCAGAACGTTTAGCAAAATACGAAGAACGTTTTGTGTCGGTGCACGCCGTATATAACGAACTGCCAGCGGCGCTGCAGACGGTGCGGGAAGAGTTGGGGCTGATAGGCGCTGACGCCGAGCTGCGTGGGGTGCTGTTTGATTTAGGCGTTTCTTCAATGCAGCTTGACGAAGTTGAGCGCGGCTTTGCCTATGCGCAGGATGCACCGCTCGATATGCGCATGGATCAGTCGCAGGGGGAGACCGCTGCTGAGCTGCTTGCGCGCCTGGACGCAGCTGCGCTTCGTAGTTTGTTCAAACGCTACGGTGATGAACCGTTAGCGGCACGCTACGCTGATGCAATTGTGCGCGCGCGCCAGGCCGAGCCGATCAGCCGCAGCGGGGCGCTCGTGGAGATCTTGCAGGAAGCCACCCCGGCAAAATTAAAAAACCAGCGGCATCCGGCAAAACGTGTTTTCCAAGCGCTGCGCGTTGCCGTAAACAACGAACTTGAAGTGCTGGCAGACGCCCTGCCAAAAGCGATGCACGAACTTGCGGTGGGCGGGCGTCTCGTAGCCATGGCCTATCAGTCGCATGAAGACAAAATCGTAAAAACTGAATTTGCTAGAGCTACTCGCGACACTACACCAGCGGGTTTGCCGCAGCAGTTGCCGCAGTTTGCCCCAGAGTTTGAGCTGTTGACGCGCGGAGCTGAAACCGCGAGTGAAGCAGAGCAAGAAATTAATCCCCGTTCAATCCCCGTTCGCCTAAGAGCTGTAACCCGAGTGAGAATCAAGTGAGCAACCCCCAGCGAAAACTGAGTGCAGTCCAGCAGCTGCAGCAGACACCGCAGCATGAGACTGCGACATATACACGGCCCGAGTTACGTCTTGTGCCGCAAACCAAAAAAGCGCAGCGCTCTTTTGGCATGACGGTTGCCTGTGGGCTCACTGTGCTGGGGGTTATCTTCGGGCAGATGGGGCTTGTTGCGGTCACATCTATGGACGCCTACGAGCTAACCGCACTCAAGAGCGAGGTGCGGGATGTAACACGCGTAAATACTGTGTTAGCGCAGAATGTTGAGGCTAAAAATTCCCCACAGAATCTCGCTGACAATGCAGCAAGTCTCGGGATGGTGTTGAGCGAAAGCCCCGCATATCTTCGGTTGAGTGACGGTGTCATCATCGGAAATCCAACACCCTCAACAAGCAAGCCGGTCAAAAACACAGTGGCCAATTCAACACTCACAGATATTACAATTCTTGATGCAACAGGCGGTGTCACACAGCGAGCTGACACAGTCGGTGATAAACCTGTGGATCCTGATGTTTTGCGTCCGGTTAGCTGGAAGGGTGAATTACCAGCGCCGGTGACGCACTAAAATTTCCTAAGGTGTGGGCGTGGCACGAAAGCGAATAAATATCAGCAGATCGAAAGCAGCTATTGCGGTTGTTGTAACTGTGGGGCTCGTTTTTGGTGTGCGGCTGGTTGATCTGCAGGTGGTAAACGGCCCCGCGCTCGCGGCGCAATCACAGGGCAAGCGTGCCGTGCCGGTGCAAGTGCCGGCGCTGAGAGGCAGCATCGTTGATGCGAACGGTCAGGTGTTGGCTGTTACCGATGAACGTTACGATGTGCAGCTCTCGCCAAAAAACACCAAGGTGCGCAACGGTATTTTCTACCGGGGAAATGAAGCAACCACAGCGGAAGAAGCTTTTGCCGAAATTGCTGAGGTGATAGGTCAGAAGCCTGAAGAGGTAAAGAAAATTGTCGACGATGCTCTCGCAGAGGATCCTGACTCTGATTTTGCTTATGTGAAGCGATCAGTTGATCTCACAACACTTAATCGCCTCAAACAGCTCGGCATTCCGTGGTTGACCTTCAGCTCAGTTTTTAACCGTGTTTACCCTAACGGAGCTGTTGCGGGCAACATAATTGGGTTCGTTGGATCCGATGGTGCTGCGCAAGCGGGGGTAGAGCTGTCGCAGGATGAGTGCCTAACCGGTGAAAGCGGTGTGGAAACCTATGAACGCTCAGCTGACGGTGTGCAACTGCCTGGCAGCCGTGTTATCGAGAAACCCGTGCGCAACGGCGGTCAGCTGCAACTCACAATTGACCGCGACCTGCAGTGGGAGTTGCAGCAACGCACCAACGAAATCCGCGATAAAGCGCAGGCTGAGTGGGTTATGCAGGTGCTGATGAACGTGAAAACCGGAGAGCTGGTTGCGGTCGCAGAAGACTACTCCGTCGATCCGAACAATGTTGCAGCCAGCGAGCCGAGCCACCGAGATTCGCGCGCTTTCCTGCTGCCATACGAACCGGGATCAACCTATAAGACTGTAACGATGGCAGCGCTTTTGGATCAGGGGCAGATCACTCCCGAAACTCAAAACCTGACGCCCTGGACCTGGAACCCTGAGCCTAATGTGCTGTTCCGCGACTCTTTTGCACACGCCGATACGCCCTGGACCGCAACCGGTATTCTTGAACGGTCGTCAAACGTTGGCACAGCGATGCTTGGCAGTCGGCTCGACCGCGAAACCCGCTTCAACTACATGACCAGCTTCGGGCTCGGCCGCTCAACCCAAGCCGGAATGCCGTTTGAAGACGCGGGCCTGCTGTATCCTGCCGAACAGTGGGATGCGCAAACCAGCTACAACGTCATGTTTGGGCAGGGTG
Source organism: Canibacter zhoujuaniae (assembly GCF_011752005.1). Classification (NCBI taxonomy): domain Bacteria; kingdom Bacillati; phylum Actinomycetota; class Actinomycetes; order Micrococcales; family Microbacteriaceae; genus Canibacter; species Canibacter zhoujuaniae. Next base: position 613,748 of record NZ_JAAIJZ010000001.1, on the reverse strand, counting down.
TTTCCAGCACTATTGTGCAAACCGCTGCTATCTATCAGACGATTGCTAACAACGGAGTCTACGTCCCACCGACTCTTATCAAAAACTGCACCGCATCTGACGGTGAAATAACCACCCACGATGCGGGAGAATCCCATCGCGTAATTAGTGAGGGAGCAGCACAGCAACTGCAAAACATGCTTGAGAACGTTGCTAACGCTGACTGGCCTGGCAAAGAAATCAGCATCGATGGTTACCGCCTCGCCGGAAAAACAGGCACAGCAGAGCAGTCAGACGGGCAGGGCGGGCTGCGCAGCGACTTCGTCCACTCGTTTGCAGGTTACTTCCCCGCGGATAACCCGCAATACGTGCTGGTGACCTCGGTCGCCTTCCCGAAGAATGGCCACGGTGGTGTTGCTGCGGTTGGCACCTGGAAACAGAGCGCAGAAGCTGCGATCCGGCATTTTAAAATCGAGCCCTCCACAGGGAGCTTCCAAGATATTCCGGAGGAGTACTAGTGCGGATCGCGGTCACCGGAAGACACTATGCGGCTGAGACCGCACACTTACTGTCGACATATCTACGCCTGCTGGGTCGTGATATCGAAGTTGGAGTGCTTTCAGAGCAGGAGATAGCTAACGCCCTTGTGAACGGCACTGCACTACCCGCAATTGAGACACTGGTTTTTAGCGGATTTAAAACGCTTGGCCAACCGGCAAATGAGGCAGAAAAGAACAGCTTTAAAACATTCGCACAGTTTTTTGCAGCTGCGACTGCGGCACAAGCGGTGATTAACGTCAACGACAGCAGCGGGGCGCATCTAGCGAAGCGAGCCCAGGGTGAAGTGGTGCGCTATTCCTCTGAATACGGGCAGACCGCCGACTGGTATCTCGCGGTTACAAACCACAACATAAACGCTGTGAGCTTTGCGATGCAGGGGCCTGAAGACGGCTATCTTCGAGGGCGGCTCGCCACCTTCTCGACCGATTTGGCCACAGCTGCTGGGCTTGCGCTTGCGACTTTGGCGACCGTTGGCGTGCCGATAGCTGAGATCGCCGCGATGTTGAAAAATGTTGGTTCACTAGAGGTGGATTGCGGCGCACGCTTGTCGGCAGCGCAGACAGCACCGCTCTTGGTTGAGCACAACATTGTCGGCCTCGTGTATCTGCGCGATCTGCTTGACGCGCTAACCGATGTGGCACCCGGAGAGGTGCGGATCGTGCTCGACGCCGAAACAGTTGCAGCCCGCTGCGATGCTAAAGAGTCTGCCATGATCGGAGCTCAAGCTGCGCACTCCGGGCATCTGCTGTATGTTGCCTGCGAAACCGCGCAGAATGTTAGAGAGGGGATCGCTGCCAGCGGTGGCCGAGCTCAGGTCTCTTATTACACTTCGGTATCTGAAGCTAAAGTTGCGGCCGGTGCAAACTGCGATGCGAGTACAGTAGTTCTTTATGCGGGTGAGATTACAAACGCGCCGCTGACAGCATAAAGAACCAGAAAATCTTAAGGGGGCAGCCTTGATCGCACTGACTTTGCAAGAAATTGCCGATGCGGTTTCTGGGAACCTTAAGCTTGCGGCGGGATACTCTGCAACAAGTATTGTGAGCGGCGACGCCAAGACCGATTCGCGCGAGGTTAAACCGGGGGAGATTTATTTTGCGCGCCGCGGGCAGGTGACAGACGGGCATCGTTTCATTGGAAACGCGGTAGAGGTCGGTGCGGCGCTAATTATCGGTGAGGATCAGCAAGATAATCTGAGCGTGCCGCAGATAATTGTTGACAGTGCTGACACCGCGCTCGGCAGCTTGGCGAAATACGTCGTCACAAAAGCGAAGCGAGAGCACGGTCTGAAAGTAGTTGCGATAACCGGCTCCAACGGCAAAACTACCACCAAGAATTTGCTTGCCAAGATGCTCGGCCGGCTTGGAAACACAGTCGCATCAGAAAAATCGTTTAACAACGAAGTTGGTGGCCCGCTGACAATGCTGCGCGTCTGTCAGGAAACCGAATACTTAGTTGTTGAAATGGGCGCAAGCGCCCGTGGTGAGATTGCGCTGCTCACCAGTATGGCGCAGCCTGACTACGGCGTTGTTTTGATGGTTGGAAAAGCGCACGCCGGCGGGTTTGGCGGGATCCAGACAACCGCGGCAACCAAGGGTGAAATGGTTGAGGCCCTAACGGCAGAGGGGGTTGCGGTGCTGAACGCAAACGATCCTCTCGTTGCAGCGATGCAGCAGCAGGCGCGCGGCCGTGTGCGCTGGTTCGATGCAACAGGAACAGTGAGTGCCGCAGAAGTGACTGCCGCAGAGATTACGGTCAGCGCCGCAGGAACTAGCTTCATCCTCACAGTCGATGGAGTCTCAAAACCCGTGAATTTCCCGGTGCTCGGTGAGCACCACGTTGCAAATGCGCTCGCTGCGGCAGCTGTTGCAAGTGATCTTGGCCTAGATCTTCAGAACATTGTGGAAGTGTTGGAAGCGACTGTGCGCCCCGCAAAGTGGCGCATGGAGGTTTCCCAGCTGCCTAACGAAGTAACCCTGATTAACGACGCCTACAACGCGAGCCCTGAGTCTATGGCCGCTGCCCTAAAAACGCTGACACAAATTGCAGATCCCGCGGGGCGGAGCATCGCAGTGCTGGGTGCAATGAGTGAGCTGGGAGATGAATCCGGCCCAGAACACGACCGTATCGGTTTGCTTGCGGTGCGGTTGCGCATCGGGCAGGTTGTTGTCGTTGGTGAAAACAATCGCCGGATGTATATTTCCGCTATCAACGAGGGCGCCTGGAGCGAGTCGGAAGCAAAATATTTCCCCTCTAGCGCAGAGGCTCTCACCTATCTGCGGGATGAAATTAAACCGCACGACACAGTGCTCATCAAATCATCCAACGCTGCCGGACTAAGATTTTTAGGTGACGACCTGAAGGAGGCACTGAGTTGATCGCCGTAGTGCTTGCTGGCATTATCGCGCTGGCTCTGTCGCTGTTTTTCACACCACTGTTTGTGCGAGTGCTGACGAGATTGAGCTGGGGGCAGTTCATTCGTGAAGACGGGCCGGAAAGTCACCACTCAAAGCGCGGCACTCCGACAATGGGGGGCCTCTGGTTTGTGACCGCCGCAGTTTTTGCCTACTTTGTGGCAAAACTAATTGCGGGGGAGACCCCGACTCTGTCAGCCCTGCTCATCTTCTGGCTCTCTCTCGGGTGCGGTCTTGTCGGTTTTATTGATGACTACCTGAAGGTTAAAAAAGAGCAGTCATTGGGCCTTGGCGGCTGGGCTAAGATTATCGGCCAGGTTCTGGTTGGGGGCGTTTTTGCTCTTGTTGCAATTAACTTCCCGAATGATGCCGGCGTTACACCGGCGTCTACAGCGATATCACTGTTTCGTGATACGTCAATCGATTTTTTTGTGATGGGCACAGTTGTCGGCGTGATCCTGTTTGTGCTCTGGATCCTGCTTATTACAACAGCGACCTCCAACGCAGTGAATCTGACAGATGGTCTTGACGGCTTGGCGGCAGGCACCTCAATTTTGGTTTTCTTTGCATACCTCATTATTAGCTTTTGGCAGTTCTCCCAAAGCTGTGTCTATAAGCCAGAAGTGACTGGCTGCTACCAGGTGCGTGACCCGCTCGACTTAGCTGTGGTTGCCGCAGCCTTCGCCGGCGCGTTGGTTGGATTCCTGTGGTGGAACACCTCACCAGCGTTGCTCTACATGGGTGACACCGGTTCGATGGCAATCGGTGGCGCGGTAGCGGGATTTGCGATCCTCACCCGCACTGAACTGCTGCTGATCGTGCTCGGGGGGCTCTTCCTGATGGAAGCGGGATCTGTGATTTTGCAGCGACTCTACTTTAAAGCAACCGGCGGTAAGCGCATCTTCCTAATGAGCCCGATCCATCACCACTTCGAACTGAAGGGCTGGAAGGAAGTGACAATTGTTGTGCGCTTTTGGATTATCGCTGGCGCGCTGGTGCTGGTCGGTGTTGCGCTCTTCTACGCTGAATGGGTGGTGCTAAGTGGCTAATCTAAGCGCTGACCGGTTAGCCGGTCTCAACAGCTGGTATGCAGATTGGAGAGGTTTGCGGGTGGCCGTGCTCGGGCTCGGCGTCACTGGGTTTTCAGTCGCTGATACACTCGCAGAACTCGGCTCTGAAGTGCGGGTAATTGCCGGTTCTAACGACCCCGACCGTGAGCGCTTATTAGAGGTGATTGGCGCAGATTTTTTTGCCGGCGATGAAGAGGCGATGCTGCGTTCACTGATTGAGTTTGATCCGCATCTGATGGTTATCTCACCAGGTTTCTACCCGGGAAACCCCTTCGACGCCTGGGCCGTAGAAAACGATGTTGCGGTGTGGGGCGATATTGATCTTGCGTGGCGGGTGCGCGACAAAGTGCACGCGGCTGAATGGTTGTGCGTCACCGGAACCAACGGGAAAACCACCACCACCCAGCTCGCTGCGCACATGCTGCTAGCTGCGGGAAAGCGTGTTGCCCCGGTCGGTAACATCGGTGTTCCGGTGCTGGATGCGGTGCGGGACCCTGCGGGCTTTGACGTGTTGGTTGTAGAGCTCTCCAGTTTTCAGCTCGCTCGGGTGCGCGACATAGAGCCACACGCCAGCGTTTGCCTAAATATTGCTGCGGATCATATTGACTGGCACGGCAGCTTTGAACAATACATTGCCGATAAGGCAAATGTGTTTGAGCGCACCAAAGCAGCGTGCATCTACAACCGCGCAGACGATAATACTTTGCGCATGGTGGAAAACGCGGATGTGCGCGAGGGGGCGCGGGCGGTTAGCTTCGGCCTAGATGTGCCCCCGGTCTCCGGCTTCGGCGTTGTTGAGGGCTTGCTTGCGGATCGCGGCTACCACCAGGAACGCAAAACCTCAGCGCTTGAAATTGTGACACTGACTGAACTGCAGGAGCGGGGGCTTTTGCAGCCGCACACGATCGAGAATATTTTAGCTGCGACCGCGCTGGTGCGCTCTCTCGATATCGACCCGGCTGCCATACGTGAAGCAATTTTAGGCTTTACACCAGACAGGCACCGCTGCGAGTTAGTGGCGGTCGCTGATGATGTGCGTTGGGTGAACGATTCAAAAGCAACAAATGCGCACGCAGCGAGAGCCAGTCTTGCCACAAGCGAGAGCATTGTGTGGATCGTCGGTGGCCTTTTGAAGGGCGTCGATATTTCTGAGCTTATTGCCAAAAATGCGAATCGTCTGCGCGCTGCGATTGTAATTGGGGCAGAGCAGACAGCGGTCACAGAAGCCTTTGCTCAGATGGCACCCGATGTTGCTGTTTATCCGATAGCCGCGCGTGCAGGCCTGCCGGTGATGTTGGAAGCTGTCGCAAAAGCGCAGCAGCTTGCGAAGGCAGGTGATACGGTGCTGCTGGCGCCTGCTGCTGCCTCCATGGATCAGTTTGCCAGTTACGCAGACCGGGGTGAGCAGTTCGTCGCCGCGGTGCGAGAGATTGTTGCAGGTTAGCTATGGCTGAGACGGGCGGGCTCGAAAACAACCTCCGCGGCGTGGTGAGCTGGGTGCGTAAACCACGCGCTAACAGTATTGAGTACTGGCTGTGGGTTGTTGTCTGTGGGCTGGTCGGATTCGGCACCCTGATGGTTGCTTCCGCATCGTCGATCACCTCATTCGAGGCGAACCGCAGCCCCTGGGGTGATGGTTTTAGGCACCTTGGATTCGCTATTGCCGGTGTGCTGTTAATGATCGCTGCTGCACGGATTCCGCTGCGCTATTATGAGCGGTTTGCGCCCTTCCTATTTCTGGGTGCCTTTGGTGTGCAACTGTTGGTGTTTACACCCCTGGGCGTTGAGGTTTGGGGCAACCGAAATTGGCTAAGAATTGGCGGCTTCTCTCTGCAACCATCGGAATTTATGAAAATTGCGATGCTGCTCATGGTTGCCTCCTTCGCGGCTATCCACTTTAAGAAACGGCTGGCCGTGGGGGCAGAGATTATTCGCTATTTGGCTTTAGCGGGTGTCGCGATCGGCCCGGTGATCCTAGGTCACGATCTCGGCACAGCAAGTGTTATGGGATTGGCCTTTGGTGGTGCGCTATTTTTTGGCGGCACACGGTGGAAAACCATCCTCTCGTTCGGCGGTATTCTTGCAGCTTTTGCATTCTTTTTTGTGATTACCAGCCCGAACCGACTGCGGCGCATCATGAGCCTTAGTGGCGGTGGTGATGATTATGTTGGGCTCGACTGGCAACCACTGCACGGCGTGTGGGCACTGGCCAGCGGCGGGCTGGTTGGAGCAGGATTGGGCAACTCAAAAGCTAAATGGCAGTGGCTGCCAGCGGCAGAAAACGACTATATTTTTTCAATCATCGGTGAAGAGCTCGGACTAATTGGCACTGTGTCCGTGATTCTCGCGTACATTGTGCTGTCTGTCTTGCTGGTGCGTGTGATTCGGATCGCCCCGACAGTTTTCGGAAAATCGCTTGTGGGCGGCATTATGGTGTGGATCATCGGTCAGGCGTTGGTGAATATTGCTGTTGTTTTGCGTCTGATGCCGGTGCTCGGTGTGCCGCTGCCGCTGATTTCGATGGGTGGCACCGCGCTTATCTCGTGTCTATCGGCTATGGGAATTGTGATTGCTGTGTTACGCGATGCAAATAAGCAAAACAGCGGTGATAGCTTAAGCAAATTTGAAGCGTAGGTGGGAAGAAAGAAAACAATGACCGTTTATCTGTTAGCCGGCGGAGGCACCGCAGGCCACGTAAATCCGCTGCTTGCGCTTGCCGAAGTTATTCGAGAGCGCGATCCGCACGCTGAAATTATTGCTTTGGGAACTCTCGAAGGGCTTGAGTCGCGTCTTGTGCCGGAGCGCGGATTTGAGTTGGTGGTGATTCCGCGTCTCCCGTTTCCGCGCCGCCCGAACGCAGCTGCGCTGAAGTTCCCTGCGAAATATCGTTCGGCCGTGCAGCAGGTGCGCCAGTTGATCCGGCACCGCGGTGTTGATGTTGTTGTCGGGTTTGGTGGATATGCAGCCTCTCCCGCTTACAGCGCCGCACGCAAGGAGGGTGTGCCGATTGTTATTCACGAAGCAAACGCAAAGCCCGGTCTAGCAAATAAATTGGGGGCTCGATACACCGATTTTGTTGCTGTGACTTTTGCGAACACACCGCTTAAAAACGCCCGCGTGACCGGAATGCCGTTGCGCCGTGAGATTGAGGCGCTCGACCGCAGAGCCTTACGAAAAGAAGCGTGCGCGCACTTTGGCCTCGATGCAGAGAAGCCAACGCTGCTTGTGACCGGTGGTTCGCTTGGCGCGAAGGGCATAAATGAGGGTGTTTCACAAAATGCGCAGGAGATTATCGATAGCGGAGCCCAGGTTTTACATATTTGGGGAGGGCTGACTGAGCTCAAAGATCCGAATGTGCCCGGCTATCAGGTGCTGTCCTACTGCGATCGTATGGATCTTGCCTTCAGCGCTGCACACCTGATTGTGTCACGTGCCGGCTCCACCACAGTTAGCGAAATAGCCGGCCTTGGTATTCCTGCAATTTTTGCGCCCTATCGGCACGGTAACGGTGAGCAAGCGCTGAACTGTCAGGTGGTTGTGCAGGCCGGGGGAGCGCTGATGGTTGAGGATCAGGATCTCACAACCGAATTTGTGCGGCACACTTTGATCCCGCTGTTGCACGATAGTGAGAGTCTTGAGGCAATGTCGCAAGCGGCGAAAACGGTCGGGGTGCTTGATGGCGCAGAGCAACTGTTTGCCTTGGTTAGCGAAGCGCTAGCGGCGCGTAATCAGTAACTCTTACGGCAGTCCGCGGTACGCTAGCTAGCATGATTTACCCCGATCTTGACCTAGAGATCCCAGACGATCTCGGTCGCGTCCATTTTGTTGGAATTGGCGGCTCCGGGATGCACGGTATCGCGCGCATGTTGCACGCCCGTGGGGTTTTCGTGACCGGCTCAGATCGTAGCGAAAACGCGGCCACAAAAGCTCTTAAGGAGCTTGGGGTAACCGTGCACATAGGGCATGCTGCTGAGCACGTTGCGGGCGCCGATACGCTGGTTGTTACGGGAGCGCTGTGGCAGGATAATCCGGAATACCAGTACGCCTTGCAAAACAACATTCCCGTGCTGCACCGCTCACAGGCGCTTGCGTGGCTCACCCGTAACCGTCGGCTGGTGGCTGTTGCTGGGGCGCACGGTAAAACAACCTCGACCGGCATGGTTGTTACCGGTCTTCTTGGGGTTGGTGCCGATCCGTCATTTGTGAACGGCGGAGTTATTGAAAGCTTGCGTGTGAGCGCGCGTGACGGAGTTGATGACACCTTCATCATTGAAGCGGATGAGTCGGATCGCTCATTCCTGCTTTATGACACTGCGATTGCGGTGATTACCAACGTTGATCCCGAGCACCTTGATTTTTACGGGTCGCGCGAAAACTTCATGCAGGCCTTTGTTGATTTTGCGCGTGCCGCTTCTGAGGTTGTCATTGCCTCAAGTGACGATCCCGGCACGCAGGAGGTGCTGGCAGCTCTGCCGGAGGCAACCAGGGTTGTGACCTTTGGGCTCGCAGAAACTGCCGATGTGCGAGTCTCCGAGATTGATGTGACCGGTCCGGTTGCTTTTACTGTTACCGCGAACGGCGAGAGTGTTCGCACTCAGCTGCAGGTCTTTGGTGCGCACAATGCGGTTAACGCTGCCGGTGCTGTCGCCACTCTTTTACACCTCGGCTATATCCTGCGAGAGGCTGCGGCAGCGGTTGCAAACTTTGCGGGCACCAAGCGGCGCTTTGAATTTCACGCGGAGATTGGTGGTGTGCGTATTTATGACGACTATGCACACCACCCCACGGAGGTTGCGGCTCTGCTTGCCGCTGCGCGACCTGTCGCGCAGCCGGGCCGGTTGATTGCTGTGCATCAGCCACACCTTTTCTCTCGCACACAACACTTCCATAAAGAGTTTGCCGAGGTGTTAGAGAACGGCGCTGATTACACAATCGTGCTCCCAGTTGACGGCGCACGCGAAGACCCGGTGCCAGGAGTAACCGGCGCGCTTGTGTCGAATGATTTTAATAATCAGGACAGAGTGCGTTATATCGATAACTGGGCTGATGCTGCTGCGCACGTCGCTGAAATAGCTAAGCCTGGAGATCTCTTCGTCACAATGAGCTGCGGATCGGTCTATCAAATAATTCCGCAGCTTGTCGAAGAATTGATTGCTGCAAACCCCGCTGCAGACACGAGGTTAGCGCCGGGCTTTTAAGCGGAAAGTAAACTGATTAGGTGAAGCGACCAAGCGGTTTTGATCGCCCACAGCGCCAAGATTCAGCGTTGGGGGAGAGGAAAGCTGCCCAAACACCTAAAGAAAACGAGACAGAATCGCACGCAAACCCAGTGCCTGATTCTGAATCAGAAACATTAATCATCTCGCCGGCAGAGACCGATTCTGATGAGGTGCGTCTTTTTCGACGCCCTAAAAAGCGGGATGAAGCGCTGCTATTGGCTGTCGAGCGCGCTCACCACCAGCAGCGTGAAGCTTCAGTGTGGGATGCCGATCACCTTGATCCGACTGAAAAAGAGAGCGTAGCAGGCGATGACAGCGAGCGGGGTGGGGTAGCAGCTGCCTCCGCTAAGCTGCGCGAACAGTTTACGGCTCTATGGAACGGCGGTAAAGAGCGCTTACGCGGGCCAGAGAATGTGCGATCCGCAAAACAGGAATTGAAAACGGTGCGGCGGAAGCTTAAGAAGCGCCGTCTGCTAAGCAATTTACGCATAGTCGCGGGCAGGCGCAAGCAGTTGCTGCGCGCTGCGATAGTTGGTGGCGCAGTTTTTCTGGTTGCGGGAACTGTTGCGGTTGGTGTGTATACGCCGTTAATGTCAGTGCAAGAATTTGAAATTACCGGCAACAGTGCCATTGAATCGAGTGCGCTTGAAGAGGCACTGCGGCCGCTGCAGGGCAAACCTATTGCGCTTGTGAGCAGTGAGGATGTTGCTGCGGCGCTAGAGCCTTTTGGGCTGGTGCAGCGATACACATACGAGACTGTGCCCCCGCACACCCTGGTTGTCAGAATTCAGGAGCGACAGGCGGTGCTGGCGCTGGAGAGTGCGGGAAACTTCACCTATGTTGACGCTGCCGGGGTGACGCTGTTTGAGAATGCGGATCCACCAACGGTGCCCGTTGCAAAAGAACAGGCCGCTGTGCCCGGCTCGAAAGGGTTTTTTGCCGCCGCTGAAGTGTTGCGCGATATTGCTCCGGAGTTGCGGGCAGAGATTGCTGAGGTGAGCGCGACCACTTCACAAGATGTGGTGTTCAGGATGCGCGATGGGCTCACTCTGCGGTGGGGCAGCGCCGAAGATACCGCCTTAAAATCAGTGATTTATGCACGGATGCGTGGCGCGCTTGCTGACCGCAGCATTTCAGTTATTGATGTGAGCTCTACTGAATCTCCTGTTTTTGGATAATTTAGATAGTTTTGTCACGCGTCTCGGTGTGTCTGCGCCGACCTAAGTGTGTCTGCAAATAGTTTTTACTTAAAGAACTACTCAGTATATAGTTTAAGGTTCAACCTGAACCTTAAGGTTGTAGCGAAGGGCGCGGAAGTTATGCACAGCATTTCACCGGCGGTGATCAAGGTTGTAGGTGTCGGTGGCGGCGGCGTAAATGCCGTTGACAGGATGATCGCTCGTAACCTGCGTGGCGTCGAGTTTATTGCGATTAACACCGATCAGCAGGCGCTTGATTCAAGCGAAGCAGACGTTAAACTCGATATCGGCCGCGAAAAGACCCGCGGTCTCGGTGCAGGAGCAGACCCAGAAGTTGGGCGTCAGGCAGCTGAAGATCATATTGAAGAGATTGAAGCGGCGGTTTCTGGCGCGGATATGGTGTTTATCACCGCCGGTGAGGGTGGTGGCACAGGCACCGGTGCTGCGCCAGTTGTCGCAAAGGTTGCTAAGTCAATCGGGGCGCTAACAATCGGTGTTGTAACCCGTCCATTCTCGTTTGAGGGGAAGCGCCGCAGCGCACAGGCTGATCTGGGTATTCACCGCTTACGTGAAGAGGTTGACACTCTGATCGTTGTGCCAAACGATCGCCTGCTCGATATTTCAGAGCCTGGAATTAGCATGCTCGATGCGTTTGCTGAGGCAGACCAGGTGCTGTTGGCCGGTGTGCAGGGCATCACCGACCTGATCACAACCCCTGGTGTTATTAACCTCGACTTTGCAGACGTGAAGTCGGTTATGCAGGGCGCTGGAACCGCGCTTATGGGTATTGGTGTTGCGCGCGGCGCAGATCGCGCGATCAAAGCTGCTGAGCACGCGATTAACTCGCCTCTCTTGGAAACCGCAATTGAGGGAGCGCACGGTGTGCTCTTCTCGATCCAGGGCTCCTCAAACCTGAGCTTGAGCGAAATTACCGAAGCGTCTTCGCTTGTGCAGGCGGTTGTGCACGAAGAAGCTAACATCATCATCGGTACCATTGTTGATGAGTCCCTTGGCGATGATGTGCGCATCACTGTAATTGCTGCCGGCTTTGACGACCAGGCGGCAAAGCGTAGCGCGCCGCGGCCGGCTGTGCAGCGTGCTGCAGCCCCAGCAGTGGCGGCAGAAGCTGTGAATGAAACCGGCCCGGTTGTTGCCCCAGGCGCTAACGCTACCGGCGGTGTGCCAGATTTTGCTGCCCACCCTGCGCCTTTGGAGCAGCAAATATCAGATCCTGCGTTTGATGCAGACGATGACGATCTAGACATCCCAGATTTCCTGAAGTAATTAGGTATCCGAAAGATTTAATAGGAGCAGATAATGGCAAATCCAATGAAGAAGGCCATGGTTTACCTCGGGTTAGCTGAGGAAGAACTGGCGCCCAGCGAGAACGAGACTGAGGTTGTTGAGGCCCCTGCAGGTCGCGGTCAGAAGCACCTAACCGAACAGCCTGTTGGAGCCGGAAACGTGACTCCGCTGCACGCGGTCACTCCAACATATAGCGCGCAGGCGCAACCGCTCAGCGAGATCCTGACCGTGCATCCGACGCACTATGCAGAAGCTCCTGTGATTGCAGAAAATTTCCGCGAGGGCGTTCCCGTCATCATCAACCTGTCGCGAATGAGCGACGTTGACAGCAAGCGTCTAATCGACTTCGCTTCAGGTCTTGTGATGGGCTTGAACGGTCATTTTGAGCGCGTTACTGGAAAGGTTTTCTTGCTCACCCCGGCACATATTGCCGTAGGAGAGCCAGCAGACGAAGAAAACGCAAATGACAGCGGCTCATTCTTTATAGCGCCCGCTGCCCAGTAAATAGCTGTCTCAGATGGGGATACTGGCCGTTGTTATCAGCATCGCGTTCCTTGCGCTGCGCATCTATTTGTATGTGCTCTGGGCGCGCCTGATAATTGACTGGGTGCTGGTCTTAAACCGACGTTTTCGCCCCCGCGGCATAGTATTGGTGCTGTTTGAAATAATTTTTACGGTTACTGATCCGCCGCTAAAGCTGATACGACGCTGGGTAAAACCAGTGCGAGTCGGGGAAGTCATGCTAGACCTGTCACTGATGATCCTGATGTTCGCAATTATTGTCCTTATGAATGTGCTGACATTTGTTGTGTTGCGCTAGCTATATTTTCTTTAACAGCGGGTAGCGCATAGAATGTTTGCAGACGGTCACAGACCACCACCTGACCAAGAGTAGAAAGATTTAACATGGCCCTCACACCAGAATCAGTTGATTTGAAGAGTTTTTCGATCACGAAATTCCGCGATGGATACGAGATGGATCAGGTCGAGGCTTTTCTTGACGAGGTTGCTGAAGAGCTAAAGAGTCGTGATGCTGAAAAGGCAGAGCTGCAGCAGCAAATCGAAGAGCTGACTGCTGAGCTTGAGGCTGCACGTGGTGCTGTTCCTGAGCCTGCTGCTGCTCAAGAAGAAACCGCCCCAACCGGCAACGCACGCGCCGCAGAGGCAGAGAAATCAAGCGCAATGCTGCAGATGGCTCTTGAGCTGCACGACAAATATGTGCACGAGGGTGAAACTCAGCGCTCAACCCTTATCGCTGAGGGTGAAGAGACCGCGCAGCGTTTGGTTGACGAGGCGAAGACTGAGCGTGAAGATGTGCTCAACCAGCTCGGTGTCGAGCGCACCAAGCTCGTCGATAAAATTACCGAACTGCGTGAGTACGAAGCAGAGTACCGCTCAACCCTGCGCTCATACATTCAACAGCAGCTGCGCGGCCTGGACGAGGGCGCAGAGCCAGCCGGTGCTCCTGAAGCAGAATAATTTTCCGCGATGCCTTCTGTAGATTCTCAGCAGGCACCGCCAGTACGACGCCGATCGAAGGCTTTGTTTTCGGTCGGCGTCGCGGCTTTAGTGGTATTAGCTGATCAACTCACAAAACTGATTGCGCTCGACCGGCTGCAACCTGGAAAAGCGGTTCACATTCTCGGTGAGGCCCTGCAGTTTGTGCTGGTGTTTAACCCGGGTGCAGCATTCTCATTTCTCGAGAATGCAACATGGGTCTTCACCCTGCTTTCGACGGTGGTTGTTGTGGTGATTTGCACACAATTACCGAAGATCGTGCGCACAAGTTGGGCTGTCGCTGTTGGGTTGCTGCTTGGTGGGGCGCTAGGGAACCTAATAGACCGTTTATTCCGCACGCCGGGGTTTCCTGAGGGGCATGTGGTTGACTTCGTGTACACCCCGTGGCTGATGCCTGCGGTCTACAACTTCGCCGACATCGCTCTAACCTTTGCAGTTGTGCTGTTAGTGCTGCTGTCTTTGCTGCTGCCACGTGAGAAGGAGCAGGGATAGCAGTGCAACAAAAACTCACTATTCCTGAGACTCTAGACGGTGTCCGCGCTGACACCGCTGTCGCGGAGCTCACCGGTGTGAGCCGCGCCTGGGCGAGTGAAATAGTTAAGGCTGGAAACCTGACCCGTGCAGATCATGTCTTGAAGAAAAGTGACAGGCTTTACGCGGGGGAAGTGATAGAGCTTGACTGGTCGGAAAAACCCGATCCAGAAATTGTGCCGCTGGACGTGCCCGAGCTCGCAGTAATTCACGAAGATGACGATATCGTTGTCGTATCCAAACCTGCTGGGGTGGCCGCTCATCCATCATTGGGTTGGGCCGGGCCTACGGTATTGGGCGTGCTGGCGTTTCGTGGTTTTCAGATAGCGACATCCGGGGCGCACGAGCGACAGGGAATTGTGCATCGATTGGATCAGGGCACAAGCGGTGTTATGACTGTTGCGAAGAGTGAGTATGCCTATTCTGAGTTGAAACGGCAGTTTAAAGCGCGCGAAGTGCACAAAATTTATCACACAGTTGTGCACGGTCACATCGATCCTTTCCGCGGCACGATTGACGCGCCAATCGGTCGGGACAACAGATCAGAGTGGAAGTTTGCGGTAACCGCTGATGGGCGTCACGCCGTGACCCACTACGAGATGTTAGAGATGTTTCCCCATGCGACCCTGCTGGAGGTCGGGTTAGAAACCGGGCGCACTCATCAGATTAGGGTGCACATGTCGTCACTTCGGCACCCCTGTGTTGGTGATATCACTTACGGTGCGGATCCAACTTTGGCTAAAAAACTTGGTCTTGAGCGGCAGTGGCTGCACGCGGTCGAACTTGAATTTACGCACCCGGGATCAGGAGAGCGAGTGACCTTCAAAAGCGATTATTCTCCGGATCTTGCGGCAGCGCTAGAAATATTAGCAACTTAGCAAGTAACATCTCTGCCACTAACACTCAAACAGTTTCTGATTTTCAAAACGGGTAGGCGAAAATGAACGGCGATAATTTTGCGCACCTCCACGTGCACACCGAATATTCAATGCTTGACGGTGCGGCGCGGATTGGTGAGTTGGTGCAAGCAGCGGCCGCACAAAATATGCCTGCGATTGCCGTCACCGACCACGGCAATATGTTCGGGGCGTTTGACTTTTGGCGGCAGGCAAAAGACGCTGGTATTAAGCCGATAATCGGTATCGAAGCATACCTGACACCGGGCACACACCGCAGTGTTCGCGAGCCAAACTTTTTCGGTAATGGCGGCCCCGACGATGTCTCCGGTAAGGGTGCCTACACACACATGACGATGCTGGCAGAGACAACTCAGGGAATGCACAACCTGTTTCGCCTCTCAACCTATTCATCGCTTGAGGGTCAATACTTCAAACCGCGGATGGATGTTGAGCTGTTAGAGCGTTATGCGAAAGGAATTATCGCCACCACAGGGTGCCCATCGGGGGAGATTCAAACCCGACTGCGATTAGGGCAGTACGAAGAAGCCCGTGCAGCAGCGGCGCGTTTCCAAGACATTTTCGGGAAGGATAATTTCTTTGCCGAAATTATGGATCACGGTCTCGAAATCGAAAGGCGGGTCACAAAAGACCTGCTCAGACTGGCGAAAGAATTAAACATTCCGCTCGTCGGCACTAATGACCTGCACTACACGCATCAGCACGATGCAACCAGCCATGAGGCGCTATTGTGCGTGCAGTCGGGATCCACGATCGATGATCCAAACCGATTTAAATTTGACGGTGACGGCTACTACCTGAAGTCTGCCGCCGAGATGCGACACCTCTTACGCGATTTTCCTGCAGCCTGCGACAACACTCTGTTAATCGCTGAACGGTGTAACGCTGAATTTAATCAGAGCGCAAACTTTATGCCGCACTTTCCTGTGCCGGATGGCGAGAGCGAAGAAAGCTGGTTCATTAAAGAGGTTGAACGCGGCCTTAAGTATCGGTATCCGCAAGGGATCTCAGACGAGGTGCGCAAACAGGCCGAGTATGAGACCGAAGTTATCACCCAAATGGGTTTTCCCGGCTATTTCTTGGTGGTTGCCGACTTTATCAACTGGGCGAAGGACAACGGTATCCGGGTCGGCCCCGGCCGTGGTTCGGGGGCTGGCTCAATGGCGGCGTATGCGATGCGCATCACCGACCTCGATCCGCTAGAACACGGGTTGATATTTGAACGATTCCTGAACCCCGATCGTGTCAGCATGCCAGACTTCGACGTTGATTTCGACGATCGTAGACGTGGGGAAGTGATCCAATACGTCACAGAAAAATACGGTGATGAGCGGGTGGCGCAGATCGTCACATACGGCACGATTAAATCAAAACAGGCGCTGAAAGACGCCGGTCGTGTGCTGGGATACCCATTCTCCGTTGGTGAGAAACTGACGAAGGCGATGCCGCCGGCGGTAATGGGTAAAGATATTCCACTCTCCGGTATTTTTGATGGCTCGCATCCGCGACACAAAGAAGCCGCTGAGATCAGAGATTTGATTCAGACCGACCCGAACTATCAACGGGTGTTTGAGACAGCCACGGGGCTTGAAGGGCTGAAACGGCAGTGGGGCGTGCACGCGGCCGGCGTGATTATGTCGAGCGATCCGCTAGTCGACATTATTCCGCTCATGAAGCGCGAGGCTGACGGTCAAATTATTACGCAGTTTGACTACCCGACGTGTGAGGGTCTCGGGCTTATTAAGATGGACTTCTTAGGGCTGAGAAACCTCACAATCATCTCGGATGCGATCGAGAATATTAAGTTGAATCGAGGTTTTGATCTCGATCTAGAAGCCCTCGAATTAGACGATCGCGCCTCCTACGAGCTGCTGGCGCGTGGTGACACACTAGGGGTTTTCCAATTGGACGGTGGGCCAATGCGATCCCTTTTGCGCCTTATGAAGCCTGACAACTTTGAAGATATTTCTGCTGTGCTGGCGCTCTATCGACCCGGCCCGATGGGCGCTGATTCACACACCAACTACGCGCTAAGAAAAAACGGCAAACAGGAGATTGTGCCGATCCATCCGGAGCTTGCTGAGCCGCTCGCTGACATTCTCGACACAACCTACGGTCTGATTATTTATCAAGAGCAGGTTATGGCGATCGCGCAAAGAGTTGCTGGATACTCGCTCGGTCAGGCTGATATTTTACGCCGCGCGATGGGTAAGAAAAAGAAAGCTGAGCTGGATAAACAGTTCACAGGATTTGCATCTGGTATGCAGGAGCGCGGCTACTCAATGCAGGCGGTGCAGACACTGTGGGATATTTTGCTGCCGTTTTCAGATTACGCATTCAATAAAGCTCACTCTGCTGCATACGGTGTGATTAGCTACTGGACCGCGTACCTGAAAGCGCACTACCCGGCGGAGTATATGGCTGCGCTGCTGACGAGCGTTGGCAACAAAGATAAAGATAAGCTAGCCCTGTATTTGAATGAGTGCCGCCGGATGGGCATCTCAGTGCTGGCCCCCGACGTGAATGAATCTGTGCAGAACTTTTCAGCGGTCGGCGAGGAAATCCGGTTCGGGCTGGGTGCTGTTAGAAACGTTGGTCACAACGTAGTGCAGGGAATTATTGAGGGGCGCAAGCAGGCAAAATACGACACCTTCAGTGGCTTTGTGAAAGCAGTGCCCGTACACGTCTTGAACAAGCGCACAGTAGAGTCGCTGATTAAGGCGGGGGCGTTTGACAGCCTTGGCAAAACACGTCGCTCTCTTGTGGAAGCTCATGAGGGGCTGATTGAGCAGGGCATTCGCGATAAAAAGGATGCCGCAAGTGGCAACATCGGCTTCGATTTTGATTCACTGTTTGCAGAAGCGAATGCGACCGACGATGACAGCCCTGCGAGCGTCGATCAGATTGTGGATCTGCCGGAATATTCAAAGCGCGACAAACTAGCTTTTGAGCGTGAGATGATAGGCCTCTATGTGTCGGATCATCCGCTCAGCGGTCTTGACGATGTGCTGACGCGCGAGTGCACCCACCAGGTTTTGCAGGTTATCGGTGAAGAGTCGGATATGGACGGTGAAACCGTAACGCTTGCCGGTCTGCTTACAAGCGTGGAGCTGCGCACCGCGAAGAGCGGCAAAATGTACGGTATGGCGGCGCTGGAAGACTACTCCGGTGAAATTGAAGTGCTCTTTATGGGGAACACATTTCAGGAGTATCGAGCCAAGCTGATTGCAGACTCAGTCGTATCGATCCGGGGGCGCCTTAATAAGCGAGACGATAAAGTCAGTATGCACGCTTACAGCATCACTAATGTGAATGTCGCAAATGCTGGCACAGTGCAACCAGTGACAGTGCGCATTCCTGATGCAAAAGCGACAGAGCGCGCGATTCAGGAACTGCAGCGCATTGTGCAGCGGCATCGCGGATCTAGCGATGTTTTTCTGGAACTGGAATTACCCGACGGCCAACTGCGGCGCTTCCAACTGCGTGAGCGGGTGCGGGCAGCAACAGATTTATTCGGTGAGCTGAAAGCGCTTTTCGGTAAATCTTGTATTGTGAGCGCTAGTGTTGGTAATGGGTGACCCACAGGCCGCTAGATCGAAGATGGTGCACAGATGAGCAAAACAAAGCAGTTAGAAATAGGTCGCGCTTTGCATGTTTCGAGCCGCATTGATCCGGCCGCTGAGGTGCAGCGTCGCATCGACTTTATGGTTGACTATTTGCGTGCGGCAGGGCCTGCAAAGGGTTTTGTGCTCGGCATTTCTGGTGGCCAAGATTCAACGCTTGCCGGGCGACTTGCGCAACTGGCTGTCAATAAACTGCGAGAAGCGGGTGAGGAGGCAACATTTGTTGCTGTCCGCCTACCCTATGGTGTGCAGCGTGACGAGGAAGATGCACAGGCAGCGCTCAGCTTTATTGAGCCGGATACCGTTCTTACGGTAGATATAAAACCGAGCGTGGATGCCCTGGTGCAGGCGATTGAAACTGCTGCCGCCGCTGTTGGTGACGGTGCACGAATGACAGATTTCAATAAAGGTAACCTGAAGGCACGGGCGCGGATGCTGGTGCAGTATGCCATCGCGGGGGATCGGGGCTTGCTGGTGATCGGCACCGATCATGCGGCTGAAGCCATCACAGGATTCTATACGAAACACGGCGACGGTGCTGCGGATCTAGTTCCTCTGCAGGGGCTGACTAAGGCCCAGGGTGCAGAACTATTGGCAGCTCTTGGAGCAGATGCGCGTTTCTGGCAGAAAAAGCCGACCGCTGATCTGTTAGACAGCGATCCCGGTCAGACAGACGAAGACGCCCTAGGCGTTAGCTACACCGAAATTGACCGCTATCTCACAGGTGAGCAGGTGGCTGATAGGGTGCGTGAGAATTTAGAGCGACGCTATGCGATAAGCGAACATAAGCGGCAGCTGCCGCCGGGGCCAAATGACACTTGGTGGCGTGAAAATTAGGAGGAAAAATGACGGTAGAAAGCGCTAAAGCAGAGCAAACTTTCATTCTTGGCGGCGGTTGTTTCTGGTGTCTGGACGCCGCCTATCGTGCGCTTAAAGGTGTAACGCAGGTGGTGTCCGGCTATGCGGGTGGTGTAACCGAAAACCCGAGCTATAAAGAGGTTTGCACGGGCAATACGGGACACGCAGAAGTTGTTGCGGTAACCTTCGACCCTGAGGTAATTCCAGCTGAGGTGATTTTGGACGCGTACTTTACAATGCACGATCCGCGGCAGTTGAACCGTCAGGGTAATGATGTCGGCACCCAATATCGGTCTGAAATGTTCTTTGCTGATGATGAACAGCGTGAGCTGTTTACCGCAGCTAGAGAGCGCGCAGCCGAATTCTGGGGTGGGGGGATCGTTACTGTGATCAGTAAGGCCGAGAATTTTTATGCAGCGGAAGAGTATCATCAAGATTTCTTCGCTAAAAACCCCGGTCAGGGATACTGCCTCGCAGTTGCTGTTCCAAAGGTTAACAAGGTGCGGGCGCGGTTCGCAGAGTATCAAAAATAGTCACCGCAATTTTCTTACAGGTTAGCACCCGAAACAGGCGCTGTTAGTGCTGGGCTGCAGTGGGCACGACATGGATTAGTCACTCTGTTTGTAACCGATCCGGTTTGAGACTGTTGTCCACAGATTTTGGCTGCGGCCGCAGTTTTTTCACTTCTGCTGCGAGACTTCTGCTTACGCGGGAGGAGACAAGGGCACGGCGCCTCCCGCGCCCTAAACAGATTCTCGATGCCCAGAAGTGAAGGTAAATCATGAGCGCGCACGTGACAGTGGTTGGTACGGTTGCAAACATTCCACGGGTGTTTAAATTTGCAAACGGTAGTTCTAAAACAAGTTTCCGCATCGCTGAAAGCGAGAGACGTTGGAATAGGGCAACCGCGAAGTGGGTCGAAACAGAGACGAACTGGTACACGGTAAATGTGCCGGGAAATTTTGGAATAAATGTCTCTGAGTCAATCTCAAAAGGAAATCGCATTATTGTCACCGGCAAACTGCGCACACGGCAGTGGGAAACCGAACAGGGGCAGCGCGGGATCAGCGTAGAAATAGATGCAGACGGTTTTGGTCTCGACTTAAGATTCGGGATAAGCAGATTTACAAGAGTTGTGCGCAGTGAACACTTAGATGCGGGCAGTGAATCGCATGACAACCAGGCAGCGGAGCAACCTGATAGCAGCGAAAATTTTGCTTCGCACCCCCTAGAAGCGCAGAGCGAAGAAACAGTAACGGAACAGGCAGAGCCGATAGCAGCCTGAATGATTCAGCTAGCTCCGGGTAGCGCCACCGAGGGCCCACTTAGAATAAGAGTATGCATGTAGCTTCAAATCGTTCATCTCTCGGGATCCTCGGTGGTGCTGTCTTAGCGTTTACAGCTTTCGGGCTGACGGGATGCTCTGCCGTTGAGACACTTTACGGTTCTGGGGCAGAGCCTAGGCAACACGAGGTTGACTCAAACGCTGAATTTGTTGCGGGAGGCAGCGCCGAAGAGAATCTCGCCTACTTCACGAAGCAGGCTGATGACTACTCTAAATCGAATTCACCAATTGAGGGGCGAAGCATAGTAGACCACTTTGTTGCCGCGGGTTTTGACAAAACTGCGATGCAGGTAAGTCTCGATAAAACAGCCCTCTCTGATAATGCAGATTCAATATTTGCCTCTGTGCGCATAAACTCCCAGTGCCTGATCGCGCAATTTGAGGTTAGTGACCGGACATATCAGGTTGATATTGCGCCAGTGCTGTTAGCTGGGGAGAGCGGCTACTGCCTGATTGGTGAAACCCGTCCAATCGACTGGTAGATTAAGTGCCCTACACTTGTAAATGACCATTTTTCCAAGACATAAAAGGTAGAGCCCAAGAATATGGCTGAATATATTTACCAGATGGTGCGAGCTCGTAAGGCGCACGGTGACAAGGTAATTCTTGATGATGTTTCGATGTCGTTTTTCCCCGGCGCAAAGATCGGTATGGTTGGCCCGAACGGCGCGGGTAAGTCAACGATTTTGAAAATTATGGCCGGACGCGACACCCCGTCTAACGGAGAGGCCAAACTGACACCGGGGTACACCGTCGGTATTCTGATGCAGGAGCCAGAGCTTGATGAAGAGCTCACCGTGCTTGAAAACGTGCAGCAGGGTGTTGGAGAGATTAAGGCAAAGATCGACCGCTTTAATGAGATCAGCGCCGAAATGGCTAATCCAGACGCAGACTATGATGCGCTACTGCCAGAAATGGGTGAGCTGCAGGAGGCAATCGACGCACTAGATGCGTGGGATCTCGATAACCAGCTCGAGCAGGCAATGGATGCGCTGCGCTGCCCGCCGTCTGACGCGATCGTTGCAAATCTTTCTGGTGGCGAGAAACGTCGTGTGGCGCTGTGCAAGCTGCTCTTGGAAAAACCTGATCTGCTGCTTCTTGATGAGCCAACCAACCACCTCGACGCTGAAAGCGTGCTGTGGCTGGAACAGCACCTGCAAAAGTACCCTGGCGCGGTAATCGCGATTACCCACGACCGCTACTTCCTCGACCACGTAGCAGAGTGGATCGCAGAAGTAGACCGCGGTCACCTGCACCCTTATGAGGGTAACTACTCTACCTATCTTGAAAAGAAGGCAGAAAGACTGCAGGTGCAGGGGAAGAAAGACGCAAAACTCCAGAAGCGCCTCAAAGAGGAACTAGAGTGGGTGCGCTCGAACACCAAGGGGCGTCAGGCAAAGTCGAAAGCCCGTTTGGCACGCTACGAAGAAATGGCTGCGGAAGCCGAGCGCACACGGAAGCTTGACTTTGAAGAAATTCAAATTCCGCCAGGGCCGCGCCTGGGCAACCTCGTGCTTGAAGCAAAAGACCTGAAAAAGGGTTTCGGGGAGCGTGTGCTCATCGAAAATTTGAGCTTCTCACTGCCGCGCAACGGCATCGTCGGCATTATCGGCCCGAACGGTGTTGGTAAGTCGACGCTCTTTAAGACCATCGTTGGCCTTGAAGAGCTTGACGGTGGCGACCTGAAAATCGGCGAGACTGTGAAACTGAGCTACGTTGATCAGAATCGTGCCGGAATTGATGCAAAGAAATCTGTTTGGGAGGTTGTGTCAGACGGCCGCGACTTTATCCAAGTGGGTCAGGTTGAGATCCCGTCACGCGCATACGTTTCAAGTTTCGGTTTTAAAGGCCCGGATCAACAGAAGCAGGCAGGGGTGCTTTCCGGTGGTGAGCGCAACCGCTTGAATCTGGCGCTCACCTTGAAGCAGGGAGGCAACGTTCTACTGCTCGACGAGCCGACCAACGACCTTGATGTGGAAACTCTTGCGAGTCTTGAAAACGCACTCCTAGAGTTCCCCGGCTGTGCAGTAGTGATT
Organism: Canibacter zhoujuaniae; assembly: GCF_011752005.1. Taxonomy (NCBI): domain Bacteria; kingdom Bacillati; phylum Actinomycetota; class Actinomycetes; order Micrococcales; family Microbacteriaceae; genus Canibacter; species Canibacter zhoujuaniae. Next base: position 591,173 of record NZ_JAAIJZ010000001.1, on the reverse strand, counting down.
ACCCACGATCGCTGGTTCCTCGACCGTGTTGCAACGCACATTCTGGCATATGAGGGCACCGCAGAGGATCCGGCAAACTGGTATTGGTATGAAGGCAACTTCGAAGGTTACGAGAAGAACAAGATTGATCGTCTCGGCCCGGAAGCTGCAAAACCATCCCGTGTGACCTATCGCAAGCTGTCACGCGATTAACAGCCGCCAAAATTGCAGCAGTGTGGCCCCGTCGAGTCTTTCGTTGGGGCCACCCCTATTAGGGAGGACGTATGCCCAAAGCACACGTTGACATAGAATTACGTTGGGGCGACCAAGACGCCTACGGTCACATCAACAATGTCGCTTTTGCACGCTACTTAGAGGAAGCGCGCGTGCGTCTTTTCTGGATGGGCACCGCACGTGAAGATACCGGTCTTGACGGTCATTTCCGCGGCAGTAAGCCCGAAGATCCGAAAATGCTTGTAGCTGCGCAGCAGATTGAGTTCGTGCGTGTGCTCGAGTATTCAGCATCTCCGATTACCGTTGCGATGTGGATCGGGAAACTCGGCGGGTCAAGCCTTGAAGTGCACTACGAAATAATCGATAACTCCGAATCGCAGCAGCAGATCGTTGCGCGTGCCATCACCACAGTAGTAATTGTCGACGGCCTGACAATGCGCCCAACGCGTTTGACCGGCGAAGGGCGCGCGGCGGCTGAACGGTGGCGTGACGAACCCCTGAAACTGGGGCGTTAATTAACAGAGTTAGTGCTCTGCGGTTATGAACTCACGAAGCAGAGCTGTGAACTTTTCGGGTTGCTCAGAGTGCACCCAGTGCCCGGCATCTGCAACAGTAACCGGCACCACATCTGGAAACAGTTCCTGCATCCGCGGTAAATGCCGCGGCTGAATATAGTTTGAGTCTGCGCCAGCAACCCAGAGCACCGGCCCCTCATACTGTTTGCCGGCGGGAGCATCGAAAGCGCCAATCGCAGAAAGCTCGCGAAGCAGCATTTGAAGATTTGGCTGCCATTTGAAACCGTCCACCTCGCGCTGCAAATTCTGGAGCAGAAAGGCGCGCGTGCCGTAGTTTGGGATTGCTTCTGTAAGAGCCCTGTCGGCATCTGCGCGGCTCTTGATAGACAGTAAATCGAGCTCAGCCAGCGCACCCAGAAGATGCTTAAACTCTGACATATCTGGCTGACTAACAGGGGAGATATCGACAACGGTTAATGACTGCACAATTTCTGGATATTCGAGGGCAATAAGCATTGCCACTTTGCCGCCCATCGAATGCCCAACTAGATGAAACTTCCCGTGCGCGGCGAAGGCCTCATGCTGCCGTACAGCGGAAACCACCGCCTGCGCCATCTCGCCGTAGTTAAAACTATTAGTCCACTCAGACTCACCATGATTTGGTTGATCGACCAGCAGCGATGAAGTCACATCTTTTACCGACTTAGCCGTTTGTGCGAGGTTTTTTCCGCGCCCCATCAGCCCGTGCAGGAATACGGTAAGCGCGGATCCGCCCGGAATGAACTCCATGTGAATTGCCATGTTCACATCCTATCCGGGCAGGTTAAACTGGTGCGGTGGCTGAGTCTCTGCGTTTTCCAGATATGCGATATGTGCGAGATTTTGAGTTATTCTTGCGCAGATTTGTCGCGTTAGACGGGGCGGGTGCGCTGCGACTGACCACAAAGCGTGTGCATAAGCAGCTTGTTTTGGGGGTGACCGGCTGTGTGCTGGCGCCGCACTCGCTGCTCGACGATACACCTGTTATTCTCGGCGTGCGCGGATTCAAGCTTGCTGTTGGCGTTGAAGGTCTGGACGCGGTGTATCAGTTGCGTGCGCTAAGCGAACGACTGCCGCGTCTTGCAGAACCGCAGCTGCCGCTGCCACCAACAGAAACCACGTCCGTGTGGGCGGGTATCGCTCCGCCGCAGACGGGCTGGCGTGCGCAGGGGGTTGTCTCAGCAGCTTCCCTCAGCGAGGTGGCGAAAACAGGTGCGCAGCAGATTGCAAACGCGCTCCCTGAAAATCCAGGAGAGCTTTTGGTGCAGAAACTGCGAGAAGAGGTGTGGGCCCGCGAAATTTTGCCGCAGGTGCCGGCCGGAGCGGCATTCGCGCTAGACACACTCGGGTTTTTGCACGGGAGCTCAGACGTCAAACTGCTCAGCGCTAATGGCTGGTTGCGTTTGGAGGCAAAGGGCGGATCGGTGCTAGTGCGGCTTTGAGTTAATCGCGGCAATAAACTAGAATGAGTGGGTTATTAAAACTTTTTAGGAGCTAGCATGTCTGCCAACAAAGGCATTATTGAGCCGCCGATTGACGAGTTGCTGAAACAGGTTGAGTCAAAGTATTCACTTGTCGCTTTCTCTGCACAGCGTGCGCGTCAGATCAACGACTATTACGCAGATCTGCAGGAGGGGCAGCTTGGCGATAACATTGGCCCGCTCGTTGATCATGGAATCGACGACAAGCCTTTAACTATTGCACTGCGTGAGATTGCTGAGGGCAAGCTCGAACTCAACACTCGCGAAGCAAACTAAAACCGTAAAAGTAATAGAGGCGCCGGGTAACCTTTGGTTGTACCCGGCGTTTTGGTTTTAGAGAGGAGGTGTGGCAGCTTGCGCAGCGAGATGGCGAATCTTGTTCCTGCTGGCCAAGTGCCAACAGTTGCTGCGGTGCTGTTGGATTCACGGCTGCCGCAGCTCGATCAGCTCTTTGACTATGCCGTGACACCTGAGATGGCGGCTCAGATAAAGGTCGGGCAGCGCGTGAAAGTTCCGCTCAGATCGCAGAGCAGAAGCAGCTTTGGCTGGGTTATTCGCCTGGCAACGAACACTGCATATGACGGCATTCTGCAGCCGGTGACGCAGATTCTAGGAGAACCAGCGGTTTTAACCGCAGAGGTGTGGGATCTCGTAAACCACTGCGCTGATCGGGCGGCGGGAAACGCCAGTGATCTATTGCGCTTTGCGATTCCGCCACGCCACGTGCGAGCCGAAAAAGCGTTTTTAAAAGAAGTATCTGCCGCGCCAAGCGATGATGACAGCCCGCCCGCGCTGAGAGACGTATGGGAGAGCGCTGTAACCCCAACCTCGGTAATAGATGAGATTACAGCAAAGCTTCAAGCTGGCAGCTGTTTGAGCTTCGAAGTGAATCACGGTATGGATCAGCTGCCCAACTCTCTGTGGGTGCAGGGATGGGCGGCAACCCTAGCCTTGCTCGCAGAAAGAGAAATGCGTGAGGGGCGCTCAATTATTATTTGTGTGCCCGACTATCGTGATCTGAATCAGCTCGCAGCGGCCTTACGCGCGCTGGTTGCAGCGCGGGTGACGCGCGTAGATGCAAAACAATCAAAGGAAGATAGATATCGCGCACACCTTGAATGCCTAACAGAGGTGCCGCGTGTAATTATTGGAAACAGAGCAGCTGTGCTTGCGCCCGCGCACAACCTTGGAACTATTGTGATTTGGGATGAAGCCGATCCGCTCCTGCAATTTCCCAAAGCGCCCTATATGCACAGCAGAGATATCGCATTGGTGCGGCAGAGCCAAACAGGCTGCGCAGTGCTGAGCGCCGGCTACAGTCGTTCAGTTGCGATACAGAGGCTGGTTGAGATCGGGATCTTTGAGACGGCAGCTAATCCGCCGAAACGCACCACTGTGCGGGCGCTTGAATCTTTGCCGGCAGAGCGCACAGGCGGGCGCATCTCGAGCGGGGTTGTGGTCGCAATCCGTGCGGGTCTTGAAACAGGCCCGGTGCTGATACAGGTTTCTAAACCAGGTTACGCACTCGCCGGCAGCTGCGCGCGCTGTAAAACTCCTGCCCGCTGTGCAAACTGCACCGGCCCCCTAAGCAAAACTTCGTTAACCGCTGAGATCAGCTGCCTGTGGTGCCTGGAAACTTTCACACACTGGCGCTGCACGGAGTGTCGTGGCACACAGCTCCAGCTGCGAGGAGCGGGGAGTGAACGCACTGTTGAGCAGCTGAGCGTTACCTTCCCTGGTGTGCCGCTCGTACTGTCTGACGGCACCCACCCTGTGCAACTGGTGAGCGGTGATCCCGCCATTGTTGTTGCAACACCGGGTGCTGAACCGGTTGCCGCAGCAGGATATGCGACTGTGGTGTTGTTAGATGCAGAAAACATGCTGCAGATACCGACGCTCAGCATCTCTGAAGACTGTTTACGCTGGTGGGAGAATGCTGCTGCAAAGGCTCGTGAAGATGGGATATGCTACATCTCCCGCGAACTCGGTGGAGTGACTGAGGTTTTTCTTAGAGGCACGCTGATTGCTTGGCTGCGCTCCGAGCTGGCGCTGCGCAACTCTTTGCGCTTTCCTCCTGCGGTGCGTGTTGCCTCAGTTGAGGGGACTCACACAGAGGTTGAAACTGCGCTCGCAAAACTTACCGAATTTACTGCATACGATGTGCTGCCGCCGGTAAAAATGTCGAATGGTGCATGGCGCGCAATCGTTCGGTTTAGCTATGCCATCGGCGCAGAAGTCGCTAGAACACTGCGCGCTGCGGTGGTTGCAGCAGCCGCTGGCCGGCAGGGAAGCCGGGCCAGACCGCGCACCCGCGCCCCAGAACTGTTAAGAGTGCGGATGGACGATCAGACAGTTTTCGATGCATACACCCGCACTGTCACAGAGGCACCGGAAGAATTAGGCTAGAAGTATGGCGAAGCTGAAAATAGTTTTTGCAGGCACTCCAGATGTTGCGGTGCCGGTGCTGAAAACCCTAACCGAGAGCGCACACGAAGTGGTCGGGGTGGTTACTCGTGAAGATGCGCCCTTGGGGCGCAAACGTGTGTTGACGGCTTCGCCTGTTGCTTCTTTTGCGCAAGAAGCAGGATTAAAAACCATAAAAGCGAACCGATTAGACGCAGACACTACCGAACAAATAGCAGAGCTTGGCGCAGACATCGGAGTTGTTGTCGCTTACGGTGGTCTCTTAAAAACAGATCTGCTGACAGCCCCGCGATTGGGGTGGATCAACTTGCATTTTTCTGCCCTCCCGAAATGGCGCGGGGCAGCTCCCGTGCAGCGCGCTTTGATGGCCGGTGAAACCGAGATTGGCGGAACAATCTTCAGACTCGTTGAAGAGCTTGATGCCGGTGCTGTTGTGCACAGCTTCACATACAGCGTCACCCCAGGGGAGAGCGCTGGTGAGGTGCTGACTGCGATGGCGCTGCGTGGCGGGACCGAGATGCTTGCCGCGCTGGAGCAGCTGGCAGAAAATCCCAACGCGGGCGATCCGCAAGACGGAGAAGTGAGTTATGCACACAAACTAACGCGAGAAGACGGGCGCTTAGACCTCACAAAATCTGCTGCACAAGTGTTAGCGCAGTGGGCGGGGGTGACGCCGGAGCCGGGTGCTTTTGTGCAAACAGCGGAACAACCGTTAAAAATTATTCGTATCGCCCCGGTTGAAAACTCTGATATCGAGCCCCCCGTAGGGGAGTTTGCGCTGCTTGGAAAGAAAGTGTTCCTTGGCGTGAGCGCGGGTGTTTTAGAGGTGCTTGAAGTGCAACCGGCGGGTAAAACAAAAATGTTGGCGGCAGACTGGCTGCGGGGCAAAGGCGGGAGGCTGACAGCCGATGGCTAAGCGGGTTTCAGCAGCGAGACTGGTCGCCTACGATGTGCTGCGGGACGTGGAGGATCGTGACGCCTACGCGAATTTAATGCTGCCGAGCAAGATTCGTGCGGCGCGGCTGAATCAGCAGGATGCTGGTTTAGCTACCGAACTTACTGCTGGCACACTGCGCCTGCAGGGCTTGTACGACGCAATTATCGCGCACGCTGCTAAGCGCCCGGCTGAGAAAATTGATGCGCGCACGCTGAGAGTGCTGAGACTCGGTGTGCATCAGTTGCTCTCAATGCGTGTTGCCACTCACGCTGCAATATATGAAACAGTTGAGGTGCAAAGACTTGTCGCAAACAAAAAAGCGACTGGTTTTGTTAACGGTGTGTTGCGCACAGTCAGCCGGCAGTCAATTGCTGAATGGCGCACAGTCGTCACAGAGGAGCTTGCCTCCGCAACAGTGAAAATGGCGGTAGCAGAATCCCACCCCCAGTGGGTTGTGCGAGCCCTGGCGGATGCGCTCAAATCTGACGGTCGTGCCGAAGAATTAGCAGACTTGCTCGCAGCTGATAACACCTCCCCAAGGGTGAACATAGTGTTTCTGCCCGGCCCAGAACAGTCACTGACAGCTGTTATAGAGCGGGCGCAGGCTGTTTTGGGAGACAAAATCAGCTTTACGGGTGTCAGCCCAATTGGCGCAGAAATAGCGGGTTTAAGCCCAGCTCAAGCGCTCACCGAGCTGGCCGCGGCGGGTGTCACAGCGCGTGTGCAAGATCAGGGATCACAACTTGCCGCGCTAGCTTTATTGCGCGCAAAACCGGTTGCAGAAAAAGAAGCATGGCTCGACCTGTGCGCAGGTCCCGGAGGGAAAACCGCAGTGCTAGCTAATGCGGCTGTCGCCGAGCGCGCAGCTGGCAAAGAAATTACCTTGCGTGCAAACGAGGTTTCAGAGCATCGCAGCCGTCTCGTTCGCGAAGCAGTTGCAGACAATAGTGAGCCGGTTTCCTTCGTTACCGCAGACGGTCGTAGCGATACTGCATACGGGTCGCCCGACACTAAATATGATCGTATTCTGCTCGATGCTCCGTGCTCCGGTCTCGGCGCCTTGCGCCGCCGCCCCGAAGCACGCTGGCGCAAACAACCGAGCGATATTCCAGAGCTTGTGCAGCTGCAAGAGCAACTGCTGGAGAAAGCTTATGCGCACCTTGCGCCGAACGGGGTTATTGCGTATGTCACCTGTTCACCGCATCTGGCAGAAACTAAGGGAGTTGTTGAGCGCTTTTTACGCAATCATGATGCAGCGGCAGCGCTTGATGTGACCGCACAGTTGGGGCTGCAAGAATTGCAGACCCTGCGATCCGAAAAATACCCAACGCAGCGCGCCCTGCAACTCTGGCCGCACGCCCACGGCAGTGACGCAATGTTTATCGCGTTAATTATGCGGCAGAGCACAACCGAACAGGAGCTCGGAAACTAAACTAAAATGGGCAGAGTGAATAGTGATACCACACACCAGCGGATACACCCGAGCATTCTTTCTGCAGATTTTGTGAATCTGCAGAGCGAGCTAGAGCGCATCGCAAATGCCGATTCTGTGCACGTGGACGTGATGGATAACCACTTTGTGCCAAATCTAACCTTTGGTCCGCCTGTTGTTGAACGCATTCAAGCGGTCTCCCCAGTTCCGCTCGATATGCACCTGATGATTAGCAACGCTGACAAATGGGCGCCAGGATACGCCGAAATGGGTGCTGCCTCTGTCACCTTTCACGCCGAAGCTACTGACAATCCGGTCGCCTTAGCACGACGCATTCGTGAGATCGGAGCGCGCGCCGGTATTGCGTTAAAGCCGGGCACTGACGCTGCTCCCTACCTTGAGCTGCTCCCAGAATTTGACATGGTTTTGGTGATGACTGTTGAGCCGGGTTTTGGCGGCCAGAAATTTATGGCTGACATGATGCCGAAGGTGAAGCAGGTTGCTCAGGCGCGCAAACGCCACGGGATCGACATGTGGCTGCAGGTTGATGGCGGTATTAGCGTTGACACCATTGGGATTGCTGCGGAAGCTGGCGCCGACACATTCGTAGCGGGCAGCGCCGTGTATAAGGGCGACCCAAGCGCGCGGATTGCTGAGCTTCGTGCCGCTGCTTTGGCCCACACGTGTGCCGCTTAAACAATTTATAACGCGCTACTGGAATCTGAGAGATAATGAAAACTTTTGAAGAACTGTTTGCTGAAGTGAGCGAAAAAGCTCTAACCAGACCGGCCGGCAGCGGCACAGTCGCGCGACTTGACGCCGGAGTGCATCAGATTGGAAAGAAAATTGTTGAAGAAGCGGCCGAAGTGTGGATGGCAGCTGAGTATGAGAGTGATGCAGAATTGGCGGAAGAAATAAGTCAGTTACTGTATCACCTGCAGGTGCTTATGGTGGCTAAAGGCCTAACCCTAGACGATGTATATAAGGAGCTGTAACTCTTGACCGAGAATAAAATGCTGAGAATCGCAGTTCCAAACAAAGGCTCTCTCTCAGAGACAGCGGCACAAATGCTTACTGAAGCTGGATACCGCGGGCGTCGCGACAGTCGCACCCTAATCTCGGTTGATGAGCGCAACGGGGTTGAGTTTTTCTATCTGCGCCCCCGCGATATTGCCACCTATGTTGGTTCTGGCGCGGTTGATGTTGGTATCACCGGGCGCGATCTGCTGCTTGATTCAAACACTGAGGCGACAGAAATAAGGTCGCTAGACTTTGCTGACTCAACTTTCAGATTTGCCGCCCCGGCAACTGAAATCACCGAACTCGCGCAGCTCGAAAGTAAACGTGTTGCAACAAGCTACCCAAAGCTTGTCGGTGATTTTCTTGCGGCGCGCGGCATCAGCGCAAAACTTGTAAAGCTTGAGGGGGCGGTGGAATCTGCTGTGCGGCTTGGTGTTGCCGATGCGGTTGCCGACGTGGTTTCAACCGGCGCAACACTGCGCGCAGCAGGGCTTACAATTTTCGGGCCGATAATCCTCGAATCAACAGCGATCCTTATCGGAACAGAGCCGTCTCTGCCGCAGAATAACTCGGCAACCAACCGGCTGCTGCAGCGCCTTGAGGGCGTTCTTGTTGCGCGCAAGTACGTCATGCTGGAGTACGATCTCGAAGCTGAAAAATTGGAGGCGGCCACCGCTATTAGCCCGGGCATGGAAGCGCCAACAGTCTCCCCGCTATCCACCGCCGGCTGGGTGGCGGTGCGCGTCATGGTGCCCAGCGATGAGACCGCACCAATTATGGACAGACTGCATGAACTCGGGGCGAAAGCCATTATCGTCACTTCAATCCACGCGGCAAGAATTTAAGCTAATGTCAGTTACCGCTCGTGTGATCCCCTGTCTCGACGTTGCCGCTGGCCGCGTCGTGAAGGGTGTGAATTTTCTAAATCTTAAAGATGCCGGTGATCCGGTTGAGTTAGGCGCAAAATACGCTGCTGCGGGCGCCGACGAAATAACGTTTCTGGATGTGACAGCAACGGTTGATGAGCGTGCGACAACCTATGACATCGTGCAGCGCACCGCTGAGAGTGTGTTTATCCCGCTCACGGTCGGCGGGGGTGTGCGCAGCGCTGAAGATGTTGCACGTCTGTTGGGTGTGGGAGCAGATAAAGTTGGTGTGAATTCAGCGGCAATTGCCCGGCCGGAGCTGCTGAATGAGATAGCCGACAGGTTTGGCAATCAGGTGCTTGTGCTTTCCCTGGATATTAAACGCTCTGACCGTGCGCCGTCAGGTTTTATTGTAACCACGCACGGTGGCAAAAAAGAGACAGATTTGGACGCCCTCGTTTGGGCGCGAGAAGCGATCACACGCGGGGCTGGCGAGTTATTAGTGAACTCAATGGACGCCGACGGCACCAAAGCCGGGTTCGATATTGAGCTCATCGAAAAGATTGCCGACTTCTCGACAGTCCCTGTAATTGCGTCAGGAGGTGCTGGCAGGGCTGCTGACTTCGCCCCTGCGATCACCGCCGGTGCCGATGCGGTGCTGGCTGCATCGGTGTTTCACCACGGGATCCTCACCATCGAAGAGGTAAAAGAAGCGATGCGCGAAAGCGGTATCAGCGTGCGACAGAGCAGGGTTTAACTTATGGATATCGCAAAAATTCAGTTTAACGAACACGGCCTTGTGCCAGCTATCGTGCAAGATCACGAATCTCGTGAAGTGCTAATGATGGCCTGGATGAACAAAACAGCGCTGAGCAGAACTCTCGCCGAGGGGCGGGTTACCTACTGGTCACGTTCACGTGGCGAGCTGTGGCGGAAGGGAGACACCTCCGGTCATAAGCAGTTCGTTAAAGAGATTCGATACGACTGCGACGGAGATACACTTTTGCTGCTGGTTGAACAGCTGGGCGCAGCTTGCCACCTAGGCACTCGCTCCTGTTTTGAAACCGGGAGCCTGCCGGTGCTCTTGTGCGCAGAAACCGAGGGAGAGTAGACAAAGATGCGGCTCACAACTTCTTACGCTGATTTTGCGGCGGATCGAGTGACACAAAAAATAGTCCCGGTTTGTCGCGAGCTGTTTGCTGATGCTGACACCCCTGTTAGCATTTACCGCAAACTAACCGGCGGCCGATCAGGAACCTTCCTGCTGGAGTCAGCGGCGCAGGGTATTTTTGACCGCTACAGTTTTGTCGGTGTGCAGTCTTTCGGCGTGCTCACAGAACGGCAGGGGAAAGCGCACTGGGAGCCCAATCTAGCGCTTCCCAATCCGGTAGATGAAAACAGGCTGCTGCCTGGTGGTGTGTCTCATCTCGATCCGGTTGCAGCTGTTGCAGCGGTTTATAACCATTGGGAAGGATCAACCCACCCCGAGCTGCCGCCGCTGGTCAGCGGCTTTGTTGGCTATCTTGGCTGGGAGAGTGTTGTCGAGTTTGAAAACATTCAACCGCAGTCTGACGACGAACCGCTTGTGCCGCGGCAGTACCTTGGTTTTGTTGCAGATCTTGCTGTAATAGACCATCGCGAGGGAACTGTTACACTGGTCGCCAATGTGCTGACAGATAATGATTTAAGCGAGGCAGAAGCAGAATCTCAGTGGCAGCTAGCGCAGCAGCGTCTTGACGTCATGCAGGAAGCCCTTAGAGAGGCAGCAGCAACCCCGGTGGGTGTGATTGACAAAGAAATCGTTGCTGAAGCTGTGCGACGCACAAGCCAGGAAGAGTTTTTTGCGGGTGTTGCGCGCACAAAACAGCACATAATTGACGGTGATGCCTTCCAGGTGGTGCTGTCTCAGCGCTTTGAGCTTGAAAACCATGCTGATCCGCTCGATGTTTACCGCGTTTTACGCCATCTGAACCCGAGCCCTTATCTTTATTTGCTGAGCGCGAGTGATGCCTCCGGCGCGCCCTTCGCAGTTGTTGGATCAAGCCCTGAAGCGCTTATCACCGTGCAGGGGGAGCAGGTGCTCACCCATCCGATTGCGGGCAGCAGACCACGTGGTGCGAATCCCGATGAGGATGCAGCCCTCGCAGCAGAGCTGCTCGCCGATCAGAAGGAGCGTTCTGAACACCTCATGCTCGTAGATCTGTCGCGAAACGATCTATCACGCGTGTGTGAGCCGGGCTCAGTCGCAGTGACTGAATTTATGGAGATTGAGCGTTTCAGCCATGTTACCCACATCTCCTCAACCGTCGAGGGTAAACTGCGCGCTGACTGTTCGCCGGTGGATGCACTGGTTGCAACATTCCCTGCGGGAACGCTCTCGGGCGCGCCAAAACCGTGGGCGCTCCGGATCATAAATGATCTCGAGCCGGTGCGCCGCGGGGTTTACGGCGGTGTCGTAGGCTATTTCGGCCTGGGGGGTAACGCTGATTTAGCGATCGCTATTCGCACTGCGACACTTAAGGGGGATACCGCCTATGTGCAGGCAGGCGCCGGTCTCGTCGCAGATTCAGATCCTGTCAGCGAAGATGCTGAGTGTCGAAACAAAGCGGCTGCGCCGCTCAGAGCGGTTGCCATCGCAAATACTTTGCGTGCAGCTTAGACTGTTAGATTTATACTGTCATGCGGAAAATAACCGAGCTGAAAACAGTGGTGATTGTAGCGCTCTTTGGTGCGGCGCTGCTGTTAGTAAGCCTCAGCCAGGTGTGGTTTAATTTCAAGCTACAGCCGGGTGTTGCCGTCGTAGATGAGTTCACCGTGACAGGCGCTGAAACAACCGCGAGTTTGATTGCGGCGACGCTTGCTGCTATCGCTGCAACCCTGGCATTACCGGCTTTGAATCGAGTGCTGCGCTATCTGTGCCTGATAGTGACCGGTTTAGCAGCTATTGCCTGCCTATATATCGTAACTACGTTTGTAATTATGCCGATTACTGCCGGTGGTAAACAGCTTGCAGAACTGACAGGCATTACCGGCGAAGAAGCCACATACGCCGTTACTGAAATTGCAACATCTGGTGTTATCGCGGTCACGTATATTGGCGCTGCTTTGCTGGTTCTTGCCACTGTTTTAGGGCTTGCTGGAAATCGTCGCTGGCAGTTGGGGCGCTCAAAATATGACACCGTCGCAGACTCTAAAAAGAGGCGGGAAGCAGCTACTGTGCAGAGCGAAAAACGGGGTAGAAGTGACAATCCTGTAAGCTCTGACGACCGTATTTCAGATTGGGATGCAATCAGCGACGGTCACGATCCTTCTCTTTGATAGCGGCTGTTTTAGGTGACAGCAGCGTCAGTCGGCGCGGTTAATGAGCGCGGTTGCCGCCCGTGTAACGTAGTCGCGGATGGCTGTATCGTGCATCGGGGGTAGTTTTACAGCATCTAAAGCAGCATTCATGTGTAGCAGCCACCGGTCGCGGGCGACAGCGTTGATAGGGAATGCGGCGTGCCGCATGCGCAGACGTGGATGACCTCTCTGCTCAGAGTAGGTGGTGGGCCCACCCCAGTATTGTTCGAGAAACTTTTGGAGACGCCAGATAGCGCCCTCCCAGTCGTTATCGGGATACATCGGAGCTAAAATTTCATCGGTTTGCACCCTGCGATAGAATTCCCGCACAATTTTTTCGAAAGTTTCACTGCCACCAACATGTGACCACACCGTATCTAAGACAGCATCGCCCGTCACGCCAGAGCGCAGTGTTAGCTGTGGTTTTGGTGTGTTAGGCATTCCCGGGCCTTAAAATGTTTACCGTCTGTGGCGCGAGTTCCAAACCCTGCTCTTGGAAGTACTTCTGAATCTGCAGGCGGACAGCGCGCGAAACAGCGCCCTGCACCTCAGGGCGAGTGCGGATGGTCAGTCGTATTGTCGCTCTATCACCCGCGAGTGCCTGCACACCCCACATTTCTGGTGTGCCGGTTACCTTCCGGCGGATTTCTGGAATTTGGATCGCCTGTTTGGCTGACTCCAGGGCTGCAGTCTGGGCTCGTTCAAGGTCGGTGTTTGCTGCAACGGTGATGTCAATCACAGCCTGACCGTAACCCTGCGACATGTTACCCAGAGTTAGAATCTCACCGTTTCGCACAAACCATAAAGTGCCGTCGAGTGCGCGCACCTGCGTTATTCGGACGCCCACATCTTCAACAGTGCCTGAGACCTCACCCACTGTAATGTAATCGCCGACACCAATTTGGTCTTCAAAAACCATAAATATGCCGTTTAAGACATCTTTTACAATAGATTGCGCACCAAATGCGAGGCCGGCGCCGATGAAGCCTGCTGAGGCCAAAATAGCGGTTAGGTCTATTCCGAACTCGTGCAGCACAAGCACGAGTGTGACGGCCACAATAATCCATGTGATAACACTGCGCCCAACAGCGCCGAGGGTGCGGGTGCGCTGAATTGCGCGCTCCCGCACCAGCCCTGAGGTGGAGATTTCGGCTGTTGAATCGGTTGCCTGAGCTTTCTTTACGCCGTGCACAAAACGATCAACCGCCTGCTTAATTCCGAAACGCAAACCCCACCAGAGGAAGAAAGCGAGTACGAGAATAAACAGAATGCGCCACGCTGTTTCATTGTCGGTAAAGAAATCTCTGATTGCGAGCCAGATTGCTTCCACGGGTCACTCCAAACGGTTTTGTGCGAAACCTCTAAGAAGGGTTAGACGTCAGCGCGCTGCACGAGCAGTGCTCGCTCAACATCAGCGAGCTCTTCCGTGATAAGACGGCGCAGAGTTGGGGCTGCATCTGCGTTTGCAGTAAGCCATGCCGCAGTAGCATCGCGCAGCTCTTCGTCAGCCAACGGCAGCGGGAAGAATCCGGTGATAAGCTCCTCCGCAATTTGGTAGCTGCGCGTCTCCCACACAGTGCTTAGGCTGTCGAAGAACTTAGCAACGAATGGGCGGAGCACCTCAACATCGCTTGCACGCTTAAAGCCAGTGCCGCTCGAGCGAATTATCAGGTTAGCAACCCCCGCAGTTTCAAAGATGTCGTGCCACACCTTCTCCTTACCTGCGGTGGTTGGTGCAGCAGCACGAGAGGCTGCAGCCGCCTGCTCCCCGTTTGCGGTTTTATCAGAGGCGAGCATTTCTGCAATCTCAGCCTCACCCGCACGACCGCCAGCTACGAGCGCCTGCAATAGATTCCACTTCATATCGGTATCCAGCGGCATTCCTGCAAGCTCAATTTCACCCGCAAGCAACGCCTCAACAGTATCCAGATGCGCAGCCGAAACTGCCGCACCTGCGAAAGCGGTGAAAAACTGGAACTGGCGATCCGAACCAGCTGGAGCCTCTTTGGCAAGCACCCACAGGCGATCAGCTACACGCTCAGCAACGCTAGCGCGGTTTTCTGGTTTCACATAAAGTGTTGCTGCGGTGCGCAGCTGACTCAGCACAACACGCAGCGTGCTCGACTGATCCTCACCGCCAATGTGCTCGAGCACAGCGTCGATAAAGAGCTGCGGGGCTAGTTCACCGTCACGCGTGGTGTCCCAAAGCGCCCCCCAAATAACAGCTCGCGCGAGAGAATCATCGAGAGTGCTGACTGCTTTAAGCGCCGTCTGTAGCGAACGCTCATCAAAACGGAGTTTCGCGTATGTAAGATCGTCATCGTTTAGCAGCAACAGGTCAGGTTGCTGCTTGCCAACAAGCTCAGCAATTTCAACACGTTCACTAACAACATCTGCAGCCACGCTATCGGTGCGGGTTAGTTTGCCGTCTACTAGATTGTAGAAACCGATCACAATGCTGTGTGGGCGAATTGTTGGGTAGTCTTCGGTCGCGCTCTGTGTGACTGCGAATGAGGTGTAGTTTCCGTCACTGTCAAGCTCAAAATCAGCTCGCAGAGTGTTCACGCCGGCAGTCTCCAACCAGGCTTTCGACCAAGCCTTCAAATCACGACCGCTCTCAGCCTCAAGCTCCGTCAGCAAATCAACCAGTTCGGTGTTCTTGTAGGCGTGCTTTTTAAAGTATCGTGCAACACCGCGGCGGAAGTTATCGCGGCCAACATAGGCCACCAGCGCTTTTAGAACCGAAGCACCCTTAGCGTAAGTGATGCCATCAAAGTTTGCCAGCACATCTTCCAGGTCGCGAATTTTCGCCACAATTGGGTGGGTTGAAGGCAGCTGATCCTGCCGGTAAGCCCAGCTTTTCTCGAGAGAAGCGAAGGTCGTCCAAGCATCCTGCCACTCTGTTGCCTCGGCGGTGCACACCGTTGAGGTGTATTCGGCAAATGACTCATTGAGCCACAGATCATTCCACCAGCGCATTGTGACAAGATCACCGAACCACATGTGCGCAAGCTCATGCTCGATTGTGACAACGCGACGTTCGCGCATTGCATCGGTCACTTTTGAACGGAACACATAAGCCTCAGTGTGTGTTACCGCGCCGATGTTCTCCATCGCGCCCATGTTGAACTCAGGGCAGAAAACCTGATCATATTTAGCAAACGGGTACGGGTAGTCAAATTCTTTCTCGAAGAACTCAAAACCCTGCCGAGTCTTTTCCATGATGTAATCAGCGTCAAGATATTCCACCAAGGATTTGCGCGCAAACACACCCAAAGGAATCTCACGACCGTCGCTGCTTGTGAGCGACCCGCGTTCACCCTCGTAAGGGCCTGCGATAATCGCAGTGATGTAGCTAGACATGATCGGAGTTGGCTCAAACACCCAGCGTGCGATCGCTTCGCCGGGCTTGTGCGACTGTGCGCCCGCGACACCGATTGCCTCAGGCTCAGGGGTCGGCTGATTGCTAACCACGAGCCAGTGGGCGGGAGCTTCAACCGTAAAAAAGAAACGTGCCTTTAAATCAGGCTGCTCAAACACTGGAAACACGCGACGTGAATCCGGCACCTCAAATTGGGTGTAGAGATAAACCTCATCATCAGCCGGATCAACAAAACGGTGCAGCCCCTCACCGGTGTTGGTGTACGCCTGGCGGCTCACAATGTGCAGTTCATTCTCGGCGGCAAGCTCAGGTAGGCGGATCCGCGAATCAGCAAACACCTCATTAGCGTCAAGCGCAACCCCGTTCAAAGTGATTTCCTCGACAGAATCTGCAATCAAATCAATGAAGCTTTCCGCGCCAACACTGTTAACGCTAAACAGCACCTTAGTGTCAGAGATAAACTGCTTTGCACCCTGATTTAAATCAAGTTTGATGTGATACTCCGAAACGCTGATTAAACCGGCGCGCTCGCGGGCTTCTTCACGGGTGAGATTGGTTCCTGGCACGGGTTAGTCTCCTTTGATAGGTGCGTGCAAATACCCCTTAAGCCTATCCCACACTCACTGATAGAATCGAGGGTATGACAGTCGCAAACCCCGAGTCGGTTGAGTTTTGGTTTGACCCCTCTTGCCCGTGGTGCTGGATGACCAGCCGCTGGATCACAGAGGTTAGTGAAGTGCGCGGTTTCACAGTGAACTGGCGTCCATTTAGCCTCAAAATCCTAAACGAGGGGCGTGACAAAATTAGCGACCGCCATAAGACTATGCACGCCGGCGGTCTGCAGACGCTACGGGTTATTGAGGCCGCGCGACAGGCGCACGGAGCAGAAGTGGTTGGTGCGCTGTACACCGAAATAGGTGAGCGCATTCACCCGGGTGGGCGCACCGATTATGACGCAATTATCGCTGAGGCGCTCGACGCTCTCGATCTGCCGAGTGAGCTGGCTGCTTACGCAGATGCGGAAACCTCGTTTACGCCCGGTGATTCGGGCGTTGATGCGGCGCTGCGTGACAGCACAGCTGCTGGGCTAGAGCTAGTTGGTAAAGACGTTGGGATCCCGATTGTTGCCGTCAACGGTAAGGGGCTATTCGGGCCTGTTGTAACTCCCGCACCGCAGGGGCAGGCGGCACTCGACCTCTTTGACGCACTCGTGCTTGCGACCGGGGTCGAAGGTTTCTATGAGTTAAAGCGCACCCGCACCGCGCGCCCACAGTTCTAGTCTCGTCGTGCAAACGGCGCAAACATTTTAGGGAGTAAGAAATGCGAATTCACGTAGCAACCGACCACGCGGGGCTCGAATTCAGCCAGCTAGTGCAGCAGCATCTTGCTGCCCAGGGGCATGAGGTGATTGACCACGGCCCGCAGGAATACGATGCGCTCGACGACTACCCAGCCTTTTGCATTAACGCTGCACTGGGTGTAGCAGCTGATGCGGCTGCCGGAGTTGAAGCGCTTGGTGTTGTGTTTGGCGGCTCAGGCAACGGTGAGCAAATGGCCGCAAATAAGGTGCGGGGGATTCGGGCTGCTTTGGTCTGGAACCTCTCCACCGCAGAATTGGCTCGGGAGCACAATAATGCAAATGTGATCTCGATCGGTGCCCGGCAGCACACCGCCGAAGAGGCCATCGCCTTGATTGACAGGTTTATTGCTACGTCTTTCTCAGGTGACGAGCGGCACGTGCGCCGCATTGGCCAGCTCGGCGAGTACGAAACCACCGGTGATATTGCCGGTAAGGGCGTCAACAAGCCTGCGGCTGAGTAGGTTTTCTGTGCCTGAGGGGCATTCAGTACACCGTATCGCCCGCCAGTTTGAGGCGAATTTTGTGGGTCGGGTGACAGAAGTCACAAGCCCGCAGGGGCGTTTTGCTGACGGCGCTGCGCTCATCAGCGGAACGCGAATGGTGCGTGCGACAGCCGTCGGGAAACAAATGTTTCTACAGTTTGAGAATCAACTGTGGTTGCGCGTGCACTTGGGAATCTACGGGGCCTGGGATTTCAGCGGTGAGGTGCTTGTGCACCCGTCTATTCAGGTGCACGGGGTGACCGCTGCCAGCGGCCAGCAGGCGACAAGTGGGGCACGCCGTTTCGGGCAGACCCAAATGGCCGGCGTTGTTGCGCCAATAGACGGCGAGGCAGAAGATTCGGTGACCAGTATCGGAGCCCCAAGACGCGCTAGAGTGCGCATGGCTGAAAATGACAAAACTGGAGATGTTGGCAGCTTATGGCCGCCACCCCCGGTGGGCCAAGTGCGGGCGCGGCTGTTAACCGAGACAGTCTGCGCGGATCTGCGGGGGCCTACGGCCTGTGAAGTGTTGACAGAGGCTGAGCTGCAGGGAGTTTTGAACCGTCTCGGCCCGGATCCTGCAAACGATGCTTCCCAGGCTGCAGCAGAGCGCTTCATTGAACGTGCCGCAAAAAAACCGACACCTATCGGTTTGGTTTTGATGGATCAGGCGATTATTGCGGGTATCGGCAATGTCTACCGTGCCGAAATGCTGTTTCGTGCAGCGCTTGATCCGCACACTCCAGCAAATCAGCTGCCGCGCGAGACACTGCAGACCCTGTGGGACGATTGGGTGCATCTGTTAGAAACAGGAATTAGCGTCGGGCAGATGATCACCAAAGACGGTTTGACCGGTTCCGCGTACGCTCTGGCGTTACGAGACCGAGACGCTAGACACTGGGTTTACAAAAAGGAGGGCACCGCGTGTGAGCGCTGCGGTGCTGAGATCCAGCTCGAAGAATTCGGCAAGCGAAAACTCTACTGGTGCCCCGGGTGCCAACATTAGAATAACTTTATGCGTCATTTGCTCTCTACCTTTGTCGGTCGGATCGTGCGCGCTGCTGCACGGCTGCGCGGGGGAGGGTCTGCGCTGCCTGGCTTAGTGGTTGAGCGTTTCGATCCGCAATATTTGCCGCGCCTGATGGCGCAGTTACCGTTCGGTGTTGTGGCAATTAGCGGCACGAACGGTAAAACAACCACAACGAAAATGGTGGTGGAGCTGCTGTCAGCGCAGGGGCTTAAGGTTTTCACTAACAAAACCGGCTCTAACTTTGCGCGCGGTATTGTTGCTGCGGCGTTGGGCGAGGTGAATTGGAAGGGTGAACTGAAGGCCGATATTGCGGTGCTGGAGCTTGATGAAGCGCATGCGATGCACGTTATAGATAGGGTGCGGCCGCGTCACACCCTGCTGCTAAATGTGCTCCGTGATCAGCTTGATCGGTTCGGTGAGCTCGACTACACCGCTAGCCTGTTAAAGAAACTCGCTGACGCCACGCAGGATACTGTGGTCGTAAATTGTGAAGACCCGCTGCTGCATGAGATCGGGGTGCAACTTAGCGCAGCCGGACGAGTTAGGGTGCTTGAGTTCGGGCTGTCTGAGTCGCTTAGGGAGCTGTTTCCAAACGACCAGGAGCTTTATGGGGCTGCGACTGAGACAGCTGTAAAGGCCGGGCATAAACAGCCTGACGTTATGCTCACAGCGGTTGGGGAGCAGCGGGCTAAGTATCTCATCGACGGGGCAGAGTTTGAAACAACCCTGCGGCTTGAAGGGCTCTACAATCTCTTTAACGCGGCTGCTGCGATGACGCTAGTGCGTGCGATTTTGGCGCACAATGCGACTCCGGTTGCATCCGATAAACTGCTGCATGATCTGGCAGAGATCCGCCCGGCCTTTGGCAGAGGCGAGCAGCTGGAGCTGGACGGTGAAAAACTTGAGCTTGTGTTGGTGAAAAATCCGGCCGGATTCCGGCTCGGCCTGGCTTCATTTGCGCCCGAGAATGTTGCTGTCATGATTGCGATCAACGATCAATACGCCGATGGCCGTGACATGTCATGGTTGTGGGATGTCGATTTTTCAACACTGCAAGCTGGTGGGGTTGATACTGTGTCGGGTGTGCGCGCTTGGGACATGACTCTAAGACTGCAGCATGATGAGGTAGCGGTGGGGCAGACAATCGAAGATCTGCGCACAGCGGTGGCCAGTTTTCGGGAGCGCACAGCCGGGGTGCCGCGGCGTATTTACTGCAGCTACACCGCGATGCTCGAGATTCGCAAATATCTTGCCGAGCTCACTGATGTGGAGGACGTATGGTAGACGCTGGTAAAGAGCTGGTAATAGTCTCGCTGTATCCGCGCGAGATGAATATGTACGGCGATCAGGGCAATGTGATCGCACTACAGCGGCGCATCCGGTTGCAGGGCTACCAGCCGAAAACCGTTGTTGTGAACCCGGGGGATCCGCTTCCTGATGATGCTGATATTTTCCTCGGCGGTGGCGGCCAAGATTCTGGGCAGTTGAAGGTTGCGGCAGATCTGCAATTGAAATCGGAAGTTTTGCGTGGCTTAGCTGAGGATGGAGTGCCGATGTTGATGATCTGCGGCCTCTACCAGCTTTTCGGTCATCGCTTTCTCACCGTCGGAGGTGAAGATATGCGGGGGATCGGTGTGTTAGACGTTGAGACCCGCGGCGGAGATACGCGCATGATCGGCAATATCGTCCTTGAAAGCGATGAGTTTGGTGAGATTATTGGCTATGAAAATCACAGTGGTAACACTGTTTTGGGGGACGGCTGCGAGCCCTTCGGCAGGGTAAAACAGGGGGCTGGGAATAATCCAGATGATGGGCACGAAGGTGCGCGTTTTAAGAATGTGATCGGCACATATTTGCACGGTGCGCTGCTCCCAAAAAATCCTGCGGTCAGTGACTTTCTTATTGCAACCGCTGCGAAGCGCAAATACGGTGAGTTTGAGCCGCGGGAAATAGATGACTCTGTGACTGCAGCAGCCAGACAGAGCGCTAGAAACCGCCCGCGATAAGCCGAGCTGCTAAGGCTTCAAATTTCCTGAGAGCTTAATATAAACAGGAATAGCTTGTGTTTTCAGTCGTTGCACTGTTATGACACGCATTCGTGCGAAGAATAACAATACAACTATGAAGGAGACTAGCATGGCAGTAACCGCAGAGCAGATCGAAAACTACGAGGCGGGAACATGGGAGATTGATCCTGTTCACTCAGAAGTAGCTTTTACTGTGCGCCACCTCGGTATTAGCAAAGTCCGGGGCAACTTTAATGAGTTTGGCGGGGAAATTGTCACCGGCGAAGATCCTAAAGATTCAACTGTGACCGCAACAGTGCAGGTAAAATCTGTGAGCACGGGTGAGACGAACCGTGACGCGCACCTGCTCAACAGCGACTTTTTCGCAGCTGATGAGCACCCAACCTTTGAGTTTGTTGGGCGAGAGTTCCAGTTGCGTGATGCAGAGCACGGTGAAATAACCGGTGACCTGACCATGCGCGGTGTTACTAAGGAGGTAACCTTCGAGGTTGAGCTTACCGGGATCGGCGCCGATGCATACGGTGGCACCCGCATTGGTTTGAGCGCACACACAAACATTGACCGCACCGATTTCGGGATCAGCTTCGGCGGAGCTGTTGAGAAAACCGGGCAGCTTGTAGTGGGTAATAAGGTGACAATTTCACTAGAACTGCAAGCGCTAAAGAAGTAAGTTACTAGCAGTCGCCAACAATACTGTTAGAGCCTATTTCGCGACCTTCTAGAGCCGCGAAAGTTTGACGCAGACTCTAGAAGGTCGTGAAATATTTTTAATGACGCTATCTCGGGCTTTAGAGGATATTAATCTGCTTCAGCTGGTGATAGAGGTTGCCGCCATCGCCGCCGTACACCCAAGGCACACCGCTGACCGCATGGTGTTTTTCGGCTTTGGAGCGCCCACCCGCGAGCATCGCCTCACCAGGTGTTAGCTGACGAATCGCCACCGCTGCAACAGACTCGGGGTGCTCCTGCGTGAAGGCCAAATATATTTCTTCATCGTGTTGGCCATCATCGCCGATCAGCAGCCATTTAACATCAGGAAACTCCTGCGCTAGTCGCCGCAGCTCAGTTTCCTTGTGTTTGCGGCCGGAGCGGAAGAAGCGATCATGCGTGGGCCCCCAATCCGTTAAAAGCAGCGGACCGCGCGGGCACAGATGGCGATGCATAAAGCGGATCAGAGCCGGTGCAACATTCCATGCACCCGTTGAGAGGTAAATAATTGGTGAGGCGAGGTGTGCACGGCGAATACGATCCAGCAAGCCGGGCATGCCCGGGGTGGCCAAACGTGCGTACTCACTGCGCACAAAACTGTTCCAAGCGGCAACAAACGGCTGCGGCAGCACCGTGTTCAAAATAGTGTCATCGACGTCGCTTACAACGCCGAAAGTTTCAGCTGCGTCAACAATGAATACCGGGCTTTCTGCGCGGTCACCGCTGCTTGTTTCGAGGGTAATGTGATGCCAACCGGCGGGCAGATCAATACTGATATGCGCATCTAACACACCGCCGGTATCGGTGGCTATCCTAGCTACCTCAGTGCCTTCGTTATACACCGTAACAGTTTCTTTTGGGGCGGAAACGCTTGTAAAGGAGCGCCAGCCGCGCACCTGTCCAGCTGCAAATGGTGCGGGGTCTTGCGAGCTAAATTTACGGTCGGTCGGTGACATTAAAAGTGTGCGCCCGAGCAGCCGCACCCAGCCTTTCCCCCCGTAGCTGATAGAGGGGACGATGACAGGAACCTTGCCGTGTTTCCGTGCCCGCCGCTCCCTGCGTGCGTTGACCCAGAGATCGAGCCGCATTAGGCGGTGTGGGCGGGTGTTGTTAGTAGAGCTCGACATTGCTATAAGTCTAACGGCGTTATTTTGTTCGATATCAAAGCTAATTCGCAGGAAATTCTCAGTTTAGTTTAAGATTAGAGTGTCCGGTCGACGGCCGGAGCTTTCGAGCACTGCGTCTCGGGAGCGATACACAGTGGCGTGCGCAGCACGTTTACAGTGTGCGCACCCGCTCCCTAACCGGAGGTAGAAGTGTTCGCAACACTAGATGCTGTTGACCTAGCCAGATGGCAGTTTGGGTTGACGACGGCATACCACTTCATTTTTGTTCCACTCACCATCGGTCTGAGCTTCCTGGTTGCCATCATGCAAACCATATGGGTGCGCACCGGGAAAGCTAAATGGCTGCAACTCACACGACTCTTCGGCAAGATCTTCCTGATCAACTTTGCCATGGGCGTCGTGACAGGTATTGTGCAGGAGTTTCAGTTCGGCATGAACTGGTCGAACTACTCACGCTTTAATGGTGATATTTTTGGCGCACCACTCGCTATGGAGGGTTTGATTGCTTTCTTCCTGGAGGCAACCTTCATCGGCGTTTGGATCTTTGGCTGGGATAAACTGCCGAAGAAGGTGCACCTGGTGTCTATCTGGGCAACAGCAATCGCCACATGGATTAGCGCCTACTTTATTCTCGCGGCAAACGCTTTCATGCAAAACCCGCAGGGTTTCGTTATTAACGAAGAGCGCGGTCGTGCTGAGCTAGAAAGCTTCATCGCCGTTCTCACAAACCCGGTTGCTCTGCTGCAGTTCCCGCACACTATTTTCTCTTCAATTATGTTTGCGGGCACCGCAATTATCGCCACTGCAGCTTGGCACCTAAAGCGCAACCAGCACCATGCGCAAATGCTTAGCGCTTTGCGTTTCGGCATCTGGGCTAACCTGCTGGCGTTTGTTGGTGTTGGTGTAACCGGGCATGAATTGGGCATTGTTATGACCGCAACCCAGCCAATGAAAATGGCTGCCGCAGAAGCAATGTACGAGAGCGCCTCGGGGGCTGATGCGAGCTTCTCGCTGTTTAGCCTGGGCACCCCAGACGGCTCAGCAGAGATTTTTTCGGTGCGGATCCCGTACCTGCTCTCATTCCTCGCGAACGGCAACTTTGACGGTTCGGTTGAAGGTATCCGCGATTTGCAGGCTGACTATCAGGCGCTGTACTGCGGTGCTGATTCGGCACTAACCTGCCCATCAGACGGCAACTTTGCGCCAGTTATCTGGATCACCTACTGGGCTTTCCGCTGGATGATCGGCCTTGGAGTTATCGCAGCACTGGTATCTATTGTTGGCCTGTGGTTGACCCGCGGTGGTCGCACAGCACCAAAATGGGCTTATACAGTCGCCATCTGGGCAGCTGCAACCCCGATGCTCGCAAGCATCATCGGTTGGGTTTTCACCGAAATGGGGCGCCAACCGTGGCTCGTATTTGGGGTAATGACAACCGAACAGGGTGTTTCCCCTGGGGTGCCAGCTTGGGCGGTGCTTATCAGCCTGATTGTCTTCACACTCGTTTACGGCGCGCTCGCGGTTGTTGAGTTCAAACTCATAACCAAAGCGGCAAAGGCGGGGCCTGAAGAAATTACCGAGGATGACGCAGCTGCGGCGCACGATGATACAACCGACAACACCCGTTACGCAACGGTTTACTAGGAGGCTATAACAATGGAACTCACAACAGTTTGGTTCTTAATCGTTGGCGTCCTGCTCATCGGCTACTTTGTGCTCGACGGCTTTGACTTCGGTGTCGGTATGGCGCTGCCGTTTGTCGGCAAAGATGACACCGATCGCCGTGTTGTTATAAACACAATCGGCCCTGTCTGGGATCTCAACGAAACCTGGCTAATTGTCGCCGGTGCCTGCCTTTTCGCTGCCTTCCCTGAATGGTATGCAACAATGTTCTCCGGCTTCTACCTCGCGCTACTGCTTATATTGGTTGCGCTGATTTTGCGCGGTGTTTCCTTTGAGTACCGGCACCAGGGGAAGAGCGAAAAATGGAAAGCCTGGTTCGATCGCTTCATTATGATCGGATCGTTCCTCCCGCCACTTCTGTGGGGCACCGCTTTTGCGAACCTCATTCAGGGCCTCCCGATTAGCAAGATGGACAACGGCGGCTGGCTCTATGAGGGCACGCTTTTAACGCTGCTCAACCCATACGGCTTGCTCGGCGGTGTTGTGGTGATGCTGCTCTGCTTCACTCACGGCCTGGTTTACTTGGCACTGAAATCAACCGGTGCGGTGAAAGAGCGCTCACAGGCGCTCGCAGTAAAGGTTGGTGCGGGAACCATCGTGGCAGCAGCGCTGTTCCTCGTATGGACGATCCTCCAGCACCTTAGCAATCCAATGCTGCCGGCTATTATCGCCTGCGCTGCGCTGGCCGCGGTCGCCGCTATCGTGGCTTGGGTGTTAAACCTGAAAGGTCGGGAGGGTTGGGCGTTCACGTTCAACACAGCAACTATTGCGTTCGCACTGTTGACAATTTTTGCAGCCCTCTTCCCGAACCTGATGATCTCAAGCATCGATCCGGCGCAGTCAATGACTATTGTTGGCGCTGCGAGCTCGCAGAAAACACTGGAATTGATGACCTGGGTTGCAGTGTTCACCCTCCCGTTTGTGCTCGCCTACCAGGCGTGGACATTCTGGGTGTTCCGCAAGCGCATTAGCAGAGACACTGTCGCCGCTAGCGCACACTGAGTAAAAATTTAGTGGCGGGGCGCTGATCCCAAAACAAGGAAAGACCGATCCGAAAAATTTTTGGATCGGTCTTTCTGCGTTACCCGCGGGTAAGAAAATTAAAATTTATAGCGAGGTGTGGCCGGGTTTGGTTAGCGGGCGGATGTATCGGCTGCTGCCGCTCCAACCGGTGCCGCCCCAGCTGCCTTACGGCGATTGACGGTCACAAAAAAGCTCTTGATGAGCACCGCCGCAAAAAAGATGAACAGCACAGCGATAATGGCGCATGCGACAACCACAATTGGTGTCCAAACAGTGCTTAAAATTGCGGGTTCGTGTGCGACCGCTTCTAAGTAATGCATCTTGCCTCCGAAAAGTTGTGTGGCACTTGTCTCCTTCAATCATATGCTGAAAGTCTTAGAATTCCGACACTGGAATATAGCCGAAAGAAGTAGCAGTAATTGCAGTTGCCGTCTGCGCTCTGCCGGTTAGGCGGCAAAATCAGTGACGCGCCTGTTGACCGGTTTCTGCTGTCTAATACAGCTAGACTGTTAGTGACTTCATCAGATCTTTCTAGGAGTGTTTTGAAACCGCTGGATCCCCGCCTACTGCGCTATGCAGGCGCTACCAGGGGCATCCTGTTACAGGGGGTGATCCTCGGGTTTTTTCGCACCGTCGCCATCATAGTTTGGAGTTGGTGCGTCGCAATGTTGCTCGCCCAAGCGGTCGCCCCGGTGCTTGGCGGGCCGCGCTTTGGGCTGGTATTAGACGCTCTGCCACCGGCTTCTCAAACGCCTTTATTTGTGGTGTGTGCGTTAGCAGCGGTAATCGTTAGAGCTTGCACAACATGGGCGATGGAGACAGTCTCAGCCCGCGGTGCTGTGCGGGTCAAAAACGAGCTGCGCAGATCCGCCCTTAATACTCTAGAAAAGCAATCACCGCTTCGTTTTTCTGCGGCAGAGGAGGGCAGTGCACACCTCCCAACAACACTCGGGCGCGGGCTTGATGCGCTCGACAACTATTTTTCAAATTACATTCCGCAGCTGCTATTAACAGCGGTTGCAACCCCCATCCTGATCGCAGTTCTGCTGTGGGCGGATTGGCTGAGCGCAACGATCGTAATTGTGGTTTTTCCGGTGATCCCCCTGTTCATGGTGCTGATTGGTATTGCCACGCGCTTCGTGCAAAATAAGCAATGGGAGGAGCTAAACCGACTCTCAAACAGTTTTCTCGACACAATTTCTGGGCTGGGAACGCTGAAGATTTTCGGGCGTGAGGGGAAGCAGCGACAGAATATTGAAGATGCAACTGAGGGCTATCGCAAACGCACAATGCAGGTTTTGCGAGTTACGTTCCTGTCTGGTTTCGTGCTCGATTTGGCGGGCACTTTTTCTGTCGCCCTGGTTGCGGTAACTGTTGGCACCCGCCTGGTAGATGGCCTGTTTCCGCTCGGGATCGGTTTGTTTGTGCTGCTTTTGCTCCCCGAGGTGTTCATCCCAATCCGGCAGGTTGGTGTCGCATATCACGCCTCAGCTGAGGGTCTGGCCGCGGCGAATAACGTTTTCGCCTTAATTGATAACGACGCAGTGTACGAATCCGCGCTGCACCCTGCGACAGAGGCAGAGCACCTCGAACTTAATGGTGTGAGTGTTGATTACGGTCATGGCGCGGGGCCGCTTCTCAACCTTAGTGTTGCACCAGGAGAGTATGTTGCGCTCACCGGCCCGAGCGGGAGCGGCAAAACAAGCGCGTTAAATGTTCTGATGGGCTTTGTGCCAGCTGTTAACGGAAAAGTGCAGCGCACCGCGCAGCTGGCTTGGGTTGGCCAAAAACCAGGTTTGCTGCAGGGTAGCGTGTTTGAAAACCTCAGCCTCGGCGGTGCTGTGCTTGAATCTGACGCCCGCGCTGTGTTGGAAGAGCTCGGTTTGGCGACGCTGCCGTTAGAAAAACAGCTGGGTGCTCTCGGTCACGGTGTTTCGGGCGGGCAGGCGCAACGTATTGCGATCGCGCGCGCACTCCTTTTTGCTAAGCGTTTTCCCGGTTGCGGAATTGTCATGGACGAACCGAGCAGTGCCCTTGACGCTGCGAGTGAAAAACTTGTTGCGCTAGCTCTCAGACGGCGTGCTGCTGTGGGGCATCCTGTGCTGATTGTTTCGCATCGCGAGGCGCTGATTGAAAGCGCTGACCGTGCAGTGCGAATTGCGGAGGTTGCGCATGGTTAAGGATCTGCGCGCGGCCGCCGTGCCGAGTTTTGTTGCGCGCGCCCCCGGAGTGCTGCTCGGGGTGCTCGCAGATGCCTGCGTTGTGGGGCTCTTAGCGCTCTCAATGTGGCTTATCGTGCGGGCGGCGGAGCAGCCGCCGATCCTGTACCTCAACTTTGCAATTGTGGGTGTGCGCGCTATCGCTATCGGTCGTGCAGCATTTCGATATGTTGAAAGATTGGCGAGTCACGATGCTGCATTTGCGCAGCTTGCTGTGCTGCGCGGAGTGACTTTTCAGCGGTTGCTGCCGCGCATTCCCGGCGGTGTTGAAACTAATCGACGCGGCGAAGTGCTTGCGGCCTTTGTCGATGACGTTGATCAGCTGCAGGATGAGGCACTCAGGGTGCGCCAGCCGCTCATTGTCAGCTCGGTAGTAGTGTTGCTGTCGCTGATATTGGTCGCTTTAATCTCACCGCTGGCTGCGCTCATGACAGCAGTTTCTATCGGGGGAGCAGCGGTTATCGCGGTGTGGCTCACAGATCGGATCGCCGGAAGATCACAGTCTGCGCTTTCTGCGGCGCGGGCTAAGCTACAGGATGCGATACTCGAGCGAGCTGAAGCAGCTGAGGTACTTGCAGCTTTCGGCGCAACCCAGAATGCAGATGCGAAGGTGTTTGCGGCAGCTGAGCAGCTCTCTAAAATACAGCGCAAACAAGCGACGACTGCCGGGCTGACAGCAGGGCTGATGCTACTCGGTGCTGGTTTAGCAACAGTAATGATCCTGCTGTTTGTGCAACCGAATATGGGAGCCGGCCTGTTTGGCTTAACTGTTATAGTGCCGGCGGCGATCGCGGAAGTGTTTTTAGCGGTGCCGCTTGCGTTAAACGCTAGACGACGAGTGCAATCAAGCGCTGCCCGGGTTGCGCGGCTCACAACCTCTGAACTGCCTGCCGAGCTGCCACAGACCGCGCAAGATTTAGAGATTTCAGACCCCGATGACAGCGGAGAAAAGCGTCGCTCGGCTGCGGTGACCCTCCGCGCACAACTGCCGCAGGGAGAGCCACTCATCGCCGCATCCAACCTCACGATTAAACATCCCGGCAGTGGCGATCCGCAAATTAAGGATCTAAGTTTTGAGCTGCACGCTGGTGAGACTCTGTTGATTACAGGGGAGAGCGGCAGCGGAAAATCTACGCTCGCTGCGGCGATGGTGAGATTTCTTGACTATGCGGGATCTCTGCAGATATTTGGAGTGGCAGCTCGTGATCTCGGCGGCCCCACAGTCAGGCAACTGATCGGGTTGTGCGAACAGCAGCCGCACCTTTTTGACACAAACCTGAGGCAAAACCTGTTGTTTGCTAAACCCAGCGCAAGTGATGCTGAGTTAATGTTGATGCTTAAGCGGGTGGGCTTGCACGAGTGGGTTACTGCACGCGGTGGCTTAGAGATGCGTATCGGCAATCGCGGCGCCCTCGTGTCAGGGGGGCAGGCGCAGCGGATAGCTTTGGCGCGTGTGCTTTTGGCGGAGTTTCCCATCGTTGTATTGGACGAACCGACCGCCAGCGTTGATCGTGACCGGGCTGACACCCTGCTGCAAGAGCTTGTTGCTGCTGTGCCGCAAGACAGAGCACTGCTGCTGATTAGTCACACCGTGCCACCTGCGGTTAGGGCTCGCGCTGCCGGTGAAATCGTGCTGTAGCTAGTAACATTGGATTATTACGACGACGCAGCGTAAACCGAGCAGGGGTGTGCTGCGTTTTTCTATCTGTATATGAGGAACACCGTGAACGAAGCAGCAGAAGCTTACGATTTTCGCCAGATCCAAAAACGCTGGCAGCCGTACTGGGAAGACAATAAAACCTTCGAAGTATCAAACGAAGAATCTGAGCGGCCGCGTAAATACGTGTTAGATATGTTCCCGTATCCTTCCGGTGACCTGCATATGGGGCATGCTGAGGCCTTCAGCATGGGAGACGTGATGGCTCGCTATTGGCGCGGCCAGGGTTACGCTGTGCTGCATCCGATCGGGTGGGACTCATTCGGTCTCCCCGCTGAAAACGCTGCGATTAAGCGCGGTGTTGATCCACGTGCTTGGACTTACGACAATATCGCGCAGCAAAAAGCGAGTTTTAAGGAGTATGCGCCCAGCTTTGACTGGTCTCGTGTGCTGCACACCAGCGACCCTGAATACTATCGCTGGAATCAGTGGATTTTCCTGCAGATGTATAAGCGCGGCCTCGCATATCGGAAGGCGAGCTGGGTTAACTGGGATCCGGTAGATCAGACAGTGCTCGCAAACGAGCAGGTGCTGGCAGATGGCACCTCAGAGCGCTCAGGCGCTGTTGTTGTAAAGAAAAAGCTGACGCAGTGGTATTTCAAAATCACAGACTACGCAGACCGACTGCTCGATGATCTCGACAAGCTTGAGGGTGCTTGGCCGGCTAAGGTGCTGCAGATGCAGCGTAACTGGATCGGCCGGTCGCGCGGTGCTGAGGTTGAGTTTGAAATTGAGGGCCGTGATGAGCCGGTAACTGTTTTCACAACCCGTCCCGACACTCTGCACGGGGCAACCTTTATGGTTGTGGCGCCTGACAGTGATTTAGCCGCTGAACTTGCTGCCGGAGCATCTGCAGAAGTGCAGAGCAGCTTTGCCGAATATTTGGCTAAGACGCAGAGCCAAACGGAGATTGAGCGGCAGGCAACGGACAAAGAAAAGACAGGGGTTTTCCTGGAGCGCTGGGCAATCAACCCAGCTAACGGTGAGCGGATCCCGGTTTGGGCGGGTGATTTTGTGCTCGCCGACTACGGTCACGGCATGGTTATGAGCGTGCCAGCGCACGATGAGCGCGATATGGCCTTCGCAAATAAGTTTGATCTGCCGGTGCGCACAGTTGTTGAGGTGCGCGACGAAGACGGTAATGTTTTGAACCCGGAGGAAACTCGCGAGGCAGTGGCCGGGGACGGCATCA
The DNA here is from genome assembly GCF_011752005.1 of Canibacter zhoujuaniae. Taxonomy (NCBI): domain Bacteria; kingdom Bacillati; phylum Actinomycetota; class Actinomycetes; order Micrococcales; family Microbacteriaceae; genus Canibacter; species Canibacter zhoujuaniae. Next base: position 560,957 of record NZ_JAAIJZ010000001.1, on the reverse strand, counting down.
TCATCAACTCTGGTGAGCTCAACGGTCTTAACAAAGCCGAGGCGATTGCGAAGCAGATTGAGCTGCTCGAGGCGTCTGGCAAAGGACGCGCAGCCACCACCTACCGTTTGCGCGATTGGCTGATCAGCAGGCAGCGCTACTGGGGCACCCCAATTCCGATCCTGCACAATGCTGCCGGTGAAATGCGTGCGGTTGAAGAGTCTGCGCTGCCGGTTAAGCTGCCGGTTGCTGAGGGGCTTGATTTGAAACCGAAGGGCACTTCGCCACTCGGTGCTGCCACCGAGTGGGCAACCGTTGAAATCGACGGTGAAAGCTGGACCCGCGACCCCGACACCATGGACACTTTTGTGGACAGCTCATGGTACTTTCTGCGATTCTTGAGCGCCCAAGATAACACGCAGCCGTTTGATTCTGCCGCTGTGAATGCATGGGGGCCAATCGACCACTATGTTGGCGGTGTTGAACACGCAATTCTGCATCTGCTTTATGCGCGGTTTATCACTAAAGTGCTCTACGACCTTGGTCAGCTAGAGTTTGATGAACCATTCACAAAGCTTCTGAATCAGGGCATGGTGCTGCTTGACGGCGCAAAAATGTCGAAGTCAAAAGGCAACCTGGTTGAGTTTGCTGAGCAGCTACGCGACCACGGTGCTGACGCCCTGCGTGTGTCACTCGTATTTGCCGGCCCGCCAGAAGATGATATCGACTGGAAAGATATTTCCGTGCAGGGCTCAGCCAAGTTTTTGGCGCGGGCGTGGCGTCTGTCACGCGAAGTGTCAGCGCCGGTAGATGCTGATGTGGCAGCGGGCGATAAAGAGCTGCGGCGTCACACGCACAAGCTGCTCAAAGAAGTGCCGGGTCTGGTTGAAAGCTACAAGTTTAACGTTGTAATTGCCCGTCTTATGGAGCAGGTTAACGTTACTCGTAAAGCGGTTGATGGGGCTGCTGGCCCAGCAGACCCTGCGGTGCGTGAGTCGGTTGAAACAATCGCGCTCATGCTGAATATGTTTGCGCCATACTGCGCAGAAGACATGTGGGTAAATCTCGGTCACGAACCATCAGTTGCGCTCGCACTGTGGCCACAGGCTGATGAGAGTTTGTTAGTTGCTGACACTGTTAAACTCGCTATCCAAGTTAACGGAAAAGTGCGCGACACTGTTGAGGTTGCGGCCGATATTAGCGAGGCTGATGCAGTTGCAGCAGCACTAGCTTCTGCAAAAGTGCAGCGCCAGCTTGAAGGGATGGATGTAGTAAAGACAATCGTCCGCCTGCCAAAGATTGTGAGCATCGCAGCAAAACCGATCAGCTAGCGCGCAGATCTAGTTCACGCTCTGAATGCGAGGCCCCCAGCTCTGTTTGTAACAGGCTGGGGGTGATTGCTTTATTAGAGGGTTATCCCCAAATTCATATTTGCAAGTCATCGTGGCTGTGTAACTCAATACCCTCATGTTATGAATCGCAACGAGCTATATCTAAAACAATTTGCGAAAATGGCTGATCTGCCAATAAAAACAGAAACATCTAACAGGTCTGAGCCTGAGCAGAAGCCAGAGCAGATTTTGCGGGAGCAGCAAACTGAGTTGCCGACGCTAAGTTTGCGAGAGCGGATTAAACCACTGTTAAGAGTGCCCAACACCGCTGTTGTTGGGGTGGCAGTTCTCGTTGCCATCGTCACAGTATTTTTGGTTTGGAACGGCACTCGCGGCACCGAAATAGCACCCTCTGCAGAAACAGTGAAATTTGCCAGCACCGCAACTCAAGCAAACGAGAGTTTCACGGCGCAGTCTGGAGCCGCAACAGACAAAGCCCAGTCGCAGAACACGGTTACTGTGCACATTGTCGGGGCTGTTGCAAAGCCGGGCGTCTATGAAATAAACGCCGGGCAGAGACTGCAAGAAGCTCTGAAAGCCGCCGGGGGAGCCACCCCTGATGCTGCGCTCGCAGCGGTTAATCTAGCGCGTCAGCTTGTCGACGGCGAGCAGATACTAATCCCCACCGAGCAGGAAGTAGCAAACGGTAACGCTGCGGCTGCAACTGGCCCCACACAGTCACAGGGCAAAATAAGTATCAACTTAAGCACCCCACAACAGTTAGAAGCGCTGCCGAAGATTGGCCCCGCACTCGCAGAACGAATAGTTGAATGGCGGGAAACAAACGGTGGTTTCAAAAAAATTGAAGACCTGTTACAGGTTAAGGGGATCGGAGAGTCAACTTTTAAGCTGCTCGCAGAAGAGGTCACCTTATGACCCTGACTCCAAACAAGCGCAACAGCTATTTTCTGCTGCTGGCTGGATTGGGTTTGTGGGCGGTTACCGCAGCGACACTGCTGACTGAAAAATACTGGGTGTTTGTTGCGGGCGCAATCTGTCTAGTATTGGTTTGCTTGACAGCGCGAAACATTCGTGCCGCTAGTGTGGTGGCGCTTTTAAGCGCTTTTCTAGGAGCGCAACTGATGCTGCAAATTCAGGCTAGAGATATCGCCGCACTGAGCATGGACTCACAGCAGCAAACCCTAACCTTAAAAATTATCGAATACCCAAAATCTAAACTCCAAGGAGCTACTAAAAGCCAGTGGACAACCGGACGACTTAGCAATACGCCCTACGCGCCAGCCGTTAGAGTCTGGCTGCCAGAAGACACTGATACCGCCGGGCTCGCACCGGGCACAACGGTCAGCGTGACAGGGCTGGTTAAACAGAAGAGGCTTGACTCCCCAGAAGCTTTTGAACTAAACACCAACACAGCGCCCTTGACCACAGCGCCGGCAACAAAACTTGAACAAACACTGCACAAGGCGCGCAGTGCCTTAAGCACACACAGCAAAAACTTTGCAACCCAAGAAAACATATTTTCCGCATTCGTTAATAACGGTGCAAAATATGTGCCGGGTTTCGCTGTCGGAGACACTGCACTGTTAGATGAGCAAGACTTCTCCGTGCTGCGTGCATCAGGGCTCCTGCACCTGACAGCCGTATCAGGTGGTAACTGTGCGCTGGTGCTTGCCGGAGTTTCCTGGGCTGCAGGCCTCCTCGGATGCCGGAAAACAGCAAGACTGCTGCTGCAAGCAGGTGGGCTGGCGCTCTTCGCGCTCGCAGTGGGGTCGGACTCATCACTGCAGCGCGCCGCCGTTATGTCGGGTGTTATTCTTATCGGCAATTTCGGTGGTGTTAAACACAGCAGTTTTGCATCTCTCGGCGCTGCCGCCCTTGTTCTAATAAGCTGTGACCCATGGCAGGCCGTGCGGGCAGGTTTTGCGCTGTCGATTGCGGCCACCGGCGGCATTCTTTTGCTTGCGCAGCCGTTAAAACGTCGCCTCACTCGCTGGGGTTTACCTGAATTTTTAGCGCTTGCACTGGCCGTCACCTGTGCCGCACAAATCGGGTGTGCGCCGCTACTGCTGCTGTTGCAGGGAGATCTGCCGCTTGCCGGGATTCTCGCCAACCTACTGGCTGCGCCACTTGCGCCATTTGCGACAGGTTTGGGGTTATTAGCTTTTATCCAGTTGGGGCTTAATTTCGGCTTCGGGGATTTTTGTTTTTTCCTCGCTAGTAGCGCGTGCGCACTAATTGAACAAATCGCAAGGTTTAGCGTGCAGCTGCCTATTACAGTACTTGCATGGCCAGAGGGGGCGGGCGGTGCCATACAGTTAGTGTTCTGTTACGCGCTCATTTTCGCATCCCACAATGTTGCAAAGCACGGTTTGCGTTTGCATCGGGTGCTCAGGAAACGCAAACAGCCCTGGCAGCTCATAAGCACGCAAACGCCGCTCGCCAAGCTGCTGGTTTTGACCCCGCTATTTGTGGCGACAGCAATAGTGTTTGCAAACACTGTTTTTCGCCCCGTGTTAGCTACTCAGGTAGTTCCAACAGATTGGGTGATTGCAGGGTGTGATGTCGGGCAGGGCGACGCATTTGTTGTCAGAGATCCAGTCGAGGCAGAAACTGTGATGTTAATTGACACGGGTGACAATAAAGATAAGCTGCGCAGCTGTTTGACCAAGCTCGGGGTAAAAAGCATTCAAATGTTAGTTTTAACCCACGACGACAGAGATCATGTTGGGGCTTTGGAAGAGGTTTCCGGTGTTGTGAGGGCGGCTCTCATATCGCCCCCAACCTTAGAACCAGAGCGACCGCTTTTGTATGAGTTAGATCGTGCGGGCATCGCAGCTGCAATTGCTACAGCTGGAGATCACGGCACACTAGGGGGAGTTGAGTGGGAGGTGCTTGCTCCGCGCCGCGACAAAATTAGTCTCGATAGCAACTCGATGAGCTTGGTGGTGCGCATCAAGTACCGCGATCTGACCGCAATGTTTATGGCTGATACGGGAGAAGCGGAACAGCAGGAACTCATTGAGACATTAGATTCTGCCGTTTTGGATGTTGACATCGTTAAGGTTGCGCATCACGGGTCAAAAAACTTCTTACCAGAACTTTTGCAAGCGCAGTCTCCTAAATGGGCACTGATCGGTGTCGGGGCAGATAATAGCTACGGTCATCCCAGCAGGCAGGTGCTTGACGAACTAGATCAGCTTGGGGCGATTACACTGCGCACAGACAAACACGGTTTATTTGTGCTGACAGCAGCGGGTAAAGCGTGGGTTAGTCAGACTCTTGACCAGAGCCACTCGGGGGCTGCAATAGCGGAGATAAAATACGCGCGCCGCACTCCCATCAGGGGGAAGGAAGAGCTAGGGTAGAGAGAGTGAAAACCCGCCCAAAACTTCCGCAGCGCATCACCAATTCTGTGATGGCTTATCAGTGGGGTGTTTTTGACGGCATAAGTAAGCGCTTGAATCTTGCGCCTTCCGGAGCTGCAGAGGCAGAAATTTGGATCGGATCGCACCCCAAAGCGCCCAGCCGTTTTAACGACGGGCAGACTCTGCTGGATTATGAACTGGCAAGCGGCGAAAAGCTGCCCTTCCTGTTAAAAATGTTGGCCGTTAATGAGGCTCTCTCGATTCAAGCGCACCCCACGAAAGAGTGTGCGCGGGCTGGGTTTGCATCTGAGGAAGCCGCCGGGGTTAAAATAACTGCCGAGAGTCGCAACTACCGGGATTGCAACGCAAAACCTGAGTTAATCGTCGCGCTCGAAACCGGGTTTGAAGCACTCTGCGGGTTCCGCGATCCGCAAGCTTCGGCTGCGCTTCTGACAGAACTTGCGGGAGATGCTCACAACAGTGTGCGGCAGTTTGCTGACCGGATTGTTGCTCAGGGCGTAGAAGAAGTTGTGCGCTGGGTACTTAGCGCAGACAGTGCTGGCGTTAGCGAGACAATCGAGCATTTATATGTGGCTGCTCTGGCAGCGCAAAAAAACTTTACGGCAGACACCCCTGGGCTGACGCGTCTGTGTGCTCTCATCGCTGATCTGACAGAAAAGTATCCCGGCGACCCCGGAATACTAGTGGCTGTGCTCTTGAATATTGTTTGCTTAAAGCACGGTGAGGCTTTGTGGCTGCCGCCGGGCACGCCACACGCCTACTTAAGAGGCTACGGTATTGAAATTATGGGGCCGAGCGACAATGTGCTGCGCGGCGGTCTCACTCCAAAACACATTGATACAGCTGAACTGCTTCAGGTGTTGAATTTTGACCCCCGATCCGCTGGTCCCATTGCCGCTGTGGCAGCAGAAGCAGCGGCGCAGCGTTTTAACCCTGATGCGGCGGGGGAGCACAGCACACCGTTTGAATTGGTGCGGGTGCTCAAAAATGTTGAACTTGTAACTTCGGGAGTCTCTTGCATTCTGGTTGTTTCAGGGTCTTTCACTGTTGAAATAACCGATGCGGCTGGGGCACATAAAACGCTGCAAATTAAGACAGGGCAGACTTTTGCTCTGCCAGAGGGCGCTATTAAGCTGACAGGATCGGGTGAGGCATTTCTTGCAAGCGGTGCGTTGCGTGAGTGTGACGCCCCGGCAGCGCAAATTTAGGAGACATGATGGTTGCTGGCAAACGGGGTGGGCGATCAGCTCACACTGTGCTTAGCGTGTGGCAGATACGCCCGGCTCCGCTTATTTTGCTCAGCGGTAAAGAGGGTGCGATCGCTGACCTTGCCCAACAGACGGTGCGGCGCGGCATGCGCTCCCAGCATCCAGAGCTTGAGATACACGATATAGACGCAAAGCTAGCCGCAGCCGGAGAGCTTATGACTCTTGCAAGCCCCTCGCTGTTTGGTGAAGCGAGGTTGATTCGGATCGCAAACCTGAATGCCCCGAGTGCTGCGTTTATGGCAGACCTTGAGGCGGTAATTCCTCTGCTCGATGAGGCAACCACCCTGCTGCTGCGTCATTCAGGCGGTAATGGCGGTAAAGCTGCACTGGCACTAATTCGCAGCCAGGCTAATGCTATTGAAGTGGTCTGTGATGTGCTTAAAGACAGTGAGCGCAGCCGATTTGTGACGGATTTTCTCGCGAGTAGATCACAGCGCATAGAACCTGAGGCGCTGCGCAGTTTAATCACAGCGTACGCTGAAGATCTTGCCGAACTTATTGCGATCGCAGAGCAGTTGTCACGCGATGCGAGTGGCACAATCTCTTTGCGGCAGGTCGACCAGCTGACAGCCGGACGCGTTGAAACCAACTCGATGAAGATTGCTGACGCGGCGGCGAGCGGTAACGGTGCCCTTGCCCTCACCCTGTTAAGACACGGCCTGCACACAGGTCAAGAGCCGATCGCAATTTGTTCTCTGCTGACAAACAAGTTGCGTCTGATGGCGAAGGTTTATGGGCTTGGTGACTCCGATGCTGAGCTTGCGAAACGTCTGAAACAGCACCCGTATTCGGTGAAACTTGCGCGTCGTGATGCGCGTAATTGGCGCGAAGGTGATCTAGCAAAGATGCTGGATTACGCTGCTGAGACGGAGTGGCAGCTGAAGGGTGGCGCGCGAAACAAAGAGTTTGTGATCGAAAGATTTGTTTTAGCGGTTGCCAAACGCGGCAGAATTTAGCCATCAGCGAAACTTGCCTCCGAGCTTTAAACGGAGGGGTAGAGTATCCGCGTGCAATCAATTAGACAGCTGTTTCGTTTTACAAAAGAACTTAATAGGTTCTATTTCATAATTATCGTTTGCACGCTGCTGACGAGTGCGGCAACTATTGCCGTTCCGTTTCTGATCGGTCGTGCAACCGACACGATAGTGGGGCTTTTGAACGGCTCTATCAGCCGTGATTCCGGGATTACAACTATTCTCATACTGGTTGGTGCTTACCTGCTGGTGGAGCTTACTTCTGTGGTGCTGGGCGCAGTTAGCGGCCGTGCGGGCGACACAATGAGTATGAAAATGCGGCATCTGCTGTCGTCTCGCTACTACGATAAACTGTTGCAGCTGCCCCAACGCTATTTTGATAACGAGCTGACTGGTGCGATTGTGTCGCGTTTGGATCGCACGATTACTGAGGTCACCAACTTCGCGCGCATGTTCGCGAACAATATTTTTTCAATGCTGCTGACAACCTTTGCGGTGCTTGCCGTAATGGCTTTCTACGCTTGGCCGCTGGCAGTTTTGATCGCTCTGATGATCCCGCTTTATGTCTGGTTAACAGCCCTGACATCCAAACGCTGGCAAGCCTATGAGCATCAAAAGAACGATCACATCGACGTGTCTCGTGGTCGGTTCACCGAAGTGGTGGGGCAGCTTGCAACGGTGCGCTCTTTCGCGCGCGAAAGGGCAGAATGGCAGAGTTTTGATGAGCACCTGCAGAGTACCGTTACTATCACTGGCGCACAGTCCCGCTGGTGGCACAGTATGGATGTGCTGCGCCGCAGTGCGTTAACGATCATTTTTGGCATTGTTTATACGGTGCTGTTTCTGCAGACAGCGAACGGCTCCCACACCATTGGTGAACTTGTTTTGTTAATTCAGCTGGTGGGCATGGTGCGAAACCCTGTCAGCATGATGAGCTGGATCGTTGACACCTCACAAAAAGTGATCGCAGGATCGCGCGACTATTTTTCTGTTATTAATTTGAGGTCGGATCAGCGGGAGGGCATAGCTCTGCGCAATCCACGTGCCGCGGCAGAACCAAAGCCGGTTGATACGAGTCGCACACCGGTTAGGTTCACTGATGTGACATTTGAATACAATCCGGGAAACCCCGTTTTGCAAGATATCAACTTCACAATTGAACCCGGTGAAAAGCTGGCCCTTGTGTCAACCTCCGGCGGTGGTAAGTCAACGATTGTGAACACACTGCTCGGTTTCTACAGTTTGCATAAGGGCAAAATCGAACTCTTTGGGCAGGATATTGCGAATTTGCAGATGCCTGAGCTCAGGGCGCAGATCGGTGTTGTTTTTCAAGACCCATCGCTTTTTAGCGGATCTATCCGTGAGAACATCGCATACGGTCGCCCGGATGCGACCGAAGCTGAGATTATTGCCGCAGCTAAGCGCGCAAAGGCTTGGAACTTTATTGATGCTTTCCCCGACGGGCTCGACACCGTTATTGGCGAGCGTGGTTTGAAGCTTTCTGGAGGGCAAAAACAGCGTGTTGCGGTGGCGCGCGCAATGTTGAAGGATGCGCCTGTGCTGATCCTCGATGAGGCTACGAGCGCTCTTGATACAAAGAGTGAGCGTCAGGTGCAGCGCAGTCTTGAAGCCTTGATGGAGGGCAGATCCAGCCTGATTATTGCGCACCGTCTATCAACCATCGAGAATGTTGATCGCATTATCACACTGGAAAATGGGCGTATTGCTGAAGTTGGAACTCCGCAAGAGCTAGCCGCGAGCGGCGGCATATATGCTGAATTATTAACACTGCAAACCGAGGGCTCAGCGCGCAGTAAGGAGCTGCTGCGCGAGAAATTCGGAATCCATGAATAGGTGCCGGCAAATCGCTTGAGATTCTGCTAAAGTTATCTATTGGCTTGCGTGTGAGTTTTTAATAACCACACCTACCGTGTTGGCAGCCCTCTCCCGCCACGCGGAACAAGAAGTTCGACACCAAATTTTTAAGGGACACAAACGTGGCAAATATTAAGTCGCAGATTAAGCGCATTCGCACAAACCGTAAGGCACAGGAACGCAACCGTGCTTACAAGAGCGAGTTGAAGACTTTTGTTCGCAAGACCCGTGAAGCAATTGCTGCAGGAGACAAGAACGCAGCTGTTGCTGCTCTCGCAGTTGCTAGCCGGAAGCTCGACAAGGCTGTGAGCAAGGGTGTAATCCACAAGAACCAGGCTGCTAACCGCAAGTCAAAGCTTGCTAAGAAGGTTGCAGCTCTCTAAAGCTTTACCGCATATGCGGTACCCTGCGCACGCACGCTCACATTTTTTGGGCGTGCGTGCGTTGTTTATGCAAGCGCCTGAGCTCGGCGCATTCTAACCTCTGGAATAATTAACAGCACTATGGCACCACGCGCTTCGAATCCACCGATCCCGGCGAGCACCGATCCGGAAATTATCCGTAATTTTTGTATCATCGCGCATATCGATCACGGTAAATCAACTCTTGCTGACCGTATGCTCCAAATCACGGGCACGGTGCCGGAGCGTGAGATGCGCGCGCAGTACCTTGACCGCATGGATATTGAGCGCGAGCGCGGGATCACTATTAAGTCACAGGCTGTGCGCATGCACTGGGAGGTAGACGGGCAGGCCTATGCGCTAAACATGATCGACACCCCCGGCCACGTCGACTTTAGCTACGAGGTGTCTCGTTCGCTTGCGGCGTGCGAGGGGGCGATCCTGCTGGTGGATGCGGCACAGGGAATTGAGGCGCAGACACTCGCCAACCTCTACCTGGCGATGGAACACGATCTTGAAATTATCCCGGTGCTCAACAAAATTGACCTGCCCGCCGCAGATCCGGAAGCCCGGGCGCAAGAAATCTCTGAGCTAATCGGCATAGACCCTTCAGAGATCCTTGCAGTCTCAGGGAAGACGGGCGCCGGTGTTGCAGAACTGCTTGATCGTGTTGTGCGCAAGGTGCCACCTCCGGTGGGTGACACTGAAGCGCCTGCTCGGGCAATGATTTTTGATTCTGTTTATGATCCATACCGGGGCGTTGTCACCTATGTCCGCATGGTAGACGGCAAGCTCACCCCGCGTGAGCGTATTCAGATGATGTCCACTGGCGCCGAGCATGAAGCTTTGGAGATTGGTGTTTCCGCTCCGGAACCTAAGCTCACCAAGGGTCTCGCAGTGGGTGAGGTGGGCTATCTAATTACCGGTGTGAAAGATGTGCGCCAATCAAAGGTTGGTGACACGGTGACCACGAAACGCGCCCCAGCTGCTGAACCGCTTGCCGGATACACCGATCCGAAACCGATGGTGTTCTCTGGTCTTTATCCGATTGACGGCAGTGATTACCCGGTGTTGCGCGAAGCGCTCGACAAGCTGAAACTGTCGGACGCTGCGCTACAGTATGAGCCGGAGACATCAGTCGCTTTGGGGTTTGGTTTCCGATGCGGTTTTCTGGGGCTGTTGCACCTAGAAATTATTAGTGAGCGTCTGCGCCGTGAGTTTGATCTTGATCTTATAGCTACCGCGCCGAGTGTTATATATCGCGTTGTAAAAGAAGATGGCGGTGAGGTTGTTGTGACCAACCCGAGCGAATATCCAGAGGGAAAAATTCGCGACGTTTACGAGCCTATGGTGAAGGCGGCAATTCTTGCTCCGAAGGGCTATGTCGGTGCGATCATGGAGCTGTGCCAGGGGCGGCGCGGCAACCTGCTCGGGATGGAGTATCTCGGCACCGACCGCGTTGAACTGCGCTATCGTATTCCGCTGGGTGAAATTGTGTTTGACTTCTTTGACCAGCTGAAGAGTCGCACGCAGGGTTATGCCTCCCTCGACTACGAACCAGACGGTGAGCAGACCGCGGATCTGGTGAAGGTGGATATCCTCCTGCAGGGTGATAAGGTGGACGCTTTCAGCGCCATTGTGCACCGTGACAGTGCCTACAGCTACGGCACGATGATGGCTGAACGACTGCGTAAGTTGATTCCGCGGCAGCAGTTTGAGGTGCCTATTCAAGCAGCGATTGGTGCGCGGGTGATTGCACGAGAGACTATTCGAGCGATTCGGAAAGATGTGCTCGCTAAATGTTACGGCGGTGATATTAGCCGCAAGCGCAAACTGCTGGAAAAGCAGAAAGAAGGCAAGAAGCGCATGAAGATGGTCGGTCGGGTCGAGGTGCCGCAGGAAGCATTCATCGCAGCACTGTCAGGAGATGTTGAGGGTAAGGAAGCTAAAAAGTGAGCGGCGTTGAGCAGGCAGCGAGGCGCGATAGTTTCCAGCCGGCAAGACTGTCATACATCGAAGTTGGTGTTAGTCAGGCGCCAGATCTGCTCCAGTTCCCGCCAAATGATGCGGTGCCCTTTTTCGAGCAGGTGCAAATAGGGTTGGGTGTGGATCGCTTCAACTCAGCGTTAGAGCAGTTGATGACTTGGGAAGCGCACCGTGCAGCAGGCTATGTGGTAACAGAAGAGTCTGCCGGTGAGAGCCCGAGTGTCAGAGATGGGGAAGCGGTGTATTCAGCGCAGGGCGAATCGTTTCTCAGACGCGGGGCACGGGTGCTGTTGACACCGGACGATAATAATTCGGCGCGCCGATTTGAAGTTGTGCGTGTGCTTGAGGGCGCGCAATTGGAGCAGCTCGAACAGGAGCGTCAGGTCGTGGAGCGCGGCGGGATGATCTTGGGCACCGCGGATGAGGGCGATACAACCGGCGAAGTCGCGCTATCTGTTGAGCTGCGTGAAGATGAAACCGTCTGGGCACTAACCCGCGGATTCTGGCATGTGCACGCCACAGGTTTTCTTGGACTCGGTAAACAGCAGACAGCCGACCGGGCGACAACCGCGTTAAAGCGCGTGCTTAAAACACTGCAGCCGACCGGGGAGTGAGACAGTGCCAAGCGCTCTGCTGCCGGGTGACCCGGTGCCCGCAGACGGCAGACTGCCACAACAGGCTGCCGTAGCGCAGGGCACACGCAATTTTGGTGCATATGTGCACGTCCCGTACTGTCGTGTGCGCTGCGGCTATTGCGATTTCAATACCTATACAGCTAAGGAACTCGGAAACACCAGTCGCAGTCACTATGCGAGTGAGGTGTGCGATGAAATTAGCTTCTCTGCCAGGGCGTTGGATGACAGCGGCATCAAACCGCGGCAGCTCAGCACCGTTTTCTTTGGGGGTGGCACCCCGACAATTCTGCCGGCAACAGATTTAGCGCAGATGCTGGCGAAACTTCGTGAAACATTCGGAATTGTTGCGGGAGCTGAAATAACCACCGAAGCTAACCCTGATTCGGTTGATAGGAAGTATCTGCAGACGCTGAAAGATGCCGGATTTACCAGGGTGAGTTTCGGGATGCAGTCTGCTGTGCCCGAAGTGCTTCAGGTGCTCGATCGCACGCACACCCCGGAGCGAGTGCCGCAGGTTGTCGCGTGGGCGAAAGAAGCGGGGCTTGAGACGAGTGTTGATCTTATTTACGGAGCGCCGGGCGAGACTTTAGAGCAGTGGCGCCGTTCTGTTGAAGCGGCGTTAGCCTGCGATCCGCACCATATTTCTGCGTATGCTTTGATCGTTGAACCCGGCACCAAGCTAGCTGCCCAAATAGCGCGGGGGGAGTATCAGCAGCCCGACGATGACTTGCACGCTGAAATGTATGAGCTGGCCGATCAAGAGTTTGCGGCTGCTGGATACTCCTGGTATGAAATTTCAAACTGGAGCAAAACTTTAGACACCAGGTCGCGCCACAACCTCGCATACTGGCAGGGGCACGATTGGTGGGGTTACGGGCCGGGCGCACACAGCCATGTTGGCGGAGTGCGCTGGTGGAATGTGAAACACCCCCGCGCTTACGCCGATCGCATTGCACAGGGTATTAGCCCCGGGTTTGCCAGAGAGGTGTTAGACGCTGAAACTAGGCGGGTAGAGCAGGTGCTGTTGGAGACACGCATCGCAGACGGTCTGCCGCAGTCACGACTTACTGCAAGCGAATCGCGGCGGGTTGCGGAGCTGATTGCAAACGGGCTTGTGGATCCTGTCAGCGCGCTGCAGCACAAGCGCATTGTGCCGACTCTGCGCGGGCGTTTATTGGCCGATACCGTGGTTGCTACGCTGTTAGCGAGTTGAGAGGAAGCACCCATATTCATCGACTAAACTGGCACTCTATCAACTAGAGTGCTAAGCGGTATTGGAGGTGGACTTGTGGTTTCAGAGCGTGGACTAAAAATCTTGCACGCTATCGTGACAGACTATGTCGCAGCAGGTGAACCCGTGGGCTCTAAAACCCTCGCTACCAGATACTCCTTCGGCGTGAGCGCCGCCACCATCCGCAACGATATGGTGGCGCTTGAAGAGGCTGAACTAATTGCAGCTCCCTACACTTCAAGCGGCCGGGTGCCAACGGATAAAGGTTTTCGCCTGTATGTCGACACCCTCTCAAAACTGCAACCCTTGGGAGGCGCAAGACGCGCTGCTATCGAGCGTTTTCTAGGGGAGGCGCAAGACCTGGATGAGGTGCTGGGGCGCACTGTGCGACTTCTGGCGCAGCTGACAAAACAGGTTGCGCTCGTGCAGTATCCGTCAGAGCAGAATGTTTTCGTGCACCATCTTGATTTGGTGGCGCTCACAGACAACAAAGTTTTGTGCGTTGTGATCACCGGCTCTGGCGCAGTAGAGCAGCAGCTGCTTGTTTTGCCACACGCTGTGAGCGCGGAGTTCGTTGCGGGGGTAAAGGGGCGGATCGCGGCAGCTGTTGTCGGAAAAGATACTGACACCGCACTTCTGGCAGTTCAGAAACTGCGAGCAGAGTTAGAAAAGCAGTCATCGCTTAAGGAGTGGGAGTCTCTTGCCCCGCTGCTTGATGGCGCTGCACAGCAGATGCGGCAAAATCGTAGTGCAAAGTTGGCGATTGCTGGCACTGCCAACCTCTCGCGGCAGCAGTTGCCGGGAGAGAACGCCGCCGCGGTGCTTGATGCGCTTGAAGAGCAGGTTGTGCTGCTGCAGCTCTTCAACGAGTTGGCGGCTGAGCAGGGAACTGTGCGCGCATCTATCGGATCTGAGAACGAACCCTACGGTCTTGCCGGGACGGCGATTGTTGCGACTAAATTTGGGGTTGGTGAGAACGCCGACTCTAGACTTGGAGTTTTAGGGCCGGTAAATATGGACTATGCCGGAAACATGGTGGCGGTGCGCGCAGTCGCCCGCTATCTGAGCAAGATTTTGGGCACCTAGTTAGACGGTGTAGCGCAAGTTTTTATTTTGAATCCAAGGAGATTATTAGGTGGCTGACCACTACGAAACACTCGGTGTGGGCCGGGATGCAACTGAGCAGGAGATCAAGAAGGCGTATCGCAAACTCGCGATGCAGCTGCACCCGGATCGCAACCCGAGCCCGGAAGCGGCTGAACAGTTTAAGCTGGTGACGCACGCCTATGATGTTTTGAGCGATCCTGAGGCGCGCCGCAACTACGACATGGGCGGTTCGGAGAACGGCTTTGGTGGGGGAGACTTCACAGATCTAGGTGACTTCCTGGGCAACATGTTCGGCGGCGGTTTTGGCTTTGGCGGCGGTCAGGGACGGCCGAAGAGCCGCACCCAGCGCGGTGAGGATGCCCTGATCCAGTTGCGTGTCTCCCTTGACGAGATTATTTTTGGCACCCAAAAAGAGGTTTCAATAAACACAGCTGCGGTTTGTCCGACCTGTAACGGCAGCTGCAGTCAGCCCGGCACCTCGCCGCGCACCTGCGAGCACTGCGGTGGCAGTGGCCATCAGCAGCGCCAGGTGCGGTCAATCCTCGGCACCGTTGTCACCAACCACCCCTGCGCAAACTGTCACGGATACGGCGATGTCATTGACAGCCCCTGCCACGATTGCGGCGGTCGCGGTCGGGTGCGTGAGAAGCGTTCAATAACCGTTGATGTTCCTTCCGGAGTTGAAGACGGCATGCGTATGCAGATGCGGGGCGCCGGTGAGGTGGGCCCTGGCGCAGGCCCAAATGGTGATCTCTTTATTGAGTTCAGTGTGAAACACCACGACGTTTTTAGCCGGAACGGTAACGATCTTCTGGCAACGCTCGACCTCGGGGTGGCAGACGCTGTGTTTGGCACCGAGGTGACGCTTAACGCCTTGGACGGCGAGGTGCTCGTTACCGTGCCAGAGGGTGCCCAATCGGGTGAAATAATTACTGTGCGCGACCGCGGAATCACTGAGCTGCACGGAAACCGTCGCGGAGACTTAAAGATAGCCCTGCAAGTGCTCACCCCAACTAAACTCTCGAAGCGTGAGCGGGAGCTCTATAAGGAGCTGCGTGAGCTTAACACCGGCACACATCCACAACTTGGTGAGTTCAAACAGGGCTTCTTTGATAAGCTGCGCAATCGTTTCTTCGGTAACGGCTAACCGGTATGGCCCACCTCTACTACGACCCTGCGGTAGCTGGTGCACAAGTCGGTGACACACTGATTGTGCGTGGCACTGAGGCACACCACGCCGTGACCGTGTCGCGCCTGCGTCAGGGTGAAGAAATAATGCTCGGTGACGGCGTGAGCACGCTTGTTACTGCAACAGTCACGGCCATTACAACAGGCCGCGAGGCGAGTTTCACCGCAACCGTTTCTGAGGTAAGAAACCAGCAAGGGTTAGAAGTGGAGCTGGTGCTCGTACAAGCGCTCGCAAAACAGGGGCGCGATGAGCGCGCGGTCGAGCAGAGCACCGAGTTTGGCGTCTCAACGGTAATCCCATGGCAGGCTGAGCGTTCGGTGAGCCGCTGGGAGGGATCACAAAAGATTCAGCGCGGGGTTGAGAAATGGCAGAAAATCGCTCGAGAAGCTGCGAAACAGTCACTGCGCAGCCGCATCCCTGCGGTGCAGCAGCCGGTTGACGCTAAAGCAATTGCGGCCTGGGCGGCTGATTCGCAGAATCTGGTGCTGATCTTGCATCCCTGGGCGAGTGAGAAGTTGAGCACTGTTGTTCGGGAGATTGCAGAAGATTCTTTAGCGCTGGGTGAGCTGCAGCGCATCTACTTAATTGTTGGCCCTGAGGGCGGAATTAGCGATTTTGAAATTGACCTGCTGCTAGGATCCGGCGCAACCTCCGTCAGGCTGGGGGAAGAGGTTTTGCGAACCTCGAGCGCGGGTGCTGCCGCGCTAGCTGTGATTCAGACCAGTCTCGGCCGATGGTAGGTCGCTAACATAGACGTATGGCGCAAGAAACTGTATTCAGCAAGATCGTGTCGGGTGAAATTCCTGTGGAGAAGCTCGCTGAGACCGAGCGTGTGCTCGCGTTTCCCGATATGAACCCACAAGCAAAAGTGCATATTCTGGTTATTCCAAAGACTAGTGAGTATGAGAATGTCACTGAGTTAGCGGCGGGAGATGCCAGTTTGCTCTCTGAAATTGTTGCGACAGCAAAAGAACTGGCTGACAAATACGCAGACGGTGACTATCGCCTGATCTTCAATAACGGCGCAAATGCTGGGCAAACTGTTTTTCACGTGCACGCGCATGTGCTAGCCGGTGATCTTGGGGAGAGTTCGCTTGTCGGGTAGCGATGCCGCGCTGAGCAAACGTTCGGTTCTTTTAACGGGTGTGCACCTCCCCGATTTTTTGGGCCCCAATGAAAAACTGATTCGGCAGCTCGAAACTGAGCATCCGGCGGTCAGCTTTCACCTCAGGGACTATCTGCTGACCCTTGAGGGGTCTCAGGAGGCTGTTGCTGCTGCTGAGAGAGTGCTACTTGAGCTGTTGGAGATTGCTCGGTTGCGGGCGCAGCCTGGCAGCCGCGATGTTGCGCACCTTAGTCGTTTGGGTGCGGCAGCGGGAGAGGGGCGTAAGCTTGCCGAACCCATTCTGACCGTGCGCGGCAGGGCGATCCGTCCACAAACAGCTGGGCAGCGTGAGTATGTGCGTGCAATCGAAGAGCACGCCGTCACATTTGGAACGGGGCCTGCGGGCACCGGGAAGACGTATCTGGCAGTTGCGCTGGCGGTGCGTGCCCTGCAGCGTCGCGAAGTTTCAAAGATTGTGCTGACGCGCCCCGCGGTTGAAGCGGGTGAGCGTCTTGGCTACCTGCCGGGCTCTCTTGAAGAAAAAATTGATCCCTATCTGCGCCCGCTGTTTGATGCTCTCACAACAATGCTCGACGCTGAAACCGTTCCCCGCCTGTTAGAAACCGGCACCGTTGAGGTTGCGCCGCTGGCTTACATGCGTGGGCGAACCTTAAACGAGTCTTTTATCATCCTTGATGAGGCCCAAAACACAACTCCTGAGCAGATGAAAATGTTTTTAACTAGGCTCGGTTTTGACTCCCACATGGTGATTACCGGTGACAGCAGTCAGGTGGATCTTCCTAGCAAGCGGAGCGGCTTAGCGCACGCGCAGCAGGTGCTGCAGGGTGTTGAAGGGATCGGCTTTGCCCGTCTCACCTCTGACGATGTTGTGCGCAACGAACTTGTTAGTCGGATCGTTGATGCATACGGGGTGGGTGAATAATTTTTGGCTGTTGAATTTTCTCTCAGCGCTAAAGAACTGTCACAAAATGGTTTAAGCGAAAAATCTTTGACAGCTTTGGTAGAGCTTGTATTCCGTGAGATGCATGTGCACAGTGACAGCGAGGTTAGCATTAGTTTTGTTGACGAAACAGAGATGGAACGCCTCCATTTAGAGTGGATGGATCTTCCTGGTGCAACCGATGTGATGAGTTTTCCGATGGATGAGCTGACACCCGGCAGCCCGGCGCAGCCGGCGGGGCCAGGAGTATTGGGAGACGTTGTTGTGTGTCTGCCGGTTGCAGCAGAACAGGCTGATGCGGCCGGTCACAGTCTCGCCTCTGAGGTTGCAATGCTTGTCACACACAGTCTGCTGCATCTGCTCGGGTTCGATCATCACACTCCCCTAGAGGAGGCGGAAATGTTTAAGCTGCAACGGTCACTGCTGGAGAGTTTTGCAGCATGAGTCTGGGGTTAGCGTTAGCGTTTATTGGTGCGGCGATTGTGCTGCTATCGGTGGGGGCGCTGCTCGCTGCAGCTGATGCTGCGCTGACGGCCAGGTCGCGCGCCGATATTTTTAAACTCGCTGTCGGTTCGTCTCGTGTGGATCGTGCGCTGCGCAAAATTGCCGAAGACGAGGCCGCACACCAAACGGCTATGTCGTTTGCGCGCATCAGCGCCGAAAGCCTTGCAGCGGTGTTAATCACACTGGTGATTTTTGAATTCACAGACAGTCTTTGGCTGTCACTGGCCACAGCCACGCTGTTCCTCATTATTTCGACATTTATTTTGGTTGGCGCAAGCCCACGCCTCTACGGCATAAACCGCGCCGACAAGGTGCTGCGTTTTGCAACCCCGTTGATGCGTGCCGTGCGCATACTGGTGGGGCCAGTAGCAATTGGGATGTTGCGAATCAATACGGCTGTCGGTGAGCGCGCACAGCAGACAGAGCAGGAATTGGATGCGGATCGCGCGCTGCTCTCACTTGTTGATCGTGCCGCTGAGCGCGATGTTTTGGAAGAGGAAGACCGAGACTATATTCACTCGCTGTTGCGTTTCGGTGATACCCGCGTGCGCGAACTGATGGTGCCGCGCACCGATATGATGACTGTCGAGGCTGAGACTTCGATGGCGGCGGCTTTAGAGACGCTTCTTGCAAGTCGTCGCAGCCGGATGCCGGTGATAAACGAAGACGCGGATGATGTTCTCGGAGTGATCCACTTGCGTGACGCAAGCGGATTTGTGCTGCGTCACAGCGATGAAGCGTTAACGGCGCCGGTAACGCGAATGATGAAACCAGCGCTGTTTGTGCCGGATCTAATGCGTGCTGATGCACTGCTGCAGCAGATGCAGTTAGAAAACAACCATTTGGCTCTGACAGTGGATGAATACGGCGGTGTCTCTGGCCTGGTCACGCTCGAAGATCTGATTGAGGAGCTTGTGGGTGACATCTACGATGAACACGACCGTGAGCTGCAGGAAGTCGCTGAGCAGCACGACGGTAGCTTTATGATTAATCCGCGTCTCACCGTGCAGGAGCTCGGTGAACTCTTTGAAATTGAACTCGAAGATGAGCACGTTGATACCGTCGCCGGCCTCATGGTGAAAGAGTTGGATCGCCTCGCCGAGGATGGTGACACCGCTACAGTTGCCGGCATTGAACTGACAGTAACGCAGGTTGATCGCCGCAATCGTATTCTGCAAATGAGCGCTGTCTGGGTGGGCGAGCCGGAAGCGGATGAGGAAACTGAGGAATCTAATGACGAGTGATTTTAGAGCCGGGTTTGTAAGTTTTGTTGGCCGCCCCAACGTCGGTAAATCAACTTTAACCAATGCGCTTGTGGGGCAGAAGATTGCCATTACCAGCCCAAAGCCACAAACGACGCGACGGGCAATTCGCGGCATCGTGCATCGGCAGTCTGGCCAGCTAATCATTGTTGACACCCCCGGCATACACCGGCCGCGGAAGTTGCTCGGCAAACGTCTTAACGCGCTTGTTGAGAGCACTCTCGGAGAGGTGGACGTAATCGCGCAGTGCTTCCCGGCGGGCGAAAAAATTGGTCCGGGCGATAAATTTATCTATGACCAGGTGCAGCGCTTCACACAGGCAAAGAAAATCGCGATCATCACAAAAATTGATGAAACCAATCCGAACACGGTAATTGAACGATTGGCAGAGGTTGATGCGCTCGGTGATTGGGAGGCGGTAATTCCCACAAGCGCTGTCGCCGGCACTCAAGTCGACGAGCTCGCAGATCTCCTGATAGAGCAGATGCCGCTGTCGCCGCAGCTCTATGAAGAGACGCACCTGACAGATGAATCACAAGACGATCGGATCGCGGAGCTCATTCGTGAAGCTGCCATCTACGGTGCGCGTGAAGAGCTGCCGCACTCGCTGGCGGCCACAGTCGACGATTATGAAGAAGACGACGATACCGGTAAATTGCGAATTTATGCGAGTTTGATCGTCGAACGTGACAGTCAAAAAGGGATCGTGATTGGCCGGGGAGGCCAGCAGCTCAAAAATATTGGGCAGGCTGCCCGGAAACAGATTGAACAGCTCCTCGGGCGTAAAGTGTACCTGTCGCTGCGGGTAAAAGTTCTTAAAGAGTGGCAGAGTGATCCGAAGCATTTGAACCGTCTTGGGTTCTAAATTTCGCCTCAGTATCTGCTGTTTGTGACCTGCGGAGCGATCCGTAAACAGCACGGGTCGGGTGCCTGCCTGTTGCTTACGGGCTGATCCTGAAGCAAATTCTGTTAGGCTAGAGGGGTGCATAAATTTCTTCTGCTTAGTCGCCGCGACGAGTCTTAGACAATAAGACCTCCCTCGTCGCGGAGTTTCTCATTTCCGGTCTGACTTTCTTTGTAGATATCAGGAGAAAACAGTGCAAAACACGCAAAACCCTTCAGGCATGCCGATTCATCGCTACCGCCCGTTTCATGAGCAGATCAAAGTAGAGCTGCCGGATCGCACCTGGCCGACAAAACGTATCGAGAAGGCGCCCCTGTGGTGTGCGGTTGACCTCAGGGACGGCAACCAGGCGCTGATCGACCCGATGAGCCCTGAGCGCAAACGAAAGATGTTTGAGCTGCTGGTGAAGATGGGATACAAGCAGATCGAGGTTGGGTTTCCGTCTGCGAGCCAAACAGACTTTGACTTTGTGCGGCAGCTTATTGAAGAGGATCTGATCCCGGATGATGTCACGATCCAGGTGCTAACCCAGGCGCGTGAGCATCTTATTAAACGCACCTACGAGTCGTTGATAGGTGCCAAGCAGGCAATTGTGCACATCTACAACTCAACAAGTGTGCTGCAGCGCGATGTTGTGTTTAACAAAGATAAAGAGGGCATAAAAGAGATCGCTGTTGCCGGCGCCAAACTCTGCAAGCAGTTTGAGTCAATCTGCCCGGATACCGAGATCTACTACGAGTACTCACCAGAGTCTTACACCGGCACCGAGCTTGAGTATGCTGTTGAAGTCTGCAACGCCGTGCTTGAGGTTTTTGGCCCAACACCTGAGCGCAAGGTGATTATCAACCTGCCAGCAACAGTTGAGATGGCAACCCCGAATGTCTACGCCGACTCGATTGAGTGGATGGGGCGTCACCTAAATCATCGCGAGAACGTCATTCTGTCACTGCATCCGCATAACGATCGCGGCACCGCTGTGGCTGCGGCAGAGCTCGGCTACATGGCCGGCGCTGATCGCATCGAAGGCTGCCTTTTCGGTAATGGTGAGCGCACCGGCAACGTTGACCTGGTTGCACTGGGTGTAAATCTCTTCTCGCAGGGCATAGACCCTGAAATCGACTTTTCAGACCTTGATGAGATTCGCCGCATCGCGGAGTACTGCAACCAGATGAAGGTGCACGAGCGCAGCCCTTGGGCGGGAGACCTTGTTTACACAGCATTCTCCGGTTCCCACCAGGATGCTATCAAGAAGGGCTTCGAGCGCATGGAGCGGAACGCTCTGGCCGTCGGTAAGACTGTGGACGAGATCGAGTGGGCGGTGCCATATCTCCCGATCGATCCGAAAGATCTGGGGCGCAACTACGAAGCTGTCATTCGTGTGAACTCACAGTCTGGCAAGGGTGGTGTGGCCTATCTTTTGAAGGCCGACCATCAGCTCGATCTACCGCGGCAACTGCAGATCGAGTTTAGCCAGGTCGTGCAGGCTCGCACAGATGCTGAGGGCGGCGAGTTCACCAGCGAGCAGATTTGGCAGATTTTCCAAGACGAGTATCTGCCGAGCACTGTTGCTACCGAACGGTGGGGCCGTTATGAGCTGTTGCAGCAGAGCACTACCAGCGTTGACGAGGGAGACACCCAACTCATCGCAAAAATGCGTGTCGGTGCTGAAGAAGTGGAACTAAGCGGAATTGGTAACGGCCCAGTAGATGCTTTCCTGCATGCGCTAAACGCCCTCGATTCGAGCTTAGAAGCAACCGTCTTCGACTATGCAGAGCACGCTCTCGGGCAGGGATCCGATGCGGTAGCGGCTGCGTACGTTGATCTTAAAGTCGCAGGGCAGCGCATCTGGGGTGTGGGGCTTGACTCATCAACAACACGGTCTACGTTAAAGGCGATTATTAGCGCAGTGAATCGCGCAGTGCGTGCGGGTGAATAACAGCTGTGATTGCATCAATTAGGGGAGAGGTCACCCACCGCGCTGCAGATCATGCTGTGGTAGACACCGGCGCGCTCGGCTATCGAGTTGAGCTGCCGGCTCCCCTTGCTGCAACCACGCACACAGGCGACAAAGTGTTTTGGCACACGCAGCTTATTGTGCGGGAGGATGCGCAAACACTGTTCGGGTTTGCGGATCGAGAGCAGCTCGAGGTGTTTAACCTTCTGTTGAGCGTGAACGGGGTGGGGCCGCGGAGCGCACTCGGGGTGCTCTCAGCCCTGACCCCGCAGCAGATCGCCACAGCGGTCGCGCACGAGGATCCGAAACCGTTCCAAGCAGTTAGCGGAATCGGGCCGAAATCAGCAAAAATGATCATGGTATCGCTCGCCGGTAAAGTCGCTTCCTTCGCGAGCGCTGCGGCCGATCCGCAAACATCTGGTGTGGCTGAAAACGGCTTAACGCCAGCTATGCGCGATCAGGTGGTCGCCGCGCTCACCGGAATGGGCTTTAATGAAACCGCCGCCCTAACCGCTGTTGACGACGCTTTACAAACCGGTGTAGCGAAAGATACCGCTGCAGTGTTAAAAGCGGCTCTGGTGCTGTTGCAGAACCGATAGGTGGTCGCAATGTCGAACGAACTTTCTCCACAGGCAAGCAGCGCTGAACTGGCGATCGAGGGTGCGCTGCGCCCCGGTAACCTTGATGAGTTTGTCGGGCAAACTAAAGTGCGAGAGCAGTTGCGCTTACTTTTGCAGGCGGCACAAATACAGGGGAGAGCACCCGACCATATTTTGCTTGCCGGGCCGCCAGGATTGGGTAAAACCACACTGTCTATGATTGTGGCGCAGGAACTTAATAAACCACTGCACCAAACCTCAGGGCCGGCAATTCAGCACGCGGGTGATTTGGCGGCAGTGTTGTCTGCGCTCACGCCGGGCGAGGTGCTTTTTATTGATGAAATACATCGCATGGCACGCTCTGCGGAGGAAATGCTGTACCTTGCGATGGAGGATTTTCGTATCGACATTATGGTCGGAAAGGGCGCCGGCGCAACATCGATTCCTTTAGAAATTGCTCCGTTCACTCTCGTTGGCGCAACAACTCGAGCCGGGCTGCTGCCGAACCCCCTGCGTGATCGCTTTGGTTTTACTGCTCACCTGGAGTTTTATGATGACAGTGAATTAGAGCAGGTGGTTGCGCGCGCGGCTAACCTCCTAAACTTCCCGATCACTGCGGAGGCGGTAGCTGAAATTGCCTCGCGGTCGCGTGGCACACCGCGTATCGCTAACCGACTATTACGCCGGGCCCGCGACTATGCGCTCGTGCACGATAAACCCGCTGATGAACAGAGCGTGCGTGCAGCGTTAGCGCTCTATGATGTTGACGCACTCGGGCTTGATCGCCTCGACCGCGAAGTCTTGCGCGCTGTGGTTGAACGTTTTAACGGTGGCCCTGTAGGCCTGCAGACACTTGCGGTCTCAGTTGGTGAAGAAGCGGAAACCGTTGAATCGGTTGTGGAACCGTTTCTCGTTCGTGCGGGGCTTATGACACGGAGCTCTCGCGGGCGCATCGCAACCGCTAAAGCATACACAATCTTAGGGCTTCCACAGCCCGATGCCGTATAGTCGAATAGTTAAGTATTATCTGTAAAGCCGTCAGGAGAACCAATGCCATTTGATCCAGTTATGATAATCATGCTCGGCCTGTTAGCCCTGATGGTGTTCATGATGTTTCGCAACAGTCGACGTGTTAAAGCACAGCGTGAACAGATGAACAGCGGTTTGCAGCCGGGTGTGGAAATCATGACCACATCGGGTATCTACGGCCGAATCATAACTGTAGACCGTGACAGCAATCGCGCGACTATTGCAAGCGGTGATGCTGCGATCGAGATTCATATTCAAGCAATCCGCGAGATTGTTCCTGAGGCCGCCCCCGCTGATATTCCTGCGGCAGAGCGTCTGACAGAGACAGAAGCTAGCGATCCTGCTGTGACAGACGACATCAATCCAAGCGACGAAAACGGTAATCGACAGATTTAGCAACTTAAATCAGCAAACGCCCCACACCTTTGTGTCGGGCGTTTGTTGCGTCCAGAAGAAAGCGAAACAACGTTGGCTGCAACCCCAATTATTAAGAATGCGCGACGGTCATTAATCGGTCTGCTCGTGATCTTAGTTGCGCTAGCCGGACTATTAGGTCTTGGCCTGACACGCAGTGATGCGACCATTACCCCCAAGCTAGCGCTCGACTTGCAGGGTGGAACACAAATTCTACTAGCACCGCGCACCGACGATGGCGGCACTGTGTCTGCCGAACAGGTGCAGCAGGCAGTTGCAATTATCCGGCAGCGAGTTGATGCCTCAGGTGTTTCAGAAGCCGAGGTTAGCACCATGGGTGGCACCAATATTCTGGTGTCGATTCCAGGGCGCGTAGATGAGGCAACACTAGCGCGTATCGAAGCCTCTGCCCGCCTAGATCTGCGCCCTGTGTTGATGGAGGGCAACGGGCTTACTGAAGCGGTTGTGAATGAGCTGCGATCCGAAACTGCGCCTGAGCTACCGGAGGAAGCCGGGCAAAACCCAGCTCAGGATGCAGCGCTTTTGCCCTCGCCGCAGCCAACCGAGCCCGGCTCAACTGACTGGGTCTCTCAAGAACTGCTCGCTGCCTTCGAAAAATTTGATTGCACCGCGGCTAACCTTGCAACCGTTAGCGCAGCTAAACCAGAACTGCCTGTGTTTACCTGTGACGACCTGCGCCGCACCAAGTTCATCCTCGGCCCTGTTGAGCTAACAGGCGATTCCATTAGTGATGCTAGCGCCGGGCTTATTGCAACCTCTTCCGGTGCGAGCACCGGTAAATGGGGTGTAAACATCAGGTTCAATGAAGAGGGAACTCGCATTTTTGGTGAGGTCAGTCAGCGTCTTCTAAACAAGCAGGCGCCGTTGAACATGTTTGCCTTTGTTGTTGACGGTCAGGTGATTTCAGCGCCCGCAATGAACGGCCTAATTCTTGACGGCCGCCCGCAGATCTCGGGTTCATTCACTCAGGAATCAGCGCAGACTCTGGCAGACCAGCTGAAGTATGGCGCTCTGCCAATCAGTTTTACCGTGCAGAGTCAGGAAGATATTTCAGCAACCCTCGGTAGCAGCCAGCTAGCCGCCGGTCTGATCGCCGGTCTCATCGGTCTTGCTATAGTCGTCATCTACTCAATCTTCCAGTACCGCGCGCTTGGTCTGCTCACCGTCGCTTCGTTGCTGGTAGCAGGCCTTTTGACCTACCTGCTCTTAACCTACCTCTCGTGGCGACAGGGTTACCGGCTCTCACTCGCCGGTGTGACGGGTATTATCGTGGCAATTGGTATCACCGCAGACTCATTTATCGTGTACTTCGAACGAGTGCGAGATGCGCTACGTGACGGCCTGCAACTGCAGGAGGCTGTGGCATCCGGTTGGCGCAAGGCGTTCAGAACCATTCTGGCCTCAGACACGATCAACTTCTTAGCGGCTGCGATCCTCTTCGCTCTCGCCGTTGGTAACGTGCGCGGTTTTGCTTTCACCCTGGGGCTTACAACCCTTATCGACCTGGTTGTTGTTTCACTCTTCACTCACCCTGTGCTGACCCTGCTTGCACGCACTAGATTCTTCGGTGATGGGCATCCGGCTTCCGGCCTTGATCCGCGCAGGCACGGAGCCAGCTATCGCGGTCGCGGCCGTTTTGCTGAGAAGGCGGTTGCAGCGGAATCTGCAGAGACACCCGAAGAGACAGAGAAACAACCTCGCTCACTGGCGGATGCGCCGGGGCGGCGCGTTGCGAAGCGCGGTCGCGGCCGCTCGCGCGTGAAAAATCAAATGACTATTGCCGAACGGAAAGCTCTTGCGGCTGCTGCTAAGGAGGAGAACTAATCATGGCGAAACAATCCTTAAGTCAGCTCGGCAATGATCTGTACAGCGGTAAAAAATCGTTCAACATTGTTGGCCGCCGGAAGCTGTGGTATCTCATTGCTCTCGGTCTCATCGTTGTTGCGCTGGTCGGTCCGTTCATCCGCGGTGGCTACCAGCTCGGTATCGAATTTACAGGCGGCAGCCAGTTCCAGGTGCATTTGCCTGAGGGAGCGGATCGTGATCCAGCGGTAGCAACTGAGGTTGTGCAGCAGCAGCTGCCGGGCACCGAACCACGGGTGCTCCTCGTTGGTGCCTCTGATATTCAGGTGCAGACTGAACAGCTTGAGCCCTCGCAGTCAATCGCCTTGGCTGACGAACTTGCAGCAGCCTACGGAGTTACAAATGACGAAGTAACCTCCTCATTTATTGGCGCCGTTTGGGGTCAGGATGTGACTAGGCAGGCGCTGATTGCGCTTGTTGTTTTCCTTATCTTCGCCGCAATTGTGATGGCGGTTTACTTCCGCACCTGGAAGATGTCATTGGCAGCTCTTATTGCGCTGGGTCACGACCTCGTGCTTACCGCGGGAGTTTACGGCCTGTCAGGCTTCGAAATTACACCGGCAGCGGTGATCGGGTTCTTGACAATCTTGGGCTACTCACTCTACGACACCGTCGTGGTGTTCGACAAAATCCGTGAAAACACCGCACCCGAAGAAATGAACGGGCGTCGCACTTTTGCTGAGGCTGTGAATCTTGGGGTTAACCAGACCCTAGTGCGCTCTATAAACACCTCAGTTGTGGCTCTTTTGCCGGTTGCATCTATCCTTTTCATTGGTGCTGCTGTGCTCGGCGCGGGTACGCTACGCGATATCGCCTTGGCGCTTTTCATCGGTATTCTCGTCGGCGCATACTCCACAATCTTTATAGCCGCTCCCGTCTACTCGCACCTGCGTGAACGGGAGAGCGCAATCGTAGAAAACGATGACGAGGTGCGTAAGGCGCGTGAGAGGGGTGTTGATACTCTCGCACGCAAACCACGGCGGGTGGTTAAAAAGAAGACTGACACCTCTGTTGATCCATACGCAAACGTCGGCTAGCGTGTAACCCGGTTGTGCGGGTGTATCGTAGGGCTATTAGAAAGGTGGTTCTGTGATGAATAACACTCAGCAGCATTCTGGTAACTCGCTGCGCCGTTTTGTGCCGCGGGTTTTCGCGCGTTCGCAGACCCCCGACGGTCTCGATCAGCTGATTAAGACCGTAAAATCGCAACATCCGCGTGCTGATGTGAGCGTGATCCAACGCGCCTATAAAGTCGGTGAGAAAGCGCATGAGGGGCAGACGCGCAGAAGCGGGGAGCCGTATTTCACGCATCCAGTTGCGGTCGCCCAGATTCTCGCAGATCTTGGTGTTGCGCCCACCGTTGTTGCAGCCGCACTGCTACATGACACAGTAGAAGACACTGATTACAGTCTCGAACAGCTGACGGCCGATTTTGGCGATCGGATCGCTCTTCTTGTTGATGGCGTGACGAAGTTAGATAAGGTGAAGTACGGGGAGGCCGCACAGGCAGAAACCGTGCGAAAAATGATTGTCGCTATGACCCGCGATATTCGCGTGCTCTTAATAAAGCTCGCTGACCGCTTGCACAACGCGCGCACATGGGGTTTTATGCCCGTTGAGAAGGCGCGTGCAAAAGCAACCGAAACACTTGAGATTTACGCACCGCTTGCGCACCGTCTCGGTATTCAAGGCTTGAAGACTGAGCTTGAAGACCTGTCTTTCGCAACCCTAAAACCAAAGCTTTACAACGAGATTGAGAATCTTGTT
Source organism: Canibacter zhoujuaniae (assembly GCF_011752005.1). Taxonomy (NCBI): domain Bacteria; kingdom Bacillati; phylum Actinomycetota; class Actinomycetes; order Micrococcales; family Microbacteriaceae; genus Canibacter; species Canibacter zhoujuaniae. The sequence continues at coordinate 533,191 of NZ_JAAIJZ010000001.1, read as the reverse complement.
ACGCAGCGCAATCCGAAGCGCGAAGAGTTGGTGAAGAAGGTGACTGATGCGATTCAGCAGGATCTGCGTGAATCGCGTATCCGCGGTAAGGTAGCCGGGCGCCCGAAAGAGCTCTATTCGATCTACCAGAAAATGGTTGTGCGTGGTCGAGATTTCGACGATATTTACGACCTGGTGGGAATTCGAGTCATCGTTGAGACTATCCGTGACTGCTATGCCGTGCTCGGTGCGGTGCATGCACGGTGGACGCCAATTCCGGGGCGCTTTAAAGACTACATCGCCACGCCAAAATTCAATCTCTATCAGTCACTGCACACAACGGTTATTGGCCCTGACGGTCGTGCGGTTGAGATTCAGGTGCGCACAGTAGACATGCACCACCGTGCCGAATACGGTGTTGCTGCGCACTGGAAATATAAGGCCGGGCAGAGTGCTGCTGACGTCGAAAAGGGCACCGCTACCGAAGAGATGGCATGGCTCTCGCACATTAACGATTGGCAGGCCGAGACCGAAGATCCGAGTGAGTTTCTTGACGCCTTACGCTTTGAAATCGGCGCTAAGGAAGTTTATGTGTTCACCCCAAAGGGGCGAGTGATCGGTCTGCCCGCTGGTGGCACCCCGGTCGATTTTGCTTATGCAGTGCACACCGAGATCGGTCACCGCACCATGGGGGCTCGTGTAAACGGGCGGATGGTGGCTTTGGAAACAGAGCTGAAGAATGGTGACGTGGTTGAGGTGCTCACCTCAAATGATCAATCTGCCGGCCCGAAACAGGGGTGGTTGAGCTTTGTTAAGAGTAAGCGCGCGCAGAATAAAATCCGCCAGTGGTTTACGAAGGAACGCCGCGCCGACGCTGAAGAACAGGGCAAAGAAGATCTTGTTAAGGAAATGCGCCGGCGGCAGCTACCAATTCATAAGCTGATGCAGTCTGAGGCGCTGCAGCAGGTTGTGCTGCAGCTGCACTATGAGGATATCGCAGGGCTTTATGTCGGGATCGGCGAGGGTCATGTTTCCGCCCACTCTGTGGTGGAAAAGATTGTTGCTGCAATTGCCCGAGAAGAGCAGTCGGATGTTGACAGTCCGATAGCGGAATCGCTTTACACTGCGCGCTCTCTTAACGCTAAAGCATCATCTGAGTGCGGTGTGCTTGTCAGGGGTGCTGGCGATGTTCTTGTGAAACTGGCGAAGTGCTGCACGCCGGTGCCGGGAGATGAGATTTGCGGGTTTATTACGAAAGGTTCGGGAGTCTCAGTGCATCGTGCAGACTGTTCGAACTATGCCGCACTAAAATCTCAGTCAGAGCGTCTGATTGAAGTTGAGTGGGCGGCAAACCCGCGTAATGTGTTCCTCGTTAATATTCAGGTTGAGGCGCTTGATCGCTCGCGACTGCTGTCTGATGTGACTCGCACGCTCTCTGAGCATCATGTGAATATTCTGCAGGCATCTGTGCAAACGAGCAGCTCACGGTTGGCGATTAGTCGCTTCTCTTTTGAAATGGTCAATACCACCCACTTGGAGCGGGTGCTTAATGCTGTGCGCCGTCTAGAAGGAGTGTACGACGTTTATCGCGTCAACATGGTTTAAGACTGTTTAAACACCTGCTGTGCGAGGCGTAGTGCGTGCTGTTTGCGCGGATGTTGGCGTGTTAATAGGCTTTCGAGAATATCATCGGGAGTAAGCTGCGAGAGCCGCATGAGCCCCAGCAGCATTAACTGTAAGGGTGCTGTATTTGCCGCTTCGTAGAAGTATAGAAGATCAAAAACAGTGCGCCTGGTGGTGGTGACCCTAACACCGCCTAACGAGACGACCTCATCAGCTGTGATGCGTGCGTGTCTGATTACAGTGCGATTGTGCACCCCTGCAGGAATGCGACAGGAGCCACCAAAATTGTTCACTTCAACCGGAGTGCGAAATTTGCCTATGGCTCCCCAAACCCAAGCTGCTGTTACACCACAAATAACTGTGTGCGGCGGTAGAAATGGAGCAAGTGAGCGAGCTCTAATCTCCGCTGATTCTTTTACGCAGGTCGGCCTGTAGCCAAGGCCGCAGTGCTCAAGTGCGCCGTGCATTCGATGCGCGCTAAGCAGTGTTGCAGGAAGCCGCTCAATTGCCTCCTGCAACTGTGCAATCGGGATATTTGGAAGGGGGATAGCGTTTCGCATACACACATTATTCCCGCTGCAAGAAACAAAAAATTACGGGAGCTTTCAATCTGTGGAAAACTCCCGTAATTTTGTTGGATCGTGCTGTTAGCCGAGCGCGGTAAGCCAAGCCTTCTGCGTTGCGAGCTTTTCTTCGATCGCAACTTTTTGGCTTGGGTTAGCTGTAGTAAGCTCCGCCTCTAGCTGGGCTATCGACTGCTCAAGCTGCTCTCGCAAACCAGACGCACGCGCCTCCGGCTCTGGATCCGTCTCTTCCCAGTGCTTTGCCTCGAGATCTGCAACATGATCCTGTAGCTGACGCAGTTGATCCTCGATTTTGCGCTTTTGATCGCGCGGAACGCGGCCAATTTCCGCCCACTGCTCTTGTAAGTTTGCCAGCAGCTTGCGTGCTTCTTGATAGTTTGGTTCAGACTTTATTTGGCTGCCCAGATCTGCGAGCAACGCTTCCTTCTTTTCCTGGTTTGCCTTGTACTCCTCATCAACCGCGGCCAGCTCTTCTGCGCGAGCTGCAAAAAGTGTATCGCCAGCGGCCTTAAACCTGGCCCACAGACTGTCTTCAAGCTTTCGGCTGGCGCGCTTGACTGTCTTCCACTCATCGAGCAGTAGCCGGTATTCGTCAACACCCTCTGCACCCTTTGGAGCGAGCGCCTCAGCCTTTGTGATTAGCTTCTCTTTTATTTGGCGCACTTCTTTATTTTCTGCGTCAATCTTCAGAAAATACTGACGGCGGGTGGTTTCAAACGTGCTGCGCGCTGCACGGAAGCGACGCCACTGGGCATCAGACTGTGATTTTGAGATTGGCGCAGAGTTGCGCTGCGAGTGCTGCCATTTTGCAAACAGCTCTTCAAACTGTGCGGCTGTTTTCTTCCAATTGGTGTTGCCGGCCGGCTGGGCAGCGAGTCTTTCAGCCTCAGTTGCGATTGCGTCACGCTCGGCGAGCGTTGCCTTACGCGCTGCTTCTTTGCGCGCCTTTTCTGCGGCGGCGAAATCGTTAGCCTTTTGCTTTAGAGTGGCAACACGGTCGCGTAACGCTTGCAGATCTCCCACAGCGTGCGGCTCTGCCACCTGCTGCTCGAGTTTTTCAACAGACTGGGTGACGTTGGCGTTAGCCGTGCCGCGCGCAATGCGCGCCTCCAAAAGAGTTACCTGGTAAGCGAGATCATCGTATTTACGGGTAAAGTACGCCAGTGCCTCTTCTGAGGTGCCGTCTTGGAACTGGCCGACAAGGCGTTCGCTGTCACTGTCCTTTACGAATACATTTCCGGTTTCGTCTACGCGGCCCCAGGTGTTTTCTGCAGTCACCGTTTCGATCTTTCGCTCGGGGTGCGCACGATCCTTGTGCGCACGTGTTTGACAATACTCTTCAAGCTTACATTAGGAGTATGAGCGCTACTATGGAGGCCTATGCTCTCTTCCAAATATCAAGATCGGCGCGGGCCTATGCAGCAGCCACTTGCTGTGCGTATGCGCCCACGCACCCTTGATGAAGTGGTCGGGCAGCAGCATCTTTTGCACCCCGGTTCACCGCTGCGTCAGTTGGCCGCTGAGGAGAGCGGCGCTGTGTCGGTCATTCTCTGGGGGCCACCCGGCGTTGGCAAAACCACTATCGCGCAGGCCCTTGCGCAGTCGAGTGGCCGCCGCTTCGTAGAGCTGTCAGCTGTCACAGCGGGTATTAAAGATGTGCGTGCGGTGATGGATAAAGCGCTTAATGATCGCGACCTGTATGGTGTGCAAACAGTGCTCTTTTTAGACGAAATCCACCGTTTCTCGAAGGCGCAGCAGGATGCGCTGCTGCCGGGTGTTGAAAACGGCTGGGTGACACTGGTGGCGGCAACCACGGAAAATCCGTCATTCTCGGTGATTAGTCCGCTGCTATCTCGTTCCCTGCTACTGACCCTGCAGCCGCTAACAGATGCAGACCTGCAACAGCTTGTTACGCGCGCTATCGCCGCACCGCAGGGTCTTAACGCGAGTGTGGAACTGACGCCCGAAGCCCTGCAGGCAATCATCCAATTGGCCAGCGGAGATGCGCGGCGGGCACTGACAACTCTGGAAGCTGTTGCAGCAACTGCGCTGACAGCTGCAGACCAGAATGACACCCCTGAAATCACCGCTGAATTGGTCTCACAAGCCGTGGATCGGGCAATTTTGCGCTATGACAAAAATGGGGATCAGCACTATGACGTGATCAGTGCTTTTATTAAATCCATCCGCGGTTCGAACCCAGATGCAGCACTGCACTACTTAGCGCGCATGATTGAGGCGGGGGAGGATCCGCGATTTATTGCACGACGATTGATGGTGCACGCCGCAGAAGATATCGGACTTGCGGATCCGCAGGCGCTTGTTATTGCAACTGCTGCGGCGCAGGCAACTCAACTAATTGGCCTGCCGGAGGCGCGCATACCGCTTGCTGAAGCCACTATTTACTTGGCGACCGCACCTAAATCAAATGCTGTTATTACTGCCATTGACGCTGCGATAGCAGATGTTAAGACCGGTCGTGGTGGGGTTGTGCCGCCGCACCTGCGTGATGCGCACTATCCGGGCGCAAAAGCTTTGGGGCATGGCAAAGGTTATAAATATCCGCACAGTGATGCGCGCGGAGTGCTAAAACAGCAGTATTTACCAGAGACGCTCAGAGGAAAGCGCTATTACAACCCATCTGCGCACGGCTTCGAGGGGCAGATTGGCGCAAATTTAGATGCAATCCGCGAAATTACAGGCGAATAACTGCTAAGCTTGCTTCTGGCTATCTTATGCTGGCTTGCCAGCGCAGTGGCAGAGCTTTTCAAAGTTTCTGCAACTGGTCGTTTCCTTACCACTTAGGTGGTTCGGTTCTGTTGCGTGCACGATAGCTCGTGCGGACAGGGCTAAAGGCCGAGGAGACAGGGGCGCGACACCCTAACGCGCATCGAAATGCAGAAACAATAGAAAGGAATGCGATGTCAAAGACCACTCGCAGCCGTGCAAAGGTACGTCAGTCACGTGCCCTCGGTATTGCACTCACACCAAAGGCAGCTAAGTACCTCGAGAAGCGTCCATACGCGCCAGGGCAGCACGGCCGCACCAAGCGTAAGAGCGACAGCGACTACGCTGTTCGTCTGCGTGAGAAGCAGCGTCTGCGCGCACAGTACGGTATCCGCGAGAAGCAGCTGCGGATTGTTTTCGCTGAGGCTCGCCGCCAGGCAGGCCTAACAGGTGAAAACCTCGTAGAGCTGCTCGAAATGCGTCTTGATGCACTGGTGCTGCGCGCAGGTTTCGCACGCACCCAGGCTCAGGCACGTCAGCTCGTTGTGCACCGTCACATTCTTGTAGACGGCAAGATTGTTGACCGCCCTTCATTCCGTGTGAAGCCGGGTCAACTCGTGCACGTCAAGCCACGCTCAGAGGCTCTTGAGCCATTCCAGGTTGCGGCAACCGGTGCACACGCTGAGGTTCTGCCTCCGACCCCGGGCTACCTTGAGGTTGAGCTGGATAAGCTCCAGGCAAAGCTCGTGCGTCGTCCGAAGCGCGCTGAGGTTCCAATCATCTGCGAAGAGCAGCTGGTTGTTGAGTACTACTCAGGTCGCTAAGACTTCCCGGCGTGCTTAGACACGCCTACAGAAACGGCGCCCGCCCCGGTTTGGGGTGGGCGCCGTTTTTCGTGCAAATATTTTTCGCGCTGGCAGCGCGGGATATAACTAGACCGCGTTTTCTAACACAAAATCGCGCAGTGCATCGATATCTACACCCATATCCACAGTCTTTTGTGGTTTGGTGAGCATTTCTTCCATAGCGGCGGTGAGCTCGGCGGGCTTTCCAACTGCCTCGATCACGGTCTCTGCGAATTTCTGCGGTTTAGCTGTCTCCAGAACGTACATAATTTCATCGTCGTCCCGATGCGCGAGTGCGGCGTTTACCCCATCAGCGGTGTGCGGATCAATGATGACTCCGGTATTTTCAAACACCTCTTTAATAGTGCGCAAGCGATCCGCGTGCGTTGAGGTAGCTGAATAAATGCCGAACTCATCTTTAAAACGTGACACCTCGTGAGAGAGGTCTATCACACCTGTTTCATCGAGCTCTTTAAACGCAGCCAAGAGTTTTTCTGGATCGCGCCCGAGCACGTCATAAATTAACCGTTCCACGTTGGAAGCTTTTGATATATCCATCGAGGGGCTGGATGTGATGTGCGTGTCGGCAGCGCTGCGGGGGCGGTAAACGCCGGTTGAGAAGAACTCGTGGAGCACGTTGTTTTCGTTCGTCGCAACCACAAGTTTGTTAATCGGAACGCCCATCTGCTTTGCAACTAAGCCTGAGAGCACGTTGCCGAAGTTGCCGCTCGGCACAGCAAACGACACCTTTGTTTGTGCACGCTTCTGCTCTGTCATTTTGTCGGTGATGCGCAGCCACGCCCAGAAGTAGTAAACGCTTTGGGCTACTACACGACCGAGATTAACTGAGTTGACTGCACCAAGTGCAACCTGCTTCTTGAAATCAAGGTCGGCATTGAGTTGCTTCATCAGATTCTGGCAGTCGTCAAAAACACCGTCAATGACAATGTTATGAATATTGTCATCATCGAGTGAATACATCTGCGCACGCTGAAAATCGCTCATGCGCCCCTTTGGAGAGAGCATGATAACGGACACATTCGGCTTCGAGCGGAAGGCGTATTCAGCTGCTGATCCGGTATCGCCAGATGTTGCGCCGACAATATTGAGGCGGCTATTGGTCTGCTTCAGAACGTAGGGGATAGCCTCACCGAGAAACTGCATGGCCATATCTTTAAAGGCAAGAGTCGGGCCTTCTGAGAGACCGACAAGACCGAAACCGCTTGTCAGCTCTGTGACCGGCACCACCTCAGGTGAGTTAAAACTATTGCGGTAGGCGTTGTAGGTTATTTCCTCGAGGTCGCCCGGGTCTATATCCGTCCAGAACTTCATTATTACCTGGGCTGCAAGCTCAGAATAGGAAAGACCGCGCCAAGCTTCAATATCCCAGAGCGCAATTCGTGGCAGATCAACAGGCACCGTTAAACCGCCATCGGGAGCTAAGCCCTCAATTAAAATCTCACCAAAACTTGCCGGTTGCATACCGCCGCGGGTTGAAACAAAATCCATGGTTCTATTCTGCCATCAAGGTGTCTAACGGTAGGCTATAAAACAAGAAACTCTGAGAGGGGAATAGCTGTGGCAAAAATTCGTGCGCTACTTAGTGGAATTGTTCTAGGCTTTGTTCTGGCTCACCTGGTGAACAAAAATCCGACCGGCCGGCGTTTCTTTGAACGCGTTAACCAGGCGGTAGATGAGCTGGTCGATGCCGCGGTTAATGGTTATAAAGAAGCAGAAGAAACTCGCGACTAAGCACATTCAAAATAAGCAATAAAGGATCGGAATGAAGACCGCAGAAATTCAGCGCCGTTGGCTTAACTTCTTCGAGAAGAAGGGGCACACAGTGGTGCCTTCGGCTTCGCTTGTGAGCGACGACCCGGCGTTGATGTTCACCGTGGCGGGTATGGTGCCGTTTATCCCATACTTCACGGGGATTGTGCCTGCACCGTTTCCGAGTGCTGTGAGCGTGCAAAAGTGTATTCGCACAAACGATATTGAAGAAGTTGGAAAAACCCCACGGCACGGGACTTTCTTCCAAATGTGCGGTAACTTCTCGTTCGGCGACTACTTCAAAGAGGAAGCTATTCAGATGGCGTGGGAGCTGCTCACGACCTCTGAAGATGAGGGCGGTTTAGGTTTCAAAGCAGAAGATCTGTGGGTTACCGTCTATGAAGAGGACGACGAAGCTCGAAACTTCTGGCTCAAGCACTCAACTCTTCCAGAAGAGCGCATACAAAAACTAGGAAAAGACACCAACTTCTGGTCAACCGGGCAGCCAGGCCCAGCAGGGCCCTGCTCTGAGATCTTTTATGACATGGGGCCTGAATACGGTGTTGACGGTGGCCCGGCAACCGATGACGACCGCTACGTCGAAATCTGGAACCTTGTCTTCATGCAGTACCAGATTAAAGATGTGAAGTCGAAAACTGACTTTGAAATTTCTGGCGAGCTACCCAGAAAAAATATCGACACAGGTCTCGGCATTGAGCGTGTTGCTTTTATTAAGCAGGGCGTTAATAACATGTATGAAACCGATCAGGTGCGCCCAGTCCTTGATGCTGCAGCCGCGCTCGTAGGGATTACTTACGGTGCGGATCCGGTTGCCGATGTGCGTCTCAGGGTTATCGCCGATCATGTGCGCTCAGGTTTAATGCTGATTTCAGACGGTGTCACCCCCGGCAAAGACGGCAGAGGCTATATTCTGCGCCGCCTTTTGCGCCGTGTGATTCTCTCTATGCGTCTGCTCGGCTATGACAAGCCGTGCTTCCCGGAACTGTTCCCGGTCTCGCGCGACGCAATGCAGGAGGGGTATCCAGAGGTGCGAGAGAAGTTTGACTTCATCTCACGCACCGCCTACGCAGAGGAGCAAACCTTCTTGCGCACGCTCAACAGCGGCATGCAAATTCTTGATGAAGCTGTTGGCATTGCAAAGCAGAGCGGCGAAGCTATCGCCGGTGACGCAGCTTTTATGCTGCACGATACGCACGGATTCCCGATTGAGCTGACAAGTGAAATAGCTGAAGAAGCGGGGCTGAAGGTTGATCAGCAGGTTTTCCAGAAACTTCTGCAGGAGCAGCGTGAGCGCGCAAAAGCAGACGCGAAGCAAAAGAAGGGACAGCGCGCAGACCTTTCGATCTATCAAGAGTTGCGTGCGCAGGGTGAGACGGTCTTTCTAGGGTATGACGAGCTTGAAACCGAAACCCGTGTGCTTGGCATCCTGATAGACGGTAAGCCTGTTTCTACCGCTTCTGAAGGGCAGACTGTTGAGATCGTAACCCGTGAAACAACGCTCTGGGCCGAATCAGGCGGTCAGGATGCCGATCAGGGCTTCATTACAGGTAGCGGCTTTAGCGCTGAGGTGCTTGATGTGCAGAAGACGGTTCCGGGTCTAATTGTGCACACTGTGCGCGTTAACACCGGCACCATTGCTGTTGATGATCGTGTTGTTACTAAGGTTGATGCGGAGTATCGGTTTGGAGCGCAGCAGGCGCACTCAGCCACCCATATTGTGCACGCAGCTCTGCGGCAGGTGCTTGGGGAGCAGGCGCATCAGAGCGGTTCCTACAATAAAGCGGGATATATGCGTTTAGATTTTGCGCACCCCGAGGCGCTAAGTCTTGAAACGCGCACCGAGATCGAAGATATCGCCAACCGCGCAATTCGCAACTCCTTTGAAGTCGTGACACGCGAAATGTCGCTAGACGCCGCTAAAGAACTTGGCGCAATGGCGCTGTTTGGTGAGAAATACGGTGACAGGGTGCGCGTTGTCGACATCGGCGGCCCCTGGTCGCGTGAGCTGTGCGCCGGCACCCACGTTGGCAACTCCGCACAGGTGGGTGTTATCAACCTTATTTCTGAAAGCTCGATTGGATCGACCAACCGTCGTGTTGAGTCGGTTGTCGGGTTTGAGGGCTTTAAACAGTTTGCGGCTGAGCGGGCGCTGGTTTCTGAGCTTGCGGCGAGCTTGAAAGCCCCGCGTGGTGAGATTGTGCAGAAGGTGCAAGAGCTCAGCGCAAATCTGCGTGCCGCAGAAAAGAATATTCAGCAGTTGCAGGCCGCAAAACTACAGGAAAAAATTCCGGCCCTGGTTGCTGCCGCTGAGGATCTCAACGGTGTTAGCGCGGTGCTCACAAACATCGGTGAGGCCGCAAGCGCTGACGATGTGCGTTCGCTTGCAATTCAGATACGTGATCGTTTTGCGGATCGCCCAGCAGTTGCGGTTCTTTTCGCAACGCTCTCTGGGAAGCCTGTGGTTGTTGCGGCAACCACCCAAAATGCTCGCGATTTGGGTGTTGCTGCTGGTGCTCTCGTGCGCGCTGCCGCCCAAACTCTCGGCGGCGGTGGCGGCGGTAAACCGGATATCGCACAGGGCGGCGGGCAAGACGCCAGTCGCATCGACGAGGCTATCTCTGTCTTGCGGCAGCAGATAAGTCAGCGATAATCGCTCGGCGGTATTGAAAATGCTGGGAGCGCGACTCGGTATTGATGTGGGCAGAGCCAGAATTGGCGTTGCCCGCTGTGATGCGCTGCGCATGCTCGCCGTGCCCGTCGAGACTGTTGCGCGTATTTACGACGCTGACACACATCCGGATATTGCCGCAGCACAGACCGAGTTAAGCGATCTTGAGCGCATTAGAACACTCGCCGAAGAATATAGCGCAGTTGATATTGTTGTTGGATTACCGCTTAATTTGCAGGGGGAGCGCACCCCCTCAACCGATGACGCTGAAAAGTTCGCCTCGGCCCTGCAGCAACATCTCAAAAACCTTGGGGCAGAAATTCCGGTGCGGTTGGTTGATGAGAGATTATCAACTGTGACAGCTCAGGCACACCTGCATCAATCCGGCAAAAACGTAAAAAATTCCCGTAAAGTAATTGACCAGGCGGCGGCTGTTGTGATCTTGCAGCAGGCGCTTGACTCAGATCGCTTCGCCGGTAAACCGGTGGGAACAGTGGTGAACTAATTTCACTCCTGAAATTCACGAAGGCCGAAAGATATTGAACGCAACACCGACACCCCAACTGACGCCACGCCAGGTGCGTGCAGCGCAGCGCAAAAAAAAGCAGAAACGTCGTCGCATAATTATTGCGATAACCGTTAGTCTTGCAATTTTTTTGGCTATCGGTGGCACAGCAACGGCACTGTTTGGGCACTACGGTGCGCCTCTCGCAAACATTTTCGGTTTCGGGCAGGAACCGCAAGACTATGAGGGGGAGGGGCACGACGAAGCCCAAATTTTGGTGCAGCCCGGTGACACGGGAGCTGCGATCGGTGTCAAACTCGAAGAGGCCGGCGTGATTAAGAGCGCTGAATTCTTTACTCAGATGCTCGTGCAGCGCTACCCGGAAGCTGTTTTTGATGTTGGAACATATAAGTTGCGGCTCGAAATGAGCTCAGAGGCTGCGTATGAGGCGCTGCAGGATCACAGTAATAAACTAACTGGGCGGGTGACCATCCCAGAGGGTTACACCTACCAGACGGTTTTGGAGCTGCTTTCAGGGGCGACGGAGATTCCGCTTGCCGAGTTTGAGACTGCGGCAGCTGATCCGCAAGCTTTGGGTATTCCAGCGGAATTTCCAACTGTTGAAGGCTTCCTATTCCCAGCAACTTATGAATTTGAGCCGAACGATACCGCCGAAACCATCCTTCGGAAAATGGTTGAGCGAATGCGGGTCGCGCTAAACGAGCATGGGGTCTCTGAGCAGGATACCTTCCGGATTCTTACTATGGCCGCGCTTGTGCAGCGTGAGGCTGGCGCAAATGCCGACGACTACCCGAAGATTGCCCGTGTGTTCTACAACCGGCTGGAGAGCGGTATGCTTCTGCAGTCTGATGCGACGGTGGCCTATGGCACAGGCCGTTTGGATACCGTCTGGACAACTCCAGAAGAGCGTGCGGACGCTTCGAATAAGTACAACACCTATGCAAACCCTGGGCTGCCTATCGGCCCAATCGGGATGCCCGGCGATGTTGCAATAGACGCTGCTGTTAACCCTGCTGAGGGTGATTGGCTCTTCTTCGTGCCGATCAACCTGGAAACCGGTGAGACCCGGTTCGCTGCGACACAGGAAGAACATGACGCGAATGCGCGTCTCTTAGCTGAGTGGTGTGAAGCGCACCGGGCTGAGGGCGGGAAACGCTGTGACTAAGCGATTTGCGGTGCTTGGCTCGCCGATCGCGCACTCACAGTCACCCGTGATTCATACTGCAATTTACCGGGAGCTTGGGCTTGATTGGGGATATCAGCGAGCCGAGGTTGCCGCGGGTCAGCTCGCTTCTTACCTAACTGAAGCGGGATCTGATTTTAACGGTTTTTCTGTCACCATGCCGCTGAAATATGAGGCCGCTGAGATCGCTACAAAAAAGTCTTTACTGGTTGCGACAACAGGCATTGCTAACACGCTGTTACTGTTAGAATCGGGCGAGTTTGCTGCTTGGAACACTGACATTCCCGGCCTCTCACGGGCCTTGCAGAAAGCCGCATTTGACGCGCGTGAAACAGTTATCTTAGGAGCCGGTGCAACCGCAGTTTCTGCTGCGCTAGCGGCTACTGAATTGGGGATCAACAATTTGACTGTGCTTGCGCGCCGCGAGGCTGCGGCTGCCGAGAGCGCTGCGGTTATCAGTCAACACTTCAAAAAGCTGCATCTTGATATCAACGTCAGCCACGGAAAACTCGCCTCCGAGATCGTAATTGCAGATGATCCAACACTCGTTATTAGTGCGCTGCCAGGCACAGCTGCGCCGGATTTTCCAAGTGCGCTGCTTGCAGCAGACCTCTTTGATGTTGCTTATGATCCACGTCCAACCCGGCTTGAAAAGATTTTTAGCGAGGCGGGACGGCAGGTTGAAACCGGCCTTGCGATGCTGTTAGAGCAGGCGCTGTTGCAGGTGCGTATCTTCGTTGCAGGCGATATTTCTCAACCATTACCGAATGAGGCGGAACTTCTTTCTGCAGCACGTGCGGCGCTAGCATAAGATAGTTCTTATGCTGCGTTGGCTTACATCTGGAGAATCTCACGGCCCCGAACTAGTTGCTGTGCTTGAAGGCTTACCCGCTGGGGTGCCTGTGACACTGCAGACTCTGCGAGACGATCTCGCTCGTCGCAAGCTTGGCTACGGTCGCGGTTCGCGCATGAAGTTTGAGCAGGACGAACTTAATTTTGCTGGTGGTGTTGTGCAGGGTTACACCATCGGAAGTCCGATAGCGGTGCGTGTTGGCAACACCGAATGGCCAAAGTGGCAAGAGGTGATGGCTGCTGAGGCGACAGAACTGACTGATAAATCCCGCGGGCGGGGGGCTCCTCTGACACGTCCGCGCCCCGGGCACGCCGATCTTGCGGGGATGCAAAAATATGGTTTCGATCAGGCTCGTCCGGTGCTAGAGCGGGCGAGTGCGCGCGAGACAGCCGCTCGTGTGGCGCTGGGGGCAATCGCAAAAGCCTTTCTGTTAGAGCTGGGTATCGAGCTGGTCAGTCACACTGTGAGTATCGGCCCGGTAGCAGTGCCGGAAAACAGCGCACTGCCACGGCTTAGCGATCTGGACTACCTCGATGCTGATCCGCTGCGCTGCTTTGATGCTGAAACCAGCGAAAAAATGGTTGCAGAGGTAGACGACACTAAAAAAGCGGGTGACACCGTCGGCGGTGTTGTAGAGGTGCTCGCCTATGGTGTGCCCGCAGGGCTCGGCAGTTATGTGCACTGGGATCGTCGCCTCGACTCGCGGCTGGCTGGCGCTCTTATGGGCATTCAAGCGATCAAAGGCGTTGAAGTGGGAGACGGTTTTGAAACCGCGCGACGGCGTGGCTCAGTTGCTCACGATCCGCTGACAGTGAATCCAGACGCCAGCACGCCGCTGCAGCGCGAAACCGGTCGTGCCGGCGGTATTGAGGGCGGCATGAGCACCGGCCAGGTGCTGCGAGTGCGTGCAGCTATGAAACCTATTGCTACTGTGCCGAAAGCACTGCCGACTGTTGACGTTGCGACCGGCGAGGCTGCAACTGCCCACCATCAGCGCAGCGACGTGTGTGCGGTTCCCGCTGCCGGTGTTGTTGCAGAAGCGATGGTGGCATTGGTGCTCGCAGACGCGGTAAGTGAGAAGTTCGGTGGCGATAGTGTGGCAGAAGTGCGCCGCAATATGGAAGCATATCTTGCCTCGATCCCGGAGAATCTTCGAACTGAGATAGAGCGCTGATGAATAAGCGTTCGCTGATGCCTCGGCGGGTGCATCGGCCGAGCGGTCCGCCGCCAACGCGCCCGATTCCGATGCCTCCAAAGACCAATGCGGCAGGCACAAAACTACCGCGCAGAGCGATTGTTTTTGTGGGCCCTATGGCAGCTGGTAAAACAAGCATCGGGAAGCGGGTTGCCAAAGCCTTGGGGATTCCGTTTATCGACACTGATTCGCGGATTGTGCAGCGCTATGGTGAGATCACGAAGATTTTTGAGACGCGCGGCGAAGCAGAGTTTCGGCGGATCGAAGCAGAAGTGGTTGCCAGAGAGGTTGCAGAGCCGGGGGCGAGAGTTGTGTCGTTAGGCGGCGGTGCGCTTTTAAACGCGCAGACACGAGAAATTCTGAAACACCACCCGGTGATTCTGCTAATGACAACTGAAAAAGCAGTTATGCGGACTGTGAACCTGTCAAAGCGGCCGCTCTTGCGAGACGATCCCGGGGCTTGGACGCGAATTCTTGAAGAGAGGCGCCCACTTTATGAGGGTGCTGCGAAGATCACTTTCAGAACAGACCAACACTCTAAAGAAGGCATTACGAACCTGATTGTGTGTTGGCTGCAGCGTGACGGCATGTTAGCGAGCGCAGCAGATTATCGAGATGAGCGTTGGGGAGACTACGACTAATGGGTAATGAAAACACCGTTATTGAAGTGACCGGTGAAGCCGCCTCAAAAATAATTCTTGGCCGTTCGATAGCAAACGAAGTGCCTGCGGCGCTGGGGGATCGCGTTGCCAAGATTCTCATCATTCACACCCCCACGGTTGGGCGGATCGCAAATGAGCTGCGCGAGATCCTGCTTGATAGCGGATACCAGGCACTCTTAGCGGAGGTGCCTGATGCGGAGAGTGCAAAGCGCGTTGAGGTTGCGGCATTTTGCTGGCAGATTATGGGGCAGGCAGACTTTACCCGCACTGATGCGGTCATCGGTCTTGGTGGCGGCGCTGTCACCGACCTCGCTGGCTTCGTTGCGGCAACCTGGTTGCGCGGTGTCAAGCTTGTGCAGATCCCGACAACTGTGCTCGGCATGGTGGACGCTGCTGTGGGAGGGAAAACAGGAATTAACACCGCCGAGGGTAAAAACCTCGTTGGCGCATTCTATGCCCCGGAAGCTGTGATCGCTGATCTTGCGCACTTAGATACGCTGCCGCTTAACGAGATTCGCACCGGTTTTGCTGAGGTTGTGAAGTGCGGGTTTATCGCTGAGCCTGAGATCCTCGACACAATTGAGGCGGGTGTCGAAACCGCAACCAACACTGAAAGCGCAGAGTTTAGAAGACTCCTGGAGCTGGCTATCGGAGTAAAAGCCCGGGTCGTTAGCGAAGACTTTAAAGAGGGCGGCTTGCGCGAGATTCTCAATTACGGCCACACGCTCGGGCACGCGGTGGAGCACGCTGAACGTTACCAGTGGCGGCACGGTGCCGCAATCTCAATCGGCATGGTTTATGCCGCTGAACTGGGTCGCTTAGCCGGGCACCTCAGCGATGCGGTTGTGGATCGCCATCGCAGTATTCTCGGCGCGCTTGAGCTGCCTCTGACATACCCTGCTGGGCGTTGGGAGGGGCTGCTCGCAACAATGCAGCGGGACAAAAAAGCACGTGCGGGCATGCTGCGTTTTATTGTGCTTGACGATATTGCTAAGCCCCGGGTGCTTGCCGGGGTGGATCAGTCGCTGCTGCGCTTTGCCTACGATGAGATTGCAGCTTAACGCAATAATTCTCCGTTAGGCTCTAAGAGCTGTTAGCTCTGTGCACAGGAGGCGTTAGGCTAATCCCAGATGCTTGGCGCGGGTGTGCGAGTGGAGGGTAAGCGCACAGCGTTTGCCCATGCGGCAAGCTCTTTTGGAATTGGGTGCGCGGTAACATCAAAGTTGCCCACCTCGCCTAGTTCCTGCATTGAAACTGTGCCGCCGCTCTTTCTTAAGATGCGTGCCTGGATGTATGCGCGCGCATAGATCTCGCCCTTCCTAAGAAATCGCTGCTCAATGTAGCAAGCGCGTTCATCAAAACCAATTACTCGCGTTTCGATCGAGAATTTTTGAAAGGGGTCTAATGATTTGCGATACGAAATCGTCTGGGCTCCAACAACTGTGTACCAGCCCTGCTGCTTAAAAATATCCCAGAAACCCGATCGAATAGTGTATTCGATGCGGGCGCTATCCAGCACGGAGAGATATTTACCGTTGTTCATGTGGACAAGAATGTCAAGGTCGGTTGGCCACACACGAAATCGTGCTTTGGCAACGTCGAACAAGCCGAGCTTAGATTTTGTGCGTCCACGGAAGATATGAAATAGAATTCTGGGAAGCATATGCATAGGCATAATCCTAGCGAGCTGCGGCTGTCGAATCTTCGGGTGACACTCGGTTTTATCTGTCATGAATCCGTTAGAATGGACAGGTTAAGTCTCAAATCTAGGCAGCAAGGAGCCGCGCAATGGCAACCACTAATGACATTAAGAACGGCACCGTTATTAAAGAAAACGGTCAGCTGTGGAGTGTAGTTGAATTTCAGCATGTGAAGCCCGGTAAGGGTGGTGCGTTTGTGCGCACCAAACAGAAGAACGTTGTTAGCGGCAAAGTGGTTGACAAGACCTATAACGCTGGCGCAAAAATCGAGACTGCACTGGTTGATCGTCGCGACTACCAGTATCTTTACCGTGATGGCGCAGATTTCGTGTTCATGGATCTGGCTGACTACGACCAGATTAACGTTAGCTCCAACATTGTGGGCGATGCAGAAAACTACATGCTGGAAAATCAGCAGGTAACCATCGCAATGCATGAGGGAGCACCGCTCTACATCGACCTGCCGGCATCTGTTGTGCTTGAGATTACATACACCGAGCCTGGGCTGCAGGGTGACCGCTCAACAGGTGGCAGCAAGCCAGCGACAGTTGAGACGGGCGCTGAAATTCAAGTGCCGTTATTTTTGGAGACCGGCACCAAAGTTAAAGTTGATACCCGCACCGGCGAATACCTCGGCCGCGCAACCGACTAAGCGTTAACGTGGGAGCGAGAACTAAAGCACGCAATCGTGCTTTAAACATGATTTTTCAAGCCGATGTGCTGCGGCAGCCGCTGTCAGAAGTGCTTGCGACTGAAGGAATGCGCGCGGTGCACGAACCAGAGCGGCGTGCATCATGGCTGTATGCGGAACAGATTGTCCAGGGTGTGCTTGCACACCAGGAAGAGATCGACGAAAAGATCACTAGCAGCGCAAACGGTTGGACGCTAGACCGCATGCCGCATGTGGATCGTGCGATTCTGCGCGTTGCAGCCTGGGAGATTCTGTTTAATGAAGAGGTGCCAACGCCGGTCGCGATCGACGAAGCGGTGGATCTTGCAAAAGAGCTCTCGACAGAAGACTCGGGCAAGTTTGTCAACGGTGTCTTGGGGCGCATAGCGCTGCTCGCAGAGCTGTAACAGAGCCTAGTTTTGGAAGGCTCTAACAGCTCTTCAGGGCAGCCATCCAGCGTGGGCTAAAACATTTTACAGCACGCTATTTTCGTGTTTGACCGGGGAAAAACATCAGCTAAACTGAATATAGATCTTCTTTAACTACTGTCCTGTGAGGCAGAGAAGGGGCCTATTTTGCGTAGGGTGCTTGAAAGTGCCGAGATGCAGCGTGCTCTGACGCGCATCTCGCACGAAATTATTGAATCAAACAAGGGTGCCGCTGATCTTATCTTGGTGGGTATCCCGACCCGAGGTGCCTATTTAGCGCACCGCATTGCAGGGGTTATCTCGCGCATCGAAGGTGTAGATGTGCCGGTCGGAGTGCTGGACGTCACGATGTATCGCGATGACCTGGCCAAGCATCGCACGCTCACCCCGAAACCAACAGAGATGCCCAATGTGGCACTTGACGGTAAGACTGTTGTGCTGGTTGATGATGTGCTCTACTCAGGGCGCACAGTGCGCGCAGCGCTCGACGCCTTGAACGATCACGGTCGTCCCGCCGTGGTAAGGCTTGCAGCGTTGGTTGACCGGGGGCATCGTGAGCTGCCGATCCGCGCCGAATTTATTGGAAAAAATCTGCCGAGCGCGAAGACTGAGCGCATTCGGGTGCGCCTTATGGAAACTGACGGCGTTGACGAAGTGCTTATCGGTGAGCAGGAGGTGGCAGACTAATGCGGCACCTTTTGCACACCGCTGAGCTCAGCCGTGAAGAAGCTATTACGCTGCTCGATATCGCAGAAGATATGGCAGACACACAGCAGCGTGAAGTGAAGAAGCTCCCAACTTTGCGTGGCAAAACTGTTGTGAATCTGTTTTTTGAAGATTCAACCCGCACCAGGATCTCGTTTGAAGCAGCGGCAAAACGGTTGAGTGCTGACGTTATTAACTTCAGTGCCAAAGGCTCTTCAGTGTCTAAAGGAGAGTCTCTGAAGGATACCGCGCAGACACTGCAAGCTATCGGCGCAGACGGTGTGGTCATTCGCCACTGGGCATCGGGGGCGCCGGCCAGACTTGCAACTAGCGGCTGGATAGACGCCGGTGTTATGAACGCCGGAGATGGCACACACGAGCACCCAACCCAGGCGCTGCTTGATGCGTTCACAATGCGCAGACGGCTGCACGGCGCTGGTGCCCGCGGCAAAGGTTTGGACGGCGTTACCGTCACAATCGTCGGAGACATTCTGCACTCGCGCGTCGCTCGCTCAAATCTGTGGCTGTTAAACACCCTCGGTGCTGCGGTAACTTTTGTGGCGCCCAAAACACTGCTTCCCTATGGTGCTGAGAAATGGCCCGTTGCGCTAGAGACCTCACTTGATCGTGCGCTTGCAGCCAAGCCGGATGTTGTGATGATGCTGCGTATCCAGGGGGAGCGCATGCACGATGCGTTTTTCCCGAGCGTCCGCGAATATTCCAGGCAGTGGGGGCTGGATGACAGCCGCTTCGCCAAACTTAAAGACAGCGCGCTGGTGATGCATCCGGGGCCGATGAACCGGGGCCTGGAGATCTCGTCTGCCCCAGCAGATTCAGCCAAATCAACCGTGCTCGAACAGGTAGCAAACGGTGTGAGTGTGCGGATGGCCGCGCTCTACATGCTGCTCGCAGGAAAGGAAGCATAATGTCGGAGACAAACGCCACAAAGATTTTAATTAAAAACGCGCACCTGGCCAGCGAGCTGACCGAGAAGGGCGAGCAACCGCTAACAGGGAACGGCGTTGATCTGCGGATCGCTGACGGCAGAATTACTGAGGTAGCTGCTGGGCTTGAGGCAGCAGAAAACGAGCGTGTCATTGATGCAAGCGGTTTGATCGCTTTTACCGGTTTTGTCGATCTGCACACTCATTTACGTGAACCCGGTTTTGAACAGTCAGAAACCGTCTACACGGGCACCCGCGCCGCAGCTGCCGGAGGTTTCACAACAGTCTTCGCAATGGCCAACACCTCACCTGTGCAAGACACTGCCGGAGTTGTTGAGCAGGTGCAGGCGCTCGGTGAGCGCGCAGGATACGCAACTGTGCGACCAATTGGCGCGGTAACCGAAGATCTTGCCGGTGAGAAACTCTCTGAAATCGGTGCGATGGCTGAGTCTCGCGCCAAAGTGCGTGTGTTTAGTGACGACGGCAAGTGTGTGCACGACTCCCTCCTGATGCGGCGTGCAATGGAGTATGTGCGCACCTTTGACGGTGTGATTGCGCAACATGCGCAGGATCCGCGCCTGACAGAGGGCGCACAGATGAACGAGGGCGAGCTGTCGAGCGAGCTGGGGCTTGCAGGCTGGCCAGCGGTTGCCGAAGAATCAATCATTGCGCGCGATGCTTTACTTGCTGAGCACCTTGATGCGCGTCTGCACGTCTGCCACCTCTCGACAGCGGGCTCGGTTGAGGTGGTGCGCCAGGCAAAAGAGCGTGGTGTGAAGATTAGCGCCGAGGTGACTCCGCACCATCTAATTTTGACTGAGGATCTTGTGCGCTCATATGATCCGCGTTATAAGGTGAATCCGCCACTGCGTCGTGAAGAGGATGTGCAGGCGCTACGGCGTGCTGTAGCCGCTGGGGTGATCGACATTATCGCAACCGATCATGCCCCACACCCGGCAGAAGCAAAAGAGTGCGAGTGGGACACAGCCGCTTTTGGCATGGTTGGTTTGGAGTCGGCACTGCCTATCTCGGTGCTTTCGCTGATCAAACCGGGGCACATCAGCTGGGCAAAGCTGGAGCAGCTATTGAGTCAGAAACCAGCAGAAATCGGTTCTTACGACGAGCATCCAAAGCAGCTTGCGGCTGGCGAAATAGCTGATCTTGTGCTGGTGGATCCGGCCGGCACACGCTCATTTGGGGAACAGGATCTGCGCGGCCGCAGTGTGAACAGTCCATACTTTGGCATGGAGCTTCCAGCCAGGATTCACACAACCATCCGGCACGGTGTTATCACCTGCGATAACGGTGAGGTCGTAGACCTCTGATGAACGGTTATAGCATCAATGTGATTGTGTGTGCTGGCATTGTGGTGCTGGCGCTTGCAGGCATGTGGTTTGGCTGGCGCAAACGCAGCATCAGTGGCGAGGCGCTACCGCGATTTACCGGAACAATCGGTGAGCCGGTAAAAATTTTTGAGCGAGTTTTCTACGTCGTGACCACAGATGCAGCAGACCGTCGTGAACGAGTGCTGCCACCCGGTCTTAAATATCGAGGCTGGGCGAGGTTCGTAATCGCCGAATCGGGTGCGGTGCTCCAGGTCGCCGGCGAAGATCCGACCACTCTCGCACCGATTACTGGTGTGTCACTGACAGGAACATCGATCGCAAAAGCGGTGGAAGCCGCAGGTCTGGTGGTTATTTCCTGGGGTGAGCCAGACAAGAGAGTCGAAACTCATATTAGGTTTACAACAACTGAAGAGCAGGAAACAGCTGTTGCCCTGCTCGAAAACATCATAAAGAAGAAGGAAACCGTAGCGTGTTAGAAACATTTGCTCCTCCGGCTGAAACAGTTCCAAACGGAAAAGCCGTGCTAGTGCTAGCGGACGGAACCCGCTATGAGGGTCGTGCATACGGTGCTACGGGGCGCACTCTCGGCGAGTTAGTGTTCACAACCGGGATGACCGGATACCAGGAAACCCTCACCGATCCCTCATACGCTGGTCAAATTGTGCTCATGACTGCGCCGCACATCGGTAACACCGGTGCTAACAAAACAGATATGGAGTCGCGCAAAATTTGGGTTGCGGGTTTTGTTGTGCGTGACCCCGCGCGCCGGGTGTCAAACTATCGCGCTGAAAAGTCACTCGATGAGGAGCTAGTAGAAAACGGTATCGTTGGTATTTCTGGTGTTGATACGCGCGCAATAACCAGACACATTCGCTCTGTCGGATCGATGAAAGCCGGTGTGTTTTCCGGTGCTGATTATGATCTAGATGCGGCCGAGCAGCTCGATATTGTGGTGGATCAGGAGCCAATGGCGGGCAAGAATCTATCTGCGGTTGTGACAACGCCGGAGCGCTACGAGGTAGCTGCCGCAGCTGAGGTCGAAAAAATTGGCACTATCGCCGTGCTCGATCTTGGTGTGAAGAGCGCTACTATCAACTATCTTGCCGCACACGGATTCGATGTTGTGGTGCTCCCGGCGAGCACTACGGTGGAAGAAATAAAAGAGCTTGCTCCTGACGCGCTCTTTTATTCAAACGGGCCGGGAGATCCTGCCGCGAGCGACGCACAGGTTGAGCTGCTGAAAGAGATGCTAAAGACCGGAATTCCATATTTTGGTATCTGCTTTGGTAACCAGCTGCTCGGCCGCGCGCTCGGCTTTGACACCTACAAGCTGCCGTTCGGGCACCGCGGTATTAACCAGCCGGTGCTTGATACGAAGACCGGTAAGGTGGAAATTACAGCGCAGAACCACGGTTTTGCGGTAGCTCTGACAGCCGACGGTGAGCACAACTCACCAGCGGGTTTCGGGCGGGTGCGCGTCAGCCACGTCAGCCTTAACGATGATGTTGTCGAGGGCATTGAGTGCCTCGATATTCCTGCTTTCAGTGTGCAGTATCACCCAGAGGCGGCGAGTGGCCCACGCGACGCCTTCTACCTCTTTGACCGTTTCCGTCAGCTGGTGCTCGCCCGGCAGGGTCGTGCAGCAGATCCTGACACAGAATTCAAGCCAAACGTGAGTGTTCCAGCCGCAACCGAAAGCGAGAGCAAATAATGCCAAAGCGTCCCGACATTAATTCAGTTCTTGTTATCGGTTCTGGCCCGATCGTAATTGGCCAAGCGTGTGAGTTTGACTATTCAGGCACCCAGGCATGTCGTGTGCTGCGCAGCGAGGGAGTGCGAGTTATCCTCATTAACTCAAACCCCGCAACGATTATGACCGACCCGGATTTTGCCGATGCGACCTACGTTGAACCGATCACCCCAGAGGTTATCGAGTCAATAATTATTAAGGAAAAGCCGGATGCTATTCTGCCGACACTCGGTGGGCAGACCGCGCTGAACGCTGCAATCGAGCTGCACGAACGCGGCATTCTTGATAAACACGGTGTAGAGCTCATCGGAGCTAATGTTGAGGCAATTCAGCGTGGCGAAGATCGTCAGCTGTTTAAGGATCTTGTGCTCGCGGCCGGTGCTGATGTTGCGCGCTCAGCTATTGTGCACACACTTGAAGAAGCAAAAGAGGTGGCTAAAGATCTTGGCTACCCGCTTGTTGTGCGGCCCTCATTCACAATGGGTGGCCTGGGCTCTGGTTTCGCATACACTGAGGAAGATCTTGTGCGTATCGCAGGTGACGGGCTGCACTACAGCCCAACCAGCGAAGTGCTGCTCGAGGAATCAATTCTCGGTTGGAAAGAGTATGAGCTCGAACTGATGCGAGACCAGGCTGATAACACCGTTGTTGTGTGTTCAATTGAGAACGTAGATGCGGTTGGGGTGCACACAGGTGATTCAATTACCGTTGCACCAGCGCTGACTCTCACCGACCGTGAGTTCCAAAACCTGCGCGATATCGGCATTGACATTATTCGTCGTGTTGGTGTTGACACCGGCGGGTGCAACATTCAGTTCGCAATCGATCCGCAGACCGGGCGCGTTATCGTCATTGAAATGAATCCGCGCGTCTCGCGCTCTTCAGCATTGGCATCGAAAGCAACCGGCTTCCCGATCGCCAAGATCGCTGCAAAGCTTGCAATCGGTTACCGTCTGGATGAGATTCCAAACGATATTACCCAAAAAACTCCGGCAAGCTTTGAGCCAACAATCGACTACATCGTTGTGAAGACGCCGCGCTTTGCATTTGAGAAGTTCCCGGCAGCTGATGACACCCTCACAACCACTATGAAGTCTGTCGGTGAGGCGATGGCTATCGGGCGCAACTTCACAACCGCGCTGCAGAAATCGCTACGCTCACTCGAAAAGCGTGGTTCATCATTCCACTGGGGCGCAGAGACTCGCTCAGTTGCAGAGCTTTTAGAGGAGATCAAACGCCCAACCGATGGTCGAATCATCGCAGTGCAGCAGGCGCTGCGTCTTGGCGCAAGCATCGCTGATGTTTATGCTGCCTGCGACATTGATCCGTGGTTCCTTGACCAGATACAACTTATTAACGAAGTAGCAGAGCTGGTTAAGAGCGCACCGAAACTAGATGAAGAGGTGCTGCGTGAGGCGAAGAATCACGGTTTTAGTGACGCGCAAATAGCGCAGCTGCGTGGCTCAACTGAGGCTGAGATCCGCGGCCTTAGGCACGGTCTCGGCTTGCGTCCGGTGTTTAAAACCGTTGATACCTGTGCCGGTGAGTTTCCGGCGCTGACCCCATACCACTACAGCTCATATGATTTTGAGACTGAGGTTGCGCCGAGCGATCGCAAGAAAGTCATTATTCTAGGCTCCGGCCCCAACCGTATCGGGCAGGGCGTCGAGTTTGACTATTCGTGTGTGCACTCCTCGTTCGCGCTGAGTGAGGCGGGCTATGAGACTGTGATGGTCAACTGCAACCCGGAGACAGTCTCAACCGACTACGACACTTCAGACAGGCTCTACTTTGAACCGCTAACTCTTGAAGACGTGCTCGAAGTGATCCATGCTGAGCAGCAGTCTGGCGAAGTGCTCGGTGTTGTTGTGCAGCTCGGCGGCCAGACCGCTCTCGGTCTCGCGCAGCCGCTGAAAGACGCTGGTGTTCCGATTCTTGGCACCACGCCGGAGGCAATTGATCTTGCCGAGGAGCGCGGGGCGTTTGGTGAGATCCTTGAGCAGGCTGGGCTTCTCGCGCCACGCCATGGCACCGCCACAACTGAGGCTGGGGCAATTAAGGTTGCTGAAGAAATCGGATACCCCGTGCTGGTGCGGCCGTCATTCGTGCTCGGCGGGCGCGGCATGGAGATTATTTACTCAACCGCGGGGTTGCAAGACTATTTTGAGCGCATTAAAGAACACGCGCTGGTGGGCCCTGGGCATCCGCTGCTGGTTGATCACTTCCTTGATGACGCTACCGAAATTGACGTTGATGCTCTCTTTGACGGTGAAACCCTTTACATGGGTGGTGTGATGGAGCACATCGAGGAGGCGGGTGTGCACTCAGGCGACTCAAGCTGCACCCTGCCGCCGGTCACCCTCGGGCACGGTCAGATTCAGGAGGTGCGTCGGGCAACGGAAGCAATCGCACGCGGTATTGGTGTGCGCGGTCTTTTGAATGTGCAGTTTGCGATCGCACAGGGTCAGCTGTTTGTGATTGAGGCAAACCCGCGTGCCAGCCGCACAGTGCCGTTTGTTTCTAAGGCGCTGGGTATTCCACTGGCGAAGGCGGCTGCACGCATTATGGCGGGGGAGAGCATCGCTGATCTCATAGCCTGCGGATTGCTGCCGGAGAAGGACGGCGCTAACGCTCCGATTGATGCGCCTGTCGCGGTGAAAGAAGCGGTGCTACCGTTCAAGCGCTTCCGGCGCGCCGATGGGAAGAGCGTTGACTCCCTGCTCGGCCCAGAAATGCGCTCAACCGGTGAGGTTATGGGGATGGATCGCGATTTCCCGACCGCGTTTGCAAAAGCGCAGACTGCAGCAGGAAGCGCGCTCCCAATGAGCGGCACAGTGTTTATCTCTGTTGCGGATCGCGATAAACGGGAGATCGTGCTGAGTGCCCGCTGCCTGCACGAAATGGGATTCAAGATTTTGGCTACCCAAGGCACCCAGGTTGTGCTTGCGCGAAACGGGGTGCCCGCCCAGACAGTGCGGAAGGTTTCTCAGAGTAAATCTGATGCGCCTGATATCGTGCAGTTAATAGAGCGTAACGAGGTTGATATGGTGATCAACACCCCAAGCGGCCAGGCAGAACGCGCAGACGGCTACGAGATTCGTGCTGCGACAGTAACCGCCGATAAGCCGATCTTCACAACAGCGTCTGAGCTGTCTGCTGCGGTGTCAGCCCTTGGAGCGCAGCAGAAACCGTTCGACGTGATGTCCCTGCAGGAATACGAAGCAGAACGCCAAGCGAAACGAGGCGCCTAAAGTGACGTTTGTGCAAGCGCTAGCTGCCGGGCTTAAGCAGGGCAAGCATCTTTGTGTCGGCATCGATCCGCACCGTTTTCTCTTACAAGAGTGGGGGCTTAACGATACCGCACAGGGTGCCTGCGACTTCGGGCTTCGGGTGGTTGAGGCAGCCGCTGGAGCTGCTGTCGCAGTGAAACCACAAATTGCTTTCTTTGAGCGGTTTGGCAGCGCTGGCTATCGCGCACTCGAACAGGTATTTGCTGCCGCGCGAGAAGCGGGTTTACCGATTATCGCCGATGTTAAGCGCGGGGATATCGGATCAACATTCGCAGCATATGCGGAAGCATGGCTGATGCCGGGCAGCCCGCTCGAAGCAGATGCAATGACCGCTGTTGCTTATCAGGGGTTCGGATCGCTTAACGGCGGGCTGGAACTTGTGCGAGAGCACGGCAAGGGGCTTTTTGTGCTGGCCGCAACCAGCAACCCTGAAGCACGAACCCTGCAACAGGCGCGCCGTGCTGACAATTTAACCGTTGCGTCGAGTATTGTGCGTGAGGCGCAGCAGTTTAATGCCGCTGATGAGCTTGCTCTAACAGCCGGTGTGGGTGCGGTTGGTGTTGTGTTGGGTGCCACACTGCAGCTGGCGGATTTTGAGATTGATACCGCGCTGTCACGTGGAGAGCATCCCATCCTACCTATTTTGGCGCCGGGATTTGGGGCCCAAGGTGCAAAACTCGAGCGAGCAAAAGATATTTTTGGCTCTCTTGCGGAGGGGCTTATTTCAAACGAGTCACGTGGTGTGCTCGCGGGAGATCCCGACAGACTGGCCGAGCGGGTGCGGGTGCGTGCAGCTGAGGTAGGGGAGGCGCTGAGTTAAAATGCAGATGCCAGAAGTTGATCGGAAAGCTGCGAGCAGAGCGGCGGTTGCAGCGCGTCAAGCGCGTGCTGAATTGAAACAGCAGATGGTGACCGGTGAGATAAGCGAGTTGCGCGTGCTGCAGTTGGCCGGGCAGGGAAATGCTGCGGCTGCAAGTCTGCGCGTTACCGAATTTTTGATGGCCCTGCCCGCAATCGGCAGAGTCAAAGCTGAGCGTGTGCTCAACCAGCTGCAAATTTCACCGCGCAAACGCCTTGGCGGGCTTGGCAGACTGCAGCAGCAGCGACTGACTGCGTGGCTGTCTGAGCGCGCTGGGATCCGCAAAGCACCACCCCTAACCGTGCTTGCCGGGCCAACCGCCGTCGGTAAGGGCACAGTTGTTTCCTACATCAAAGAAAACTACCCTGAGGTAAAACTGTCGGTCTCCGCAACAACCAGACCTGCGCGCCCGGGTGAAATACACGGTGAACACTATTTCTTTGTGAGTAACGAAGATTTTGACCGGATGCTGGCCAATAATGAGCTGCTGGAATGGGCGACAGTGCACGGCACACATCGTTACGGCACACCGCGCAAACCGATTGAAGAGGCAGCTGCAGCAGGATTTCTCGTGCTGCTTGAGATCGATCTGCAGGGAGCGCGGCAGGTGCGCAAAGCAGAACCAGCAGCACGATTGGTGTTTCTAAAACCGCCCAGCTGGGAAGAGCTCGTGCGGCGCCTTACAGGTCGCGGCACAGAGGGTAAAGAGGAGCAGGAGCGGCGGCTAGCTACAGCTCGTGTAGAGCTTGCAGCAGCACAAGAATTTGACGTAGAGATAGTAAACGATGAGGTTGCACGCGCGGCTGAAGAGCTTGTGCGTGTGATGCGTGGTTAGGCTCGATTTTGGAATCAACGCTTGCATTCAGCGGTCTACAGTTACTGGGTATTCCCATTGCGCTTGCCGGTGCAGTGCTGATGTCTATCGGCACCCAGTATCAGTCGATAGGTCTTAATAAAGTAGAGCGGATTACCCGCAAAAGCGCTTCCTCTGGCCTGTCAGGCGCACACTTAGGGCAGCTGCTGCGCAGACCGAGCTGGCTTTTCGGAACAGGAGCGCTTGGGCTTGCTGTGGGTCTGCAAATGGTTGCTCTTGCGCTGTCTCCGCTGATCGTGGTGCAACCGCTTGGCGTTGTTGCGCTGGTTGTGACGGCGGTCTTGAACGCAAAATTTACGGGTGTGGTTATTCCCAAACGCGTCAGAGTTGCTATTTCCTTTTGCGTGCTGGGGATTTTTGTGTTCGTTGCGACGGCGGCGATGACCGCTCACGACGTGCAGGTCTCTGAGATGCAGCTCATTATCATTTTGGTGATTTTTGCGGTTGTTGTAGCCTCCCTTGTGTCAGCATTCATTGCGCTGAGACACCGGCCGAACGCACTGCTCTATATTGTCGGGGCCGGTATTCTCTACGGTTTTGTTGCAACTTTTGCGAAGACCGTGATTTCTCGAATTCAACAGGGAGAGTTTGGTTTTCTCACGTGGCTTGCCTTGGGAGCGCTTATCTTGGGGGCTGTTTTAGGCATGATCTATGTGCAGAATGCGCACTCATCCGGGCCGCCCGATTTGGTTATTGCAGGTCTTACCGTGATAGACCCGATTGTCGCTGTGCTAATCGGGATTATTGTGCTCGGCGAGGCGCAGCATGCGCCAATCTGGGCGGCACTAATTTTTTCCATATCGGGGCTTATCGCAATGCTCGGAGTTTTTGGCATAGCAAAGTTCCATCCCCAGGTTGGTAAGGATGCACTGCAGGACGATTAGAGAGCTCGAATATGCTCGGCTGCTGCAACCAAAAACACCCGACATAGAATTTTAGTGCACCACATAAAGCTGCTGTTTGTAGGGCGTGCGGGGCTTGAACCCGCGACCCAAGGATTATGAGTCCTTTGCTCTGACCAACTGAGCTAACGCCCCAACCGGAACGTTTTGAAAAACGCACCTCGATAATAGTAGCGCAAAATTAATATTGCGCAGCGTCAGGTTAGTGGGTTTCCAATAAATAAAGTAAATTAATTGTTGATCGTGTCACCGGAGTTTCAAAGGAGAGCAGGATTGAAAATATTGGTAGTGGAACACCAAGAAAACTGTCGTGTTCACATGCTGGGCAAGGCTTTGAGAAGCGCCGGTGCCGAGCTTAAGACAGTTGGTCCTGGTGCTGGTAGAGAGCTACCGGAAACTCTTGCCGAGTGTGACGCGCTGATTGTGATGGGTGGCACCCCAGGCCCGAGCGAATTTGATAAAGCGCCGTGGTTAAAACAAACACACAAACTGGTTAAGGAAGCACTCGAGAAGAATATTCCATACCTTGGAGTTTGTCTTGGTGGGCAGATCCTGGCCGAAGCTGCAGGCGGCAAAGTTAACGAGGCTAAGACACCCGAGATCGGTATTCATGAAGTTCGTGTGAATAGTGCCGGCGCAAACGATCCGCTCATTTCAGTGCTTAACACCCGCAAAGAACCTCTAGAAGCTATGCAGTGGCATTTTCTTGAGGTGACAGAACTACCCCCAAACGCTGTCACTCTAATGGAGAGCGATAACTGTGAGGTTGAAGCATTCCGAGTGGGTGAGAGCGCATGGGGCCTCCAATTTCACCCAGAAGCTAACAGCGAATCAGCTGCAGCGTGGGCTGCTGAACCGGGTGCTGACGAAGATCTCAAACAGCACACCCGAAAAACCCCAGAGCAGCTGGTGCAGGAAGTGACTGAGAAAGACGCTGAGCTCGAAGAACGCTGGAACACCCTTGCCTTAAAATGGCTAGAGATCGCTAAACAAAACTAAAATCTCAATAACGCCGACAGCGAACCCACAAAATATTAAGGTCGGCCGCCAATAAGATAGCAGTTATGAAATCAGCCCGCACACTCAACGCGCAGCGCCGCATTGAGTCTACTGTTGGCTACACATTTCTAGCACCGAGCCTAATTGCGCTGTTTCTGTTTCTGATTGCCCCAATCTTTCTGATTATCTGGCTCAGCTTTCACGAATGGAACCTGTTAGGGCCTATCACTTTTGTCGGCTTCGACAACTATGAGTGGCTGTTTAGCAACAGCACCCTGTGGCGCTCACTCGGGATCACGATTCTGTTTGTGGCATTGGTGATCCCGATCCAAACCTGTCTTGGCCTGCTTGTCGCGCTCGCAATGCGACGCAACCTGCCGGGCACAGCGTGGCTGCGGGTGTTGATCTTAATGCCCTGGGTGAGTGCTCCGCTTGCTGTCGGTGTTATTTGGCGCTGGATTCTCGGTTACTCTGACGGCATTCTAAATCAGCTGCTGGGGCAGCGGATTGACTGGCTCAACGACCCCTCACTTGCGCTTCCTGCGGTGGCCACTGTCGCTGTGTGGCAGTCAGTAGGCTACGTCGCGCTATTTTTCTACGCCGGGCTGGAGGCTATAGATCCGCAGGTTTATGATGCGGCGATGCTTGATGGAGCAGGCCCGATCCGCACCCTGTGGTCGGTGACGCTGCCGCTTTTGCGCCCGACTATGTTCTTTGTGCTCGCCACAGGAGTAATCTCTAGCTTTCAAGTTTTCGACATAGCTTATGCGCTCACCCCGAACGGCGGCCCCCGCGGAACGACTGATGTTATCGCAGGCCGTATTTATTACGAAGCGTTCGAAAAATTCTCAGTGGGTCACGCATCCGTAATGGCTCTGATTCTGATGTTGATTCTGGTGCTGATAACGGTAGGGCAGCAGCAGTATTTTGCGCGGAGGACGAGCTATGCAAACTAAGAGCGCAAAACGATTTGGCGCAAATACACTGGCATACGCACTGCTATTGGTATCCGCTGTGTTGGCGGTATCGCCCTTTCTAATTGCACTTAGCGGATCGCTGAAAACCCAATCACAGTTTGTTACCGGCCAGCCGCTTGACCTGCCAAGCCCTGTCACGTTTGAAAACTACGTGCGGCTTTTTACCACAACAGATTTTACGAACGCGCTTTTGGTTACCAGCGGTGTGGTTTTAGTGACAGCAACGGGCCAAATATTTACGAGTATTCTTGCAGCCTATGCTTTTGCGCGTTTGCGATTTAAAGGTCGCGATGTTTTATTCTGGCTCTACCTTGCGACGATGATGATCCCCGCTGCGGTGGTTTTTATCCCCCTATTTTTGATGATGGCGCAACTTGGTTTGCGCAATTCTTTCTGGGGCATCGTGCTGCCGTTTGCGTTCGTCAGCCCCTACGCGGTTTTTTTGCTGCGACAGTTTTTCCAAGAAATTCCGAAAGAGATTACTGACGCAGCTATGCTCGACGGTGCAGGGCACTGGCGGATTTTGTGGCAGATAATTGTGCCGAACGCGAAACCGATAACTGCAACTCTGACCGTTATCACTTTTGTGAGTCATTGGAATAACTTTTTGTGGCCGCTCATGATTTCGCCATTGAGCGGATCTCGCACAGTTACGGTAGCCACGATTGCTTTGCAGTCTGAACATAATTCCCAGTGGTGGCTGGTGATGGCAGCCTCTGTCATTGCCGTGCTGCCGCTTATTGTGCTGCTGCTGCTTTTTCATCGACAGCTTGTGCGCTCGGTTACCGTCGGGCGTGTTGCGCCCTAGTTGAAACGACTGTTTTGCTGACCCGCTGCTGATACTCCGAAAAAAGTTTTAAAGCGGGGAATAAGAGATAAAGCTGCGTTGTTGCACCGTATGTGATCTTTCGCGAAAGGAATTTCAATGACTAACAAACGTCGATTGGCTGTGGGCGCTGTCGCCGCCTCTGCAGCCCTAGTGCTTGCCGGTTGCGCAAATGGCGGTAACAGTGCGAGCGACTCTCAAACTGTGACTTTACGACTGTGGGATGAGAATGCGGCAGCTGTCTATAGGACGATTGCTGAAGACTTTGAGGCACAAAACAGCGGCATCGATGTTGAGGTTGAAACAGTTCCGTGGGCTGACTACTTCTCAGGTTTGCGCCAGGAGGTTGCCGCCGGTCAGGGGCCGGATATTTTCTGGCTTAATGGCGCTAACTTTGCCGCCTATGTTGCCGCCGGTCAGGTTGCTCCTGTAAAAGATGTGATCGGAGAGGATGCTGCGGCACGCTTCGTGCCTGCAGTGGTGGATCAGTACTCTTCCAAGGGAGAGCTCTACGGCATCCCACAAATTTTTGACGGTGGCATTGGGCTGTTCTACAATGCGGATCTGCTGAAGGAGGCTGGAGTTGATCCGGCTGAGCTACAAAATCTGAAGTGGAGTGCGACCGGCGGTGAAGACACTCTGCTGCCGCTGCTGCAGAAACTAACCAAAGATAGCGCCGGCCGTAACGCGCTAGATCCTGAATTCGATGCGAATAATGTTGTGCAGTACGGTTTTAACTCTGCCTGGGATATACAGGCGATCCTGCTGCCATTTATCGGTTCAAACGGTGGCACCTTCCAAAACGGTGAACAGTTCACCTTCTCAACACCTGAGACCGAAGCAGCGTTTAAATATATCGTAGATTTGGTAGACACCTATCATGTTGCGCCGCCTGCTGCTGACACCAACAACAACGGTGATTTTTCACGCGACGCCTTCCTGCAGGGGCGCATGGCGCTGTTCCAGTCTGGCACCTACAACCTGACAAACGTGAACGACAGTGTGAGCTTCGAATGGGGGATCGCACCACTTCCAGCAGGTGATGCTGGGGCGGTTACTGTAGCCCCAGGAGTGTCAGCTCTGATTAATGCGGCAAGCGCAAATGATGAAGCAGTAAAGGCTTTTGCAAAGTATCTAAGCACTGCAGCTGGTAACCGTCCGTTCGGTGAGGCTGGCGTCGCATTCCCAGCGGTGAGTGAAGCAGGCGATGCGTTCCAGTCATTCTGGAGTGCGGCTGGTGTTGACATCTCTGCTCTAGTGGTAGCGGCTGATCAAACAGTAATTGAGCCGGTGACCGGCACCAAATTTAATGAAGCTGCTGAGGTGTTTATGCCGATTATGCGTGAAATGTTCTTAGGTCAGCGGCCGGTTAGCGAAGCGGTGGCTGAAGCGGATCGGGTGGCTAATGAGGTTGTGAACGGCTAATAGTTAGCAGGAAGCGGCCGCTTAAGTTTATGTAAAACTTGGCGGCCGCTTTTTTGTGCTTGGACGGCCGCGTTTAGGGCGTTCGGCGTTTAATGGTAGCGGCGCAGCCCCGATTTTTTCAGCGTGTGACAGCCATGCAAAAGCTGCGCCTGCCAGAAGAGTTGTTGCTTCTTCCGTAAACACCTGATGCGGATAATTATTGCCGTGCTGCAATTCAAAACTGTTGTCTTTAGCTACCCAGTAATCTCGCTGCACCCGCACAGCGGTAGCAAACAGCTGGGCGTCGACAGTAGCCAGCAGGCTAACTTTTGCAACCATGTCTGTATACGACTCTGCGGGAGTTTTTGCCCAGTTGTGTACTGCTTGAGCTCCAGCCTCAGTCACGCTAAGCAGCTGCAAACCGTCGGCTGTTGCGCCAGTTGTTGTTACAAGGCCTTCGCTCTGGAGACGGTCGAGTGTTGAATAAATCTGACCGGTGTTTAGCTTGTGCCCGCTGCGACACAAAATCTCGCTTCCAAGCTGTGACCCATAGGCGTCACCGAGAGTTAGAAGCGAGATCAGAGCGTGCTTTACAAAGGACATTAGACGCTGCGGAACGCAACCACCGCATTGTGCCCACCGAACCCGAAACTGTTGCTAATCGCAAGCTGTGGGCCATCTCCCAGCGGCAGCCGCTGATCGCTGATGGTGAGCGGGATTTCTGGATCCTGCGTGCCTGTATTGATAGTTGGCGGGGCCTGGCGGTCGCCGAGGGCGAGCACTGTAAACACTGCTTCAAGCGCGCCGGTGCCGCCCAACAGGTGCCCGGTTGCGCCTTTAGTGGCAGAGACCGGAATCTCGTTCACACGCTCACCAAATACCCGCTTTAACGCAGTGTATTCAGCAATATCGCCCACTGGTGTGCTGGTTGCGTGAGCGTTGATGTGAGTGACATCATCTGCCGTTGCGTTAGCCTGCTGCAGTGCGAGTGTGACAGCGCGTGCAGCGCCACGGCCTTCAGGGTCGTTTGCGGTGATGTGGTAAGAGTCGGCTGTTACACCGCCGCCAGCAAGCTCAGCGTAAATTTTTGCGCCGCGCGCTTTTGCGTGTTCTTCTGTTTCGAGTACGAGAGCAGCAGCGCCCTCACCCATCACGAAGCCGTCACGGTCGACCGCGTATGGGCGTGACGCTGTTGCCGGGTCATCATTGCGGGTTGAAAGCGCGCGCATCGAGGCAAATGAGGCGACTGTGATTGGGTGAATTGCGCTCTCAGTGCCGCCGGCAATCACAATGTCGGCTTTACCCGCGCGCAGATTTTGCAGTGCGTTAGCGATAGATTCAGTGCTCGAAGCGCAGGCGGAAGCGACTGTGTGCGCGTATGCACGAGCTTCGAAGTGCATAGAGATTGCTGCGGATGCTGCATTGGGCATCAGCATGGGCACAGTCATTGGCATAACACGACGGGGGCCGCTCTCGCGCAGCGTATCCCACGCATTGAGCAGACTCCAGACACCGCCGATACCGGTTGCGAAGTCAACTCCGAAACGTTCAGGGGCGACCTCTGGGCTTCCCGCATCTGCGAATGCCTCCATAGCTGCTATGAGGGCAAACTGGCTTGCAGGGTCGAGACGTTTTGCGACGGGCCGCTCGAGCACCTCTTCCGGGCGCACAAGCGCCTCAGCCGCAAATCGCACAGGTAGATTGTATTGCTCAACCCACGGATGGGTAAGTGTTTGCACACCAGACTTTCCAGCATTCAAGGCGGCCCAGGTATCCCTAACATTGCCTCCGAGTGGGGTGGTCGCACCGATACCTGTAACTACTATCTTGGTCAATTTTTTCTCCAGCTGTGCAGTAAAAGTTATGGGAAGGTGTGCAATAAAAGTCTTAAATATGTGCGCCGTGGCAGTCACTAATCAAGTGACTGCCACTTCGGCACATCAATTAGATTGAACTGTATTTAAGATGCGTTCACGATGTAGTTAACCGCATCGCCAACAGTCTTGAGGTTCTTAACCTCATCGTCTGGGATGCTAACGCCAAACTTGCCCTCAGCGTTAACGACGATGGTCATCATTGAGATTGAGTCGATGTCAAGGTCATCCTGGAATGATTTTTCGAGAGCCACAACCTCTGGCGCGATGCCAGTTTCGTCGTTGATCAGCTCTGCGAGGCCAGCAAGTACCTCTTCGTTGCTAAGTGCCATTTGATTTCTCCTTTAATTTATTGAGTCTGAGCTTTCTCAAACCCAAGCTTTTTAATTTTACGGCAGGCGTACTACCTGTGCCGCGTATGCAAGCCCTGCGCCAAAACCGATCTGCAGTGCGAGCCCGCCGGAAGCTTCTGGATGCTCCTCAAGGAGGCGGTGCATTGCCAGCGGAACTGATGCAGCGGAAGTGTTGCCGGTTTCTGCAATATCGCGCGCAATAAGAACATGGTCTGGCAGACCAAGCTGCTTTGCAAATTCGTCAATAATACGCATATTCGCTTGGTGGGGAACGAACGCCGTTAGATCTTCTGCGGTAACACCGGCGGTTTCGAGAGCCTCCCTGGCCACTTTTGCCATCTCCCACACTGCCCAGCGGAAGACGCTCGGGCCGTCTTGGCGGAGGGTTGGCCATTCAGCAACACCATCACGGAACTCCGTGAGCGTTGCGTTCATGCCCACTGCACCCGCACGCCCCCCGTCGGAACCCCAAACACTCGCGCTAATACCTGGATTGTCTGTCGGGCCAAGCACTGCTGCGCCAGCGCCATCACCCAATAGGAATGAAATAGTGCGGTCGGTGGGGTCAACAAGGTCAGACAGTTTTTCTGCGCCAACAACAAGGGCGTATGTTGCCTGCCCCGCACGAATTAAAGAGTCAGCCTGCCCGATCGCGTAGCAGTAGCCGGCGCATGCAGCGTTGGCGTCAATTGCCGCGGCCGGAGTTGCGCCAACTCGATCGGCGAGCACAGTTGCTATTGATGGCGTTTGCTGCACGTTACTAATGGTTGCGACAATTACCAGGTCGATTTTGCTCGGGTCGATACCTGATTTTGCAATCGCCTCCTGTGCCGCAGCGGTCGCAAGATCGACTGCAAGAACATCTTTACCTGCGCGTTTGCGGGTGACGATTCCGGTGCGCTGCCGAATCCACTCATCTGAAGAGTCGATTGCAGCAACCAGATCATCATTGGCGACCGTGTTTTCCCCGCGGGCGGCGCCCATAGCAAGGATCTCGGAACCCTTAGGTCCGTTTGTTTGCTTCAGTGTTAGTGTCATGCTACTTCTCTCTAACTCGATCACCGTGTTTAAGCTGCGGCTGTGCTTGCTAGTTCTGCTACAAGCGCGGTTACATCGTCAGGACTGTTAATTTTTTCGGTTTGCACTCCGTTTAAGCCGCGGCGTGCAAGACCCGCGAGTGCACCGCTTGGTGCGCACTCGACAAACAGTTTTGCGCCCTGCTCGGCGAGTGTCTTCATGCACAGATCCCAGCGCACCGGCGCAGCAACCTGGTGTACTAGCAGATCAAGATATTCTTTTCCGTTGGTAACTGCTGATCCGTCCTTGTTTGTGAGAATTGGATACACCGGATCGTTAGCGGCAAACTGATTGCGGTTTGCAGAAAGTGTTTCACGCGCGCCGCTCATCACCTCTGTGTGAAAGGCGCCGGCCACCTGAAGCGGGATCACACGTGCTTTTTCAGGAGGATCAGCTGTAAGAGCCTTAACACCGGTAACCAGCCCCGCAGCAACAATCTGACCGCCGCCGTTGTAGTTAGCCGTAGCCAGACCGTGTTCGGTGAGCTTTTCGAGCACTGTATTTTCTTCTCCGCCTAAAACAGCAGCCATCCCTGTTTCGGCGACAGCAGCGCACTTCTGCATTTCGTTTGCGCGTAGCGAAACAAAACGGACGGCGGTTTCCGCGTCGAATATTCCGGCACCGTAGGCCGCGGTAATTTCGCCCACAGAATGGCCTGCAAAAACAAGCTGCTCTTTGATTTTCTGTGCGAGAGTCGGATCAAGCCTGTCAAGCTCTGAGTTGAGCTTATTGATTGTGAGCACGCCGGCAGCGACAATCAGTGGTTGCGCAATGTTCGTGGCGCGAATGGTTTCTGCGTCGCTTTCGGTGCCGTGCTGCACTAGGTCTATGCCGATCTGTTCTGAAACCTCACGCAGCCAAGCAGCCGAAGACGCATCTTTTAGCCACTCGCTGAGGAAACCTGGTGTTTGAGACCCCTGACCGGGGCATGCAATGACAATCACATAACTAGTTTTACAGATACTCCCTGAAAAACTTAGCAATTTAAGGCTAAAGATTTTAGAAATTGTTAGAGGTTATCTACAATGTATGACGGTTGTTTGCGCTGCTCATCTTTTTGCGCGGCATCTGGCTGATCTCCCCAAGCACCAGCGCAGTGTGCAGCGTGAATGCGTCGCGAGCTTCGGTGGGCTGCCACCCGATAAGTTCGTAGATTCGTTTCAAACGGTAGCGCACCGTATTAGTGTGCACGTATAGCACCCGCGCGGTTGCTTCTAGTGAGCGACCCTGCGCGAGATATGTGCGCAGTGTTGGCAGCAGCTCGCCTGAGGCTTCTGAAAGTGGCTTGTATGCGCGCAAGAGCAGAGTTTGTTTTGCGAGCGGATCGCCGGCGATTACCCGTTCTGGGAGTAGATCATCGGCGTGTATGGGGTAGTGCACTTCGGATCTTGCGGCGGCTACGGTTATGCCGTTGAGTGCTGCGCGAGCGCTGATGTGCGCCTTTACAAGTGATTCTACGGTGGGGCCGAGCACAATCGGATCATCGGTAAAGAACTGTTTGAGATCGTTTGTGAGTGACTTAAATCGCTGCGATGCTGTGGGTTCATCCTGCTTTTCAAGCACGCCGAGCACAAGCACTAATCGCGTGCCCTGCAGCCCTATTAAAACATCACAGTGGTGTTTGCGCACTTCACGCCGCAACTCATCAATATCGAGACTGCGATCGGCTGAGCCAACCACAACCGCCGCCTCACCCTGACCGTTCCAGCCGAGTGCTGCAATGCGACTCGGCAGCTCATCATCTGAGGTGCCGGTGATAATCGAATCTACTATCAGCGCTTCAAGACGTGCATCCCACAAGCCCCGCACCTCTGCGGCACGCGCATAAACCTGCGCGGCAGCAAAAGCAACTTCGCGGCTGAATAGCAGTGTCGTCTCGCGCAGAGCGGGGCTCTTTTTGGCAACACGTTCTTCAATCACAGTGACCACGATCTGAGTCATTTGAAGGGTTTGCTGGAGGCTCACTGATTGCAGCAACTCTCGCGGTGCGTTACCAAAAATTAGGCCCGTTACCTGCTTAAAGTCGTTTGGATTCTCGTACCAGTGAATAAAAGAGTCGATACCTGATTGCACTACGACTGTTAGCAGTTGGCGGCGCCGGGATGGCGTGCCGGCAAACCAGGGCAGTTCTGTCTGCATACGCCGCACAGAAAGCTGTGCCATCTCGCCAGCCACTTGACGCAACCACTTCAGTTCGGAGAGCTTTGTTTGCTCGAGCTGAGTGGACATAGCTACCTCCTGCGACAGCGTTGTGTTTAAAGGTCGAACCGGTAGAGCAAAGGGTGGCTACTGTCTCGCAATCTGAGATGCGTGACGAACCGTATATTCGGTTGGTTTTACCGCGTAGCGATAAGGGCGATACGGGGGAGACGCACCTCGCCTCTCCTTTGATCTGCCGGTAGCGTTGCCTCATAATTCTACACCGTCTATGACTGCAACACTGGCGCAGGCTGGTGAGTATTGTATTCAGCTTGGGTTGCGTCTGCCCCGCAGGGTAATCGGGAGTCGGCGTCGGTGTCGGGTCGCCCTGTTCAGCCGGTGCCGGTTGATGATTTGGAGCGTGTTGTGGCGGTTGATGAGTTGAAAGGAGGGAAAATGGCAGAGAAGAATAAAAAGAAAGATCAGAGCGAGCTAATCCACGCAATCGCTAAATTACTAGCTGGACTAGCTGCCCTGATCGCAGCCATCGGGAATCTAATTAGATAGCCGGTAGGTGTGGGAGGGGGAAACCCTCCCACACCTAAAACTATACTCTAGCCATTAAAACAAAAAATGAAAACACTATCACCAATAATTGCAGGTTTCGCTGGCATTCTCGCGTTAACTGGCTCTGTGCCTTGGGTCGTAGCTGTGTTTTGTTTCGCCGCGGCCGCCTTAGGTATCTCAGTAAAAGACAAGGAAAAATAATAATGATTCAGTACCTATCGACAACCGATATAGCAGACCGCCTAGGCATCACCGCTGGCGCTATACGGCATTACAAACTACCTGAACCCGACGCAATGATAGGGCGCGTGCGCGGGTGGCTACCCGAAACAGTGGATGACTGGAACGAGAATCGGCCGGGGCGCGGCAACTGGCGCAACCAACAAAACGAGACACAGGAATAAATTTTCTCACTGCCTATGTTAGGTAGTGTGCCCGTCTAGGGTTGGCTGTAGTGCTTTCTCTAGGCGGGCATTTTTGTTTCTTTTTAGATAGGCGCAATAAAATAACTCAAAATAAACCGATAATAGCCTAATATTGTGCTCTAATATTAAAGAGGGAAGGAGGTGAAATGGAAATCTTGGAAACACTCGCACAGCTCATGCTGGCATCGCCGCAGTCATCGCAGCAACCGCCCAAATAATGAGGGAGATAAGAAAGCGAAAAAATAAATAAGGAAACCCCCGGAACTACGACAACTAGCTCCGGGGGATCCCTCCAAGATTACCAAACAAAATGAAGACACTAGCGACAATATTCGCCCTAGCCGCCGGAGCCTGGGCAATCGCAGACGGCGCGCACTACGCCGGTTCGCTCGCGGTATTCGCAGCAATTTTATTTACAATGGACACGCGGAAAAAGGATTAGTTATGGCAATCGTTTATCTAGGTGCTAAAGAGGTGGCCGAGCGTATCGGGGTGCAACCTATCACGATCAACAATTACAAAATGCCAGAGCCAGATGTGTTGATAGGTCGTGTCCGTGGTTGGTCGCCGGAAACTATTGACCGTTGGAACGAGAGTAGACCGGGGCGCGGCAACTGGCGTAGCCAACAAGCCGAGACACAGGAATAATTTTCTCACTGCCTATGTTAGGTAGTGTGCCCGTCTAGGGTTGGCTGTAGTGCTTTCTCTAGGCGGGGCTGTCTACTTTGA
Source organism: Canibacter zhoujuaniae (assembly GCF_011752005.1). NCBI lineage: Bacteria > Bacillati > Actinomycetota > Actinomycetes > Micrococcales > Microbacteriaceae > Canibacter > Canibacter zhoujuaniae. The sequence continues at coordinate 493,717 of NZ_JAAIJZ010000001.1, read as the reverse complement.
TTTGTTGTTTTGCGGCGAGGGTTTCTAGTTGTTCTAGGTGCATTGTGTGCCCCCGGTTGGTGGTGTGGTTTTTTCGGGGTTTAGTTTATTTGGGGGGTGTATGGGTTTATAACGGGGTTAAGTTTTGGGCGGGGTTGCTTGTTTTTAGTTAAAACTTAATTCCGTGCGCAAAATGGCGGGGGTTATTCTGCGTGTTGGTCCCATTGTTGGGTGAGGGCGTGGTCGTGGTCTGTCATTGTTTGTGCGGCGAGGGCGTATTCTTCGCCGGTTTCGGTTTCCGCGTGTACTTGATGGTTGTAGTCAATAGTTTCGAGGTGTTGTTCGGCTTTTAGAAGTAGCCGTGAGCCTTTTAGGTTGAATACGGCGGCTATCGCGTTTACTTCGCTTACTAGAAAAGGTGCTTCAAGTCTTAAACGACGAGCAACCCTATTAAACGGCAGATTTGCCCGGCTTGATAACTTACGTCCCGATAGGCCGTGTTCTTCGCGCAACTTATCAATTACGGCAGCTAGCGCCTTATCTAAGTCTGTTATTTCTACTGCTTTTTGAGCCATGTTTTAAGCGTATCAACAACGCGACACGCCGTGCAGTTATATGACTTGACTGTATCAACTTTCGCACATATTGTTAAATTAATCATTCCGAGGAGGTGAGGAAGATTAACACAGAGATAAAAGTAGAACTACTCCGAAATAACCTAACGACGGAGCAACTAGCGCGAAAGCTTGGACTGTCCCGCACGGCTATATCGCACAAGATAAACGGGCACAGTGACTTCACGGTAGGAGAGGTTAGAAAACTTGGGGAAGTGTTTAACATCCCGGCAGTAGTCTCCGCAACACGGTTAGCAAGCGAACTAGACATGTCGGTAGCGACATTACGTAAATATTTAGATTTACCCGTTATACGCGTAGGGGCTAAGCCCCGTTATAGGCGTTCTGATGTGGTCGCATGGCTTGCGAGTAAAACCATAAAAACAGCTAAAGCAATGCAAACAAAAATGTGAAAATCCCCGGAAAAGCTATTGATTTTCCGGGGATTTTCACACACTTCCAAAGGCTTAGTACCTAAACCCTAAAGGGTTTAGGACGCTGCCCCTGTTCATTAGCGACAAATAATGCAAGCTAAGCGTTGCTGACCAAAGCTTAAGCGTCACCACCAGCGCTACCGGTTGTGCCGGCCTTGACATCTTTCAGCCTGTACTTATCGAATGCTTCGCGTGGCACAGCTCGATCGATCTTGCCCTGCGCGGCCAAACGCTGCAGCACCTTCACAACAACAGACTCACGGTCAATGCCGAAATAGCGTCGCGCTGCCGCGCGAGTATCAGAGAAGCCGAAACCGTCAGCACCCAACACAGAGTAATCGTTTGGAACAAACTTGCGGATCTGCTCAGGCACCGCGGTCTCAAAGTCACTAACCGCAACTATCGGCCCCTCAGCGTCAGCAAGTTTCTGCGTCAGATACGCCTTAGGCGCTGGTTGATCTGGGTTCATAAACTCTTGCTTCTCGGCGCGCAAACCGTCGCGGTAAAGCTCAGACCAGCTGGTAACGCTCCAGACATCTGCGCTCACACCCCAGTCTTTCGCGAGTAGTTTAGATGCCTCAATCGCCCAATGCACCGCAACACCAGAAGCAAATATCTGCGCCTTTTCACCGCTTGCGTCAGAAGTGTGCACTCGGTGAATGCCCTTCACAATGCCCTCAACATCAACATCTGCAGGCTCAGCCGGTTGTGAAACAGGTTCATTGTAAACAGTGAGATAGTACATAACGTTCGGATCCGGGTGCTTACCGCCATACATGCGCTCAATACCGGACTGCACAATATGTGCGATCTCATAGCCGTAGGCGGGGTCGTATGTGACCACAGCCGGGTTGGTTGACGCTAAGAGAGGTGAGTGCCCGTCAGCGTGCTGCAAGCCTTCGCCGGTCAGCGTAGTGCGCCCGGCGGTTGCACCAATAACAAAACCACGCGCCATCTGATCACCGGCAGCCCAGAACGCATCTCCGGTGCGCTGGAAACCAAACATCGAGTAGAAGATATACACAGGGATCATCGGCTGACCGTGTGTGGCATAGGAGGTGCCAACCGCTGTAAAGGCGGCGAGACCGCCGGCCTCGTTAATGCCAACGTGCAGGATCTTCCCCTGCGGGCTCTCTTTATATGCGAGCAGCAGATCGCGGTCTACAGAAACGTAGTTCTGACCCTGCGGGTTGTAGATCTTCGCACTCGGGAAATATGAGTCCATGCCGAAAGTACGAGCCTCATCAGGAATCACAGGCACGATCCGCTCACCCCAAACAGGATCACGCATCAAATCTTTCAGCATGCGCACAAAGGCCATCGTGGTCGCAGCCTTCTGTGTGCCAGAACCCTTCTTCGCAATCGCATAACCCTTCTTATCGGGCATCGCCAAATCGATGTGGCTTGCGCTGCGGCTGGGCAGGTAGCCGCCGAGCGCCCGACGCCGCTCGTGAATGTACTTAATGACTTCACTGTCAGCATCTGGACGGTAGTACGGCGGCAGGTATGGGTTTTCCTCTAGCTGTGCATCGCTGACCGGAATATGCATGGTATCGCGGAAGAGTTTTAGATCGTCCAGCGTCATCTTCTTCATCTGGTGGGTTGCGTTGCGACCCTCAAAGTGCGGGCCGAGACCGTAACCCTTAATAGTGTGCGCAAGGATCACAGTTGGGCGGCCCTTGTGCTCGACAGCAGCCTTGTATGCCGCATAAACCTTGCGATAGTCGTGACCACCACGACGCAAACCCCAAATCTGGTCGTCAGTGTAATCTTCAACCAGTTTCAGTGCGCGCTCATCACGACCGAAGAAGTTCTGCCGGACGAAGAGACCAGACTCAGCCTTGTAAGTTTGGAAGTCGCCGTCAGGGGTGGTGTTCATGAGGTTCAGCAGCGCTCCCTCGGTGTCGCGCTTCAGCAGATCGTCCCATTCGCGACCCCAGATAACCTTGATAACGTTCCAACCCGCACCCCGGAAGAACATCTCAAGTTCCTGAATGATTTTGCCGTTACCGCGCACAGGGCCGTCAAGCCGCTGCAGGTTACAGTTGATCACAAAAGTGAGATTGTCAAGACCTTCGTTCGCAGCAACCTGCAGCTGACCACGGCTCTCAACCTCGTCGAGCTCACCGTCGCCCAAGAAAGCCCACACATGCTGATCGCTGGTGTCTTTAATGCCGCGGTTCGTTAAATACTTATTAAACTGCGCCTGATAGATCGCATTGATTGGGCCGAGACCCATAGACACTGTCGGGAACTGCCAGAAGTCGGGCATCAAGCGTGGGTGCGGGTAGCTTGGCATGCCGCCACTGTGATGCGACACCTCTTGACGGAAACCGTCAAGCTGATCCGCCGAGAGACGCCCCTCAAGGAATGCGCGAGAGTACATGCCCGGAGATGCGTGACCCTGCATAAAGATCTGATCGCCGCCGCCTGGGTGCTCAGCGCCGCGGAAGAAGTGGTTAAACCCAACCTCGTAAAGAGACGCTGCTGAGCCGTAAGTTGAGATGTGCCCGCCAACTTCGATACCAGGACGCTGCGCACGGTGCACAAGCATTGCTGCGTTCCAACGGATATATGAGCGGTATTCGCGTTCCAGCTGCTCATCGCCCGGGAACTCTGGCTCATTTTCAGTGGCGATGGTGTTGATGTAGTCAGTGGTAGGAATCTGTGGCACATTTAGATGCAGCTCACGTGACCGAGCCAACATGCTGCTCATAATTTCACGAGCTCGACCCGGGCCGCGCTGCGCTACCAGATCATCAAGGGATTCACGCCATTCCGCTGTTTCTTCTGGATCCTGATCGGGGGTAGCCGGTGCATAAGGATCTTCAGTGTTAATAGGCATTGTGCTCCTAAGTTCAACGTTGGAAAGTTAAGTTTGTGACTGCCCATTTGGGTAACAAACCAACTCTTTAAGCCTACTACCTGTTTCAGTGGATAGCCTGGGGTTGTTCAACAATAGTTTGACCTTTAGCCAGTTGGTTTTATACAAAAGTAGGTTGTGTTTGTTTCGACAAAAATTTGCGGGACGGATCGGCGAGCATCTGCCGCGTTTCACACTGCCAAGCGCCACAGGTGCGCCAAGCCCTCTAGGAACCTCGCGTAACGGTGCAGAGGTGGGCGATGATCCTAAAGCCGTTTTTCTAGTGTTTATTCCGCGCGCTTTCACACCGGTTTGTGCGCAAGAACTGCAGGAGCTGACAGCGCACCAGCCAGAATTTTTAGAGCGTGGCGTCCGGCTGCAGGTTGTCACCTGCGATGAGATCGAGGTGCTGGCCTCATGGGCAGCGCAGCATGGTGTGCGTGACAGTGTCGACTTTGAGCTGCTCTCAGACGCGAAGCCGCGGGGGAGGGTGGCGCGGAAGTTTGCTGCATACAATCCGGTTGCTAAACATGCGACCCGCACCACTGTGCTTGTTGTGGGTGACGGAGAGATCATCGATCGTTTTAGCTCAGCGCCGAGCCGCGCGCGAGAGATTACGCGCTACTTCAAAGCGTTAGAGCTTTTATCGACACGCCGAAAATAGCTTGCTTGCATTGGTTTTTAAAACCGTGTTATAGTTTTCGAGTTGTCAAAAACAACAAGCGCCTGTAGCTCAGTTGGTTAGAGCACTTGGTTTACACCCAGGGGGTCGGGAGTTCGAGTCTCTCCGGGCGCACTGAAACTAAAAAGAAAAGTCCGGCTGAGCCGGACTTTTCTTTTTATCCCGTTTTAAGCGCGGGTGACAATAACAGTGGTCGGGAGCTGCTGTAGCACTCCGTGGCTGACGCTACCGAGCAGCAAACGAGATAGTGCGTTGCGGCCGCGGCTTCCAACAACGACCGCGGCGGCGTCCTGACCGGCCTCAACAAGCGCGCTGACAGGCGGTGCCTGCACCACCTCACGCACAATCTCAAGATCGGGGAAGCGTTCTTTAACACCCGCGGTGCCGATAGCGAGGGCCTCTTGCGCTTTTTCTTCCTGCTCCTGAATCAGCTCTGGACTCCACAGAAATTCAATACCGGGAGTAAGCGGCGTCATCCAAGCATAGATAGCGTGCAGCGGCACACCGAGTGTGGCGGCCTCTGCTGCGGCCTTCTCAACAGCCTTAACAGATGCGTCAGAGCCATCAACACCAACAACAACACCCTTAGTTGGGCGTACCGGCTTCTCAAGCGGAATTACAGCGACGGGGCAGTGTGCAGCCGCTGCGATCTTCACCGCCCGTGTGCCAAAGAACGTGCCTGCGAGTCTGCTGCCGTGGTGTGCGCCGAGAATGATTAAGTCTGCACGCTTTGAAGCCTTCTCTAGCTCACCAACAGGGTTGCCAACGATCGCATTGCCGGTAATTGTGCCTTCGAATCCAAGTGTGCGTGCGTGCTCGGCCTCTGCTTTAAGCAGTTTCTCACCAGCTGCCTGCGCGTCGGAGACGAAAACAGGTGTCTCAGAAAGGAAGGAGTCGTCGGCGACGTAGAGCAGCTCGACATCCGCCTTATGCGCTGCTGCCCGTTCAAGCCCCCACGCAAGAGCGCGATGGCTCTCTTCTGATCCGTCTACGCCGATAATATATTTCTCTGCCATTGTCATCTAATTTCTTGATTAATCTGTTGTTGGTCAGCAGGTGCCAGAATCTGGCTACTTCGCTGGGATATGCGCCGGGTGATTACCGGCCATTTTTTCAATGACGCGCACAACCTGTGAGCTGTATCCGAACTCATTGTCGTACCACACGTAGAGGATCGCGGTTTTACCGCTCACCTGAGTTGCCAGACCGTCAACGATTCCTGCGCGGCGCTCACCAACAAAGTCGGTAGAGACAATCTCTGGTGATTCCACATAGTTAATTTGTGAACGGAGCTCACCGGTCAGTGAAACTTCCTGCAGCAGACTGTTAATTTCTTCGCGAGTGATATCTTTTTCAAGCTGCAGATTGAGAATTGCGAGGGAGACGTCAGGGGTTGGCACACGAATCGCGCTACCGCTGAGCTTGCCAGCAAACTCGGGCAGTGCCTTCGCGACCGCTTTTGCTGCGCCCGTCTCAGTGATGACCATGTTTAGCGCCGCACCGCGACCACGCCTATCGCCCTTGTGGAAGTTGTCGATGAGGTTCTGATCATTGGTGTAGCTGTGCACTGTTTCAACATGACCCTGAGTGACTCCGTAGGCGTCATTAACAATCTTTAATACTGGAGTGATCGCATTGGTTGTGCAGCTTGCTGCAGAGATAATCTTGTCGTCATCGGTAATGACATCGTGGTTGATGCCGTACACAACATTCTTGAGGTCGCCCTTGCCGGGTGCGGTTAGAAGCACGCGCGCAACACCTTTTGACTGCAGGTGCTGGCTTAGGCCTTCCGCATCACGCCAGCGGCCTGTGTTATCAACCACAATTGCGTCTTTAATGCCGTACTGTTCGTAGTCTACGGTTGCTGGATCGTTAGAGTAGATGACCTGAATGCGCACACCGTTGGCAATAATTACGTCATTTTCAGCATCGATAGAGATAACACCGTTGAAGGGGCCGTGCACTGAGTCGCGCCGCAACAGATTGGCGCGTTTTTCGAGATCGTTCTCACTAGCTTTGCGCACCACAACAGCGCGGAGATTGAGACCGCGCCCGCTGCCGGTGTGATCAATCAGAATGCGGGCGAGTAGCCGGCCGATCCGCCCAAAACCGTAGAGCACAACATCTGTGCCGTTGCCAGTTGCTGCGTTGGCATTAGAAATCTCTTTGCGCAGATACTCGGTAACATCCCCCGTGCCAACCTCGCGCAGCACCTTTGCAATATCTAAGGAGACAGGTGCGGGGTTTAATTCTGTCAGAGCTTTAACGACGGCAGCGGTCTGCGCAAGCGGTAGCTCAGCGTCTTCAATGTGTCGCACAGCGCGGTGACTGCGCACTATTTCAATCGGGCTCTGACCCACTAAAGAAGCGCCGTAAACCGAGAGCACAACATCATTCTCGCGGTACAGTTTGCCAATCTGAGGCACCAGCTCTTCAGCAAGCGCAATTTTTGTGTTCCAGCTTTCGAGATGATCTTTTGCAGTGGTAGTCATGAAGTTACTTTCCTAGCATCGAAGGTGAAACCGGCCTGCCCGCCGCAGCCAGCTTTGGCTGTATTAAGTATCCCAAATTTCTCTGTGTTTCGCGCTCAGACAGGCTAAAGTTTAGGTACTGCTTCAAAATTGAAAGAGGGTCATATGAAAGCCAGCAGAGAACAGCAGTTGGCGCTGCTTGAGCTAGCCAAACTCGACACCGAAGTTGCTAGACACAATCGCAGCCTGAAGCAGCTACCTCAAATTGCCAAATTGCGGGAGTTAGAGACGCAGGCAGCTACGGCACGCGCGCACTATCTTGAGGCCCAGCGCGCTTTGGAAGCTGCTGAGGTGCAAGAAAAACGCACCAGCGATGACATTGAAACTGTGCTGAAACGCCTTACACAAGACGAGAAGCGGCTCACAGCAGCTAGCGACGCGAAGCTTGCACAGAATCTGCAGCACGAGATCGCCACTCTATTAACGCGGAAAGAAAACTTAGAGCTGCAAGAGCTCGAGCTTGGCGAGATTACTGCAGACGCTCAAAAAAACCTTGCAGAAACTAAAGCGGTGCTCGATGCCATTGCAACGCAGGGGAAAGAGACGCAGCAGGAGGCTAAGGCGGCTGCGGCTGAAATTCGCGCGCAGCTAGAGGCAACACAGGAAGAGCGGCTGAATAAAGAAACGCGTATTCCAAAAGAGCTGCTGACAGAGTATGAAGAAATGCGTGGCCGCACAGGCATTGGAGCGGCGGCACTTCGCAACGGTGTTTCTGAGGCGAGCAATATGAAACTGTCACCGGGTGAGCTTGCTGAAATCAATGCGATACCTGAAGACGAGATCATTTATGATCCACAAACCGGTGTCATCCTGGTGCGCATCTAAATTCTTAACGCTAAGCTAGAGCGTGGAACGGGTTGGTGAGACAATCGCGTCGCAGTTAAACGCAAGTGAGACTGCGCCGAGGAACGTCCGGGCTCCACAGGGGAGAGCGGTGGGTAACGCCCACCCGGGGTGACCCGCGAGAAAGTGCAACAGAGAGTAGACCGCCAGTGTTTTGCTGGTAAGGGTGAAAGGGTGGTGTAAGAGACCACCAGCGATTGCGGTGACGCAGTCGGCTAGGTAAACCTCGCTCGGAGCAAGACCATGCAGAAAACGCTAACAGACTCCCCGTCGAGTTTTCGGGTAGGTTGCTAGAGCCTGCTGGCAACAGTAGGCCGAGATAGATGATTGTCACGACGTCTAGCGCGTCGCACAGAACCCGGCGTATGATCCGACCCGTTCCGTACTAGTCTTAGTAGTGTCTAAATTTCATCTGGAGGGCACGCTAATGACAGCAGAAGACTGGGGTGTAGAGACCGGCGAAGAGTACTGGTACAACACACAGACCGGTGAGGTTGAAAAAGGGAAACTCTCCCCGTCTGTGTATCGCGTTGGGCCTTTTCCAACCGCTGCTGAAGCGCAGGCCGCGCCTGACAAGCTGCAGCAGCGAGCAGATGCTTGGAAAGCCGAAGAAGCTGAAGAAGACGACTGGGGCCGGGCATGACAAAACAGCGTGACTTTGTTTTACGCACGATAGAAGAACGCGGAGTTCGCTTTGTCAGGCTCTGGTTTACTGATATCGGCGGCGGTCTAAAATCCGTTGCGCTCGCACCCACCGAAGTGGAGAGCGCGTTTACTGAGGGAATCGGTTTTGATGGCTCAGCGATTGAGGGGCGCACACGCGCTTTTGAATCTGACTTCCTCGCCGTTCCCGATCCTTCCACCTTCCAACTACTGCCGTGGCGCGGTGAAATTGAACCAACCGGCCGCATGTTTTGCGATCTGCTCACACCGAACGGCGAGGCGGCGGTGTCAGATCCGCGGCAGGTTTTAAAGCGACAGTTAGAACGGGCGAGCGAAAAAGGGTTCACGCTATACGCACACCCTGAGATTGAGTTCTACCTGTTAGAGAAAGAGCTTGACGCAAACGGTGTGCCGATTCCGGTAGACGGCGCAGGCTTCTTCGACAATGTTCCCGGTGGCTTAGCGCATGACTTTCGACGCGCAAGCGTTGCGATGCTCGAAGATCTCGGGATAGCTGTCGAGTTTAGCCACCATGAGGGCGGCCCGGGGCAGAACGAAATTGATCTTCGCTACACCGATGCGCTGACAATGGCAGACAATATTATGACGTTTAGAACCGTCATCAAAGAGGTGGCTATCGCGCAGGGTGTGCGCGCAACCTTTATGCCCAAGCCTTTCCGCGACCAACCCGGCAGCGGTATGCACACCCATCTCTCGCTATTTGAGGGCGATCAGAATGCATTTTTTGATCCGGGTGCAAAGTATCAGCTATCGATTATCGGTCGGCGTTTCATGGCTGGGATTCTGGAGCACGCTGCTGAAATTACTGCGGTCACCAATCAGTTTGTGAACTCTTACAAGCGACTGTGGGGTGGTGGCGAAGCTCCGCCATATATCTCCTGGGGGCACCTCAACCATTCCGCGCTCATTCGTGTGCCGATGTATAAACCAGGCAAAGGCGGATCCGCGCGTATTGAGTATCGTGCGCTGGATCCCGCCGCGAACCCGTATCTTGCGTATGCTGTGCTGCTTGCGGCCGGTTTGAAGGGCATCGAAGAAGAATACGAACTGCCGCCGGAAGCTGAAGAGAATGTCTGGGATCTCTCACGAGCTGAACGCCGCGCACTCGGCCTGACCCCGCTGCCCGGCTCGTTAGGTGAGGCACTGCAGGTGATGGAGCGGTCTGAGCTTGTCGCTGAAACACTGGGTGAGCAGGCTTTTGCTTATTTCTTGCGCGAAAAACGTCGCGAAAATGAAGAGTACCGCAGTCAGGTTACGAAATGGGAGCTAGAACAGAACCTTGACCGTCTCTGAACAGGTAACGCTGTCTGAACTCGCGCGAGCTGGTTTCGCCGAGTTGAGCAGTGCGCGTGAGGCGCTTGCAGAGTTAAGCAACCTGACGAGCACTGATATTAGAAACCTACTAACGGCTTTCGCACGAGCTGGCGATCCAGACTCCGCGCTCCGGCTTGTGCGGGAGCATCTCGAACGCCACCCCGGCAGGTTTAGTGAGCTATCCGGTCTCGAATGGGAGCGACTTGCGCTGCTGTACGGGGCATCAGAAGGTCTGGCGCAGTTTTGGCAGCGGAACCCGGCAAGTCTGCTGCCGCTGCTGTCACGCGGCGGCGCAATTAGGTCAGCCCAAACCTACCGAGATGAGTTGCTCAGCGCCGTTGAGAGCGGTGAAACAGCTGCAATCCCGGTGCTCACCCCGGAACTGCAGCAGCGTTTGCGCGACAATCCGGAAGCTTGGGAAGAGCCTATCGATCGTAAAGTTAGGGCCGGTGAGGCGGGCTGGTCGGCTCTGCGTATCAGGTATCGCCAGTTGCTCGCCGAAATTACCCTCGCAGATCTTGAAGCTGCGGATCCCACTCTGCTGTTTTCTGAGGTGTCACGCGCACTGTCCGACCTTGCCGATGCTGCTTTAGAAGCTGCAATGTTGGTCGCTCGTGCAACACTAGCCGCAGGCGGTGGGTCCGGCATCCCGATACCTGCTGAGCACGCGCGCAAAGCACCCCTCGCAGTGATAGCGATGGGTAAGTGCGGTGCCCGAGAACTAAACATAGTTTCTGATGTTGATGTGCTGTTTGTGACCGATAGCGCAGCAAGTAATATCGGAACTGACGATTTATTGCGCGCCACAACGCGAATAGCGGGTGAAACCATGCGCGCGATCGGGGCTCCGAGCTTTGAGCCGCCGCTGTGGGAGGTTGACCCCAATTTACGCCCGGAGGGTAAAGACGGTGCACTTGTGCGCACAGTTGATTCCTATCTCAATTATTACGATCGGTGGGCGCAGTCGTGGGAGTTTCAAGCGCTCTTAAAGGCGCGCTATTCTGCTGGCGATGAGCGGATCGGAACACAGTTTATTGCAGCGGTTACTCCGCTCATCTGGGCGACGAAGGATCGCCCCGATTTCGTGGGCAGTGTGCGACGAATGCGTGAGCGCGTCACCGAAAACATAGATATCGCAGATATTGATTACCAGATCAAACTGGGGCCTGGGGGCCTGCGTGACGTTGAGTTTAGTGTGCAACTGTTGCAGTTGGTGCACGGCGCACACGATGAGTCGCTGCGTCTGAGATCGACATTAGACGCGCTAACAGCGCTCGTGCAGGGCGGCTATATCGCACGCGCAGACGGCGAAGAGCTGAGCAACTCATACCGGCAACTGCGTGTGTGGGAGCATCGGCTGCAGCTTCGCCACCTGCGGCGCACAGCACTCATGCCTAGAGAGCATGAACCGCAGCGTGTGCTTGCGCGCACTAGCGGTTACGGAAATGCTGAGGCGCTGGTTACCGCCTGGGAAAAAATCAAACAGCGGGTGCGCAGTCTGCACATCAAAATTTTTTATGCACCGTTACTCAGCGCAGTAGCCCAGTTGCAGGGTGAGGATCTCCTCTTAACCCCCGATGCCGCCCGCGATCGCCTACAGAGTATTGGATTTAAGGATCCGCAAGGCGCGTTACGCCATCTCCAAACACTCACCGCAGGAACCAGCAGAAGGGCGCAGATCCAACGTAATCTGCTCCCGGTATTGCTGCAGTGGTTGGGGGAGGGTGTAAACCCTGATGCGGGGCTGCTAGCGTTTAGAAGAATTAGTGAAGCGAACGCTGAACAACCCTGGTATTTACGCCTATTGCGTGATGGCACAGAAGCGGCTGAACGCTTAACGCGTGTGCTCTCCGGCTCACGCTTCGGGGCTGATCTGCTCGAAAAAATGCCAGAGTGTGTCGCCTGGCTGGAAGACGACAGCAGGTTACAGCCTCTTGCAAGCAGCGCGATCACAGAGGAAATGAACGCGCTCGCCACCCGCAGAGAAACTATTGAAGCCGTTGCTGAGGCGGTGAAGCGTGTGCACAGACGCGAGATATTACGTCTTGTGCTGTCTCGTTTGGTTGGGGTGACAGACGAAAAACAGAGCGCCGCAGGGCTTGACGCCGCACACACCGCGCTGTTGAGTGTGCTGCTCACCCAGATTCAAAGATTTACCCCCGGCGCCGACAGTTTAAGGATCGCACTAATTGCTATGGGGCGCTACGGCGGTGGTGAACTCGGTTTTGCCAGCGACCTAGATGTTATAGCGGTGTATGGCGCGCCAGAAGGGGTCGAGGGTGCGGCGAGTATCGCACAGACAGTTGTAGCAACTTTGCGGCAGCTGGTATCTGACCCGCTCACCGGCACAGAACTCGATCTAGATTTACGCCCGGAAGGGAAAAACGGATCGCTTGTGCGCAATCTTACGGGTTACCGCAACTACTATGAAAAATGGTCGCTCACCTGGGAAGCGCAAGCGCTATTACGGGCCCGCTTCGTTGCCGGTGATAAAACTTTGGCGGCAGAATTCTTCGAAATTGCAGATGCTGTGCGCTACCGTGACTCCTTCGGCAGTGAACAGTTGCGGGAAGTGCGAAAGCTAAAGGCCCGCATGGAGACCGAACGCTTGCCACGCGGGGCACAACCCCGCAGGCATTTAAAACTTGGACCAGGTGGAGTCTCGGACACCGAATGGTTGGTGCAGCTGTGGCAGATGCAGCACGGGCTAAAAGTGCCGGCTCTGCGCACTGTGGAAACACTTGCGGCTTTGGAAGCGGCTGTGCAAGCGGGGATTTGTTCGGCTGCTGACGCTAGAGTTTTGCGCACCGCTTGGGAGCTGGCGAGTCAATTGCGATCCGCAATTATGCTGTGGGAGGGGCGTGCATCTGACACGCTACCGACTGATCGACACGCATTAGCCGGTATCAGTTGCATCCTCGGGTTTGATCCCGCTCACACCACTGAGTTAGAGGAAGCCTGGTTTAGCGCTTCACGTCGCGCCAGGCAGGTGTTTGAAGAACAATTCTTTGGTGCTCGCTTATAGATTAAAGTCCCGCCAGCGTCTTAGTTTCCAGCTGGCGGGACTTTAATCTAGTGCATTAGATGGAGTAGTAGAGCTCGAACTCTCCCGGTGTTGGCAGAGCAGCTAAGCGCTTTAGCTCTTCCTCTCGTTTGTAATCGATCCAAGTCTGAATTAGCTCTTCGGTGAAGACCCCACCCTCAAGCAGGAAGTCGTGGTCGTTCTCAAGCTCCACGAGTGCCTCCTCCAGAGAGCCCGGTAGCTGTGGAATAGCTTTTGCTTCCTCTGGTGGCAGTTCGTACAGATCCTTATCAATTGGTGCCAGCGGCTCAATACGATTACGGATTCCATCGATACCGGCCATCAGCTGGGCGGCGAAGCTGAGGTAGGGGTTAGAAGCACCGTCGGGAGCTCTAAACTCTATCCGCTTTGCTTTCGGGTTGGATCCGGTGATCGGGATGCGCACACAAGCTGAGCGGTTGCCGGCAGAGTATGCAAGGTTTACCGGCGCCTCAAAGCCTTTAACAAGACGGCGATAGCTGTTTGCGGTTGGGTTAGTAAAGGCAGCCAAGGCTTTCGCGTGCTTTAGAATGCCGCCAATGTACCACCGTGCGGTGTCGCTCAGGCCTGCGTAACCGTTCTCATCGTAGAAAAGTGGTTCGCCGCCCTTCCAGAGTGACATGTGCACGTGCATGCCGGAGCCGTTGTCGCCGGCAACTGGTTTTGGCATGAATGTAGCGCTCTTGCCCCAGAGTTCTGCAGTATTTTTTACCACATATTTAAACTTTAGAACGTCATCTGCTGAGCGCACTAGCGTGTTAAAACGGTAGTTAATCTCAGCCTGGCCCGGTGCCCCAACCTCGTGATGTGAGCGCTCAACAGTAAGACCGGCCTCCATGAGACGCACCGAAATGTCGTCACGCAGATCCGCCTGCTTGTCTACCGGTGCTACTGGGAAGTAGCCACCCTTAAGCGGTGTGTAGTGCCCCTGATTATTGCCGTTTTGATGCTCGTAGCTGTTCCAGATTGCCTCATCTGAATCAATCTCATACCCGGATGCGTTTGGGAGGTTTCTAACCCGTACCGAGTCAAAAATATAAAACTCCGCCTCTGGTGCGAAGTATGCGGTATCTCCGATGCCGGTAGAGAGGAGATACTGTTCTGCCTTTTTAGCGACCTGACGCGGATCTTTGTGATAAATTTCGCCGGTGCGTGGATTGTAAATATCGCACACAACAATCAGTGTTTTTTCGTCACGGAACTGGTCTACATAGGCAGACGTGGGGTCTGGAATTAACTGCAGATCTGAGTTTGCAATGCCCTCGAAACCCGCGATCGAAGAACCGTCAAAAAGCTGGCCTGTTGTAAAAAAATCTTCGTCAAGATCCTGCGCCGGAACGTTGAAATGCTGCTGCACGCCGGGGAGATTGACGAAACGAATATCAACGAAGACAACATCGTTTTCTTTGATGTAGCTGAGCATTTCGGTCGAGGTTTTAAACATTGATTACTCTCCTATGAATTGAAGGGGCCGGCTAACTCGAGTAGCGGAATAAACCAGACTCAGCGTGGTTTTGCCCAGCGAGCGAATGCATCCGGCACGTGTTTTAGATTACTCCGTTTTGACCGCGTCCGCTGACGACGAGCGGGGAAGCTTGAAATCATTGGAGCCTCGTATACTTGAGGGCATGGCAAGCAAGCAACAAGGGGTCAAGTTTGGTGATGTGTCACCGAGTAAATATCCCGGTGAGCGTTTAGGGTTGAACGAGTCTGGTGCGCGCTCTATCGGGCGGATCGGGCGCCGTTTGGGGGCAATTTTTGTTGATTGGGGTCTTGCGACTGCAATTGTCTACTGGCAGAGTGGTGGCCGAATTGAACCGCTGAACCAGTTAATCGTTTTTGCCCTAATGCAGATGGTTATGCTGCTGACTGTGCGCGGCTCAGTAGGACACTATATTTTTGGTCTCCGGCTGGCTTCAATCTATGCAGAAAAAGACGGCTATTTACAGTGGCTGTGGCGCCCGATTGTGCGCACACTGCTGCTGTGCCTTGTGGTGCCAGCTCTGGTCTGGGATAGTGACCAGCGCGGTTTTCACGACAAGATTGCCGGAACCGTGCTGATCCGCCCCTAATTTTTAGTGCCGCGCTGCAAGCTCGCGCAAATTTTAGCCCAGCAGTTAAAAAGCTTAGCGTGGTTTGCTTGGACGGCGCACCCGGTTGGGGTCGACACCCTTCGGAATACCAACTGGTGCGCCCTGCAGCGCCTGCAGCCGATTGTGCACAACGGTTACTTCGTTGCGACGCAGTGCGCCCTTAAAGCGATAGATGGTCTTCGGCAGCTGGTGCAGTGGCACCTGCTCGGGGGTCTCGTTTCCAACGTACACGCGGTGCACCGGCACACTTGGCAGCGCACGTTTTACTTTTCGTTCTTCGTCACCCATGAGTCGCCCAAGCCGGTCGGGCCGCCCCTCACCGACGAGAACAACACCGGCCTTACCAACCGCACGGTAGACAGCGTCTTTTGTGCGCGCTGAAACAGCTGCTGGCACCTCTGAACCACGGTAGCTGCGACGCAGACCGTTCGCGAGCACCGCTCCAACAGCGCCAGGCTGCCCTTCAATCTGTGTGTAGATGACGCGCTCTGCTCGGCGTCCCAGCACAATCATCGCGGCGAGAATACCGGCCATAATGCCGGTTAGAGGCCACAGAATCCAAGAGACAATGCCCGCCCCTGGCAGGAGGATCGGCAGCGCGATTGCGATCAGAATCGGCGCGAGGAACCAGAACAGCAAAACAAAAGGCAGATTTTTGTCGTGCTGTTTGGTGGTCTTGTAGACCTGAATCATCTGTTTGATGCGACCCGGTTCGCGCTGCGTCTTTTCTTTAGCCATAACTTCTAGGATAGCTGAGCCAGCCCACATCA
The DNA here is from genome assembly GCF_011752005.1 of Canibacter zhoujuaniae. Classification (NCBI taxonomy): domain Bacteria; kingdom Bacillati; phylum Actinomycetota; class Actinomycetes; order Micrococcales; family Microbacteriaceae; genus Canibacter; species Canibacter zhoujuaniae. The sequence goes on along the minus strand of NZ_JAAIJZ010000001.1, from coordinate 477,849 downwards.
AGTGCTTTAGTTGGCAGACGTGGCGTGAGATAGTTCTCAAATTCTGCGGTTAAAATTTCTGACACCGACCATCTGGGATACTTGCCCTCAGAAAACTCTTCCGATATCGCAATTCGGCTTATCTTCGCAATATGCTCTATAAGGCGCGCCCCAGACACTTTGAGAGATTTTACGAGCCGAATAACGTCACTAACTGAGTATCCAGCGTGAGTGCACAGCTCGTCATGTTTGTGGCGCTTTTCGTCAGACCATTGGGCGATTTTGAGCGGCTGTTTTGGTAGTTTGCGATATGACAGGCACCCGTCACCGATACGCAGCTGCGCTGCAGTTAAGCCGCCATGACATGTTTGAGCCTGCCCCGCCTCAATATGTTTGGTAACAGCGATGAGTATTCCGGCGAGATCAGCCGCATTTAAGAAACTTGTGGGGGAGCGCCGTTTTCTTTTCATAACACTCAGATTAGAAAACTGCAGCTGCACGGACTGTGCGCGAGCAATTTATGGTGGAAAACTCTCACCAACAGAGGTTGTTACAAACAAAAAGGTTGCGATCCCAAACGGTTAAAGTTTGGTTCGCAACCTTTTTGTTTAGTTACGTTGAAACGCTCCTACTAGATGCCGAGATTGCCCTCGAAGTTACCCTCTTCCAGACGCTTCTTAATCTGTGTTAAGAACCTGGCAGCGTCAGCGCCGTCGATTGTGCGGTGATCGTAAGACAGCGCGAGGTAGACGTATGAGCGCACTCCGATTGCATCACCCTCAGGGGTGCTGAATACGCCAGGCTCCTTGACAACTGCACCGGTGCCGAGAATTGCAGACTGCGGCAGGAACACTAGCGGTGTATCGAACAGCGCACCGCGTGAGCCAGTGTTGGTGAGGGTGAATGTGCCGCCCGACAGCTCGTCTGGTTTGATCTTGTTGTCGCGGGTGCGAGCAGCGAGATCTGCAACACTGTTTGCAAGCTCAGCAATATTCTTACCGGCTGCGTCTTTAATAACAGGGGTGAGCAGCCCACGCTCTGTATCAACTGCGATGCTCAAGTTTTCCTGAGCTGGGTAAACGATGTTCTCACCGTCAACGTAAGAGTTGATAATTGGGTAGGTCTGCAATGCCTCAACCGCAGCCAGTGCAAAGAAAGGCAAGAATGACAGCTTATTGCCGGTCTTCTGCAGGAACTCATCTTTCTTTGCGTTGCGTAGGTTTGCCACCTTGGTGACGTCAACCTTAACAACGGTTGTCAGCTGTGCTGTCTGCTGCAGCGACTCAACCGCACGTGAGGCTACAACCTTGCGCAGGCGGCTCATTGCCTGTGTGGTGCCGCGCAGCTCTGAAACCTCAAACTTCGCTGGTGCCGGTGTGCTTGTTGCTGCGTCGTTAGCGTTAGCGGTGTTTGCCGCAGCGTTTTTCACGTCTTCCTTGCGGATCCGACCACCGATACCGGTGCCTTTAACCTGTGAGAGGTCTACACCGAGCTGCTGTGCGAGCTTGCGCACAATAGGAGTGACGTAGCCGCCAACGGGAGTATCAGCTGGTGGGGTATCGAACCCTTGAGCTGGTGCTGCGGAAGCAGCAGTTGCTGCTTGCTTTTCAGCAGGTTCAGCAGCCGGTTTTGAAGTTTCTGCAGCTGCAGGCTCTGCTGCTTTTTCAGGTGCTTCTTCAGCAGGGGCAGATTCTGCAGCCGCTGTCTCTGCGGCGGTAGGCTCTTCTGCAGGCGCTGATTCCTCTGCAGCTGCAGGCTCCTCAGCTGCCGGTTCTTCTGCAGCTTCTGACTGAGATGATTCTTCTTCCGCAGGGGCAGCGGCAGCTCCTGAGCCGTCACCGACACGCGCAAGCACTGCGCCAACCTCAACGGTCTCATCTTCGGCGACGAGGATTTCTTCGATGACACCGGCGATAGGCGAAGGCACCTCGGTGTCTACCTTGTCTGTCGAGACCTCGAGCAGCGGCTCGTCAACCTCAACGCTGTCACCAACCTGTTTCAGCCACTGGGTGACTGTGCCCTCGGTTACGCTCTCACCGAGTGCGGGAAGAACAACTTCCTGACTCATCTCAAATTCTCCGTTCTTTAAAACTTTCTTCGCAGCTTAGATTGCGTGCAGTGGCTTGCCGGCGAGCTTAAGCATCGCCTCGCCAATGGTTTCATTTTGGGTTGGGTGACCGTGAATAAACGGTGCGACATCTTCTGGGTAGGCATCCCAGTTCACAATCAGCTGTGCCTCGCCGACGAGCTCACCTACACGGGCACCAATCATGTGCACGCCAAGCACCGGGCCGTCAACTTCGCGAACAACCTTAACTGAGCCGGCGGTGCCGAGAATTGAACTTTTCGCGTTACCCGCGAGATTGTATTCGTAGGCTGTCACCTTTTCTTTGCCAAGCTTTTCAACCGCTTTTGCTTCGGTGAGACCGACAGAGGCAATTTCTGGGTCGCAGTAGGTCACCTTCGGAATATTTACGTCTTCGACGATCTGTGGATTCAAGCCCGCGATTTCTTCGGCAACGAAAATACCCTGCTGATAACCGCGGTGCGCAAGCTGCAGACCTGGCACGATATCGCCAACCGCCCACACGCCAGGCACGTTAGTCTGCAGGCGTTCATTCGTGGTTACAAAGCCGCGATCACGGTTTACGCCAACCTCATCGAGACCAATGTTGTCTGTTGCCGGTCCGCGACCAACCGCAACAAGGAGGTAATCGCCGGTGAGCGTGGTGCCGTTTTCGAGGGTTACTGTTACCTCATCTTCGGTCTGTGATACTGACTTGAATCGCACACCAAGCTGGTAACCGATACCGCGCTTCTTGAAAGCGCGTTCCAGCTGCTTAGAGATTGACTCTTCCTCGTTTGGCACCAGGTGCGGCAGGCCCTCAACAATGGTGACCTCCGCCCCGAACGAGCGCCAAACACTCGCAAACTCTACACCGATAACGCCACCGCCGAGAATGATCGCGCGCTCAGGCACTTCGTCAAGCTGTAGCGCCTGCTCACTGGTAATTACGCGACCTGCAATTTCAAGACCCGGCAGGGTGCGTGAGTATGAGCCTGTTGCGAGCACAACATTTTCACCAACAATCGATTCGCCGTTGACTGTAACGGTGTTTGGTGCGGTGAGCTTACCCTCGCCAGCAATCACAGTAACGCCAACAGCCTTCAGCAGACCCTGTAAGCCCTTGAACTTAGAATTCACAATTGCTTCGCGGTGGGCTGAAACAGCCTCGATATCGATACCGGTGAGCAAAGCCTGAATGCCATAGGTGTCTGCGCCGCGCACAACATCTACAATTTCAGCGGCGTGCAACAGTGCTTTTGTTGGAACGCAACCGCGATGCAAACAGGTGCCGCCAAGCTTATCTTTCTCGATCACGGCTGCGGTTTTGCCCAGCTGTGTCGCGCGAATTGCAGCCGCATAGCCTGCGCTGCCGCCACCAAGTACTACTAAGTCAAACTGCTGATCTGCCAACAGAATCTCCTCGTTGTTGCGAGTTTTCTCTTGTGGTCGTATGGTTACGACACTCCCTTAGTATCCTACTCCCTTTCGGCTACTGAATCCGTAGTGATACTCATAATTCTCTCAGCTCAGGTGCAGGCGCCAACTCAGGCGGGGGCGTATGATTGTTTGAATGAGTGAGTCACTTTTTCAGCTTCATCGCGAGAACCTTGCCGATGTTCCGCGGAACCTGCCGCTGATTATTCTCACTCGCCCTGTGGCTGATGTGGGGCAGATCGTTGAGGGCTTGCAAACTTTCATGTTTAATGAGGCAATCGAGGAAACCCTAGTTTCGTTTAAAGCCGATCTATTGCTCGACTATCGCGCGCACCGCCCTGAGATGGGTTTTGAACGCGATCACTTCACTTCATATCAGCCAGAAGAGTTAACCCTGTCTCTGGGGTCTGATTCACTCGGCAATCAGTTTCTGCTGCTCGCAGGGTTTGAGCCAGACTATCGGTGGGAGCGTTTTGCAGACAGCGTTTTGCTGTTGATCGCTGAGCTGCAGGTGAGCGTGACCTTTTGGGGTCAAGCGTTTCCGATGCCGGTGCCGCACACCAGGCCGATTGCAAAAACTATCAGTGGCACCCGTGAAGACGTCATCGCTGAGCTCACAGATTGGCAGCCGAGCAGTCGCATTGCTGCTTCAATTACGCAGATGCTCGAGTATCGGCTCACTTTGCTGGGTGAAGATGTTGTTGGCTGCACTCTCTTCTTACCCAACTACCTCGCTACGAACTATTACCCAACCGGAATGCTTGCGGCAATTTCTGTTATTTCACGCGTTACCGGTCTCGTTTTTTCAACTGAGAGAGTGATAGAAGAAGAAGCTCGCTTCGCCCATCAACTGGCAAATCAGCTACAAGAAAACGAGGAATTTATTGAGTTGGTGGCAGCGCTCGAGGCGCGCTACGACAAATTTAAAGCCCGTGAGTCACGCACCGCAGATTTGCTCGGATCGCTTGACGATATGCCGTCTGCAGAAGAACTAGGCCATGAGTTTGAGCAGTTTCTAGCCCAGGGTGGCACATTAAAAAATCACTATCGTGCGGATCGTGCGTCTGGGCTAGACGGAATAAACCCCGGCGCAAAAGACGACCGGACAGATGGTGATGACCGCGAAGAGCGGGATTAATCTTCGTTACGAACCCAGTTTGACCTAAGCCCTTATGACTCGTTAAAATAAGGTCAGTACCCCGTGGAAGTTCTATTTTTTAAAGAAGAACTTGACACGGGTTTTACCAGGTTACGCGAAGATTCACAGGTGTAACAAAGTCGAGTAATGAAGGGTGTTGCGTGGCAACCTCAACCAAGAAGACCGTTGCAAAGAAAGCAGTTTCGGGCGACGATACACAAACTGAGCCTGGTGCTAAAAAGGCAACAGCTAAAAAGGCCGGCACAACAAAAACTGCGGCGGCAAAGAGCACTGCGAAAAAGACAGCTGCGGAGCAGGAAAGCACCGCTGTAACGAAGACAGCCGCTGCAAAGAAAACCACTGCCGCGAAAAAGACTACTGCAGCAAAGAAAACTGCTACGGCAAAGAAAACTACCGCTGCCAAGGAAAGCACTGCTGCAAAGAAGACCGCAACCCGGAAGAAAGCAGTTGCGGCACCAGCAGAGCCGGAAAGTGCAGTAGAAGAGATTGCAGAGGCTAAACCGGGGCGGCGCAAGACAAAAGCAGAAGCAGATCTTGAAGAGCTACTCGAAGCTGCCGGTGGCGATTTTGATGAAACCGAAGACGACGTAGACGCAGACGAGAAGACGGATTCAGAACCGCTGGAGGCGCTCCCACAGGGGGCGATCGTGCTGAGCGGAAAAGAAGATGACGACGTGCCGCAGCGCAGCACCCAGATCGCTGGTGCAACCGCTGACCCGGTAAAGGACTACCTGAAACAGATCGGTAAGGTTGCGCTGCTCACAGCCGTTGAAGAGGTGGAGCTTGCAATGCGTATTGAAGCCGGTCTCTTCGCCGAAGATAAGCTTGCGACCACACCAGATCTGCCAAAAAAGCTTGCACGTGAATTACGCTGGGTGGCACGCGACGGGCGGCGAGCCAAAGCGCATTTGCTCGGCGCTAACCTGCGTCTTGTTGTGTCGCTAGCGAAGCGTTACACAGGTCGCGGTATGCAGTTCCTCGACCTCATTCAGGAGGGCAACCTGGGCCTGATTCGCGCTGTCGAAAAATTTGACTACACCAAGGGATTCAAGTTCTCAACCTATGCAACCTGGTGGATCCGACAGGCGATTACCCGTGCGATGGCCGACCAGGCGCGCACGATCCGCATTCCGGTGCACATGGTTGAGGTCATTAACAAACTCGCCAGAGTGCAGCGGCAGATGCTGCAGGATCTCGGCCGTGAACCAACCCCAGAAGAGCTGGCACTTGAGCTTGATATGACACCTGAAAAGGTTGTCGAAGTGCAAAAATATGGCCGTGAGCCGATTTCACTGCACACCCCGCTCGGTGAAGACGGTGACTCTGAGTTTGGTGACCTCATCGAAGACACTGAAGCAGTTGTGCCGGCAGATGCTGTTGGTTACACCATGCTGCAGCAGCAGCTGACCCAGCTGCTTGACTCACTGTCAGAGCGTGAAGCCGGTGTTATCCGCATGCGTTTTGGCCTGGGTGACGGTCTGCCTAAGACACTCGATCAGATTGGTGAAGAGTTTGGCGTTACTCGTGAACGTATTCGCCAGATTGAATCAAAGACTATGGCTAAACTGCGCCACCCATCCCGCTCGCAGCAGCTGCGTGACTACCTCGATTAGTAGATAAGAGGCGCCTTTGGCAAACCCCGACTACTCAGCTAAAAACCTTACAGTTCTTGAGGGGCTTGAGGCTGTCCGGAAGCGCCCCGGGATGTATATCGGCTCGAACGATTCACGCGGGCTGATGCACTGCCTGTGGGAAATCATTGATAACTCTGTCGATGAAGCGCTTGGCGGTTACGGCGACACGATTGATATTACGCTGAACGCAGACGGCAGTGTGCAGGTGGTCGACCACGGCCGTGGAGTGCCGGTAGACATTGAACCAAAAAGCGGGCTTTCCGGTGTTGAGCTGGTGTTTACAAAGCTACACGCCGGCGGTAAATTTGGTGGCTCCTCCTACGGTTCATCGGGTGGTCTGCACGGCGTTGGAGCTTCGGTTGTAAACGCACTTTCTGCCCGTCTCGACGTGGAAGTGGATCGTGCTGGCGCCACCTGGGGAATTTCATTTCGCCGCGGTGTGCCTGGTATTTTTGCTGGAGACGGGCCGGACGCACCTTTTACCCCCACAGCGCCAGGGGAGGGGCTCACGAAATTAAAGCGTGTGGCGAAAGCTAAAACCGGAACCCGTGTGCGCTACTGGTCTGATCCACAATCATTTTTGCCAGATGCTGAGTTTGAGACCGCGGCACTGCTTGCCAGAGCAAGACAGACCGCCTTCTTGGTGCCCGGGCTTGCGCTTAATATTCACGATCTGCGCGGCGCTGAGCCAGCGGTGCACAGCTTTAAATTTGAAGGCGGGCTTTCTGAGTTTGTTGACTACCTTGCAAACGATGCGCCGGTTACAAACACCTGGCGCTTCCAGGGCAGCCACGACTTTACCGAAACCGTGCCGGTGCTCGACGAACAGAGCGGACGCCTCGAACAGGCTGAGGTGAACCGCACCTGTGAGGTGGATATAGCGCTGCGCTGGGGCACCGGATACGACACTAAGGTGCAAAGCTTCGTAAATATTATCGCAACCCCCAAGGGCGGCACCCACGTCGCTGGTTTTGAAGCAGCTCTTCTGAAGGTTTTACGTAAACAAATCGAAGTAAACGCCCGCAAACTTAAGGCTGGCAGCGACCGCCCCGAAAAAGACGATGTGCTTGCCGGTCTCACGGCGGTGGTGACGGTGCGGCTGCCTGAGCCACAGTTTGAGGGGCAGACTAAAGAAGTGCTGGGCACATCAGCTGTGCGCAGCATCGTGTCGCGCACTGTCACAAATGCACTCAACGCACAGTTAGACTCAACCGCGAAAATTGATAAGCAGCAAAACACTATGCTGCTAGAAAAAGTTGTTGGCGAGATGAAATCGCGCATCGCCGCTCGCACCCAGCGCGATACCCAACGCCGTAAAAATGCGCTTGAGAATTCCTCACTGCCCGCAAAACTCGTTGATTGCCGCTCAAATGACGTCGCAAACTCAGAACTGTTTATTGTCGAGGGTGACTCTGCGTTAGGCACTGCAAAGCTTGCACGCGATAGTGAATATCAAGCTTTGCTTCCGATCCGCGGCAAAATCCTAAACGTCCAGCGCGCAAGCCTGGCCGATATGCTCGCAAATGCTGAGTGCGCAAATATTATTCAGGTTGTTGGCGGCGGATCCGGCAGATCCTTCGATCTCGAACAGGTGCGATACGGCAAAGTTGTGCTGATGACAGACGCTGACGTCGATGGTGCACACATTCGCACACTGCTTTTGACACTCTTTTTCCGCTACATGCGCCCAATGATAGAAGAAGGGCGTGTTTATGCGGCTGTGCCACCACTGCACCGTGTTGTTGTAATCAATAACGGCGCCAAGAAGAACGAGACGATATACACCTATTCAGAAGCAGAGCTTGCAGCCTTACTGAAAAAACTTAAACGCGCTAATAAACGCTATAAGGAACCGATTCAGCGCTATAAAGGTCTCGGCGAGATGGACGCAAAACAGCTCGAAGAAACCACAATGGATCGCGGTGCAAGACTGCTCAGGCGCATTACCGTAACAGATGCCGAAGCAGCAGAGCGCGTTTTTTCCCTGCTCATGGGCACAGATGTTGCTCCACGCAAAGAGTTTATCGTTGCTGGCAGCGCCGCGATTGACGCCGATAGTATTGACGCTTAACTAGCCGATAGCGTTGCCAAACAGCTCAAACGGTTGTTGGGTCTGAACTCCGGTTGCATCTCGCTTGCTGTGTTCCTGTGGCAGATTGCGCAGGCTGCCATCACGGCCGATAGCTCGCGGAGAGAGGCCAACCCACGCGGCAGCCAAACTGTTTTCACCGCGTATAAATTTGTGTGCTCTGACACCGCCGGTTGCGCGCCCCTTGCCGGGGAAGTCATTAAGTTTTGAAACTTTCACACTGCCAACTGAACCGTCGGAGAACAGTGCATCCGCATCTGCTTCACCCACCGCATAAGTGCAGACGAGGTTTTCGGATGCAGGATTAATAACGTTAAAAGATGTCACCGTCGCGCCCTGACTGAGCTTGATGCCGGCCATGCCGCCCGCACCACGACCTTGGGGGCGCACTGCGGCGGCGCTGAAGCGCAACAGTTGGGCATCGCTGCTAATAAACACCAGTTCGGCATCATCGTCGGCATAGCCAGCGCCGATAATTTCATCTTTTGGCTTTAACGCAATGATTTCAAAGCCATCGCCTTTTGGCCAATCGCCGGGGGCCAGACGTTTCACAACACCGCGAGATGTTCCAATGGCGAGTGGTGTTTCTAATTTTTCGTGCAGCAGTGCGACGATGCGTTCATTTTTCGCTAGCATCTCCAGATACTGCGAGGCCCGCGCACCGGCTGCCAGCTGCACCGAGTTCGGTGCGGCAGAGGGCAAATCAACCGGGCTAAAACGCAGCACACGACCGGTGTTGGTGAGTGCCGCAATCTCACCGCGCACACTTGTGTCTATGCTGCTCAGAATTGCATCATGCTTTGTGCGCCGGGCCGGTGGCACGATCTCCACATTTGTGCTGCCTGCCGCAGCATCCACCCGCAGCAAACGACCGCTTGCCGAGAGCAGAACTTTGCACGGACTATCTGCTATTTGCAGACTCATCTGCCCCTGACGTTTGCCGCTTGCTGCTGTTGCGGGTGCGGCGTTGAGCAGGGTGGTGCGACGATCATCCGCAAAGCGATCCGCCACATCTTGCAGTTCCTCGCTCACTCGAGTGCGCAGCAACTGTTCGTCAGATAAGAGCCGCTGCAACTCAGCAATTGCCTGCTCTAGTTCTTGGCGCTCTGTTTCGAGCTCAATACGTGAGAATTTAGTGAGGCGACGCAGTCGTAGCTCAAGAATATATTCTGCCTGAGCTAGCGATAGATCAAAAACCTCGATCAGACGCTGCCGGGCTTCTTCACCATCTTCGCTTGAGCGAATAATTGCTATCACATCGTCGATATCTGCGATTGCGATAAGCAGGCCCTCAACCAGGTGTAGGCGTTGTTGGCGCTTATCTAAACGATATTCACTGCGGCGGCGCACTACTGTTATGCGATGCGCAATATAAACGCGTAATAGATCCAGCAACCCCAGTGTTTGTGGCTGCCCATCAACCAAACAAACATTATTGATTGCGAATGTCTCTTCAAGCGGTGTTAGTCTGTAAAGCTGCTCAAGCACGGCCTCAGGAGAGAAGCCGGTCTTGATTGTGATAACAAGTTTTAAGCCGTTTTTACGGTCGGTAAAGTCGTTTAGCTCAGCAACGCCCTGAATCTTTTTCGCCTGCACGCCCTGCTTGATTTTTTCAATAACTTTTTCCGGGCCAACCTGATAGGGGAGCTCGTTGATTACAAGCGCTTTGCGGCGAGCTGTAACGTTTTCGACAGTAGCCCTGGCGCGCACCTTCAGTGAGCCACGCCCTGTTTCGTAGGCTTCCCGAACGCCCTCAAGCCCCGCGAGCACACCCCCAGAGGGAAAGTCTGGGCCGGGAATATACGCCATTACCTCTGCCAGGGTGGCGTCCGGTTTCTCCATCAGGAAACGAGCACCCGCGATAACCTCACCAAGGTTGTGCGGAGCCATGTTCGTAGCCATACCCACTGCGATACCGCTAGCGCCGTTAACAAGCAGGTTTGGGAAAGCGCTTGGCAGCACAACCGGCTGCTGATGTGAGTTGTCGTAGTTTGGGCCGAAGTCAACGACATCTTCATCAAGGTCGCGGATCATCTCAAGTGCAGCAGCAGCCAGACGCGCCTCGGTGTAGCGGGAAGCAGCAGGGCCGTCATCTAAGGAGCCGAAGTTGCCGTGCCCGTCAACAAGCGGCACGCGCACAGAAAAAGGTTGCGCGAGGCGCACCAGTGCTTCGTAAATAGGGCTATCGCCGTGGGGGTGCAGCTTTCCCATCACCTCACCGACAACACGCGCGCTTTTTACATGCCCGCGATCTGGGCGCAAACCCATTTCGCCCATCATATATAGGATGCGGCGCTGCACAGGCTTCAGACCGTCTCGAGCATCAGGCAGAGCGCGTGAATAGATCACCGAGTAGGCGTATTCAAGAAAGGAGCTTTCCATTTCTTGCGACACATCAATGTGCTCGATGCGCTCGACAATCTCGTTTGTGCTTGCAGTCACAGCTCGGCCAACCTTCCACCCGCACCCGTGTGCGGAGATTAGTATTGAAAATATGTTACCGAGTGGGGGAGATTACGGTGCGAGGCTAGCCGCGCTGCTGCCAACAATCTCTGCAGCTCTAAAGGCCGGTAAAGTGTCGGGCGCACTGTTTGTTGTTGTTGATGGGCTCGGCTGGGCCAACCTGCGCAGCAGAGCTGCAACGGTATCTGGATTGGTGCCCGCCGCCTGTGCGCAGAATCTGCACGATCTGACCGCTAAACGCATAGAAACAGTAGCTCCGAGCACAACCGCCGCCGCACTCACATCTATCACAACGGGAAAGCTGCCCGGTGAGCACGGCCTTCTCGGATATCGCATGCTTGATCCGGATACGCGCCAGATTAAAACAACTCTTTCTGACTGGCAGCACGTCACCAACTTTAGAGACTGGCAACGCTCCCAAACCGTTTTTGAGCAGCTGTCTGCGGCGGGGATTGTCGCTCGAGTATACGGTCGAAAAGCGCACGCACACTCCGATTTCACGCAGGCTGTTCTGACGGGTGCCGAGTATGTTGCGACTGCAACAATCGAGGATCGTCTCTTAGCCGCGCTGGCGCAGTTGCGTGACGTAGGCGGCTTAGCATACGTCTACATCGATGAGTTGGATAAGGCGGGGCATGAAGCAGGCTGGGGGACAGAGCTCTGGTTGCACCGGCTCTGCCAGCTTGATACGGCGATCGGTGATGTTCTGGCAGGGCTGTCAAACAAGTATGGGTTTGCGCTGACAGCCGACCACGGGATGGTGAATATTCCAAAAACTGGGCAGCGGCAGATTGAAGAGTTGGGGTGTATCCCCGAGGGTACCCTGATTGGCGGCGAACCGCGTTTTCGGTCGCTGTATCTGCCCGATCCTGAACAGGCTGAGCACGTTGTGGCAGAGCTGAAAGCTGTGGAGGGTGGATCCTTGCTGGTTGGCACAAAAGCGCAGTGGTTGCATGCGGGTGTGTTTGGTGCGGTAGACCCAGAAAATACCGATCGGATCGGTGATGTGCTTTTTAGTTCACGAAAGCGAGTGGCCTACTACACAGAAAATGAGAAACCTGAAGTGCGGCTGATGGTGGGGCAGCACGGTGGATTCGACGACGATGAACGCGGGGTGCCGTTGCTAACCGCAGGCGCATGGCGTGCGCGGTTTCCATTCGCGTAAAGATTTTAAGAGGGATCTTCTTCGCTGCGGGTGCCAAACAGGATTTCATCCCAAGAGGGGATGCCGAGTCTGCTCTTTTTCTTTTTTGCATCACCGTCGTTAGCCGCTGCGGCAGCAGCGTTTGGTGTGTCGGGCGAGGTTTTTTCTGTCGCGTCGTTGCTGTCACCAAAACCAGCTGGCTCCCAAGAGTCATCGAGATCAGCTTCGTTAATCAGCTCTGGTGTTGCGCTAGTGTTTGCAGTCTGCGGCTGCTGCTCTAGAGAGCTTGGAGTTGCTTCCCAGTCGTGAGCTGTCTCAGAAACTGTTTCGCGCTGTTTCTTGCGTGCCTGTTCACGCTCTCCGCGCCGTTTACGCAGTGCTTCGAGCAGATCCTGTGTTTCGCCGAGATCGGGTGCTGCACCAGCCTGAAAGTCTGGCACATCTTCCTGCTGCGCAGTATCGCTTGTGATAGCTGCATCTGTGTGCTGGTCGGCAGGTTCTAGAGTTTCTTGTTTGGGCGCCGCAGTGTTTTGTGTTGTGCTTGTATCTACGGCGCGCAGTTTCGGGATTAGTCCCTCGGTGACACGCCCCTGCTTCGACAGATTGACAGCTTCTGGAGTGTCTGGGTGCAGTAGCTTACTGCGGTTATCGAAGGTCCACACCGCTCGCTGCTCACCCACACTAGCGGTAAAAGAAACCGCAACCAGCCAACCTTTTTCAGCATCCTTCCAGCTCTTCCAAACAATATTGCTGGCGTTCAGGCTTGCGAGACGCTCATCAATAACCTCGCCAAACTGCTCGGTTGTATCGCCGGCTGCACCGGTGCGAACAGGAACCGCCCGAGCAACTGTGAGTATGTGACGCAACTCGTTTTCGACTGGCGGTGAAAATCGTTCAACATCGGTCAGCAGGAAGCCGGTAATCTCTGACACTTCACTCGGGGTATGACCCTGCCGGATCAGCTTTTGGATTTGTGCTGGGTTTACCTTTGAAATGCCGCGCTGCTGCTGCACGATAACGCGCACCTCATTTAGAAGATCCTCATTTACCTGCAGCGTGAACTCGTCGCCCTGCTCATCAGTGAGCACAAGCTTGTCGTCTTCACGACGCTCATAGCGAAGTTCAGTCATCAGGTTTCCTCCTAAAAGAGATTGTAGTCCCCCTTAGAATGGCACGACACGCTGAAATTACTTGTATAGACGCGCATTTTTAGCCTAGTTTTCTGGGATGACGCGCCGTGTGTTTGTGTTTAGGCAAAATGTGAGACATAATATGCGGCTATATGGGTCAAATTCCACGACCACAACCGTTCAAACATTGAGGTGACACTTTGGCGACAGACTACGACGCACCGCGCAAATCAGCTGAGGACGAAAACGAGTCACTTGAGGCTCTAAAAGAGCGTCCTGAAGCTGGGGCGTCAACTATGAATGACGTTGATGCTGACAATCTCGGTTTCGAGATGACCGGTGGCGATGATATTTCAGACGTTGAGCTTGATGTTGTGGTGCTGCCGCAGCAAGATGATGAGTTTACCTGCACCAACTGCTTCCTTGTGCGCCATCGTTCACAGTTTGACCACGATGGTCAGTTTGGGCCGGTGTGCGCTGAATGCTCAGCCTAGCAGCTCACTCCTGCTGTTTCTAACAGCGTTACAGCAGCATTAGAGACAGCCTGGGTGGCCTAACCCTTTGCGCGGGCTTTTGCTGCTTCAAGCGCCTTCCGCAGCTCTTCTGGGGTGCGGGTTGTGACGATCCAAAATGGAGCTGGATCTGTCGGATCTGTGTTGTGCACTTTCACGGCCTGGTGAATCCACCCGCGGATCAGCAGATAAGCGCGAGCATCACCGTGTATGCCTATCGCCAGCGTCAGTTCGTCACTGTTGAGAGTTTCAACCTCACCGATGAAGCGGGCTGGGATATTTGCCCTGCCAGCGATGAACTCCTCATCTTCGACTGCCACTCGTGGGCTGGTGAGAATTAGGAAAGCCACCACTAGAACATAAATAACCGGCCCCAACACCAAGCCGAGGGTGATGTTGAGCGGCATAAATAAGAGGCCAACCGCCGGCAGAATGAGCAGCAGAATGATGTAGAGCCACGGGGTCGGTAGCAAGCGTTCTTTGTAGTAGACAGTCACCATCTAATTATGGGTCTTGATTCTGAGAGCTGGTTTCAGGTCACGCCTGCCTAGGCGATGTTTAAGCGAACACAAATCTGCGGTCGCTAACATAAATACTGTGACTGACAAACTAGAGGTTCCATTTGTTGCTTCCGAGCCACCGCGCTACGCACTGCCGGGAGACGCCGGCGCTGACCTACGCGCAAGCAGCGCAGTAACTATTGCGCCAGGGGAGAGGGCGCTAGTACCGACCGGTGTGCGAGTCGCGCTGCCAGACGGCTATGCGCTTTTCGTGATGCCGCGTTCAGGTCTCGCGGCAAAGCACGGGGTGACGGTTTTGAACGCCCCAGGAGTTGTTGACTCTGGGTATCGCGGTGAGATCTTTGTGCCGCTTATCAATCACGATCCGCGCACACCTTTTGAGATTGCGCCGGGCGATCGCATCGCACAAGCTGTGATTATGCCGGTCACACACGCAGAGTTTGTGCCGGTTGAGACGCTTGAAGAGAGTGCGCGTGGCGAGGGCGGGTTTGGATCAACCGGTGTGCGCGACGCAGTTTAATTAGGCGAATCTAGAGGGTAACTAGACTTAATGCAGTAGCGGATGTCCCGCTGATGGATACAATCGAGGCTTATTCAATGTTTGGTAAGAAACGTAAAACTCAGAAAAATGAAAACATAGAGGCTGTGGTGGCCAAGGATGGTGACACTACGGTTGCTGACGCTGCTGTTGCCGATGCAACTGTTGCCGAGGCTGCGCCGACTGATGTGCAGGGAGGTAAAGACGCCCCGGTTGATCGTGCCGTGAACGGCCCGTTTGATGTTACTGAGGTGCCGAGCATTCGCCCGTACATCGACATGGGCGGAATTAAGGTTGCTCCGCGCGAGGGGTTGAAGGTTCGTCTGGACGTTGATCAGGCTTCCAAGCGGATTGTTGCAATTTCGATGGACTACGCTGGTTCCACTATGCAGGTGCAGGCCTTTTCAGCGCCAAAAAGCACTGGCATCTGGTCTGAGGTGCGCGCTGAGATTAAACAGGGTTTGGAACAGCAGGGCGCAACAGTAACCGAACAGGTTGGCAGATTCGGTGGCGAGCTGATTATTAGTCCACGCCCGGATGCGCCTGAGAACGCCAAGCCAATTCGCTTCATTGGGGTTGACGGCCCACGCTGGATGCTGCGCGGCGTCATCGTCGGAGATGCCGCTGCCGGTGGGGAGGGCGTCGAACAGATTGAAAGCGTGTTCCGTGAGCTTGTTGTGGTGCGGGGGCAGGCTCCCATGCCGCCGCGTGAGTTGCTACCGTTGCGGGTGCCTGCTGGCGCGGCTCAGGAGCAAGCAACCCCAAATAGTGTCACCGGCAACATCGAAGCTTAGCGCGGGTTTAACTAGTGGCTTTTTTGGGGAAAAACGCTGGCGGCGGAATGGTGACCGCTGTGCGCCGTGCCGCCCGCGGAGAAGAAGCTACCGCCAACTCGGTTGTTACGAGCATGGGTGGTGTGCGCGGGCTCATTGAGAGCGCCGCGCCAGGAATTATCTTTCTAATTATTTTCACGCTGACTCAGAAGGCGGTTTGGGCGGCGCTCATTTCCCTTGCACTGTCATTCGCGCTTGTTTTAGTGCGGGCGTTCAGGCGTGAAAATCCGCTGCCCGCACTGTACGGTGCAGCAGCTGTTGGTATCTGCACACTGTTGGTGCTGTTCACGGGTAAAGGAACCACATACTACGTTCCGGGGTTCTGGATAAACACGCTGTGGGCGATAGTAATCATTGTGTCTCTGGCTGTTAGATGGCCGTTATTAGGAATTATCACCGGCGCTCTCACCGGCAGCCTGACTGCGTGGCGCGACTCGAAACCGCTGCGTCGCACTGCGTGGGTGTTTACCTTTGCCTGGCTGGGGTTGTTCATTGCGCGTCTAGCGGTGCAGCTGCCGCTTTATTTTGCAGGTCATGTTGAGGCTCTGGGCCTCTCGCGCATAGTGATGGGATTACCCCTCTATGGTTTGTTGCTGTTTCTTACTTGGCGCGGTTTTGCTGCGGCGTTTGCGGTAGAAAAGCAGCGCTCGAAAAAACTGATTATCGAATAGTCGGGGATCAGCGCGCGTGCTTGCTTTAACAGTGTTTTGCGCTGCGATCCGCAAGAAAATTATTAGCAAATTACGCCTTGCCTACATCTGATGAATAGGCTTTTGCGCCGCATAAACACGGCGATCTGAGGTGTATTCTGGGTGGGAAGAAGTGCTATAGAATTATCTTGACATCAAACTATTTGCGGCAGTGTCGCGGATTGGAGAAAACGTGAGCAACGTAAACAGCTTTAATGCAAAAGACACGCTCGCTGTCGGTGACAAGAGCTACGAAATCTACCGGCTTGACGCAGTTGAGGGTTACGAGAAGCTCCCATTTAGCTTGAAGGTTTTGCTTGAGAACTTGCTGCGCACAGAAGACGGCGCAAATATTACCGCCGACCACATTAAGGCGCTTGCTAACTGGGATCCCGCGGCGGAGCCAAACACTGAAATTCAGTTCACCCCCGCACGTGTGATCATGCAGGACTTCACCGGCGTTCCTTGTGTGGTAGACCTCGCAACTATGCGTGAAGCGGTTGCAGAGCTCGGCGGTGACCCAAAACGCATTAACCCGCTCGCACCCGCTGAGATGGTTATCGACCACTCAGTTCAGATCGACGTTTTCGGCTCTGAAAACGCAGTTGAGCGCAACATGGACATCGAATACCAGCGCAACGGTGAACGCTATCAGTTCCTGCGCTGGGGGCAGACCGCTTTTGACGACTTTAAGGTTGTGCCGCCTGGTATGGGCATTGTGCACCAGGTGAATATTGAGCATCTCGCCCGTATCACCATGACCCGCGAGGTTGATGGTGTGCTGCGCGCCTACCCAGACACCTGTGTTGGCACGGACTCGCACACCACCATGGTGAACGGTCTCGGCGTGCTCGGCTGGGGTGTCGGCGGCATCGAAGCAGAAGCAGCGATGCTCGGTCAGCCTGTTTCAATGCTGATCCCACGTGTTGTTGGGTTTAAACTCTCGGGTAAAATCCCTGCCGGCGCAACCGCAACCGATGTTGTGCTCACCATCACCGAAATGCTGCGTAAACACGGCGTAGTTGGAAAGTTCGTGGAGTTCTACGGCGAGGGCGTGTCTGCTGTGCCGCTTGCTAACCGTGCGACGATCGGTAACATGAGCCCGGAGTTTGGCTCAACCGCGGCAATCTTCCCGATTGACGACGTGACCCTCGATTACCTGCGCCTGACCGGTCGTTCAGAAGAGCAGATCGATCTCGTGCGCGAGTACACAAAACTGCAGGGGCTGTGGCACAACCCTGAGATTGAACCAGCGTTTTCTGAGTATCTTGAACTCGATCTGTCGACCGTTGTGCCGTCAATCGCCGGCCCGAAACGCCCGCAGGATCGCATCGCACTGACAGCATCAAAGCAGCAGTTCCGTTCGGATCTAACAAACTATGTTGCCGATGATGTCGCCGTTGATGCTGAGCTCGGCCGACAGAGCACTCCGGTTCAGGTTAAGACCGAAGCCGGTGAATTCACCCTTGACCACGGTGCGGTATCAATCGCTTCGATCACCTCTTGCACTAACACCTCAAACCCATCAGTTATGGTGGCAGCCGGTGTGCTGGCACGCAATGCTGTGCGCAAGGGCTTGACATCGAAACCGTGGGTGAAGACCTCACTCGCGCCAGGCTCTAAGGTCGTTACCGACTACTACGAGAAGTCGGGTCTGCTGCAAGATCTTGAAGCAATTAACTTCTACGTTGTTGGTTACGGCTGCGCAACCTGCATCGGTAACTCTGGCCCGCTCGCAAGTGAAATCTCACAGGCGATCCAGGAAAACGATCTTTCAGTCACGGCTGTGCTGTCAGGAAACCGCAACTTTGAGGGTCGCATCAATCCAGATGTGAAGATGAACTACCTTGCATCACCGCCGCTCGTTATTGCTTACGCACTTGCCGGGTCAATGGATTTTGATTTTGAGACCCAGCCACTCGGTCAGGATGCAGACGGGCAGGATGTTTTCTTGCGGGATATCTGGCCAGACCCTGCAGAAGTGCAGCAGATCATCGATGAGTCGATCGACACAGAAATGTTCAAGAGCAAGTACGACACCATTTTTGATGGTGACGACCGTTGGCAGAACCTGGACACCCCAGTTGGCGACACCTTCGAGTGGGCGGAAGATTCAACCTATGTGCGCAAACCGCCTTATTTCGAGGGCATGAAGCTCACTCCAGCACCGGTAACCGACATCGACGGTGCCCGTGTGCTTTTGAAGCTGGGTGACTCGGTCACCACCGACCACATCTCGCCGGCCGGTTCATTCCGCGCTGACACCCCAGCAGGCCGCTACCTGACCGAAAACGGTGTTGCTCCGAAGGACTTCAACAGCTACGGGTCACGTCGTGGCAACCACGAGGTTATGATCCGCGGCACCTTCGCAAATATTCGTATTAAGAACCAGCTGCTCGACGGTGTTGAGGGTGGATTCACACGCGACTTCACTAACGGCGGAGAGCAAGCAGCAGTTTATGACGCTGCGATGAACTACAAGGAAGCTGGCGTGCCGCTGGTTGTCCTTGGTGGTAAAGAGTACGGCTCCGGGTCTTCACGTGACTGGGCTGCAAAGGGCACCGCGCTGCTCGGTGTGCGTGCAGTGATCACTGAATCCTATGAGCGTATTCACCGCTCAAACCTGATCGGTATGGGTGTGTTACCGCTGCAATTCCCAGCCGGCCAGAATGCTGACTCTTTGGGTCTTGATGGCACTGAGGTGTTTAGCATTTCTGGTATCACCGAACTTAATGAGGGGCGCACCCCAGAAACAGTTAAGGTTAAAGCGCAGCACGATGACGGTCGTGTTACTGAGTTTGACGCGGTTGTGCGTATCGACACCCCCGGTGAGGCTGACTACTACCGCAATGGTGGCATTCTGCAGTACGTACTGCGGTCACTCGTCTAAACACACCTAAGTACTGTCAGCTACTCATTTACTAGCGGGGGTAGGGGCTAAAAGCTTCTGCCCCCGCTGTTTTCTCTACACGTATTGAATAGGAATAATTTAGTGACTTACGCCGCAAAAGCAGTGAATCTCGTTAAAACTTATGGCAGCGGCGACACAGCTGTGCACGCCCTAGCTGGGGTTTCAGTCGAATTTAAGAAACAGCAGTTCACAGCGATCATGGGTCCCTCAGGCTCTGGAAAATCAACGCTCATGCACTGCATGGCCGGTCTCGACACTGCTACTGCGGGGGAGAGCTATATTGGTGAAACCGAAATCACCAAACTGAAAGATAAAGAGATAACCAACCTTCGCCGCGATCGGCTGGGCTTTATTTTTCAGTCTTTTAACCTTGTGCCAACTCTAACCGCGGCAGAAAACATAACTCTGCCGTTGGATATAGCTGGGCGTCCTGTTGATAAAGAGTGGTTTCAGGAGGTAACTAAGCGCCTCGGTCTGAGCTCTCGCCTTGGGCACCGACCCAGTGAACTCTCCGGCGGTCAGCAGCAGCGTGTTGCCTGCGCCCGCGCCCTGGTTGCGAAACCAGAAATTATCTTCGGTGATGAACCAACAGGAAACCTAGACTCCAACAGCTCAAAAGAGGTGCTGCAGATTCTGCGCACCGCTGTCGATACTGACAAACAGACTGTGGTTATAGTCACTCACGATCCCAGAGCCGCGTCCTACGCTGACAGAGTGGTTTTTCTCGCAGACGGCAAGATTGTGACAGAGCTTGAGCGCCCCACAACCGATGAGATTTTGGCCGCTATGACTGAGTTTGAAGGGCGCTAATGTCCGCAGCACTCAGAAAAGTATCAATCCGTAATCTGCTCGCGCACAAAGTGCGGTTACTCTTAACCGTGCTCGCTGTTGTGCTCGGAACAGCGTTTGTTGCCGGCAGTTTTATATTCACTAACACCCTAAAGGGTGCATTTGACGAGATCGTCAGCTCCAATTTTGATGGTATCGACGCGGTCGTCTCAAGCAGCGACGCTGGCGTGCCGCTTGACGCTGCATGGCGAGAGAAGATAGCGGCAGATCCTGAAGTAAAACGCGCCGCGATTTTGAGCACCACTCCGGTAGTGATCGCCAATTCAGACCGTGAGCAGCTGCGCACTAGTGGAGCGCCCGTGCATGTCGCACCGTATTACGATGCGACAGATGCTGTGTCACACGTTGCCACGGTTGTTACAGGGGCAGCGCCGCACGGCACCCAAGAGGTTGCGGTGCATGAGGCTGATAGCGATCGTTTCAACATTAAAATCGGCGATGAACTGATTCTGATTGACTCAGATGCGCGACGAGACGTTACGGTGTCGGCTATCGTTACCACTGAGGTGCGCCCGGGTGGGGCATTCACCGTCTATATGGACGCCCCCGCATATATTGAGTCTTATCTGCCAAATGGCGTTGCCGGACAGCTCGGGGTGAGCGGCAAACACGCTGACTCTCTTGTTGAGCATCTAACTGAGACTTACCCACAGTTCACTGTGCGCTCTGGCGCAGACCTCGCCGCTGAAACAACAGAGCGGGTCACCACAGCTTTAAGCTTTATAAACTACTTCCTGCTCGCATTTGGTCTAATCGCACTGTTTGTTGGCACCTTCATTATTGCCAATACTTTCGCTATGATCGTCGCTCAAAGGCAGCGGGAGTTTGCGCTATTGCGCTCGATCGGCACCTCACAGCGACAACTCACACGCGGTATCGTTTTTGAGGCAATTTTGGTGGGTGTGTTCGGATCGATCCTCGGTGTCGCTGCGGGGTTCGGCTTGGTCCGCCTGATTCTTGCCGGAATGGCGGCAGCCGGTATGGAACTGCCAAATACCGGCATGCAACTATCTGTTGAAACAGTTCTCGTGCCCCTTATCGTGGGCACGGTGGTAACCGTATTAAGCGCTTGGGCACCGGCACGCCGCGCAGGGCAGGTGCGTCCGGTTGCTGCGATGCGCCAGCAAGACGGGGGAGGCCTGAAGGCGCGCACAATTAGTGGCTTGATTGTGCTGCTGCTCGGTGTTGCAGCCGTTGTCGCGGGAGGCTGGTTGCTCGCAGAGCAGAGCACCGAGTCGCGTGCAAGTGTTGTCGCTGTTGGCGCTGTTTGCCTGATTACCGGTGTGGCACTGTTTTCACCAGCTATTGTGCGAGCTGTTCTGCCCGGTTTGGGGGCGTTTATCGGGCTGCCTTTCAGAGCGGTGGGTAAACTCGCTGCCACCAATTCACAGCGCAATCCGCGACGCACCGCTACAACAGCTTTTGCCCTTGCTCTGGGCATCGGACTTGTGACGGCGTTCAGTATGCTCGGCACGACAATGAAAGCATCACTAACCGATTTCACCGATAACGCATTAAAAGCAGACCTGGTGGTGTCGGGGCCAACCGGCGGGGCAAACGGACAGTTTTCTGTGCCAGAGCAGGTTGTGGAAGCGCTTAGTGAACTTGATGAGGTAGAGACAGTAACCGCAATCGGCTTTGCGCCACTGTCTCTTCTGGAAAATTCCGATGCTTCGGCAACAGAAACCGGGTTTGCTGCTGTTACGGTCGTTTCGGGAGACCCCACAAACGGGATCGAAATAGAATCTGTTGCCGGAGATGTGAGCCTTAAGCAAGAGGGCGTGCTTGTTAGCCGCAAGTATGCTGCAAATCACAAGTTCAGCGCGGGCGATACTGCAACGATAGGGTTTAACGGCCTTGCGCTAAAAACAGCGCAGGTTGTGGGTGTATACGCTGAGAACGATCTGCTTGGCGACGTGGTTGTCAGCAGCTCTCTAGCAGCAGACGCGCTAGAGATGATGCAGACTGCAGGCGTGCCGAATGCGCCTAAGGTTTCGCTGGCATTTGTTCCGCTGCAAGCGGCTGACGGGGTGGATGTAAAACAGCTGAAACAGGCTGTTGAAACCGTTATTGACGACTATATTGTGCTGTCGGCAAACACTAAGACCGAGTTTGCTGGAGCGCAGGCGGCGCTCATCGATCAGATGCTTAATGTGCTTTACGGGCTTTTGGCCTTGGCACTGATAGTGGCTGTGCTAGGTATTGTGAACACCCTCGCGTTGAATGTGATCGAGAGGCGCCAGGAGATTGGCATGCTGCGCGCCGTTGGCACTCATCGCCGTCAGGTGCGCACCATGATTACTTTGGAAGCGGTGCAGATCGCAGTTTACGGTGCACTGCTGGGTGTCGGGCTCGGGCTAACGCTTGGGTGGGCGTTTATTCGCACCCTTGACGAGCAGGGGCTCGGTAATCCGGTGATTAACTGGCAGCAACTAGGTTTGCTGGTACTCTTCTCAGCTGTTGTGGGTGTTATAGCTGCTGTGCTACCAGCGCGTAACGCCGCACGCACGCCACCGCTTGAAGCGATCACAGACTAATTTTTCTTACACAAAAAACTAGCGGATCAGCGCCAAACAACTTCTTGGCTGACGCTGATCCGCTAGGAGAACCTAAGATTTTAGGGTTTAGGCGTGAAACTTCTTACCGTTCACTCGCTCTGACGCACCCACTCTATCCAGGTACTTCGTGATGCCGCCGGCTTGGAACGGGAAGCCAGCGCCGAAGATAAGACAGAGATCGATATCTTCAGCAGCGGTCACAACACCCTCTTCGAGCATGATGTGAATTTCTTTTGCGAGCTCGTCTTCAACGGTGCGCAGAATTTCTGCAGCGGTGCTCGGACTCTTGCCCCCCGCCAGGAGTTTGGCAGCCTGCTTTGAAAAACCGGTTGGTTTTCCGGCTTTATTTTTCTCTAGCGGGCTTTCAACATCTGCGAGTTTGTGCAGAGTATCGGTTGCGTAGAACCGCTCAGGGAAGGCTGTTGCCATAGTGTCTTGCACGTGCGCAGCAACCTTGTATCCAACTAGATCGATCAGCTCAAACGGCCCCATCGGCAAACCGATTGGATCGAGCGAACGTTCAACAACCGCAAGGTCGGTGCCGTTGTCAATCGCGCGAGCTGGCTCACCCATAATCTTTGCAAGGAGGCGGTTAACCACGAAACCGGGACGATCCGCGGTGATAACCGCGCTCTTGCCGAGTTTCTTAGCGGTGGCCATCGCGGTTGCGAGTGCCTCATCGTTGGTTTGCTCGATGCGCACAACTTCAATCAGCGGCATAACCGCCACTGGGTTAAAGAAGTGGAAACCAAGGAGACGTTCAGGATGCTTTAGCACACTGCCAATTTCAGCCACTGAAAGTGATGAAGTGTTTGTTGCGATGATCGCGGTGTCACTGATGATTGGTTCAATCTCTTTGAATACAGCGTGTTTAACACCGAGTTCTTCGAACACCGCCTCAATCACCCAGTCGCAGTCTGCGTAGAGTGATTTATCTGTTGTGCCGGTGACGAGTGCCTTAATTTGGTTGGCATCATCGCTTGAGAGACGCCCCTTTTCGTGCATCTTGTCAACTTCGCCATAGATGTAACTAAGGCCTTTATCAACGCGCTCTTGATCTAAGTCGGTGATGAGCACAGGCACGCGCAGCTTGCGAGCGAAAAGCAGCGCAAATTGGCTTGCCATAAGGCCAGCGCCAATGACTCCAACCTTGTTAACGGGTTGCGCAAGCTCTTTTGCTGGAGCGCCAGCAGGTTTCTTAGCGCGCTTCTGCACAAGGTTGAAGGCATAGATGGAAGCGTGGAACTGGTCATCAGAAATCAGATCGGTGAGCGCCTGGTCTTCACGTTCAAAGCCCTTTGCGCGGTCGTTATCCTTCGCAGCATCGAGCAGTTCAAGTGCCCGATAGGGTGCTTTTGCCGCGGTACCAATTTTTGACTCAAGAGTTTTTCTGGCAATTTTAATGGCAACCGGCCATTTGGTCAGGCGTTCAAGCTTGCCGGGCTCATTCGGGCGCTGCACTTTAGTGTCACCACTAAGAACGCTGTCTGCCCAACGCAGAGAGTTTTCAAGGAAGCTAGCTGAGCCGAACATTGCGTCAAAAAGACCCAACTCAAAGGCCTGTTTTGGCTTCATCATGCGGTTCTGCTTGAGCGGGTTGCTGATGATGATGTCAATTGCAGCCTCGATGCCGATCAGGTTTGGCACGAGTGTTGCGCCACCCCAGCCCGGAATAATTCCCAGGAATACTTCTGGGAATGCCAGTGCGGCGGCGTTTTCATCGAGTGTGCGGTAGTCGCAGTGGAGTGCGATTTCCATTGCCCCGCCGAGCGCGAGACCGTTGACAAACGCAAAAGACGGGACGCCAAGATCGCTAAATTTGCCCAGCACATAGTGACCCATCTGTGCCATCAGCAGCGCATTTTCACGGGTTGCAAGAGAACCAACCTTTGACAGGTCAGCGCCGGCAGCGAAAATCCACGGCTTGCCAGTAACCGCGACACCGTCAATAGCGCCGGCGGCAGCACGGGCACGCAGTTCGTCTAGTGTGCTGCCCAGCCCCGCTAGCGTGCGCGGGCCGAGAGTGTTTGGGCGAGAGTGGTCGTGCCCATTATCGAGTGTGATGAGCGCTAAAGTTTTCCCGGAATTAAGTTTCACATCACGCACATATGCTTCGGTAACTACTTCGTCTGCCGATGCCTCGATAAGCGGCGAGAAATCAATTTTTGTGTAATCAGTCATTATTACTTTCCTTTCTTGCCGTTGTAGTGTGGGTTTTCCCAGATAATTGAGCCGCCCTGGCCGAGCCCAACACACATTGCTGTGATGCCGTAACGCACATCTGGTCGCTGCTCGAATTGGCGTGCCAGCTGGATCATGAGACGCACACCAGAAGATGCAAGCGGATGCCCAACAGCGATTGCGCCACCCCATGGGTTGATGCGCGGATCATCGTCTGCAATGCCGAAATGATCGGTGAACGACAGCACCTGTACGGCAAAAGCCTCATTTAATTCAAACAGGCCAATATCGTCAATTGTCAGCCCGGCACGTTTGAGTGCTTTTTCGGTTGCGGGCACCGGCCCCAAGCCCATAACCTCTGGGGCAACTCCCGCAAATGCGTAGTTAACCAAAGTCATTTTTACATTAAGGCCGAGCTCTTTAGCGGTATCGGCGCCAGCGAGTAGTGACATAGTTGCGCCGTCTGTGAGCGGTGAAGCGTTACCCGCGGTAACACGGCCGTGCGGGCGGAACGGTGTTTTCAACCCGGCAAGGCTTTCGAGATTAGTCTCTGGGCGTCGACCCTCATCTTCGGTTGCAAGCCCCCACCCTTGCGCAGAGCGAATCGCCACAGGCACAAGATCCGCCTGAATATCTCCGCGGCCGTAAGCCGCCTCCACCTTATGCTGGCTGCGCATTGCGAATTCGTCCGCACGCTGTTTTGTGAGATGTGGGAAACGGTCGTGCAGCCGCTCAGCGGTAATACCCATATTCAGCGAGTCTGGCGACACGATTTTTTCCGCGAGAAAACGCGGGTTTGGATCTGCATCAAACCCCATCGGGTGGCGGCCCATGTGCTCCACACCACCAGCGAGGGCGACATCGATGTGCCCAGCCCCGATTGCGCTGGCCAGCAGTGTTGTTGTTGTCATCGCGCCGGCACACATGCGGTCAAGCGCAAAGCCAGGCACTGACTGTGGCAGACCAGCAAGAATTCCAACAGTGCGCCCCAGAGTGAGCCCCTGATCACCCTGCTGGGTGGTTGCTGCGATGCCGACGTCGTCTATTCGGTCTAGCGGTAACTCAGGGTTGCGCTCTAAGAGTCCCTGAGTTGCTTTGACAGCGAGATCGTCGGCACGGGTGTTCCAATACATTCCCTTTTCGCCGGCGCGCCCAAATGGTGTGCGCACGCCGTCAACAAACGCGATTTGCCTTGCAGTGGCCACATTGCCTCCCAATAAAATAATGGAATTACTTTTAGTTTGAGTCTACAAAAATAAGCCTGAGTTTTTGCGATATTGCTTCAACCTGCCAATTACGTGCACCAAGCTCGCGCAAGGCACTGTTGAGACTCTCCAAATCTGGGGTTTCAGGCGGCCTAACAATAAGTCGTTTTAAAACAGCCGGTTCGAGCAGATTTTCTGGTTGTATCGCCATCTCATCGGCTATTTCTGCGATGATTTCACGCCCGCGTGTGAGGCGTTTTCGCAACACCGGATCCGCATCACGGCCGGTTAGTAGCCGGCGTAGACTGGCTTCAGAATCTCCCCGTTCTGGTGGGTGCTTCAATATCTCAGTGCTCTGTTTACCCTTTCGGATCGCCCGCCACCAGCGCCCGGCTTCTGTGCGTGCAGCGGTGCCGCGAAAGTCACGCATGCGAACGAGATCATTTTCAGAGCGTGGTCGTTTTTCGGCGGCCGCAATAATCGCGCTATCGCGCAATAGCAGCGTCGGCTCAACATCCATCTCACGTGCGAGCGCATCGCGGGCGAGCCACAACTCTTTGACAATCGCAAGTGCCCGATTATCACCGTTTACCTTCGTAATGTGTGAAGTGCGGCGCCACTGATCGGCGCGTTTAGGTTTCGGTTGCCACTCTAAGAGCGCCGCAAACTCTTCAGCAAAAATTTCGGTCTTGTTTTGTTTTTTTGCTGCAGCGATAAAATTTTCGCGTATGTTGGCGAGAAACTCGACATCGATTGCCGCATACTCAAGCCATTCGTGGTGCAGCGGGCGCAGCGACCAGTCAACATCAGAAAACTTCTTTTCAAGCTGCACGTTAAGAACTTCTGCAACAAGTTTTCCAAGCGCGGTGCGCTTTTTCCCAAGCAGGCGACCGGCAAGCTCGGTGTCAAACAGTTTTTTCGGGCGCAACCCCAGCTCAGCCAGGCAGGGAAGATCGTGCGGCGCAGAGTGCAAAATCCACTCAGATTGGTTTAGCAATTCACGCAGCGGCTCAAGATCAAGAATTTCTATCGGATCAATCAGAAAGATCGCTGAGTCGCCTCTTTTTATTTGGATCAAGTAGGCTCTGCTGAAGTATCTGTATCCTGATGCTCGCTCGGTGTCTAACGCAAACGGGCCGTCGTGCGCTGCCAACTCAGTAACAGCTCTTTTAAGACCGAGATCGTCATCAATGAGCTCCCAGCTCAGACGCAGTGAGCTCTGCGGCAGCAAAGCTTTCTCTGACGTCATTGTTAAACGCGTTCCTTGCGTGCACGGTGCGCGCTCAAGGAAACGACGCCCTCAGCGTCTGGTAGGCCGGCCATCATGCACAAAAGCTGGGCCCAAGCCTCGGCGTGCGCCGCAAAGTTGTCATCGCACGGCGTCCATGAGGCGCGAATTTGTAGCTGCGCACCCGTGCCCGCTGCTGCTAATCCGCCATAGCCGGAGGAGATAGTTTTTGTTGCGGATCCGGATATTGCTGTGTAGTCGGCGCCGTGCTTGTTGAGCGCATCAAGCAACCACGACCAGGTGACATCTGCAATAAAAGGGTCGTCTCCCATTTCGAGCTCTAGGGGAGCCTGGGCGTAGCACACAAAACGAAAATCACTGCCCCAGCTATCAACGCTGTTACTGTCGTGTAAAAGTATCAGACGCCCGGCGCCTTCGGCTGAATCAAGATCCGGCTCGGCGTTTCTGTCTTGTAGGTGTGATACTCCGCCACCGATAGCGTGTGTGAACTGCGCGGTTGTGCGCGGTGCTGCAATTTCTGCCCACTGCAATTCAGCGCGAAAATTTGCCGCCCGAATTTGCGATACCGCCGCCTCGAAACTGGGCGGGGCAGTTGTTAAAGTTGCGCTCACACTGATAATTTATGAGTGCCTCTCATATCCACCCCTGAGGCGCGCCGCAATTCTGGCTGTAAGCTGAGCGGTCTAAAATTAACGGGTGCTAGCAAACGAAAATTCTGCATTCAATCACCTGACGCACAGGACCCCACGGGTTACCGGCATGGAGCTTGTGGCGACTCTGACACCGCCACCGCAGTTTGCCACGGCTACTTTTGATTCTTATAAACCGGATCCTGCGCACTCCTCACAGTCTGAGGCGAGGCAGCTGTTGCGCAATTTTGTTGCCGGTGTCGGATCACAGCCGCTGCAGGAAAAGCGCGGGGGATTTTTCGGCTTTGGGCGTAAGAAAAAGCAGGGGGTAGCAGAAGAGGCAGCACAGCTTGCGCCTGCTGTAACTGTGCCCGCCGGCAAAATGGGTGTCTATCTCGACGGCGGTTTCGGTGTTGGAAAAACCCACCTGTTGGCGGCCGCATGGCACGCGCAGGCCGGGCGCAAATATTTTGGCACCTTTATTGAATATACGGCGCTTGTTGGAGCATTGGGTTACGACGGTGCGGTGAAAGTGCTCAGCGGCGCAAAACTTATCTGTATCGATGAGTTTGAGCTTGATGATCCGGGTGACACGATGCTGATGACGCGCCTGATTAAAGATCTCACCGCAACCGGTTCAAAGTTCATTGCAACCAGTAATACTCCGCCGAATGCACTGGGTGAGGGGCGTTTCGCCGCTTCCGATTTTATGCGCGAGATTCAGTCTATGAGTGAAAAATTCGTGACCGTACGAATTGACGGCGAAGACTACCGACAGCGCAATATTGAGGGTGAAGCGGTTGTGCTGAGCAGTCAGCAGTACACCGAAAAACTTGCACGCGATAGCGCAGCTGGCAAGTTTGTGACCGACGATAGCTTTGTTGACCTGCTTAACCACTTGAGACATGTGCACCCTTCAAGCTATGCGGCGCTGGTCAGCGGCATAGACCGGATCGGCCTGCGTGACACCTTCGAGCTGACAGATCAGTCTGCCGCGCTCCGGTTTGTGGCTTTCATTGACCGCGTTTATGATGCGCAGATTCCGATGCAAGCAACCGGTATCCCGCTAAACACTATTTTTGGCGGTGGCATGCTCGACGGCGGTTATCGCAAGAAGTATCTGCGCTGTATGTCGCGCGTAAACGCCCTGTGCTCAGGTGAAATTGCTGATTAGGGCGCGCATATGAACTGGGAACGGTTGATCCGAAAAACTTTAGAGTCGCTGTTTGCTGAGCTGTTTCGTGGAAAACGCACCCGGCGCGGCACCAGATCTGCTCGGGGCCGCAGCGCCTCTCAACACAAGCACGGTTATCAAGTATCTGGCGCGGAATCTCCCGGACGTTACGGCGCTGGCGCCACCTGTGACGCTAAAACAGCAGAAATTAAGTCGGCTGTGTTTGGTTATCAACCGAATCATGATGGCGATCCAGATCCGGGTGAGGTTGTTTGGACGTGGGTGCCGTATCAGGAGGCTGACGGGCGCGGCAAAGATCGTCCCGTGCTGATCCTTGGCCGCTGCGATCAAGAGACGGTAATTGGTTGCTATCTGTCAACTAAACAGCATCGCGGATTTATTAATATAGGGTCTGGGCCGTGGGATGCGGAACAGCGAAACAGCTATCTTAACCCACATCGTATTTTGCGCGTTAAGACCTCAGGAATGCGTCGCGAGGCTGCGCAAGTGAGCCGCAGCCAGTATGACGAGGTTGTTAAACAACTGCAGCACAGAGGTGTTCTCTAATGGAGCGGATCTAGGCTGCTGTCGAGTTTCCGGTTGAGGTCGACAGAGGTTTCAGATAACTCCAAGAGGCGTTGCCTCTTTGTTTCAAAATCAGATGCGAGCCCTTCTAGCTGGAGCCGCTCATTTTCTAAGCTGTCGCGGCGCTGTTTCAGTAGATCGCTTTCTCGGTAAAACGCTGCTGGGTCGTCCGCATAAAAATGTTCGTCATTGCGTTTTCTGAAAGCCTCTGCGTCTGCATTAAATGAGCGCACTGCATCTTCAAAGCTTGCCCTGCGAGACTCGTATTCAGACTTAATGCCGTCCATGTTTGCCTGTAGCTGCTCAGCTTCTGCCTGGAGGTCGCTGAACACAGAATGGTAACCGTTGAAATAGGAGAGGATCGCACCGCGGTCTTTGAAGTAGCTGCTGTAGTGCGTTTCCAGGGTCTTGGGCAAATCGCTAACTTCGGTGCCTAACACTGAGTGGAGTTCGTTAGCGAAACTTGTTTCTGAGAGGTGTTCATACACGCTCATCCGCTCAGCAAGTGCGGGATCTGCGGCTTTTCTTTCCTCATAAAAGCTGAGCAGTTGCTGCTGCAGGCTCTCGCGCTCACCGTTTTTAAGTTGCGCCCAGGCGGCGTGCAAAAGTTCGTGCGCAGCGGTGGTTTCGACGATTCCAGAAATGCGGGAATCATTGACGCGAAACAGATAAATTGCGTGCTTGTGCGAGTAGCAACCGACAACATGACCGCCCTCCCTGTGGTCAACACCGGCACACGCCTTATTAAACCGGTCGCGATCGATAATCTCTGGATGCGTTGATCTGAAGACGAGCGAGCCGGCGGTGGTTAGTTGGAGATGCTCTTCGAGAGTTGCAACCTCAGCAGATGGCTCAAACTGTTGCGTCTGAATCCAGTTTGAAATTGTGTAGCGCTGATCGTAGGCGTAGTAGCTGCCGGCGAGCACACAGGCACCAACTAACAGGGACGCCAGCACCCGCCCAGTGCGACGCCGCTGCGGCACAGGCGTGGGTTCGGACGAAATCGGATCTTGGAGCATTTTAATAAGTTCTTGACTGCCGGGTCAGTCTTATGTAAAAGCTTATTGCCACCTCGGGGCATATCGCGTAAATACGGGCGAGAGTTAACAAAATGAAACAGTGCAGAGTGCGTGCGACACGCTGAGCGCCGTGATTATTTGCAAAATGATAATGAGTTTATTAAAGTTAATCGAGTTGCACGGGAACGTGTAGCAAGCGGATGTAGCGCAGTTGGTAGCGCATCACCTTGCCAAGGTGAGGGTCGCGAGTTCGAGTCTCGTCATCCGCTCTGGTGGGCGGTTAACCGAACCACCCCCGGTAAGGTTTATTCCTTTCGGTGGCGTGGCCGAGAGGCGAGGCAGCGGCCTGCAAAGCCGTATACACGGGTTCGAATCCCGTCGCCACCTCCACTAAATGAGCGATTGGCGCAGCCTGGTTAGCGCGTTTCCTTGACACGGAAGAGGTCGCTGGTTCGAATCCAGTATCGCTCACAGATTACTTACTAATCACAGTAGTTTTCTCTGACTGCGAGAATCGCGTAATAGACTTTTATTATGGGTTCTGCACAGTATGATCAGCTCTTTACTGAAACTTTTGAAGCCTTAGCTTCCGGGTCTTATGCACCACTAGACCTGCTAACTAAGTGGTGGCAAACAGCTGAGAGCAGCGATATCATTGTTGATCACCGTGCAGCCGCACTTGCCACCTTCGATGCTGAGAGCGGATACCCAGACTCGCGAATCGTGTATGTGCGGCCGCCTAGGGAGTCTGGCTTTGAGTTTTATACTGACCGCAGCTCTGTTAAGGGGGTGCAACTGCAGAAACACCCGCAGGCAGCTATTACGATGCTGTGGCACAATGCGTGGATCCAAGTGCGTGTGCGCGGCGATGTGACGCTGACCTCACGCGACAGTGATCTGGCATACTGGCAGGCTCGCCCGGTAGAGAACAGGCTCGCAGGGTATTCTTCACAGCAGTCACAGGCTGTTGCGAGTGAGGCTGAGCGCGACGCTAATTTTGCAGCAGCCAAGGCGCTCTATCAGGAAGGTGATGTGCCGCTGCCGGAGCGCTGGGGTGGTTTCGTGTTGCTTCCGCGAGAAATTGAATTCTGGCGTGGCACCGATCACCGGATGCACCGGCGGGTACGTTTACAGTGGCAGGGGAGCGAGCAGCCGAATCTCAACACTGCAGACGGGTGGAGCCACACGCTTCTAAACCCCTAAACCGGTTTTTTAACGACAGCCCGGTAAATTAACCATCCGATGCTGCCAACTACAACCAGCCCCAGGGCGCCGGCAGCCAACTGCCAGGCAGCGCTTTCAGCCGCCGGCACTATGACACCGGCGATAGTTGCTGAGCAGAGCAGCAGCAGAAATGATGCGACGCTGGTCGCGCTACCTTTTGAATCAGGGAACATGTCAACCATTTCAAGCTGCGTCGGGCCCATCATTAGTGCCGCACCCAGCCCGGCCAACGCCGGCCCCACCATGAGCAACTGCGCGGGGAGGGCGTGGGTGTTGCCTGTGTCGATGATCAAATATGCCATCACCGTGCTGTAGCTGTGGGCTATGAGCAACACCGGAAGCGCAATACTGATGAACGTGCTGCGCCGCACCCTGAATGAGAGCCTCCCGACCAGCAGGTTGCCGATGGTCATACCGCCAATAATAGGCACAAATAAAAGCCAGTAGTCCTGTTCACTGAGCCCCAAGTAGTGCGGAATAATGACAGGCGCGGCACTGATGTAAACAAAGAAACCCTGGCTGGCTAATGTGACCAAGCCAAGCAGTAAGAAGCGCGGGTTGCGACCCACATGCACTAGCGCCTTCAGAATAGCGCCAGGCTTAAACGGCAGACGCTTGGTTTTAGGCAGTGTTTCAGGAATGCGAATGAGCGTTAAGACGAGAGTCACAGCGGCGTATACGAACATCGCAAAAAAGATATGACGCCAGGTGCCGATGAGCAGCACCCAGCCGCCGATAATTGGCGCTATAGCGGGAGCGAGCGCAAAAACCATCATCACATTACTGGTCAGTCGCTGCGCAATCGGGCCGCTGTAGAGATCGCGAATTATGACGCGAGAGATAACAGTTGCACCACCTGCTGACAGCCCTTGAACAGTGCGAAAAATCAGCAGCAGCTCGAACGACGGCGCAAGAGTCGTGCCCAGACTGGCGAGCAGATAGACGCTAAAGGCAAGCAGCATAACCCGTTTGCGCCCTATCGCATCAGAAATAGCGCCGTGAAATAAGCTCATTCCTGCGAAGGCAACAAGATAAATACTAGTAATTTGCTGCAGTTGTGCCGTGCTGACATTAAACTCCCTGCCGATATGCGGGAAACCGGGGAAGATCATGTCGATTGTGAACGGCCCCAACATCGCTAACATTGCCAGGCTAATGATTAATGCGAAGGGCGGCTTATCCGGAAAACCAGTTGATAAACGAATTGCAGAGGTTTCTGACACCCGATAAGTCTACGCCTCTAAGATAGAAGTAGAAATTTTTAGACTAGATGCAGCGTAGAGAAGTTAACAACAGATCTACCACTTAGGAGAGATTGTGGCAGACGGTTTTTCACTGTTTACCGACCGCAACGTCGTCGCGATGCGCGTCAACGGCGAATTGAAAGATTTAGCAGCTACAGTCTCTGACACGGATACAGTTGAGCCGGTCACGCTTGAGTCAGAAGACGGCTTAAACATTTTGCGCCACAGCACCGCGCACGTGCTTGCGCAGGCCGTGCAAGCGATCAACCCAGAAGTTAAATTGGGCATCGGGCCACCGGTAACCGACGGTTTCTACTACGATTTTGATCCTGCTGCGCCGTTCACACCTGAAGATCTCAAAGAGATCACCAAAAAAATGCAGCAGATTGTGAAGCAGGGGCAGCGGTTTGTGCGTCGCGTGGTGTCAGAGGACGAAGCGCGCAGAGAGCTCGCAAATGAGCCTTACAAGCTTGAACTAATCGGGATCAAGGGCAGCACCGGCGACGATAACGAGAACGTTGAGGTCGGTGGTGCAGAACTTACAATCTATGACAACGTTGATCCGAAAACCGGTGAGGTGCTTTGGAAGGATCTGTGCCGCGGCCCGCACCTGCCCAACACAAAGCTAATCGGCAACGGCTGGAGTTTAATGCGCACAGCCGCCGCTTACTGGCGGGGCAGTGAGAAGAATCCGCAGTTGCAGCGCATCTACGGCACCGCGTGGCCGAGCAAAGATGAGCTGCGCGCCTATCAGGTGCGGCTTGAAGAAGCCGCGAAACGCGACCATCGCAAGCTCGGAGTCGAGCTAGATCTGTTCAGCTTCCCTGATGAAATCGGTTCGGGTCTTGCCGTTTTCCACCCCAAGGGTGGCATCATCCGTAATGAAATTGAGCAGTACCTACGGGGGCAACTGCTTGCGGCCGGCTACGACCTTGTAAACACCCCGCACATTACGAAGGGGCACCTCTTTGAAACAAGCCAGCACCTGTCTTTCTATAAAGACGGCATGTTTCCGGCAATGCATCTTGACGAGGTGAGTGACAGCGAGGGCAACGTCATAAAACCCGGGCAGGATTACTACCTGAAACCGATGAACTGCCCCTTCCACAATCTCATTTATCGCGCTCGCGCACGCTCCTATCGTGAGCTGCCGCTGCGTCTTGCCGAGTTCGGCACGGTTTACCGCTACGAGAAGAGCGGCACACTCTCAGGCCTGACCCGTGTGCGCGGCCTGACCCAGGACGACGCGCACATTTATGTTACCGATGAGCAGGTGCGCGATGAGATTAAGAGTCAGCTGACACAGGTTTTTAATGTGCTGAATGGTTACGGCCTCAGCGACTACTATCTTGAGCTCTCAACCCGCGATCCGGAAAAATCGGTGGGCACAGATGAGCAGTGGGAAACCGCTGAAGCAACACTCCGTGAGGTGGCAGAAGAAACAGGTCTCGAGCTGGTTGCTGATCCGGGTGGTGCGGCTTTTTACGGCCCGAAAATATCGGTGCAGGCGCGTGATGCGATCGGCCGCACATGGCAGATGAGCACCGTGCAGCTCGATTTTAATCAACCGGAGCTGTTCGAGCTTGAATACGCTGCCGCTGACGGCACGCGTAAACGTCCGACCATGATTCACCGGGCGCTGCTCGGCTCGGTTGAGCGATTCTTCGCAATTTTGCTTGAACACTATGCTGGTGCATTCCCGGTTTGGTTGTCTCCTGTGCAGGTTGTCGGTATTCCGGTGGCCGCTGAATATGGCTCATACCTCGATGAGATTATTGAAAAACTGCGCGCGCACGGTGTGCGTGCTGAGGTGGATCACGACGATGATCGAATGCCAAAGAAGATCCGCACCCACACCAAAGCGAAGGTGCCTTTCCAGCTCATCGCCGGTGAAGAGGATCGCAGCGCTGGCGCGGTCAGTTTCCGCTTCCGTGACGGCTCACAGTTAAACGGTGTGCCGGTGGCTGAGGCTGTGGAGCGCATCGTGCAGGCGATTCAGCAGCACGAACAGGTGAACACCGCATGGGCCTAGAAGATGCGGACACAGTAGCGCAGGGGGTGGATCTGCCGGCCGACCTCTTCGGCGCAGAGCGTGAGACGGAGTTTGCCGCCGGCGCGCCTGATGGTTTCAGCAGGCTCTGGGTGCCGCATCGGATGGCGTATGTGGCAGACCACACCCAGCCGGGAGCAGCAGACTGTCCATTCTGTGCGGCGCCGGCAAAGAGCGACGCAGACGGTCTTATCGTTGCGCGTGGCGAGAGCGCTTTCGTCCTGATGAATCTGTTTCCATACAACGGCGGGCATGTGCTTGTGTGCCCCTACCGGCATATTTCGACCTATGACGAAGCTTCTGCCGCAGAGGTTGCAGAGATCGGTTTCTTAACGCAGCACGCGATGCGCGTTATCAAAGAGGTGAGTGGCTGTCACGGTTTTAATATCGGAATGAACCAGGGGGAGGTGGCTGGTGCTGGGATCGCAGCCCATCTGCATCAGCACATCGTGCCGCGTTGGAGATACGACTCTAATTTCTTTCCCATCATCGCGCGCACGAAGGCACTGCCGCAGCTGCTTGAAGAGGTTAGAGCACAGCTCGCATCGGCGTGGGACGTCACAAGTTAGCCGCGCGATCCGCAAGAAATATGGGGTAATCTGCCGATTACCTCTAAACTGAATCTGTTGACTTTTTCTGAAGACGGTAAGGAATATCGATGGCAGGTCACTCCAAGTGGGCAACAACCAAACACAAGAAAGCAGCGCTTGATGCGAAGCGTGCAAAAGCTTTTGCGAAGTTGACCAAGAATATCGAGGTTGCCGCACGAATTGGCGGCGCAGACTTAGAGGGCAACCCGGCTCTTGAAGTTGCTGTGCACAAAGCTAAAAAACAGTCTGTGCCGAACGACAACATTGAGCGCGCTATCAAGCGTGGCGCAGGTCTCACCGGTGATGCTGTTGACTACGAAACTATTATGTATGAGGCTTACGGCCCCAACGGTGTGGCGCTCCTGATTGAGTGTCTGACCGATAATCGCAACCGTGCAGCAACCGAAGTGCGTGTGGCGGTGACCCGCAACGGGGGCAACATGGCAGACCCGGGAAGCGTGTCTTTCAACTTCAACCGTAAAGGTGTGATTACCGTAGCGGCTGAGGGCGCAGATGAAGACTCAATTTTTGAGGCGGTGCTCGAAGCTGGTGCTGAAGAGGTAGAGAAAACCCCGAACGGTGAGGCGTTTGAGATTATCACCGAGCCAAACGATGTTGAGCCGGCTCGAAAGGCGCTGGCTGATGCTGGGATCGATTACGAATCAGCTGAGGTTGAGTTTGTGCCGAATCTGAAGGTTGATATTGACGCTGAGACGGCGCGGAAAATCTTTAAGCTGATTGATGCGCTTGAAGACAGCGATGACGTGCAGAACGTTTACTCAAACTTTGGTCTGACCGCTGAGGTGCAGGCGGAGCTTGAGGCAGACGAATAAAATCACCTTATGACAAGGATTCTCGGCATCGACCCCGGGCTAACACGCTGTGGGGTCGGTGCCGTTACTCTTTTACCCGGTCGTAAACTGCAGTTCGATCATGTTGAGGTGCTGCAGAGCGCGGCGGATAGTGAACCGCAGCAGCGTCTCGCGAAGATCGGCGGGGCTATTGAGCGGATCCTGGATAGCGCTGAGAAGCCGAACGAGATTGCCTTAGAGCGTGTTTTTGCGCAGCAAAATTTGCCGTCTGTGATGGGTGTTGCGCAGATTTCAGGGGTGGTTCTTTATTTAGCGGCACAGCGCGGTATTCCGGTGACGCTCTACACTCCAAATGAAGTTAAGCTGCAGGTGACAGGTTACGGTGCGGCTGATAAATCACAGGTGGCAACGATGGTGGCCCGGCATCTCGGGCTTGCGGCCCTGCCAAAGCCGGCCGATGCTGCCGACTCGCTCGCGATTGCGATAACCCATGCCTGGGCGCTGTCACGTGCGGGAGCGGCTGCGTTAGGCTCCAAAGCTAACGCCAGTGGCGGGCAGACCCCCGCACAGACGGCGTGGTTAGCGGCCGAACAAAAAGCGGGCAGACGCCGTAAAGGGATGCGCCGGTAGTGTTCGCGCCTATTAGGCGCGCGGCATTGGGTTTGGCCCTTCCGGATCGATGTCTGGTAGTCCATCCGGTAAATGCGGTATCTGAATTGTGCGAGTGCGGATCGCTTCGATGGTCTCTTCGACCTGGCGCTGGCGACGACGACGGCGCCTATCGAGCGCACGCTGCTCGGGCAGGCTCCAGCCAAAACGCATCGCGAGCAGACGGATCGCAGCGGTTAACACAACACAGATAACACCCGCGATCGTGATGCTCATCCCGAACTTGATTGCGAGCACCACGAACGTTGATCCAACAATCGCCGCAACCGCGTAAAACGACCCGACGTGCAGAGCTGCTATTGGCAGATTCAAAAAAACATCTCGCACAACACCACCGCCGACGGCGGTCACCGCGCCGCAAAAGATAGCGGGCACAATTGGCAGCCCAAAGGCGAGAGCTTTAGTTGTGCCGAGGGCTGCGAAAGCGCCGAGTGAGAGCGCGTCAAAAACGTTGATTAGCTTATCGACCTTCAACAGCACGCGCTGCAGGAGCATCCCGATCATACCGGCCACCACACACGTCACCATGTACCAGTTGGTGGTCATAGTTGCCGGTGTCACATTTAGAAAAAGATCTCGGATCAGACCGCCGCCAATGCCGCAGCAGATGGAGATTACCGCAACACCAAGCAAATCAAGGCGTTTAAAGCCCGCTGCAAAAAGTGCGCCCTGCATACTTCCGAGAGCGACAGCTGAAATATCTAATGCGAGCGGAATGGTAAAGATCTCGTTTTCCACAGATTAATTCTTGCAAATCGGCGTGCGCTAAGTAAATCTTGGGCGCGGCGCTAAATACTCTACTTATGCCAGTGTTTCGGGATCATGCGATTGTGCTGCGCACCCAAAAGTTGGGTGAGGCTGATCGCATTATTACAGCCCTCACCCGCGCACACGGGCAGCGCAGAATAGTTGCGCGCGGTGTACGCAAGATCAACTCAAAAATAGGCGCCAGGCTTGAACCTTTTAATATCGTAGACCTGCTTGCGTTTGAGGGGCGAAGCGGTCTCGACTCACTGAATCAAGTTGACTCACTAGCCCTATTCGGTGCTGAAATCAGTTTGGATTTTGACCGCTACAGGGCTGCAAGCATCATGGCCGAAACAGCGATTCAGCTGACTGAAATGGACGCAAGCGTGCATCAGTTCAACCTTTTGAGCGCAGCGTTAAAAGCACTAGCCGGCAGAGAGCAGGCCCCTGAGCTGCTCCGCGATTCATACCTTTTGCGCAGTCTCGCACTGGCAGGCTGGACGGTTGAGTTGCGCTCTTGTGTGGTGTGCGGGTCGCGAGATAATCTCACCCACTTTAGTGTGCAGCACGGCGGGGTGGTTTGCGATAACTGCGCGACACCGGCTATGTCACGCATTAGTTTTGCAGAGTATGAGCTTTTGGCAGCGCTCTTGATTGGAGCCTGGGTGCGCGTAAACAACAGTGATGCCAGTAGCCGCCAGCATGTCAGTGACCTAATCGCGGCATTTGTGCGGTGGCAACTTGAGCGTGGCTTAAAGTCGCTTACAATCGATGAAATAGCCAGAAGGGCAGAACAGCAAAGGGGAAACCGTGGCGAAAGAGTCTGAGACGCTCGTGCCCGTTGACTGGACCGGGCAGACTCCGCCTGAATTTAGCGGACCGGTGCCAAAACATATAGCGATCGTGATGGACGGTAACGGCAGATGGGCAAACCAGCGGGGACTCACTCGCATTGAGGGGCACAGGCGTGGTGAGCAGACACTGTTAGACGTTGTGGCGGGCGCTGCACAAGCCGGGGTTAAGTATCTCACCGTCTACGCATTTTCAACTGAAAACTGGCGCCGCTCACCAGAAGAAGTGCGCTTTCTCATGGGATACAACCGTGAAGTTTTAAGAAAACGGCGGGCGCAGCTACACGACTGGAACGTGCGTATGCGCTGGTCGGGTAGACGCCCTAGGCTGTGGTCTTCGGTTATTAAAGAGCTGCATGC
This sequence comes from Canibacter zhoujuaniae, assembly GCF_011752005.1. Lineage (NCBI taxonomy): Bacteria > Bacillati > Actinomycetota > Actinomycetes > Micrococcales > Microbacteriaceae > Canibacter > Canibacter zhoujuaniae. The sequence continues at coordinate 438,749 of NZ_JAAIJZ010000001.1, read as the reverse complement.
AGCTGAAGCTCTCACCCGGCGCAACACGGGTTTAACACTCACTATGTGTGTTAACTATGGGGGGCGCACTGAAATCGTTGATGCGGTGCGGGCGCTTGCTGCAGCTGCCAAAGACGGCAAACTGGATCCCAAACATATTACCGAGCGCTCACTAGCACGCCATCTTTACGTGCCGGAGCTACCCGATGTTGATCTTTTTCTGCGCACATCGGGAGAGATGCGCACGAGCAATTTTATGATGTGGCAGTCTGCCTATGCTGAAATGATGTTTGTTGAGAAGCTGTGGCCAGATTTTGATAGAACCGATTTGTGGCGGGCAATTCAAGAGTTTCACGGCAGAAACCGCAGATTCGGTGGTGCAGTTGATTTGCCACTGAAGTAAATAGTGCGAGAATTATGACGCAATGAATCAAACAGTTGAACACCAACCGCTAAAAATAGGGAAGCTCAGTTTCGATATTCCGGTCGAGCTGGCCCCGATGGCCGGTATCACCAACACTGCCTACCGGAGACTGTGCAAAGAGTATGGTGACGGGGTTTTTGTTAGCGAGATGATTACCAGCCGTGCGCTGGTTGAAAAAACTCCCGCAACCATGCGATTAATTCAGTTTCATGAGAGCGAAACCCCGCGTTCAATGCAGCTTTATGGGGTTGATCCGAAAACTATCGCGGAAGCCGTGAAAATCGTGGTAGACGAGGATCTTGCCGATCATATCGACCTGAATTTTGGCTGCCCTGTGCCGAAGGTGACACGCAAAGGCGGGGGAGCGGCACTGCCGTGGAAAAAAGATCTGTTCGCAGCAATCGTTGAGCAGTCGGTGAAAGCGGCGGGCAGCATCCCCCTGACTATTAAAATGCGCAAGGGGATCGATGAGGATCACCTCACTTTCCAGGATTCTGCACGGGCTGCGGTTGATGCGGGTGTCAGCGCAATCGCATTGCACGGCCGCACCGCCGCGCAGCACTATTCCGGCAAAGCTGACTGGGATGCAATAGCGGAACTTGTTGAAATTGTGAAGGCGCGTGCGGATATTCCGGTGCTCGGCAACGGTGATATTTGGTCTGGGCAGGACGCTATTACGATGGTTGAACAGACCGGTTGTGACGGTGTTGTTGTTGGTCGGGGGTGTCTCGGCAGGCCGTGGCTGTTCGGTGATCTGCAGGCGATGTTTGAGGCTCGTGCCGGGCGCATCAGCTGGGAGGAAGCGCGCGCCCTGGCTGCAGCGCCAAAACTCGGCGCTGTTATGGATGCTGTGCGCCGCCACACCGAGCTGTTAATCGAGTTTTTTGGTGACGATGAGGCGCACGCATGTCGCGATATTCGCAAACATATGGCCTGGTATTTCAAAGGCTATAGCGTTGGCGGAGATGTGCGGCGGGCGCTTGCGGCGGTGATCTCACTCGAACATATGGATGAGATATTTGCAACCATGGATCGCGACATGGCGTATCCGGGTGAGGGAGCCGAAGGGCCGCGGGGCCGCGCCGGCAGACCAAAACGGCCGCACCTGCCGGAGGGCTGGCTCGATACACAGACAGTAGAAAATATCGACTTCACTGAGCTTGCTGCGGCAGAAATTGACGGTAACGGTGGTTAAGGGATATTCAGAAGCTGACTTTGAGCGTTTTCAGCCAGAGCAGCACACCAGTTCTCGCAGCGATTTTGCTAGGGATCGGGCACGTGTTTTGCACAGTTTTGGGTGGCGACGCTTAGCGTTAAAAACTCAAGTGCTCAGCCCCCGCGCGGGCATCGACTTTGCGCGCAACCGTCTCACACACTCGCTTGAGGTGGCGCAAATCGGTCGGGAGCTTGCCGCAAGTTTTAATGTCTCTGAAGATTTGGTTGACACCGCCTGTCTGACCCACGACCTCGGACACCCACCGTTTGGGCACAACGGTGAAGTCGCGCTGAATGAATGGGCTGATAAAGCCGGTGGCTTTGAAGGAAACGCGCAAACCCTGCGCATCCTGACGCGTCTTGAATCAAAACGTTTTGATGCTAACGGCAACTCGATAGGTTTGAACCTGACGCGCGCAACGCTCGATGCCTCGTGTAAGTATCCTTGGGGCCGCATCGATGCGACCGGTAATAAACGTCATAAGTTTGGCTACTTCGATTCAGATAGCGCTGTTTTTGACTGGCTGCGGCAGGGTGCGGTGCCGGGCCGTAAAAGCTTTGAAGCGCAGGTGATGGATCTCGCTGACGACATCGCCTATTCTGTGCACGATTTTGAAGACGCGATATTTAGTGAGCACATAACCCCGTTTATGCTCGCTGCAAAGAGCGGGCATCAGGCGACACTGCGCACTATCGCCGAGTGGTCTGGCAACGAATACACGATCGCTGAATTGGGTGAAGCATACGAGAATATTGCTGCATCGTCGCTGTGGTTGACTGATTGGACGGGCAGCCGTCAAGACGCAGCGCAGCTAAAAAATTTCACAAGCGATATGATCGGTCGCTTTGCGGGCGCCGCGATTACCGCAACGAAAGAAAGCTATGCTGCGGAACAGCTTGCGCGCTACGGGGGCAGTGTGATTGTGCCGCGCACGATCCGCGCAGAAATCGCTGTTTTGAAGGGGATTGTTGCAGCCTATGTCATGCGCGCAGACAGCAGGCAGGCGACTTACCGCAAACAGCGTGAACTGCTTACTGAGCTGCTCGATAAATTTTGGCAGCAACCGGGGTTGATGGATCCCGCATTCCAGAGCGATTTTAATAGTGCTGAGAGTGAGCACGCAGCGCAGCGTGCTGTTGTAGATCAGGTTGCGAGTCTGTCGGATCAAGCAGCGATTGAGCTTTATAACCGCTACTGCGCTATTCCGCTGGTTTAAGCGGCGCGCTAGACTTAACGGCATGGCAGGCCGCATACCCGAGAGTGACATTGCCGCGATTAAGCAGCGGGTCAATATTTTTGATGTGGTATCTGACTATGTGACCCTGAAGCGGGCTGGTGCCGGGTCATTTAAAGGGCTGTGCCCGTTTCATGATGAGAAAACACCGAGCTTTACCGTCAACGTAAATCAGGGCTATTTTAAGTGCTTTGGGTGTAACGAAAGCGGCGATACGATCGCGTTCTTACAAAAGCACGAACACCTCTCTTTCACAGAGTCGGTTGAGAGGCTCGCTGAGCGAGTCGGCTATCAAATCTCTTATGAGGATAGGCAGGGGGCGCCTAAAGGGCCGAGCAAAACCAGACTCTATGAGGCGCACAAGATCGCCACAGAGTTTTACGCCCGGCAGCTTGCAACTGAAAACGGTCAGGTTGCGGTTGAATTTCTGGCAAAGCGCGGCTTTGACAGTGGGGCGTTAAAAAAATTTGAGATTGGTTATGCACCAGACTCTTGGGATGGGCTGACAGGGCTATTAAGGCAGCGCGGGTTTAGCCAAGAAGAGCTCACTGCGAGCGGGCTGGCGTCGGCTGGCAGCCGTGGCATCTATGATCGCTTTCGCGGGCGTATTATGTGGCCAATAAAAAACATCACCGGCCAAACTATCGGTTTTGGTGCCAGAAAACTTTTAGAGAGCGACCAGGGGCCAAAATATCTGAACAGCCCTGAAACACCGATTTATCAAAAATCACAGGTGCTCTACGGCTTAGACAGCGCGAAAAAAACTATCGCTGAGCGACGCAGCGCAATCGTCGTTGAGGGGTACACAGACGTTATGGCGTGTCACCTTGCGGGTATCACCAACGCGGTAGCGACCTGCGGTACCGCGTTCGGATCAGATCACATTCGTCTCTTGCGCCGCATTCTGGGTGACGAGGCGGCGGCTGAAGTTATTTTCACCTTTGATCCGGACTCCGCCGGTGAGGCTGCAGCGTTGAAGGCTTTCGGGCAGGATCATCAGTTCAACGCCCACACCTATATTGCAACGAACCGCTACGGTTTAGATCCTAGCGATCTGCGACAGCAGCAGGGGGACAACGCGGTTATCGCAATGTTTAGCGAGAAGAAACCGCTGTTCGAGTTTGCCCTGCAACACGCTGTTAAGAACTATGATCTAAACACTATCGAGGGGCGCTACGGTGCGCTCCGGCGGGCTCTTCCGGTAATCGCCGCGATTAAAGACAGCAGTCTGCAGCCGGAATACATGCGTGAGCTGGGCAAAATGGTTGGTTTAGACTTTCCCGATGTGCAGCGAGAGTTTCGGGCACTGAAACAGCGCGGCAATCTTGCCCTACCAAAGGCGCACACCGCTCCGCGGGAGTTAGCGGCGGATACCGCAGAGGCAAATGGTCAAAATACGGTTGCTGCTACCACACCCCAGCAGGTGCCGCAGATCACACTCGGCATGCTCCCGCAAGATACGGGAACAGAGATAGAGGTGGATGCGCTCGCAGCGATGCTGCAGTATCCGCTGTTGGTCGGCGCGGATCGTCTCGCGCATGCGGCAACTGCGCGAGTTGATCTTGGGCCTTTAAAACAGGTGCGCGATGCTATTGCAGTTTCGCTTGAGAGTCTTGGTGACGGCGCCGGTTGGGTTGACCGTGTCAGCGCCGCAGCCCCTGCAGAGGTGCGTTCTCTGGTGCGGGAGATTGCGCTGCTGCCGCTGCCAAACTTAGAGACCCGGCAGTTTCAGAAATTCGTGGTGCAGTCTGTTGTGCGGCTGCAGCAACGTGATTTTGAAACCTTGCAGCAGGAGCTTACAAGACGTCTAAGGTTGGTTGCAGACCCCGGGAGCGATGAGGCGACAGAAATTCGCAAGCACATTTATACTGTTACCAAGCTGCGCCGTGAGTTCGACCAGCTGTTTGAATAGCGCAGGTGGTGTGACACTAACAACGTTTGTTAGGGCTCAGATAGCGCTGTAGATGTGCAGCTACAGCTCATACTTGACATTTCCAAAATAATGTTGTACGTTCCGATTAGAAGTAGAATCTGCTCACATTCAATGGTGAAGGGTGAAACGATGAATAAGAAAATCACAACATTAGTTCTCTCCATAATGCTTTCTCTGGGTGGCGTTGGCGTGGCTTATGCTCAATCGTGGGGTCACTCACGGTAAAAGGTACTGACCCAAGTATCGGTTAATTTAGGCGCCTAAACTCTTAACTACCTGGCTGTATTACCGTGATTATAGGGAGTTTCCTGAGAAAAGTTCCAATCAGGAAAATTATGCTATTTGAGCTGCTTGGACTTTATCTTGGATTCTTTTTCTTATCGTGGTTTTTCTCATATGTAGCACATGGATCTGCGTCTTCGTATGTGTTGATAAGATACCTGAAACCCCTTCTGGAGTATCAAACACAACTTTTATTAGGGCTCTCGCTAGTAGTTGCTGTGCACCATTATCAGTTCTTGCTAGCTGCCAAAACTGAGGTGAAATGCCGTGTTTTAGTTGGCGACAGAGTATGCACTATACGTTTCAGATACGCTCTTGCCTGTGTGACCATTCTTTTATTTAGTTTTTGTATATCCATTGCTGCGCACCTATCACTGAATTTGAATATTGATAATTCGGTCTATTTATTCACTTGCTTTGCGGCATATATCACCTTAACTGCTCTGTTATTGAGGTGAAAATGAAAGGATCCGCAATGAGTATCTTTAAGTTTTTCTTTTTGCGGGTTTTCTTGCGGAAACCCTTACTGAGTTTAACTGTGTTTTTACTGCTATTAGCAGGGAACTATATAGCCTTTACTACAGTGAGAACCATAGTTTCTACAATTGAAGGGGCGCAAGAGGCTTCACGTTTAACTTCCTCAGAAATAGTTGTATCCAATTTGGACCCAAATTCAAATTTAGACTTCGAAAAAATTACCGAAACTAGGTTGCAGGAAATATATAACTTCCTGAGCAGTAAATATGAATATGGACTGTTCACCGATGGGTACATCGTTGACTTACCAAATAGGTATGATGTTGAAATACCAGCAGTATATATGAACCAGACCTATAGTAATTTGAATGGTTTTGCTATCGCAAGTGGGGAAGGTATAACGTTCGAGAGCCGTGTAGAGAGTTCTGATTTAATACCGGTTTTAGTAGGGCGAGGTCTTACCGAAGATTACCCAGTGGGATCAACATTCACAATGGTTGACCCTGTTTTGCACATGCCGAAAGAATACGTTGTCAAAGGGATACTCGCTGAAAATACTGCGCATTCAAATTTGTATGCATTAGATTCTAAGCAATATTACAATTTCTCAATTGTTGTCCCGGTGACGGAAGACTTTATCGAAAAAACAGATCTCGCTTTCAAATTAAACGGTTTGATGGATCTAGTGCTAATTAATGCCACTGCGCAGGAGATTAAGGAGCTACAGTCTTACATTAAGCAGATAATCGCAGTAGATTTCAATTATTTTAGTGAACAACAAAATATTGATTTTTATAACCAATACTTTAAGTCTTCTATTAATTTTCTTGCTGTGGTGTCCGTAATTTTGCTCGTGGCGATAATTCTATTGTCAGTGTGGAGTTCGTTGATTAGCGTTCGTACAATGATTCGTGAATTTACGATAAATCTTCTTGTGGGGCTAAGCTACAAAAAATTTCGACGCATATTTTTTAGCTACTATGCCGGTTTATCTCTGCTCGCTTTGATCGTAATATTTGTTTTAGCCGCTTATTCTAGACAAAGTTTCTGGATAAAAAAAGACGCATATTTCATGACCTATGGATCATTTGGTGGTCTTATTTTTATGGATTGGGTAGGGATAACGGCAGCGCTTATCGTTGATGTCTTAATTGCAGTTGTCGTGTCAAAAATAGCTGTTTACCGTGTGAAGAGGATTCCTATTACTGTTGGAGTACTGCAATGAAAGACAACATTATTGAATTGCATGTTAAAAGTAAACTTTATCGTGGGAAGTCGTCTGTCGTAACAGCCCTAAATGATCTAACTCTCGCTGTATCGCAAGCTCAAACGCTTGCCATAGTAGGTGAATCAGGTATTGGGAAAAGCACCCTACTGAATATTCTAGGCTTGCTCGATAGAAAATTTATTGGCAGTTACAGCTTATTTGGGAAGGATGTTTTTAGATTAACTGATGCGGAACTGGCACAATGGCGAAACCAAAAAATAGGATTTGTGCTGCAAGAATCCGCTTTAATTAACTCTCTGTCTATTGCGGATAATATCGCTCTGCCGATGTTGTACGCTAAACAAAGGAAAAGCGAGGGACGGAAACGCTTGCTAGAGCTCACTCGCTCCCTTGGTATAGAGTCAATTCTCGACAAGAAACCGTTGGAATGCTCCGGCGGAGAGAAAGCGCGAGCTATATTTGCACGCGCAGTTATTCTAAAACCTCAATTGATTCTTGCGGATGAGCCTACCGCTTCGCTCGATGCAGAAAATGCTGAACGTATACTCGATCTGTTATTGGAACTAAACAAGCACCACGGCGCAACGGTTATTACGGTCACGCATGACTCAGAAATAGCTAGCCGACACGAGAGATTAGTTGAGTTAAAACGAGGTTAATCATGGGTTTTGCTGTAATGATTTTTTCTTTCATATTTGGTGTTGTATGTCTTATTGCAGGGTTTAAAAATGTGAAACTAAACCCCATCTGGCTGTTGTCCATAGTTATCGGTGTAGCCGGGATCGCTTTCGCAGTTTATTTAGGTTGGCCCAAATAAGGGGCAGTAATACATCTGGCGTCTCTTCACCTTGGCGTAACGGGGCGTAATATCATGTTATGGTGATAGCGCATACCTACTTGGACTAAGGAAGTCTTTATGGTTAATCACGGTATCTCATATGCGGTAGCCGGCAGTGAAATTAAAGGGACTATTGTCGCACTGCACGGGGTTACTGATAACGCGGCAGCGCTGTCTGATCTTGTGCAGCACTATCAAGATGACTGGCAGATTTATGCAGTTGACACCCTCGGGCACGGTCTGTCACGACGTTTTACTGATGCAGAGTTAGGCGATCCTTTCCGAGCCGCTGTTGCCGCGGCACGCACAATTGTTATCGCAGCTGCAAGACGCAGCATGAGCCGCAAAGTTGTGCTGCTGGGGCATTCGATGGGCGGTGCTATCGCAGGAGCAATAGCGCGTGAGCTGCCGGATCTTATCCAGGCGCTGATCCTTGAAGATCCCGCATTCTTAACCGAAGAGCAAACTAAACTGTACCGTGATACAGCCGCAGACAGATTGCGACGGCAGGAGAGCGTGACCGAACACGTTGGTGCGGCGGTCACTGAACTGATGGCGCAGTATCCCGCGTGGCCTGCATCAGAGTATGGTGCGTGGGCGCAGGGAAAAACACAGGTGGATCGCAGGTTCATCGCCGGTGGTGTTGTTGGTGTTAGCGGCCGCGAGATATTCACTGAACTTGCTGTTCCAACGCTGTTAGTGACCGGCGATAAAGATGATGTGTTGTTTGGTCAAGCGGGCCTTGCTGAGGTTGCAAGTTTAGGTAATCCCCATATTGATGCAGTGCTCATTCCGGGCGCTTCACACACGGTGCGGCGAGATAAATCTGAAGAATTTTATAGGGCGCTTGATAGTTTCTTAGAGCGATGCGGTCAGCGTGAGGCACTCCCGACGCCGTATATTGCCGCTGAATTGCAGCCTATTATCGCAGGCACACCAGACCAAAACACCGATGATTATCTAAAAATGCGCCGCCGCGGTGAGAAACTGTTGGGCGATGTCAAGCCTGCCGCAGGTGTTGAGGTGTTTGAGGTGCGTTTGGGTGGGGAAAGCGCAGCAGTTGATGACAGTTTTGTATTGAGGTGTTTGACACGTGGTGATGAGCCGCAGTGTGTTGTGCTGTCGATTCACGGTGGCGGGTATGTTGCCGGGGCAGCGCGCTATGATGACGCACGCAATAGTGACCTGATTGAAGTGTTTGGTGGGGCACTCGTTGCTAGCCCAGACTATCGTTTAGCGCCGGAGTTTCCGTGGCCTGCGGGCGCTACGGACTGCGTGCGCTCATTGCGCTATCTTGCTAAGACGTATCCAGATCTGCCGCTGTACATATACAGTGATTCTGCTGGGGCTGGGCTCGCGCAGCAGGCGCTGATGCTGCTTGCCGAGAGTGGTGATCCAGTTGCGGTTGAAAGGGCTGTCTTGCTTGAGCCCTGTCTTGAACCTGGTATGGTTACGGGGTCTTTTGACACCTACTGTGACGGCCCGATTTGGACGCGGGCCGCGTCAAAGGCTGCATGGGCGCACTACTTGGGAGACCCGTATGCTGTGCCACCCTACGTTCCGGCACGGAAAGTGGCGGCTTTGATGCCGCCAACTCTAGTGATTGTTAACCCTGTTGATCCTTTGCGTGATGAGGGTGTGCGTTTTGCGCTGGATTTGGTTGACGCGGGTGTTGCAGTTGAGATGCACATGCTGCCTGGCACAATCCATGGTGCGCTATCAGTTGCCGAAACCGAGACCTGGCAACGCGTGAAAAACGAGATTCGCGCATTCCTTGATACTCCTGTATCTGCTTAACTTCGTTACTTGATGAATGCCTTTCTTATCTCACTGTTTCTGTCGAATAGACCGGCTCACCACGAGTGTTGATACGGCACTTATCGCAATAAACAATGAAACTGAGGCACCTAGATTCTGCGATATCGGACTAAAAAACGGTATTGCAAAAGCCAACAGTGCGGATGAAAACATGAAGGACAGATCGCGATCTTTCTTGCCGTCATTTCTCACTGTGGTGCAGATTCTGGCGAACTGCACTCCAGAAAAACACGCTCCGATCAGGATTAGGCCAAGGCTCAGCCAGAAATACATAATCTACCTCCCCCTAATAAGGGAATAACAACTTCCGATACCTATCAAATCCCAGAAGTTATCTACTATGAAAGGCCAAGCGGCCGCGATGAAGATTTTATCCTTTGCCGTCAGAGTCGGGGAAGGAAGTTTAGAAGCTATTCCTTGTGGTAGTTTACTGCGCAATGTAATTACTGCATTTTTGATCGCGGCAACAGCAGCATTCTTAACTCCCCCTACCTTAGTTATAGCAGTGGCGATTTTTGGAGTCTTTGACAACTTATTAATGAAGGATATAAGTTTCGGCACACGTGCCGCTATTGCAGCTCCGCCCGTGACAAGAAGAGGAGCAATAGATACTGCGCACTTCCCAGCTGTAACTAACCACCACGACCAAGAAGGGTCTAAAACAATTGGAAGAGATGCGCCTTCAGTATTCACATGTTGCCTCAAGATACTGCCATCAACTAGTTCGAAACTGGTAGGCAGCTCTTTTCCATCCGCATCTATTGCCCACGGAGCGTCGATTTCTCCTTCTACGGTGCCAGATTCAGATAATAATGAAAACCCGCCATCACTGCGTGCCTCGAGTTGATACCCCTCGGGCAATGTGTACCCAAAATCCATGTATGAAGCATTGTGATCTTTGATAACACCAATAATTTGTCCAGATTCATCTTCTGTTACATGAGATACGGCGATTTCGGTATCTTGGACATCCGCGTCTTGGGTACGAACGACACCATTTGTTACTTCGGTAACTATATGCCCATTAACCCGTATGGAAAACATTTCTCTGGTCTCGGGATTAGGAATTGATACTTCGCCCGTCTCGCTATCAACGGTAGGCAAAGTATTAATAATTCGTGCTTCTTGCTCAGAAAGGCCAGAAAGAATGTCACCAGAAATTGATTGATTAGAACTATCCAGATTTAAACTAAGTGGAACTTTATCGGACACTAGATAATCTAGTGATTTTGCTGAAAGCCCAATCTCCTCTTTTATTAAGGCTTTAGCCGTAGCATCCGCATAGTCGAATTCCTCCAGCGTATCATCAGTATTCGCCAAGATAGTATCGGATGTCTGAGTCAGCTTCGCTGCTGAGAGACTGTGTTCAGTATCAGTAGCTAATGCAGAAGTAGTCCCACCTAGGCTCAGCGCATATGCTGTTGTAATGCCTACAAGCGACTTCCAAGCTCTGTGACGCATATTTTCTCCTCTATTTTCTCGTAAGTGACTTTAAGCTATCGATCTGGTTACTGGTGTAGATACCGACGAATGTTGGTCAGTTATACCGACATTCGTCGGTGTCGAAGCTTATGAGTGTTCCAATAGGATCGGAAACTCAAAGTGATTTTGTAGAGAGGTAGAGAAATGATTGCTACGCGTATCACCGCAGGAGTGTTTGCCGTGGCTTGCATGACTGCAATGGGAACTCCGATGGTATCTCAATATACAGTTACCGAACAGTTGACAATAACTCGGGCCGTTCAAATAGTTGAGAGTTCGTCTGCACACTGGTTGACACCACGAATCTGTAAATTGTTTCCCAATTTTCCTGGCTGCGAGAAGCATCGACCTCATAGATAGCTCGATATAGTGTCTGGTGATGTTTCACCTCATATTCCCTAGATACAGCCGTTCTACACTGGTGCAGCCACTGGTGTTCACACTTTCGGCTGTTTTCTTCCTTGTTTTCGACGCGGCTCAGCTGATATCTGGTCAGCAGAGCGCTTCAATACTGCGCGTGATATTCTCGCTCACCCTTATCGTTTTGTTTGTGGCCGCGGGCTGGCTGCAGGTGTGCGAATACGTTTTCCTCGTGTGCTATTTCGTTTTTAACCTGTTTAATCTGATTGATGGTTTCGAGATGGTGAGCTTTGCTCTGAGCATCTTGATGATTTTCTGGCTAATTCGTTCCTGGATTGTGCCAGCCGTGCTCGTGTTCGTCCTCGACGGGGTCATTGCAACAGCGGTGAGTCTCACACCTGGTCTAGAGGCATTTAGCTCTGTTTTAACTACCGTGCTTGTGTTAGCTATCGGTTTGGTGCTACGTTGGCAAAATGGGCACAGGGTGCTTGCAGAACAGGAAAAAGAACGCACACATCGCGCTGCCTCCGACAACCGTAAGGAGTTGGCTCGTCAGCTGCATGATACGACGGCGAAAGACTTGGCGCACGTGGCCGTGCTTGCCCAAGACATGGCTGCCCGTCACCCTGAGCTCTCTAGTGAGCTCTCGCCCATAGTGGCGGCAGCCACCGAGGCGTCACGGCGAATCCGCCCAATGATCCTCTCAATCGATGCTGCGGCAAGCGATGTGCCCCTGTCTAAAGTGGTAGATCAAGTGATGCAGATGTTGAAAACACGTCATATTGAACTCGATATCGTGCTACCCGATGACCTTGACTGCGTGGTGACACGCCAACAACAACTCACAGGGGCACTCGCTATCCGAGAGTGTGGCTCGAATATGTTGAAATACGCGCCCGCCGATTCCGAGGCGCACCTTGTGATCGATATTGACGGCGAGTCAGGCGTGCTCACTATATCGTTGAGTAATGAGATTGCATCGGTGCCGGCAGCTCCGGACATGAGTAGTGGTTATGGGCTGGCAAACTTAGGTGCCAAAATTCGGGCAGAAGGTGGAAGTATGGAGGTCAGCGATCTTGGCAACCAGTGGCTGACCTACATCACGATTCCTTCTAATAGCCAAGACGAGTACCGAAGCGGCAGCTTACGCAGGAGTGACTCTGTGAAGGAGCAAGCTGATGACTGACGAGCGAGAAGTTCGTATCCTGATCGCGGACGATGACCAGATTATTCGTGAAGGTCTTGCTAACTTGTTGGACGCGCAAGAGGGGTTGCACGTGGTAGCCACTGCTATTAATGGCGCTCAGGTGTTCGAGCAACTGGCGCTACACCGGATAGACGTGGCGCTATTGGATGTGGATATGCCAGTGGTGAGCGGTATCGAAGCCGCACGCCGCCTGAGCCGTGAGCAGGCCGGCCTCACGATAATTATGCTTACCGCATTCGAGCATGAAGAATCTCTTGGACAAGCAATCGGGGCGGGCGTGCGAGGATTTCTCACCAAAGACATCCCAGCGCCCGAGCTCGCTCAGCTGATTCGCAAAGCCTATGCCGGCCAGCAGGTGATGGCACCCCGACCCATTGAAATCCTCACATCCTCCTATGCCCAGACCTATGAAAACCGGGAACAATATGCAGACTTCATTAATGCGGTCACCGCGCTGCCGGAGCATCTGCGCCCGACGTTCCGGCTACTGCTGAAAGCCTTCGCTAACAAAAATATTGCCCGGCAAACCAAGCTCACCGAAGCAACCGTGCGCTCTTATGTCTCCGACATTCTAGCCCGCACTGGCTGCGCCACTAGAGGTGAACTAGCTATCACCGCCATCAAAGCCGGAATCACAGAATAACCTCGCAAACGCGCAAGTATTTCTTAGAGGACACAGCCTGCCCACCAAAGATTGAGCGATATCGCTATTTTCTTAAAATAAGGCCTTTTATGACTGGATATAGTGCCAGGCCAGAGCTGTATATACATATCGAACACGAAGGGTCGCTGGGCGGGCATGCGTTTCGGCTAATGGACTGGCAAGAACGCATCGTGTTTGACTTGTTTGGCACCATCAAAGCTGACATGATCCGCCAACCCCCTCCAGTCTTATCGAAGCGAGTGAAGATTCTCAGCCGCTAAAGCTCATCATCTATATGTCGACAAATTCCTTGACCTATGGAGCGGGCGAGGCCGATTACTGGATAGATGAAGCGGTGTAGAGTTGGTGATACCTGTGAGAGGTAACGTAATCTAGATTCCCTCTCACATATGTACCACAATGTTGTGGCATTACCGAAAGGAAGCGCTAGTGTGAAGCTACACAGAAGCACAAGCAATAGAATTCGCAACAAAAAATAGCATAAGCAAATGCTGCACTGAAAAGTAGTATCACTACATCAGGAAAGTTCTCCATCACCGCAAGCGATGCGGAAACTCCATGACAAGTATTACTTTACCTCTGATGAAGTGAGATTGCTTCACAATTTCGCTGCTGAAGCTGGACCTGCGGCTGTTGTTGCTTTATGGTCGCTTTTAACACCTTCTACTCTGATTGGGCAATTCCACCAATCGATGTGAAAATCGAGGGCAAATAATTTGATGGGGGTTAGATTGGGATGGGTAGGAATAATATAGATGCCGTTGCAATACTTCCTGAGATTATTTGGGGTGGGATCCTATCTGTTCTTGCTAACAACTTGATCTACTCCGCATGGAATGACTTCGCAAATCTGGTAGAGATTGCAATTCTTATAGTTGCTACAATATGGAGTCTTTACCGGCGTTTTCGAGAAAGTCTCTCTGAGGTTTTCTGGTCGGTACTGTATATGGCTTCGACAATTGGGTTGCTTGCTATTCAAAACTCCTCTTGGACACGTTTTGCAGTACTTATCATCATGGCTGCATACATTTATGGGCGAAACTTTCGCGAAAAGAAAAGAGATAAGCAGCAATAAAGGCTGAAACCGAGACCTGGCAACGCGTGAAAAACGAGATTCGCGCATTCCTTGCGACATCTGTCACTGATTAACTTTCTGTAGAGTTAAAACTGAGGCACTGCTTCTTAATACCTTGAGTCGTGACAGTGAGATGATCTTTTAGAGTTACTGGCCATTATTAAGGTAGCTGCCCTGATATATATCGGTGTTTCTGACAAGCAATACATGTCATATGATAAATATTGTCAATTTAAATGATCGACATTAACAATGAAGTTAATTTTATTTCAAAGGAGAAATAATGAGTTCGAAAATACGGATCGTACTGGCGACATTACTCACCAGTCTAATGTTGGTTCTCCTAGGGGCAAACAGGAGCACGTTTCTAAGTGCTACGTATGTTGGAGTTTCCTACTAACAATCCGAAGCTGGATCTGACGAAACATATTTCGTCAGATCCAGCCTGACCGAGGTGCAAGCATGAAAAAACGAACTGTCGGTAGTTTTCTGGGTTTTGCTGGGGTTTCTTGTTTGGTTTTAGTGGTCTTTATTGTGCCCATGCTGCCTGGGGCCCAGTCTTTCGCAGCTGGTTTTGCGATCACAGCTTTCCAGAGCTTGGTCCTGCTACTGCTGGGGATTTTGACACTACTCGCATATTTCGGTGGTGTGTTTATTGCAGCTAAAAAAAAGGAGGGTTGTATCTGAGTCAGCACCTGGATCGGCATCGAGGCGCTTCCCGCGTGTGCAGCTCGTAGCCTCTATCTTGATTGCAATCGTGTGTTTTATTGGCAGCTGGATGACTGCCAGCGGTGGTGCTTTAGTGCAGGTAGCGGATATTCCAGCGTCTGGGGATCATCAGTTGCGAATACTGTCTTTCAACACAGACCAAGTGGTTTCTGAGGAAGAGCTGCTCGAGCTTGCTGCGCAAACTAAACCTGACATTATAGTTCTGCCTGAAGATAATCAAGCGGTTACTAGTTCATTTGACTGTAACTTTATACCGACCAAAGTAACAGAACACGACGGTAACTTCTGCGAAATCGGCAGACAACTCGACATGAACGTTTATTTTTGGGCAGACGCTCCTGGGCAGACTCTTTTCGTGTCTAACAAACTCGGTGAATATCTGCCCATCAATCATGACACCCCGCCCTGGGCTGGCTTTTACGCACAGCCTGTGGACCCCACAAGCGCTTCACCTAAAATAACCGTTGCACATCTGCAGCGGCCGGAGTTTGGGATCGGGACAGATTGGTGGCAGCGTCATTTTTCGTGGGCTAAGAAGATGTGCAGCGAACCTCGTTCAATTGCAGTGGGAGATTTCAACGCCACGACCCGGAATATTGGGTCAGACGCTCTCGGTGCATGTCAGGACATCAGCAGTGCTCTCGGAGAAAAACAAGCTGGCACCTGGCCGAGCCTTCTGCCTCCTGCTTTTGGTGCGGCAATTGATCATGTCTATATTGGTTCTGCCTATCAACCTCTCTGGTTTGGAGTGCTTGCAGACTCACACGGCTCAGGTCACCGTCCGATTTTTGCGATTCTAGGGGAGTCAAACAAGTAGCTTCTGCACTAATGCAGAGTGAGTAGTGATGAGCGCGTGGAAGTCAACTAGTGGAGCGGGTGACGAGAATCGAACTCGCGTCGTTGGTTTGGAAGACCAAAGCTTTACCATTAAGCTACACCCGCGCTGTGCTAAACGCACTCCTAGAGTGTACATGGAACTTTGGGTTTGCACAACAGCGGCAGTGTGCAAACTTGTCTGCGACGAAATTAATAGATAGCGAAACGATCGACACGCCGAATAGTGTGATTTGCGCGATCCGAAAGTATCAACTATATTAAATCAAGTTGGTTAAACAACATTCCCCTGTAGCTCAGTTGGCAGAGCGAGCGGCTGTTAACCGCTAGGTCACTGGTTCGAGCCCAGTCGGGGGAGCCACTGTGTCACATCGAGAGCATTCTTGGTGTGCCTGTCTTCAACCCAGTGTTGAGGATGCGGTGTTGTGAGGCGCAAAGTCTGCAAATCAGTTATACTGGTTAAGTTGCTCTGCGCGGCTCATATAGACGCGCAGTGGGACTGTTTTTCGCCGGCTTGCCGGCAACTTCCGGGATGTAGCTCAGCTTGGCTAGAGCGCTCGGTTTGGGTCCGAGAGGCCGCAGGTTCGAATCCTGTCATCCCGACTGAAACAGTCTCACCAGAGCGCCGAACACGTATCCGACACGAGAGGCCGAAATTGGCGACTACTAAAGCTGAGAAGCTCACTCCAACCCGCGCAAAGCTTAGCGTTACTGTTACTCAGGAGGAGCTCGCTCCCTTCCTGAAAGACGCATATAAGACCATCTCAGAGCAGGTGCAGATCCCAGGTTTCCGTAAAGGGCACGTACCTGCTCCAATTATCGATCAGCGGGTTGGCCGCGAAGCGGTTATCCAAGAAGCGGTTAATAAGTCGCTCGATACATTCTTCCGCGCCGCAATTGACGAGTCTGGCGAGGTTCCAATGGGCCGCCCAACCGCCGATGTAGAGCAGTGGCCAGACGCGAAAGACGACAAGAGCGATCTCGTGCTGGTCTTTGAAGTAGAGGTGCGCCCTGAGTTCAAGCTGCCACGCTACGGTCAGTACAAGATCACCGTTGATGATGCAGAAATCGGTGCAGATGCAGTAGATGCAGAGCTCGAGAAGCTGCGCGAGCGTTTTGGTGAGCTCAAAGATGTCGACCGCCCTGCCGCAAAAGACGACTACGTAACTATCGACCTTGTAGCAAGCATCGATGGTAAAGAGGTTGACCGTGCGACAGGTGTTTCATACCAGGTTGGTGCGGGAAACATGCTCGAGGGTATGGATGAAGCGATCGAAACCCTCACCGCTGGTGAATCAACCACCTTTAGCTCACAGCTGCTCGGCGGCGAGTACGAAGGCCAAGACGCAGAGGTTGAGGTAACCGTTAACGCGGTGCAAGAGCGTGAGCTTGCAGAGGCTAACGATGAGTTCGCGCAGCTCGCTTCAGAGTTTGATACTCTCGCAGAGCTGAAAGAGAATCTTGCTGAGACAGTGAAACAGCAGGCGGTATTCAAGCAGGGTGAGCAGGCGCGTGATATCTTCATCGAGAAGCTGCTTGAAAGCGCTCAGGTGCCTGTCTCTGAAGAGCTTGTTGCAGAAGAGGTGCACCGCCACCTTGAGCAGGAGGGGCGTCTTGAAGACGATGAGCACCGCGAAGAGGTCACCAGCGACGTGCAGAAGCAGATTGCGCTGCAGCTAATTCTCGACGCAATTGTTGAGGCTGAAGAAGTGCAGCCGACCCAGAACGAACTCAGCCAGTACATCTTCCAGTCTGCGCAGCGCTACGGCATGGAGCCTGGCCAGTTCATTCAGCTATTGAGCCAGGGCGGCCAGATGAACGCTATTGTCGGTGAGGTTACCCGCAATAAGGCAATGGCAATTGCGCTTGCCAAGGTTAACGTTGTTGACGCAAGCGGCAATGAGGTAGATCTTTCAGAATTCACCCGCATTGACACCGGTGAAGAAGAGGAAGCTGCTGAAAACACTGAGGAAAAACCAGCTAAAAAAGCAGGCAAGAAAGACTCAGACAAGAAGTAGTGCTTAACTGTTTGGATCGCCCCTGAGAGCAGTCGCTCCCAGGGGCTTTTCATTTAATTCCGCCGACGGCGAACAAGCCTGATTTTTCGTGAAATTGCGGCTAGTCTCATTACAGACAGTATGAATGGAGCAAAAAATGTCAGCTAAGACACACGAGGCGAATGTTTTTGATCGCCTGCTCAAAGATCGCATTGTATGGTTGGGCTCTGACGTGCGCGACGATAACGCGAATGAGATCTCGGCAAAAATGCTGCTGCTTGCGGCAGAAGACCCAGAGGCGGATATCTACTTATACATTAACTCGCCCGGTGGTTCCATCACTGCCGGAATGGCGATATACGACACTATGCAGTTTGTCCCAAATGATATTGTGACGGTCGGCATCGGTATGGCTGCGTCGATGGGACAGTTCCTGCTAACCGCCGGCACCCCCGGCAAACGCTACATCACCCCGAACGCGCGTGTGCTGTTGCATCAGCCGCACGGTGGATTCGGTGGCACAGCCAGCGACATACAGACTCAGGCGCAGCTTATCACCAGCATGAAACAGCGCCTTGCTGAGATCACAGCTGCGGCAACCGGCAAAACTGTTGAACAGATTCACGCAGACGGTGATCGCGATCGTTGGTTCACCGCCGAAGAAGCTCTCGAGTATGGTTTTGTGGATCACATTCGAGCTACCGCATCTGATGTTGTTGGCGGCGGCGGTACTAAGAAGTAAGGTTTATGAAAATGAGTGAAAACTTTCTTTTGCCAAACGCAGTGCGAAACATGCCTGAGAGTCGGTATGTGCTGCCGAGCTTTGAAGAGCGCACCGCATACGGCTTCAAACGGCAAGATCCGTATGCGAAACTGTTTGAAGATCGCATTATCTTTCTAGGTGTGCAGGTTGATGATGCGTCAGCGGACGACATCATGGCGCAGCTCCTGGTGCTTGAAAGCCAGGATCCAGAACGCGACATCATGATGTACATCAACTCACCCGGTGGCTCTTTCACCGCGATGACCGCGATCTACGACACAATGCAGTACATCAAACCTGATGTGCAAACAGTGTGCCTCGGGCAGGCTGCATCAGCTGCGGCAATGCTGCTGGCGGGCGGGGCTCCCGGGAAGCGACTGGCGCTGCCGAACGCACGTGTGCTGATCCACCAGCCAGCTACCGGCGGCGGCGGGCACGGTCAAGCAACCGATATCGAGATTCAGGCCAAGGAAATTTTGCGCATGCGCAGCTGGCTTGAAGAAACTCTCGCAAAACACACCGGCCAGTCTGTTGAGCAGGTGAACAAAGACATCGATCGCGATAAGATCCTGAGCGCGCAGGAAGCTGTTGAATACGGCATCATCGATCAGGTGCTTACGCGTCGCGAAAACGCATAATCGCTGCATTCAGTAGCCGCTCCGAGTTTTCCATCGGCGCGGCTACTGGCGTATTTAAATGGACCCCCTAAACTGGCTAGGCAGTGCTTATGAATGGAGCTTGAAATGGCATTGAAGAGCGACTCGAGCGAGGGCCTGAAGTGTTCTTTCTGCGGTAAGCCGCAGAGTCAAGTAAAGCAGCTCATCGCGGGCTCACACATCTACATCTGTGATGAGTGTGTGCAGTTGTGCAGCGAGATTATCGCAGAGCGTGAAGCGCAGGATAGCGCGCAGGATGAGACTAATTTCACGCTGCCAAAACCGAAGGAAATTGCGGCTTTCCTCGATGAGTATGTGATCGGGCAGAGCCGTGCAAAACAGGCGCTGTCTGTCGCTGTTTACAACCACTATAAGCGGATCCAGGCGCAGCAAAAACCATCTCTGGTTGACTCAGATAAAGAGCAAATTGAACTGGCTAAATCAAATGTTATGTTGATTGGCCCCACCGGTGTTGGTAAAACCTATCTGGCGCAGGCGCTTGCGAAACAGCTCGGAGTGCCTTTTGCTGTTGCCGATGCCACCGCGCTCACAGAAGCCGGATACGTTGGCGAAGACGTCGAAAACATCCTTCTGACGCTTTTGCGTGCCGCAGACTTCAATGTTGAAAAAGCACAAAAGGGCATCATCTATATTGATGAGATTGATAAAATTTCGCGCAAAGGCGACAACCCATCGATAACCCGTGATGTCTCCGGTGAGGGAGTGCAGCAGGCGCTTTTGAAGATTCTCGAGGGGACGGTTGCATCCGTCCCGCCAGAGGGTGGCAGGAAGCAGCCAAACTCTGAATACTTACAAATTGATACCTCAAATATTCTCTTTATTGTTGCCGGTGCTTTTGCCGGCCTCGAAGAAATTATCCAAAAGCGTCTCGGGCGCGGCGGGATCGGTTTCGGCGCAGATATTGGTGACAGGGTTTCAGCAAGCGACGCCTACTCGCTGGTGGAACCGGAAGACCTGCACAAGTTCGGCATCATTCCTGAATTTATTGGGCGTCTCCCGGTCATTGCAACCGTTGACGCTTTAGATGAAACAGCTCTGATCCGGATTCTGACTGAACCAAAGAATGCGCTCGTAAAACAGTACAGAGAGCTGTTTAGAATAGACGGCATCGACCTAGAATTCACTAAGGATGCACTCGAGGCGGTGGCAAAGCAGGCAATGGCGCGCGGCACAGGCGCCCGCGGTTTGCGCTCAATTCTTGAAAAGGTGCTCGGCCCGGTAATGTTCCATGCACCGTCAGATTCGGACATCGTGAAAGTGCTGATTACCGCCGATGCTGTTAACGGCACTGACGCGCCGCGCGTGCTGCGCAACAAGAAAAACGCAAAACGCACAGCTTAAAACAAGTTCACGCCTGAGTGCGCAGGTCTAGATGAAAATTTCTAGATCCAGTCATCATCTTCGTCTGCAGCATTGCGCTGCAGCGCTGTGGTGTTTGCCGCGTCTGGATCAAGCCGCTCTACTGCGCCGGTATCTGACAGCAGGAGTGTCACAGTGTTGCCGAGCGCAACCCGGGGCTGACCTTCCAGCGAGGTCAGCTTCCAGTAGTTGTTTTCCTTGCCCGTGAGTGAGCTTTCGATCGCTAAAATTTCACTGTGAAACGCCTGGGGCACCGCATCTGGAATGGGGGTGCCAAACCGCCATGAGGTGCCTATTTGCATAACTGCTTACCCTGCAGCGTCAGCGCTGAGATCAAGCTCAACCTCGCGCACCTCGATAGCTGATCCGCTGCTGTCGATCTCAAGTGCTGTGATGCGACCCAGCGCTTTAATATCTGCAGCAACCTGCTCAAGTTTTTGGGCGGTTTCAGCGTTAGCCGAGACCACAGCGCGCAGCACACCGGTGCGCTGCGATACCTTAGCCTCGCTCTTCGCGCCGCGCACACCGATAATCGCCTCACCGGCAACCTGCAGTAGGGAGGCGTCGGCAGCAGAGCCGGCAACAGCAAGCACCTCGTCAGTGGTTGGCCAGGCGGCCTGATGCACAGAGCCGTCGTTGAACCAAGACCACACCTCTTCGGTGACATACGGCAGAGTTGGGGCGAGTAACCGCACAAGCACACTCAGGGCGGTGCGGAGTGTTGCAACGGCTGATGTTTGGCCAGCCCCCTCGCCGTAGGCGCGTGACTTGACCAACTCCAGATAGTCGTCACAGAACGTCCAGAAGAAGGTTTCTGTCACATCTAGTGCGCGTGCGTGATCATAGGCGTCATAGGCGGCGGTGGTCTCAGTCACAACCTCCGACAGTGCTTTAAGCAGCGACCGATCAAGCGGCTCGGTAACGCTTTCTTTCGCGTCACTCACACCAGATGAGTCAAAACTAAGCACAAACTTCGCCGCGTTTAGCACCTTCATCGCTAGACGCCGACCGATTTTAATTTGTGTTGGCCGCTGCGGATCAAAAGCAGCGTCAGTGCCAAGCTTAGAGCTGGCTGCCCAGTAGCGCACGGCGTCTGCTCCGTGATCGGCAAGCATGCCAATTGGGGTTACAACATTGCCCTTTGACTTCGACATCTTTTTTCGGTCTGGGTCAAGGATCCAACCTGAGATACCCGCGTTTTTCCAAGGTAGTTTGCCGCACTCAAGCTCTGACCGCAGCAGCGTGCTAAACAGCCAGGTGCGAATGATATCTTGCCCCTGCGGGCGAATATCGTACGGGTAAACCAGGTCAAACAGCTCTGGGTCGTGCAGCCAACCGCCCGCAATCTGCGGTGTGAGAGAGGAAGTAGCCCACGTATCCATCACATCAACCTCAGCGGTAAAACCGCCGGGCACATCGCGCTGCTTGGCAGAGTATCCGTTTGGCACATCGCTTGATGGATCAACAGGGAGCTGCTCAGCACTCGGCACGAGAACGCGATCGTAGTCAGTCTCACCGTTATCATCTACCGCATACCACACAGGGATCGGCACCCCGAAGAAGCGCTGACGGCTGATCAGCCAGTCGCCGCTGAGACCCTCAACCCAGTTTTCGTAGCGCACCCGCATAAAGTCTGGATGCCAGGTGAGCGCTTTACCGTGTTCGAGCAAACGTGCGCGTAACGCTTCGTCGGTTGCGCCGTTTTTGATATACCACTGCCTGGTGGAAACAATCTCGAGCGGCTTATCGCCTTTTTCAAAGAATTTTACGGGGTGGGTGATTTTGCGAATTTCCCCAACCATGCCGCCGCACTCCTGCAGCAGTTTAACGATTGTCTCTTTTGCGCTAAATACTGTTTTTCCGGCAAGTTGCGCGAACGCAGCCAAGCCGGCCTCACTGGTAATCACCTCAGGAGCATCAGCAACCACACGGCCGTCAAAGCCGAGAATATTGCGATTGGGCAACTGCAGCTCGCGCCACCAGGTAACGTCTGTTGTGTCACCAAAGGTACAGATCATTGCGATACCGGTGCCTTTGTCAGGCTGCGCGAGAGGGTGGGCCACCACCGGCACCTCAACCTCGAAAAGCGGGGTGCGCACAGTCTGCCCAAACAGCTGCTGGTAGCGTTCGTCTTCCGGGTGTGCGACGAGCGCAACACAGGCCGGAAGCAGCTCTGGGCGCGTGGTGTCGATCTTAATTTCAGCACCGTCTGCCACATTGGTGAAAACCAGCGTGTGGTAGGCGCCCGGCATGTCACGATCCTCAAGCTCTGCCTGCGCTACCGCGGTGCGGAAGGTAACATCCCAGAGTGTTGGCGCTTGAGAAATATACGCTTGGCCCTTCTCGAGGTTGTTTAAGAAGGCTTGTTGCGCGACACGAATGGTTGCCGGTGAAATAGTGCGGTACTGGTGTGACCAGTCAACGCTGAGACCGAGTGTGCGCCACAGCTCCTCGAAGTGTTTTTCATCTTCCTCAGTTAGCGCTTCACACAGTTCGATGAAGTTACGCCGTGAGATCGGCAGCTGATTGGCAGCTTTGCTGCTCTTGTTGTCACCGCCGGTCTGCGGTGGTTCAAAATTTTCGATGTACGGCAGCGATGGATCACACCGCACACCGTAGTAGTTTTGCACGCGTCGTTCGGTGGGCAGGCCGTTATCGTCCCAGCCGACGGGGTAGAAGATGCGCTTGCCTTGCATGCGCTGGTAGCGTGCAATAAGGTCGGTGTGCGTGTAGCTAAACACGTGACCGATGTGCAGAGCACCAGACGCGGTTGGCGGCGGGGTGTCAATAGAGTAGACACACTCACGCTCTGCGCCGTCGCGTTTAAAAGAGTAGGTGCCGTTTTGCTCCCAGACCTCGCCCCACTTTGTCTCAAGACCTTCAAGCGCTGGTTTTTCTGGGATATTACGCATATTTTAGATACTCCACGAGTTCTCGGTCGTAGTCTTGGCAGAAAAGGCCTGCCGAAAACATAAATACTTATGAATTTTAGCGGATTTTCTCGTCAAATAGGTGCGCAAGAGGTTGCAGCCGCTGTGTCAGATGGTGGTGAATGGATCCGCGATCCGGCCCTTTTTGCACCCACTCAAAAATTGCCGCCAAAAGGGCTCCGGTGAGTGTTGCAGCTGCTATCTCTGCAGTGAAATTTTTGTTTGCTGGAGTGCTAACTAAGTGTGTGCGGATTAGCGCAGCGATTTCATACACACGACTGCCGGAGCTGTCTAGTGCGGCGACCGGGCTGCCGATAGCGGCAAAGTGGCTCAATATCCAGGGGATCGCGCCAGCCTCCCACGGCTTTAAAGTATCGCTGACGGCGGCGATAAGCAGATCTATGCCGGTTTTATCGTGTGTTTGCAGCGCTAGTTTCAGGCGGGCAAGAGTTTTATCAATTTCCGGCCAAAACACATCGCTCTTTTCAGCGAAGTAGTTGAAGAATGTGGTGCGCCCGACGCCGGCAGTTGCCGTGATTTGTGCGATTGTGGTGCTGTCGTAACCCTGTGTGAGAAACAGGTCATAGGCCGCCTCTTGCAGTGTCTCTGCATTGGTGGCTTTGGGTCGCCCGCGACCCGTATGTGCTTGAGCTGACGCCATACTGCTACACTAACACTCGGTATTAAATAAACACTGTTCAAGAATTCAAGAAAGGCTTTAAATGGCATCTTTCTCAGCAAAACTATCTCGCATAGCGGCGATCGCAGCGCTCGGCGCGGTTGTGATGTCGGGCTGCGCAACAGCGGGCGGCGACACAGCAGATCGAGCAACTGGCAACGAGAAGCTCGTGTGGGCGATCGCCGGTGGCAATCTCGAGAACAACCACATGGATCCGCACCGCAGCCAGTTGGATGTCAGCGCAATCGTTGGGCGCCTGGTGCTGGACTCGCTCACCTACCTCGACGAAAAAGGCGAGTTGCAGCCGTGGCTGGCAACCGACTGGTCCGTTTCTGAAGATGGGAAGAGCGTCAGCTTTGATCTGCGACACGACGTTACCTTCCACGACGGTGAGGCGTTTAACGCAGCAGCGGTGAAAGCTAACTTCGATCACATCATGGCCGAAGAAACCGAGTCTGCTGCGGCAAGCGATCTTTTGGGCGGTGACGTCTATAGCGAAACAGTGGTTATCGATGATGACACTGTTGAGGTGCGTTTTACACAGCCTTTCGCACCGTTTCTAATCAACACTTCAACCGCAAACCTGGGCATGTATTCACCGAAAGCGCTCGCCGCGAGCGCTGAAAAACTGCCGGTGGGCGGCCCTGGAGTATCTGTTGGCACAGGGCCGTGGGTTATGACAGAAATCACCCCCGGCGCAAGCATCAGCTATGAACGCAACGCCGACTACAACTGGTACCCAGAGGGAGTGAAGGCGGCTGATAAAACTGCAAGCAACCTTGAGGTGCAAATCGTGCCTGAGCAGCAGGTGCGTGTGCAGCGTGTTGAAAGCGGTGAGGCAGATGTTGCTTCTGAGCTGCAACCAAACGGTCTTGACGGTCTTACCTCAGAAGTTGTGCTGAATGAGAACCCGGGAATGCCGTATTCAGTGTTCCTGAACACCTCTAACCCGATTCTCGCTGATGTTAAGGTGCGGCAGGCGCTGGCTCTCAGCGCAGATATTGACGCAATCGTTGCCTCAACCTTCCAGGGCAATTTGCAGCCGGCCACCGGTGTTTTGAGCCAGTCAACGCCAGCAATCGGCGCAGCAGCAGATAAAGATTACACAAACTTTGATGAAACAAAGGCAGCTGCGCTCCTCGATGAAGCAGGCTGGGTGCAGAGCAATCCGGGAGAGATCCGCGAAAAGAACGGCGAAAAACTGTCGCTCGATTGGTATCGCTGGACGGAGCAGCCGGTTGAGCGTGAAACCATCTCAACCTTCCTGGCAGACGGGTGGCGCAAGCTCGGCGTTGAAGTGAACATTCACGTGCTTGAGGGGGAGCAGTACAACAAGTTTTACGGCACCCCAGAGATGGCGCTAACCGACTGGGGTTATTCTTCTGCCGATCCAGACATTCTGCGCAACCACCTGCACAGCGCGGGCTTCCAAAATATCGTGTCTGTTGCTGACCCAGAACTGGATGCGAAGCTCACCGCTGCAACAGCAAATTTCGATGCTGAAAAGCGCGGAGAAATCTATAGCGAAGTGATTCGCACCGCAGCTGATGAGGCTTACATTATCCCAGTGTTCAACACCGCATTTATTAACGTCGTTGGTAAAAACACTGCGGGCTTTGCTGTGGACGGCTACGGTTTCCCGGTGTTTTTTAACACCAGCAAAGCGTAAGTAACAAACACCTAGAGGGTTAAATAACACAAAGTTGCAGGGTATGAGAGTAAAAGTGGGCTTAATATCGCGTGCGGTAATTCGCCCACTTTTACGCGCCCTGGTAACCGTTTGGTTAGCGGTCACGATCGCATTTTGGGCGGTCGCTGCACTGCCCGGTGACGCGGTGAGCGCCCGCTTTGGGCCGCTGTCACGCATCAGCGCCGAACGCCAGGCCGAAATTTTTGTTGAAATGGGGTTGGATCGGCCGCTCCCAATTCAATACTTAAACTACCTCGGCAACCTCATAACCGGCGACCTCGGTTTTTCTCTGCAGCGCAACCAGGCTGTGACAGCGATGCTCGCGCAGCAGTTTCAATACACGCTTGAAATTGCCGCACTGGGTTTGCTCTTCGCTGTGCTGCTCACGCTATTGGGGCAGATATTTAAACGCGGGCTCACACCGTGGGGTGCTTCCTCACGCGTGAGCGGCCTGCTTGATTTTGCGCACACGCTGGCAGCATCAACCCCAAGCTACTGGCTTGGATTCTTGCTGCTCAGCCTGTTTGCGTTCTCGCTCAAATGGTTACCATCCGGCGGTGTCGCTTCTCCCGGATCGAGTATTCTGCCAGCTCTCACCCTAGCGATTCCCGCTGCCGGCTATCTTGGGCAGGTGCTCGACCACGAACTGGATCGCATAGAACTGCTACCGTTTGCGCTCTCATCGCGAGCGCGCGGCATGTCTCGCCTGCGGTTTACGCTGACACACGGTTTAAAACACAGCGCCCCCGCTGTGCTCGGGCTGCTGGTGAACCTGATCGGTGGGGTGCTGGGTGGTGCGGTGCTGGTTGAAGCTGTTTTTGCCAGGCCGGGTTTGGGCAGTCTCACACTCGATGCGATTGTGATGCGCGATATGCCTGTTGTGCTCGGGGTGGTTGCCTTAGCCGCGACCCTCTTTTCGGCACTTACTGTGCTTACTCAGGTGACGGTGCGTCTGCTGGATCCGCGGCTGCGGGGTGCTGTGCATGGGTAGGGTCAGGCAGGTCTTAACAGCTTTAGGCTTTATTTTGCTGCTGCTGTGTGTTGTCGCGCCGGGCATATTTACCCCGTATGATCCGCTCGCGACCGATCCGCACCTTGCGCTCGCCCCTCCCTCAGCGGCGCACCCTTTGGGCACCGATCAGACCGGCAGCGATATTTGGGCGCGTGTGGTGTATGGGGCGAGCTCGACCGTGCTCACCGGCTTGGGCGCTGTTGCTGTGGCGTTTGTGCTGGGTGTTGCGCTGGGCGCCGGTCTGGCTGTGGTGCCGAGAGTGGTGCGTGAAGCGGGTATGCGGGTTATTGATGCGCTGATGGCGCTGCCAGAATTTTTGCTCGCGCTTTTGTTGCTGGCTTTTTTCGGGAGCAGCCCGGTCGCGGTGATAGCGGCGGTAGCGCTGGCTATGGCTCCCGGTTATGCCCGTATCATGCTCTATAGCGCTGAGGCAAAGCGCGCAAGCGAAGCCTACACCGCCGCGCAGTTTAACGGTGTTGGGGTGCTGCGGCGCAATTGGCGTTACGTGCTTATGCCTGCTCTGCAACCGCTATTTTCACTCTTTACAATTGGCATCGGCACCGCCATCTTGATTGTGTCGGGGCTCACCTTCCTGGGGTTGGGTGTGCAGCCTCCAACACCCGACTGGGGTGTCATGCTCAGTCAGGGGCGCAGCTATGTTGCACGCAGCTGGTGGCCGGTGCTGTGGCCGGGGCTGGCACTGCTTTTGACGATTATGCTGTTTACGTTTACCGGCAGAAGATTGCAGAGACGCGAGGTGCTTTCTAATGACGGTGGTTAGTGTTAAGAATCTTAAAGTTTCTGGCCCGCAGGGGCTGATTGTGGCAGCTGCTGATTTTCAGGTGCGCGCTGGTGAGTGTGTCGCTCTCGTCGGGGAGTCTGGCGCGGGCAAAAGCCTCTTTGTGCGGGCGCTGACAGCTCTTGCGCCCGCTGGGATTAAAACCACGGCAGATAAGCTGCGAGTGTGCGATCACGATGTGCTGTCTCTCAGCGCACGCGGGCGCAGCCAGTTTCTCAACACCCGCATCGGCTTTGTTAATCAGGATGCTTTGAGTGCGCTTGATCCGCTGCAGCGGGTGGGTTTAGCGGTCTCTGAATCACTTCGCCTGCGCGGTGTGCGACACACTGGTGAGGCGGTAACTAAGGCGTTGACGGGGGCGCAGCTGGCTGATGCTCCCGCGGTTATACGGCGCTACCCGCATGAGCTTTCGGGGGGTATGCGGCAGCGGGCACTGATTGCTGCAGCTACGGTGCACACGCCGCCACTGATAATTGCAGACGAGCCAACCAGTGCACTGGATCAGCAGACAGCAACAGCCGTTCTAGCCACCCTGCGCGGGTATGTTGATGCGGGCGCAGCACTGATTTTAATTACGCACGATATGACCGCTGCAGCGCAGTTTGCGGATCGGGCATATCTTGTGAAAGGCGGCAGTGTTGCCCCAGGGAATTTGACCGTGCAGACTGCTGGTGGGGTGAGCGCGCCGCAGCCAGCGCACAAAACTGCAACGCTGCTTGAGCTGTGTGATTTAAGTGTGCGTTACCCCGACGCTGAGAGAGCCGCCCTGAGCGGGGTGAGTTTCTCTTTGCGAGCGGGGGAGGCGGTTGCTGTTTTGGGGGAGAGCGGCTCAGGTAAGACCTCACTGCTGCAGGCTGTGTTGGGCGCAGTGCCTTACACAGGGGCTGTCACAAAAGCCGCCGGTGTGCACTTTGCATGGGTGCCGCAGGATCCGCGCAGCAGTTTGCTGCCAGAAATGCGAGTCGAAACGGTTTTGAAAGAAGCGGGTGCTGTTGCAAAACGGCGTGGCAAAACAGCGCAGACTGTCGACGAGCTGCTGCGGGCGGTTGGATTGCCAGGCAGTCTGGCGCGCCGCAGGATCCGCACCCTTTCTGGTGGGCAGGCACAGCGCGTTGCAATCGCCCGTGCGTTAGCGACCGGCGCGAATGTGCTGCTGTGTGATGAGCCGGTTGCGGCGTTGGATAAATCTGCGCGCATGGAAATTGCTAATCTGCTGCAGGATCTAATACAGCGGCTGCAGCTTGGCATCATTTTGGTGTCGCACGAGTTGGAGATTGTGCACAGCGTTGCCGCCACCGCGATTGTGCTGCAAAACGGTGTGGTTGTGGCACACGGTGAAACCGCTGCTGTGCTTGCAGAACAAGCCCGGCAACATGGGTTAGAATAGTAGTCTGACGAAGATCCGGCTATCACCGGGGAGTTCCTGGAAGAACAGCAGCCCATTACTGGGTCGCCTATTAGAACCGGGCGTTGTGGCGCGTAAAGCCAGCATGAAGTGGCCGCTCTTGCGGCAATGCGGGGTGGTACCGCGGGAGCAATCTCGTCCCAGCGTGTTAGTGAACAATGTGAGCTGGAGTAAACCGAGATGATCTTTCCGCGCAAACAGAACACGGGCAGCGGTGCTGCGTTTGGTGTCACCCCCGCACCTAATTTTCCCGCTATCGAACGCGAAATTTTAGCGTTTTGGAAGCAGGACGACACCTTTAAGCAGTCTATTGCGCAGCGTGATGGTGCGGCAGAGTGGGTTTTTAACGACGGCCCACCGTTCGCGAACGGTTTGCCACACTATGGGCACCTGCTCACCGGGTATGCGAAAGACATTTTCCCCCGTTTCCAGACGATGCGCGGCAAGAAGGTGGAGCGCCGCTTCGGGTGGGACACCCACGGGCTGCCGGCCGAACTGGAGGCAATGAAGCAGCTGGGGCTGACCGAGAAGCAAGAGATTCTCGATATGGGGATCGATAAGTTCAACGCGAAAGCACGCGAGTCTGTGCTGCAGTACACACGCGAGTGGGAAGAGTATGTGACCCGCCAGGCGCGCTGGGTGGACTTTGAAAACGACTACAAGACCCTGAATATCGAATACATGGAGAGCGTCATTTGGGCGTTCGCAGAGCTCTATAAAAAGGGTCTGGCCTATGAGGGGCAGCGCATTCTGCCCTACTGCTGGCGCGACCAGACACCGCTGTCAAACCACGAGCTGCGCATGGACGATGACGTCTATCAGATGCGGCAGGATCCGTCTGTGACGGTAACATTCCCGCTTATTGGTGCGAAAGCTAGCGAGCTTGGCCTCGAGGGTGTGCGCGCCCTCGCCTGGACGACCACGCCATGGACGCTGCCAACCAACTTCTCGGTTGCGGTCGGCCCAGAGGTTGACTATGTCGTAGTGCCAGCGGGCGAAAACGGTGCTGCCGACGGGGGAGCAGCGGGCACCGCAAAATACCTGCTGGCAAAGGATCGAGTTGCCGCGCACGCAAAAGAGCTTGGTTATGCTGAGCCGGCTGCTGCGCTAGCTGCTGCGACCTGGGTTATTAAGGGATCACAGCTTGAATATGTAGAGTACCAGCCGCTGTGGGACACCTTTAGCGACGCTGCAACCTGGGGCACTGAAAACGCTTGGATCTTCACCGTTGCAGACTATGTCACAACCGAAGACGGCACCGGTATTGTGCATCAGGCAACCGCCTACGGTGAAGAAGATATGCTCGTCAATCAGCGGTATGGCATTCCAGTCATTCTGTCTGTTGATGACGCCGCTGAATTCCTGCCACTGTTCCGGGGCGGGCCGCTGAACGATATCGCTGGTGTGCAAGCTTTTGAAGCAAACCGCACCATTATTAATGTTTTGAAAGCAGATCACCGACTGCTGCGTGAGGCCAGCTATGAGCACTCATACCCGCACTGCTGGCGCTGCCGCACGCCGCTTATGTATAAGGCTGTTTCAAGCTGGTTTGTGCGCGTTACCGATTTTAAGGATCGCCTGCTCGAAACCAATGAGGCAATTAACTGGGTGCCAGAAAATGTGAAGTACGGGCAGTTTGGGAAGTGGCTAGAGGGGGCGCGCGACTGGTCGATCAGTCGAAACCGCTTCTGGGGCACACCGATCCCGGTTTGGGTGAGTGACGATCCCGAATATCCGTGCGTTGAGGTCTACGGATCTGTTGCTGAGCTTGAAGCCGGCTTTGGCACTCTGCCACGCAACGAACAGGGCGAGGTTGATCTGCACCGACCGTATATTGACGAGCTTGTGAAACCCAACCCGAACGATCCGACGGGTAAGAGTAAACTGCGGCGGATCGAAGACGTGCTCGACGTGTGGTTTGACTCCGGTTCAATGCCGTTCGCGCAGGTGCACTATCCCTTCGAAAATCAAGACTGGTTCGAGACACACCAACCGGCAGATTTCATCGTTGAATATATCGGGCAAACTCGCGGTTGGTTCTATGTGCAGCACGTGTTAGCGACCGCACTGTTTGACCGCCCGGCATTTAAAAACTGCATCAGTCACGGCATTGTGCTCGGCAGTGACGGCAACAAAATGTCGAAGTCGCTGCGCAACTATCCCGATGTCAACGAGGTTTTTGAACGCGACGGTTCTGACGCTATGCGGTGGTTCCTGATGGCCTCACCGGTTGTGAGAGGCGGCAACCTGATCGTCACAGAAGCGGGGATCCGTGAGGGTGTGCGACAGTTTTTGCTGCCGCTCTGGAACACCTGGTATTTCTTCACCCTGTATGCAAATGCAGACGGGTTTGAGCCGCAGTTTGACACCGGCAGCACGAATGAGCTCGACCGCTATATTCTGGCAAAGCTTAGGGACGCTGTTGTTGCAACCGAAAACGCTCTTGAAAATCTTGACACAACAACCGCTGCAGCTGTTTTGCGCGACTTTGCCGAGGTGCTCACCAACTGGTATGTGCGCGGCTCGCGCGACCGCTTCTGGGAGGGTGTCAACGGTGAAAACGGCAAAGACAGCAACCGTGAAGCCTTTAACACCCTGTTTACGGTGCTCGAAGTGCTAACCCGCACAGCCGCACCACTAGCGCCGCTGGTTACTGAAGAGATTTGGCAGGGGCTGACAGGCGGTCGTTCTGTGCACCTCACCGACTGGCCTGATGCTGCCTCTCTTCCATACGACGCGGAACTTGTGTCAGCTATGGACGAGGTGCGCCAGATAACTTCACAAGCGTTGAGCCTGCGCAAGGCTAAGCAGCTGCGCGTGCGCCTGCCGCTACAGAAGCTGACCGTGGTGAGCACCCAACCAGCAGCACTGGAGCCGTTTGCGGCGCTGCTGTGCGACGAATTAAACGTGCGTCAGGTTGAATTCTCACAGCTGACAGATGATGCGGCCGCAAAATACGGCATCACCTCAAACCTCACCGTTAACGCCCGCGCTGCCGGACCGCGCATCGGCAAAGCTGTGCAGCAAGCGATTAAGGGCGCGAAGAGTGGCGACTGGTCAGAGGTTGATGGTGTTGTCACCGCCGGTGGTGTTGAACTTCAAGAGGGGGAGTACGAGCTCACCCTGTCGGCGGGCGATGGTGAAGCTGCTGGTGTTGCGCTAGCGCTTTTGGCTGGCGGTGGTTTTGTGCTGCTAAACACCGAAACTACGCCGGAGCTTGAAGCTGAGGGGATTGCCCGTGACGCTGTGCGCGCGATTCAGGAGGCGCGCAAACAGGCGGGCCTTGATGTGAGTGATCGCATTGTGCTCGCTGTGAATGTTGCCCCCGAATACGCTGCCGCCTTGGAAGAACACGCCGCACTCATCAGCGGTGAAACACTCGCTGTCGCCTTCAACGTGCAGGCAACTGACGATGTTGCTGCGCTTGCAAACGCCGGCAACAAACAGATCAGCGACAGGATCGCGCGTATCGCGATAGCTAAAGCGCTGGGCGTTGAAAAGGCTCCAATTGTGGTAACGGTGGATGCAGAGGGTGCAGCGCAGTAATGACTCAAGAATTAGACCCGTGGGATGCCGCAAACCGTGAGGCCGGTATCACTGCTGACGCTGCGAAGGCAGAAGCAGTGGCAATGGCGAAAATGCTCAACCCGCTGCTTGACGATGACGACGCCACCGACGACGGCGCAGCCGTCGAACAGCTGAGCGCCGCAGCCTTAAAGGTGCACGCAGAAATTTACGGCACTGAGTCAAAGAGGGCTGCGCAGCTGGTGCTCGATGAGCTTATGACCCGCGTCGGTGAGGCCACACCGCGCCCACGCATTGAGCCGGTGAAACGACTGGCTGATTTGGTGGGGCGCCCGCAGGATCTCTACCCGGTGATTATGGTTGCCGGCACGAACGGAAAAACCTCAACCGCACGCATGATTGAGGCACTGCTCAGAGCGCACGGCATGCGCACCGGGCTCTTCACGAGCCCACACCTGGTGAGCTTCACCGAACGCTTTTGTATCGATGGTGAACCGGTAGACGGCGTGCAGTTGGCGACAGTTTGGGAGTCGATGCAGCTGGCGCTAGAAGTGGTTGACGCTGAGTTAGAAGCACAGGGGCAGGGACGGATCACATTCTTTGAGGCGCTCGCTGTGCTCGGTTATGCACTTTTTGCGGACGCCCCGGTTGAAATTGCGGTGATCGAAGTGGGTATGGGCGGTGAGTGGGATGCAACCAATATTGCGAATGCAGAGGTTGCTGTAGTGACCCCGGTGGCGCTCGATCACACAGGGATTCTCGGCGACACTATTGCTGAAATTGCGGCAACTAAAGCGCGGATCATAAAACCTGAATCAAAAGCTGTTTTCGCATCGCAGCGCCCGGAAGCCCAGGCGGAACTGCAAGATTTTGCCAGCCAACAAAATGCAGAAGTTGTTGCGGCAGGAGCACAGTATGAGCTGTTGCAAAACCAGGTTGCCGTGGGCGGGCGGTTGATCTCCGTGCGCCTGACCGACGGTCAGGGAGATTACACGCTCGAAGATCTTTTTGTGCCGCTCATGGGAGCACATCAGGGTGAAAACGCCGCAACGGCGCTGGCCGCTGTTGCTGCTTTCTTTGCCCCACGCGCGCTCGACAGTGAAACTGTAGAGGCTGCTCTTGCTGCGGTTGTCTCACCCGGTCGCTTACAGGTGCTGACACAGAACCCAACTATCGTTGTTGACGCGGCGCACAACCCGCACGGCACCGCCGCGCTGAGCCAAGCGTTCACCGAGAACTTCGCGTTTTCAGAAACCACGGTTGTTGCCGGTGTGCTCGCCGATAAAGACGCTACGGGGGTGCTGACGCAGCTCGCCCAATTGGGTGAGCAGGTGATTTTGGTGCCGGTTGATTCACCGCGCACCCTTGATGTCACGCAGCTGCACAGCCTCGTTGAGGCGAGTGAGCTTGCTGCGCACGATAATCTGTGGGTTGCTGAGTCAACATTTGACGGTCTAACCGCTGCTTACGACTGGGCGGCAGAGGATGCAGGCCGCGGTATACTCGTGGCCGGATCTGTGTTGCTCGCGGGATCCGCAATAGCGATTGCGAAAGAAGAGGGCTGGTAATGGCTGACGATCTTGAACTGTCGCCGTCTGAGCGCGCGGGAGTTAACTACGCAAACCGGCTCTCTGGCGGGCACCACGGCCGTGGCTCAACCCAGAAAGCCCTTGCGTCAATCGCGCTCGGGTTTGAAATTATTATCATTTTCCTGGTGGGCATGACGATGTACGGGCTTAACGTTTTTGATCCGCCACAAATTGGAATTTACGCAGGTCTTATTCTCTGTGCGCTGTGCGTTGTTGCGCTTCTCGTCATGCGCACACCGATTGGTATCACCGTCGGCTGGCTAGTGCAAATTATTCTTTTCGCTGCCGCTTTTTTCCTGCCAGCAACGCTGATTGTGGCAGTCCTGTTTGGCGGGCTGTGGGTCTTCGCGATGATTAAGGGCAAGCAGATTGACCGAATGCGCGCAGCATGGGCGGCAAACCCAGAAAAATTCCAGCGCTAAAGCATACAATTTAACCTAGCTCTAAGTTTTTAAATTATTGGGGGAGAGATGTCTCAAGAAACGCTCGTGCTTGTCAAGCCAGACGGGGTGAAACGTCAGCTGACAGGCGAAATTTTGCGTCGTATCGAGGCGAAGGGCTACGTTATTGCAGATTTGCGATTTGTGCAGCCAAACCGTGAACTTCTCGCAGAACACTATGCTGAGCACGCGGGGAAGCCGTTTTATGAGCCGCTGCTGGAGTTTATGACAAGCGGCCCAACGGTTGCTATCCGCCTGACCGGCGACCGCGTCATTGAAGGGTTCCGTGCCCTGGCCGGTACCACCGATCCAACCACCGCCGCACCAGGCACCATCCGCGGTGATCTCGGCCGCGACTGGGGCTTAAAAGTGCAGCAGAATCTTGTGCACGGCAGCGATAGCGAAGAATCAGCCGCACGCGAAATAGCTCTCTGGTTCGCATAAAGTGGAGCTCACTCGCAGCGTTCGACCGTTTCAGGTTGTCTCTGAATACACTCCGAGCGGTGATCAGCCCAAGGCAATCGCTGAGCTTGCTGCCCGGATCAACGCGGGTGAAACCGATGTTGTGCTGCTCGGCGCGACCGGAACGGGAAAATCTGCAACCACCGCATGGCTGATCGAGCAGGTGCAGCGACCCACGCTCGTGCTCGCGCATAATAAAACACTTGCAGCGCAGCTCGCGAATGAGTTTCGGCAGCTGCTGCCAAACAACGCGGTCGAGTATTTCGTCAGCTACTACGACTACTATCAGCCTGAGGCGTATGTGCCGCAGACTGACACATTTATTGAGAAAGACTCCAGCGTTAACGCTGAGGTTGAGCGTCTGCGTCACTCAACCACGAATGCGCTTTTGAGCAGACGTGACGTTGTGGTGGTGTCAACCGTTTCCTGCATCTACGGCCTCGGTAAGCCTGAGGAATACTATGAGGCGATGCTCCCGCTTGCTGTTGGAGATGTTATCGACCGTGATGTGCTCACCAGACGCCTCGTCGATATGCAGTATCAGCGCAACGACATAGAGTTTGTGCGCGGCAACTTCCGTGTGCGCGGTGACACCATCGAAGTCATTCCAATGTATGAAGAGCTCGCCGTTAGAATCGAGCTTTTCGGTGACGAGATTGAAGCTTTGAGCTTCTTGCACCCGGTAACCGGAGATTTGATCCGCGAAGTTGAGACGGTCTCGATTTTTCCTGGATCACACTATGTCGCAAGTCACGATGTGATGCAAAGAGCGATGAAAGACATCGCAGCAGAGCTCGAAGAACGCAGCGTGCAGCTAAAAAAACAGAACAAGCTTGTTGAAGAGCAGCGCCTGCGTATGCGCACAACCTTTGACCTGGAGATGATGGAGCAGATCGGTTTCTGCTCGGGCATTGAAAACTATTCACGGCATATGGACGGGCGTGCACCGGGGGAGGCGCCGCACTGTCTGCTCGACTATTTTCCAGACGACCTGCTTGTTGTTATCGATGAGTCGCACGTAACTGTGCCGCAGATCGGTGCAATGTATGAGGGCGACGCATCGCGCAAGCGCACACTGGTTGAGCACGGTTTTCGCCTTCCGAGCGCACTCGACAACCGACCGCTGAAGTTTGCTGAGTTTCAAGAGCGTGTCGGGCAGGTTGTGTATCTGTCTGCAACACCCGGTAAATATGAGCTGGATCGCGCAGACGGTGTTGTGGAGCAGATTATTCGCCCAACAGGTTTGGTGGATCCCGAGATAATCGTGAAGCCATCGGCCGGGCAGATTGATGACCTCCTCGAGCAGGTGCGGGTGCGCACCGCACGTGATGAGCGTGTGCTGGTGACCACGCTGACCAAAAAAATGGCTGAGCAGCTGACCGCCTTTATGGAAGAAGCTGGCGTGCGGGTGCGCTATCTGCACTCGGATGTTGACACCCTGAAGCGCGTGGAGCTGCTCAGCGAGTTGCGCGCGGGCGTGTTTGACGTGCTTGTCGGAATTAACCTGCTGCGTGAGGGTCTCGACCTGCCTGAGGTGTCGCTGGTTGCGATCCTTGACGCAGACAAAGAGGGCTTCTTAAGGTCTCGCACTTCGCTTATTCAGACGATTGGTCGTGCGGCGCGCAATGTCAGCGGTGAAGTGCATATGTATGCAGACAATATTACGCACTCAATGCAAGAGGCGATTGACGAGACCAACCGCCGCCGTGAAATTCAGCAGGCATATAATCAGGAACACGGTATCGATCCGCAACCACTGCGCAAAAAAATCGGTGATATTACCGAGATGCTGGCGCGGGAAGCAGCTGACAGCGAAGAATTGCTTGCGGATCGCGCTCGGCCTGCGACAGCGCGTAAGTCGAGCGCAAAAACTAGCGCCCAGAGTGGTGACGGTGTTGAGCTTGAAGAGCTGATAGCTGAGCTCACTGCGCAGATGCTGGCTGCCTCTGATGAGCTGAAGTTTGAGTTGGCGGCGCGGCTGCGTGACGAAATTCAGGATTTGAAAAAGGAGTTGCGCCAGGTGCGGAAAGCGCACTAACGACGTGATTCAGCTTTCTCGAACGAATGTTCTATTTCTTCTTGCTGTTGCCATATAATTAATAGGTGACTAAAGCTAGGCAGAGTGTGAAAAAACCGGTTGTAAAGTCGTTGGCGCAAGCAAAAATTAAAGTGCAGGGTGCCAGAGTGCACAACCTGAAGAATGTTGATGTGAGCATTCCGCGCGACAGCCTGGTGGTTTTTACCGGCCTGAGCGGCAGCGGTAAATCGAGCCTTGCTTTCGACACTGTTTTTGCTGAGGGTCAGCGCCGCTACGTTGAGTCGCTCAGCGCATATGCGCGCCAGTTTTTGGGGCAGGTTGACAGGCCCGATGTTGATTTTATTGAGGGCTTGAGCCCGGCAGTTTCAATAGATCAGAAGTCAACCAACCGCAACCCGCGTTCAACGGTTGGCACGATTACCGAGATTTACGACTATATGCGTCTTTTGTGGGCGCGCATCGGGATCCCGCACTGTCCGGTTTGTGGCGAGCTGATTCAATCACAAACCGTGCAGCAGATTGCCGACACACTCATGGAGATGCCAGAGGGCACACGCTTTCAGGTTTTGGCTCCCGTGGTTGAAAAGAAGAAGGGCGAATTTGTTGACTATTTTGCTGAATTAGCAGCTGACGGTTTCTCACGCATTATCGTTGACGGTCAGGCTCATCATTTGAGCGAACCACCGACCTTGAAAAAGAGTGACTGGCACTACATTTCTGTTGTTGTTGACCGGCTGGTGCGCAAAGATTCAATTCTTGGTCGCCTCACTGACGCGATTGAGACCTCGCTGCGACTAACCGGGGGAGTTGTTGAGGTGAGTTTCCCGGCTCGTGCGGGTGAGCCTGAGTTGCCTGTGCGCCGTTTTAGTGAGCACCGCAGCTGCCCGAACAACCACCCGGTGCAGATCAGCGAAATTGAGCCGCGCACCTTCTCGTTTAACGCACCTTTTGGCGCGTGTGAAACCTGCTCAGGGCTTGGCACCTCCCTGCAGGCAGACCCCGACCTTGTTTTGGCTGACACCACGCTGTCGCTCGCCGAAGGGGTGATTATTCCGTGGAGCACGCAGGGCAGCGGGCTTTATAGTTACTTCCAAAACCAGCTGCAGGCTTTAGCTGCTGAGCACGACTTCTCTCTTAAGACACCGTGGGAAGATCTGCCTGCACGTGTGCAAGAGATGCTGCTCTACGGCAAAAACTTTAAAGTGCAGGTCGCCTATCGCAACCGTCACGGCCGTGAGGTGAAGTATCGCTCTGGTTTTGAGGGCGCAATCTCCTATGTTGAACGCAAATATATGGAGGCAGAAAGCGATAATGTGCGCGCAAAGTGGGCTGAGCTGCTGCGCGCTGTGCCGTGCGCAAGCTGTAAGGGTGCGCGTCTCAAACCTGAGGTGCTTGCGGTGACGGTGAACGATCTTTCTATCTCTGAGGTTGCTGACCTCAGTCTCGGTGAGGCGCAGGTCTTTTTTGACGAGCTCACTCTGAGCGAGCGTGAGGCAAAGATTGCGGCACAGGTGCTGCGCGAGATTCGGGCGCGTTTTAGCTTCCTAATTGAAGTCGGGCTGAATTACCTTACTCTGGGTCGTGCTGCTGGCACACTCTCCGGCGGTGAGGCGCAGCGGATTCGACTGGCAACGCAAATCGGCTCTGGCCTGACCGGCGTGCTGTATGTGCTTGACGAGCCTTCTATTGGTTTGCATCAGCGCGACAACCGCCGTCTGATAGACACTCTGATACGGCTTAGAGATCTCGGCAACACGCTAATCGTTGTTGAGCACGACGAAGAAACTATCGACGCTGCCGACTGGATCGTTGACATTGGGCCGGGCGCAGGTGTTGAGGGCGGCGAGGTTGTTCATTCCGGCACCGTCTCCGACTTACGCGCAAATAAACGGTCGATAACCGGTGCGTTTATCTCTGGCCGCGAGGTAATTGCGACGCCCGAGAAACGTCGCAAGGTAGATAAGAAACGGCAGCTAGAGGTTGTTGGTGCGCGCTCAAACAACCTTAAAGAGCTGAGTGTGAAATTCCCGCTCGGTGTGTTTACTGCG
Organism: Canibacter zhoujuaniae; assembly: GCF_011752005.1. NCBI lineage: Bacteria > Bacillati > Actinomycetota > Actinomycetes > Micrococcales > Microbacteriaceae > Canibacter > Canibacter zhoujuaniae. The sequence continues at coordinate 399,556 of NZ_JAAIJZ010000001.1, read as the reverse complement.
GTGACGGGTGTGAGCGGATCCGGCAAATCTACGCTGGTTAACGATATCCTCTACCGGGTGCTCGCCAATAAACTAAACGGCGCACACCAGCTGCCGGGCAAGCATAAGCGGGTGCACGGGCTTGAACATTTAGATAAGGTCGTGCACGTTGACCAGGCGCCAATTGGGCGCACTCCGCGCTCAAACCCGGCAACCTATACCGGTGTGTTTGACAAAATTCGTGCGCTGTTTGCTGAAACACAAGAGGCTAAGGTGCGCGGCTATCTTGCCGGTCGCTTCAGTTTCAACGTGAAGGGCGGGCGTTGTGAGGCTTGCTCGGGTGATGGCACGTTGAAGATCGAGATGAACTTCCTGCCCGATGTGTATGTGCCGTGTGAGGTGTGTGACGGCAAACGCTACAACCGTGAAACCCTGCAGATTAAATACAAGGGTAAGAACATCTCTGAAGTGCTAGAAATGCCGATCTCAGAGGCGGCGGAGTTCTTCCAGCCGATCAGCTCGATTTATCGCTACCTGCAAACTCTTGTTGATGTGGGGCTTGGTTATGTGCAGCTTGGGCAGGCGGCCACAACTTTGTCCGGTGGTGAGGCACAGCGGGTGAAGCTTGCAACTGAACTGCAGAAGCGTTCGACCGGCCGCACCGTCTATGTGCTTGATGAGCCGACCACGGGTCTGCATTTTGAAGATGTGCGCAAGCTCTTAAAGGTGCTCAACACTCTGGTTGATAAGGGCAACACAGTAATCACTATTGAGCACAATCTCGATATGATTCGCTCTGCAGACTGGGTAATTGACCTCGGCCCTGAGGGCGGCTCAGGCGGTGGCACGCTGGTTGCTGCGGGCACCCCTGAAGAGGTTGCGCAGGTAGCTGAAAGTCACACCGGTCGCTTCCTTAAAGAAGCGCTAGCAGCTCACCCAGCCGGTAAATAATGCGCACCGTCGATAACCGGAAGGCATTTAAACCGCAGTCGGGGGAGGTGCCAACAGACCCGGGTGTTTATCGCTTTTCGGATCGCCACGGTCGCGTGCTGTATATCGGCAAAGCAAAAAACTTGCGCAACCGCTTGGCAAACTATTTTCAGCCGCTGCACACGCTGCAACCGCGCACACAATTAATGGTGCAGTTGGCGGCTAAGGTTGACTGGACGGTTGTTGCTAGCGACACTGAGTCTTTGGTGCTCGAGCACAGCTGGATCAACGAATTCCGGCCGCCTTTTAATGTCCAGTTTAAAGATGATAAAAGCTATCCCTATCTGGTTGTTTTAATGGGGGATGAAGCACCCCGCGCAATCATTTCTCGCAAAGAGGGCATTAAAAAAGCAAAGTATTTTGGCCCGTACCCGAAAGTTTGGGCGCTGCGTGAAACCCTTGATCTCGTGCAGCAGGCATTCCCGCTGCGCACCTGTAACGACGCAGACTACTCTCGCGCGATGCGCTCCGGCAGACCGTGTTTAGCCAGCCAAATAGGCCGCTGCCACGGGCCGTGTTCGATGCGGGTATCGATTGCCGAGCATCGCGAACGCGCAAAAGAAATGGTGCGATTCTTGCGGTCACTCGACCGCCGGTTTGTGCGGCAGGTGGAGAGCCAGATGCGGGATGCAGCAGCCGCACAGCGTTTTGAAGAGGCCGCAAAACTGCGCGACCGGCTGCAGGCGCTCGAGCATATTCTCGAAAAGCAAGCAGTGGTGTTTGCTAGCGAGGTAAACGCAGACTTTTTCGGCTACTACGCCAACGAACTTTTGGGTGCTGTGCACCAGTTTAAAGTGCGAGCGGGCCGCATTCGCGGTGAACGCAGTTGGATCGTGGAAGTCGGGCCGGATGATTCAGCCGGCACGGTGCTCGAGCAGGTGCTGCAGAGCGTCTACGAGAGAGAAGCACCCCCGAAGCGGATTATTACTTCAGCGCTGCCAGAAAACGCTGCCGATCTGAGCGAAGTGCTCAAACAGCGGCACGGTTTGCGTGCGCTCCCACAAATTAAGGTTGCCGAACGCGGCGAGAAAGCCCGGCTATTAGAGAGTGCGGTAAAGAATGCGGGCGAGCACTTGCTGCGCAACAGTCTGCGCCGCACCAACGACATCACCGCACGCACAGACGCACTGGCAGAGCTGCAGCAGTATCTCGGGCTTGCAGAACCCCCGCTACGCATTGAGGCTATCGACGTATCGCATCTGCAGGGCACGAACGTGGTGGCCTCTCTTGTGGTGTTTGAAGACGGCCTGCCCGCGAAAGGCGCATACCGGAAATACAAGGTGGTTGAAGCAAACAACGACGTTGACTCAATTCGGCAGGTGGTGGCCCGCCGGGCTGCGGCGCTCGGCAAAGCAGATGAGCTGGCGCCCGAGGTGGGGTTGTATCGTGCCCGGCCGCAGCTGCTGTTGATCGACGGCGGTCAACCGCAGGTGGCCGCCGCAGCGGCTGCACTTGAGGAAGCCGGCATCACAGATATCGCTGTTGCGGGCATTGCAAAGCGACTTGAAGAGCTGTGGCTGCCAGAGGATGATTTTCCGGTGATTCTGCCGCGCAATTCAGAGGCGCTGTTTCTTGTGCAGCGGCTGCGTGATGAGGCGCACCGATTTGCAATCACCTTCCAAAAACAGCGCAGATCGAAAGCGTTAGCAACCGAGCTGTCAGAAATTCCCGGTGTCGGCCAAGCTCGGGTGAAGGCTCTGTTGCGCACTTTTGGATCGGTGAAAAGGGTGCGTTCGGCAAGCATCGCTGAGCTTGGCGCGGTGCCCGGTGTGGGAGAGAGCCTTGCCTCGGTTATTTACGAACATCTGCACACGCCTAGCGCCAAGGCGAAGGGGTTAGATAGCATTGACACAGCGGGATCAGAGAACGATGAAGTTGGGCAGTAATGAGTGATACGCAGATAGCAAAACGAGATATTTTAATCGTTGCCGGAATGTCTGGCGCCGGTCGGAGCACCGCTGCAAACACCCTCGAAGACATGGGGTGGTATGTCGTTGATAACCTGCCGCTAAAGCTTTTAACCACCGTAGCTGATATGGCTGAGCTCTCAGACGGGGCGATTAAAAAAATTGCTGCTGTTGTAGATGCGCGCGGCCGCGACCTCGATGAGACGCTGCGGGAAACGCTGGCTGAAATTTCTGAGAAGGGCTCCCCGCGCATTCTCTTCCTCGATGCGAGTGACGATGTGCTGGTGCGCCGCTATGAGGCTGTGCGCAGGCCACACCCGCTGATGGGCGCAGGTAGTCTGCTCGACGGGATCCAAAAAGAGCGTGACCGGTTGCTTGAGCTGCGTGCGTTAAGCGATTTTGTTATCGATACTTCGCGCTATAACGTGCATGAGCTGACGAGTCGCATCCGTGAGCTCTTTTCTGAGGCTGATGCCCCAAAACTGCAGCTGGTTGTGCAGAGTTTCGGCTTCAAATACGGGGCACCAAGTGATGCCGATCTGATGATCGATATGCGTTTTGTGCCAAACCCGTTCTGGTTACCTGAGCTGCGCCCGCTCACCGGTAACGATGCAGAGGTGAGCGAGTTTGTGCTCGCGCAAGAGGGTGTGCACGAATTTATCGCAAACTATGTTGCGGCGTTAGAGCCGGTCTTTGCGGGATACCAACGCGAGAACAAACGGCACGTAATGTTGGCTGTCGGCTGCACCGGCGGTAAACATCGCTCTGTTGCGGTGACAAACGAAATTGCCGGCAGATTGGCTGATTTAGCCGGGGTGCAGGTGTCTGTGCGGCACCGCGACCTCGGGCGTGAGTAAGTGAGCGGCGCCTAAATTTAACCGAACATAATACATGTTTACGCGCGCCTAATTTCTGCCGTAAAATAACTATCTGCCGCAACGCCAAATTGAGTCGGAAGGATCGTTCAGTGTCTAACGCTATGCCTGCCTCGCAGACCTCTGTTGTTCGTGAAGAACTGCGTCAAATTGAGGTTTGTGATCAGGGGGTGCGCAATGCGGAGTTGATCACCGCGCTGCGCTTTGCCGGCGGGCTGCACAACATCTCCGGCCGGGTAGCGCTTGAGGCAGAATTTCACTCACCCTACATTCTGCAGCGCATGCGTAAGGCTCTGTTTGAAATGTACGGTGTTGTCACGGAGGCAAAGCAGCTGCCGGTTAACTCAACCAAACCGGGGCAGCCGATGTTTCTTTTCCGCACCAGTGATGGCGAAGCAATCGCACGTCGTCTCGGCTTGCTCGATAGTCGCAGACAGCAGGTGCGTGGCCTACCAAATCGAGTTGCGACAGGCTCACCGGATGAGCTGGCCGCTGCCTGGCGCGGCGCATTTATGGCGCGCGGCATGCTAACCGCTCCCGGACGGTCAGCGAGCCTTGAGCTAACCAGCCCCACAAATGAAGCGGCGATGGCGCTGGTGGGTGCTGCAGGACGTTTGGGAATCCAGGCTAAAAGCCGCGAGATTCGCGGACAGGTGAAAGTGTTAATCCGCGATCCTGAAGCAATTGCTGAGATGCTCTCGAAGATGGGAGCAACTAAGAGCGCTGAGTTTTGGAACAATCAGCGCCAGGATCGCGAAAAGCGGGCAACAGCAAACCGCCTTGTGAACTTTGATGACGCGAATCTCAGGCGGTCTGCGCAAGCCTCCGCTGCCGCTTGTGCGCGTGTTGAGCGTGCGCTGGAGATTCTCGGTGATGATGTGCCTGAGCATCTAAAAGTTGCCGGCCAGCTGCGTTTAACACACCGCGAAGCGAGCCTTGATGAGCTTGGCAGCAAGGCTGAGCCACCGCTTACGAAAGACGCGATCGCGGGGCGCATCAGGCGCCTGCTCGGCATGGCCGATAAGGTTGCGAAGCAGCTTGGCATTCCCGGCACTGAGGCAGCAATTCCGCGTGAATCATAAACCGCATAAGCGGTGTGCTCTAAAACCACTCTCAGAGTTTGTTTTTGCGTAAGCGCTAAAATTGAGCTTAGAAGCGTAGAAACAAAGGAGAATTAAATTGGTTTACTCACTTCCTGAGCTCAGCTACGACTACAGCGCACTTGAGCCTTCTATTAGCGCCCGCATTATGGAGCTGCACCACAGCAAGCACCATGCAGCATATGTGACCGGCGCAAATGCTGCTCTTGAGGCACTGGCTGAGGCGCGCGAAAACGGCAATTTTGCAAACGTTAGCAAACTGGAAAAAGATCTCGCGTTTAACCTCGGTGGCCACGTTAACCACTCAATTTTCTGGACCAATCTCTCGCCAAACGGTGGCGGCAAACCAGAGGGTGAGCTGGCGTCTGCGGTTGACGAATTTTTCGGCTCTTTCGATGGCTTCCAAAAGCACTTTAACGCTACCGCGCTCAGCATTCAGGGCTCAGGTTGGTCGGTGCTCACCTGGGATGCGCTCGGTCAGCGTCTGAACATTCAGCAGTTCTTCGATCAGCAGGCAAACTTCCCAGCAGGCAGCACCCCGCTGTTAATGCTGGATATGTGGGAGCACGCGTTCTACCTTGACTATGTGAACGTGAAGGCAGACTATGTTGACGCCTTCTGGAACATTGTGAACTGGGAGAATGTCGCTGAGCGCTTTGAGCGTGCGCGCACTCAGACCGCAGGTCTGATCTAAGACTTACACACCCTCTCGCCGGTGCGTTATGGCAACGCACTAGGCACTCTCAATTTAGAAAGGCACGTGAAATTGGGCACACGTATTGCTATTAATGGATTTGGTCGGATCGGCCGCAACTTTGTAAGGGCAGCAGTTGAGCGCGGTCTCGACTTTGACATTGTTGCAGTGAACGACCTCACCGATACTGCGACTCTCGCGCACCTGCTGCGTCGCGACACCGTCGCCGGTCGTTTTAACGCTGAGGTAACGCACGACGAAGACAGCATCACCGTAAACGGTGACCGCATTAAGGTGCTGAGCGAAAAAGAGCCGGCTAAACTGCCGTGGGGCGAGCTTGACGTTGATATCGTAATCGAATCAACCGGTCGCTTCACCGAATACGACGCTGCAAAACAGCACCTCGACGCGGGCGCTAAGAAGGTGGTTATTTCAGCACCGGGCAAGGCGGGCGTGCCAATGTTCGTTGTTGGCGTGAACGAAGAAGAGTATGACGCTGAGACCCAGCATGTTATCTCTGCTGCATCTTGCACAACCAACTGTTTGGCACCGATCGCTAAAGTGTTTAATGACGAATTCGGCATCGAGCAGGGCTTCATGATGACCGCGCACGCATACACCGCTGATCAGCGTCTGCAGGACGCACCGCACAGTGATCTGCGTCGCGCCCGTGCTGCAGCTGAAAACATTGTGCCAACCTCAACCGGTGCGGCGAAAGCTATTGGCAAGGTTATTCCAGAGCTCGATGGCCGCCTGGACGGTTCTTCATACCGTGTTCCGGTGCCTGTGGCGTCAATCGTTGACCTCAACATTATTGCGAAGCGCGATGATCTCACCGTCGATGAGATTAACGCTGCGTTTCAGCGTGCTGCCAGCCAGGGGCGTTTAAAGGGTATCCTCGCCTACTCAGAAGAGCCGCTTGTGTCTAGCGACATTGTCGGTGATCCACATCCGTCAGTGTTTGACTCAGGGCTTACCGCAGTGTCGGGCAAGCTGGTAAAGATTTCTTCTTGGTATGACAACGAGTGGGGTTACACTAACCAGCTTGTGAGCTTCACCAAGCTCGTAGGCGAGAAACTTTAGGGTTTTTCTGCGCAAAAACTAATGTGAGGGGCGGTACCATTAATCTGGTGCCGCCTTTTGCGGTTTAACTAACTCTATGGAGGGTGAGATGCGAGCTCTAGAAACACTCGGCAACCTGAGCGGCAAGACTGTTTTAGTGCGGTCTGATCTTAACGTTCCGCTGAAAGACGGTGTAATAACCGACGACGGCCGTGTGCGTGCGGCTGCTGCAACCATTGAGAAGCTCACGGCAGAAAATGCCCGGGTGATCGTTATCAGCCACCTTGGCCGCCCAAAGGGTGAGGTTGATAACAGCCTGTCACTTAAGCCTGTCGCGCAGCGACTCGGCGAGATAATTGATGCGCCTGTTAGTTTTGTTGCTGACACGGTCGGCGCAGAAGCTGCTGCAGCGGTGAAAGAGCTAAAAGACGGCGCTGTTTTAATGCTTGAAAACTTGCGTTTTAACGCGCAGGAAACATCTAAAGATGCGGCGGAGCGCAGCCAGTTCGCAGCCCGTCTGGCCGAGCTTGCAGACGCTTTCGTGCTCGACGGTTTTGGTGTTGTGCATCGCAGTCAGGCGAGCGTGACTGAGCTTGCAAAAGCACTTCCGAGTGCGGCGGGTTTGCTTGTCGCTGACGAGGTTGCGGTGTTAAAGCAGCTGACGGAAGACCTTAAGCGGCCATACACGGTTGTGCTCGGTGGCTCAAAAGTGTCAGACAAGCTTGGTGTTATCGATCATCTGATTGAGCGTGTAGATACCCTGATTATCGGCGGCGGAATGCTCTTTACGTTCCTTGCAGCTAAGGGGCATAAGGTTGGTGCGAGCCTGCTTGAAGAGGATCAGATCGAAACGGTGCGCGGCTATTTGCAGCGTGCCACTGAGTTGGGTGTTGAGCTGGTGCTGCCAAGCGACATTGTTGTTGCCGAAAAGTTTGATGCTGATGCAGCATACGAAGTGGTCGCAGCAGACGCTATCGAAGAAAGCTCATTCGGAGCAAGCGGGATCGGCCTTGATATCGGCCCTGAGTCTGCGAAACTGTTCGCCGAAAAAATTCGTGCCGCTAAAACTGTCTTTTGGAACGGCCCTATGGGTGTCTTTGAGATGGAAAACTTTGCCGCAGGCACGCGCGCAGTTGCCAAGGCTCTGACGGAAGTATCCGGTCTCGCTGTGGTTGGCGGTGGAGACAGCGCTGCCGCTGTGCGCGCCCTCGGTTTTGCAGATTCTGATTTTGGACACATTTCTACAGGCGGTGGTGCGAGCCTTGAGTTCCTTGAGGGCAAGCAGCTGCCAGGTTTGGAGGTGCTCGCATGAGCGCAACACGTTTACCGTTAATCGCAGGCAACTGGAAGATGAATCTTAATCATCTTGAGGCGACTGCATTCACACAGAAACTTGCCTGGAGCCTGAGAGACGCGAAATACGATCCGGCTGAGGTTGAGGTCGCAATCTTCCCACCCTTTACCGATCTGCGTTCGGTGCAGGTTATTACTGAAGCGGAAAAGCTTTCACTAAAGACCGGCGCGCAAGATGTTTCTGAGCACGAGTCGGGTGCCTACACGGGAGATATCAGCGCCAAGTTTCTAACCAAGCTCGGCTGCAGCTACGCGATTGTAGGTCACTCTGAGCGTCGCGAGGGGCATCACGAGACAGACGAGATCGTTGGCCGGAAGGCAGCGGCTGCTGCAGCGGCCGGTTTGGTGCCTGTGCTCTGCATCGGAGAGACAGCAGAGGATCTTAAGCAGCACGGCGCTGCTGCGGTTCCTGTCTCTCAGCTCGAAAACGCCTTAGCTGAAATTCCCGCTGAGGCAGAGCTGGTGGTTGCTTATGAGCCAGTCTGGGCGATCGGATCAGGATCGGCAGCAACCCCTGAGCAGGCGCAGGAGGTGTGCAAGGCGCTGCGCGAGAAGCTGACGGAACTACGCGGTGCTGACTTTGCGGAAGCGACGCGCATCCTTTATGGCGGCTCGGTGAAAGCAGAGAACATCGCAGGTTTCATGGCAGAGCCAGATATCGACGGTGCGCTCGTTGGCGGCGCCAGCCTTAAGGTTGATGAGTTCACCAACATTGTGAAGTTCTAAATAATAAAGTTGCGCTTTGCACCAAGCTTTGTGAGCCGCAATAACTTTTGCGGTTATACTGGTGCATAGTGTTTATCGGCTGTTAGAAAGGCCATTGTGACAGTTATTCAGATTATTCTGATCGCTATTCTGGTTATCACCAGTCTTTTGCTGACCCTGTTTATCCTGCTGCACAAGGGTCGCGGTGGTGGCCTGTCAGATATGTTCGGTGGTGGAATTACCTCAAACTTGGGTAGCTCCGGTGTTGCTGAACGCAACCTCAACCGCATAACAATAATCATCGCGCTTGTGTGGTTCTTCAGCGTTGTTGCGCTGGGTATCCTGCAGCGTTTCGCCTTCTAGAAGGGGAGCATAGAACTTTGAGCGGAAATAATGCTATCCGTGGTGCCCGTGTTGGATCAGGCCCGATGGGCGAAATTGATCACGGGATGCGCTCGGCGCGTATCGCTGTTTCATACTGGGATGCTGAGGGTAATGAAACAGTGCGCTATTTTTCTGCAGACGTAGATCCGGCAGAGATTCCCGACCAGATCGACTCGCCTAAGACCGGTCTGCCAGCGGGGCGTGACCGTGAAAATCCTCCGGTGGCGCAGAAGAATGAGCCTTACAAAACGCACTTAGCCTACGTGAAGGAGCGCCGCACTGAAGAAGAGGCAGAGCAGCTGCTCGAAGATGCGTTAAAGAAGCTGCGGCAGCGTCGCGGTGATCTAAAGAAAAATCAGGAACAGTAAACTTTTCTCGCGCGTGCTCACTGCAGCTAATGGCTGATTACCGCCGCGACCTGCGAAACGAGCTGCGCAAGATCTGCGCCACTCAGCTCCAAAACCCGATGCCCGCGCTCTCTGAGCACCTTGGCGTCACCGCTTGCCTGCGCTGCAATAATTTTTGCATAGTCGGGCTCGGTGGTGTTCCGCTCGCCGCTTTGTGCAGCGGCCGCAGCTGTTACCGACCCAGCTGCTGATGCCGGGGTTTCCGGTGCCGCTAGCGCAAGCAGCGAGATAAAGAAACCGCGTTTTGCGCTGCCCTTATGGAATTGCCCTGTTGAGTGCAGGTAGCGTGGCCCGTAATTTAACGCCACCGGTGCTTGTGCGGTGGCCATTAACTGCGCGCGCAGCGGCTCTAGCAGTGCCAGGCTGTGCTCATTTTGTGGTGCGTATACGTTAAACGCGACATAGTCAGCGGCTGCAATAGCCGCACTAATATCGGCAGCGTCCAGATTTTCAGAATCTGAATAGTTAATGGATGGCTGCTCTGTGCTTTCTATTATTTGCCGTGCAGCGCTCTTCGCAGCCTCAACATCGGGCTGGTTAAAGGGGTTGATTTCTAACAGCCAACCCAGCGCGGCGGTCGCAACCTCCCATGTCAGAAACTGCTCCGCGAGGTTTCCGCTCACCGCATAACCGCTAGCGGGGGAGGCCTCCGGCTCTTCTGGCACATACACAGTTGTTGTGTGTGCGGCTTTTAAATCTAGCTCAGTAACCTGCTCAAACGGAATGCCGATGGGTAAGAAGCCCTTACCGTGCTTACCGGTTGATTCTGCAACAAGCTGTTCGATCCAGTCACCAAGCTGGGTGGCCTCATCCGCTGTTGGAATAACGTATCCGGCAAACTCTGTTTCGAGACGCGAGAATAGGGCAGCGGCAAGCTGCAGCGCTGGATTCTCATCGGAGTCGGTGAAGAGCTGCGCGACTGCAGCATTAGCATCCACCAACAGCGGGCCGAGCTCTGCGCCGGCTAGCGTGGGTGGCACGAGGCCGAACGCTGTGAGCGCTGAAAAGCGACCCCCAACCTTAGGATCCGCATTAAATATGGTGTATCCGTGTTGGGTCGCGTGCGATTCTAGCGGGGTGGCGGGGTCTGTGATGACTGTGACCCGTTCCCGGGCACTGATACCAGCTGCGGCGTATGCCTGCTCAAAACTCTGAAGCTGTGCCTGAGTCTCTAGCGTGGTGCCTGATTTTGAGGCGATGATAACCGCGGTGTGGTGAAGATCGGCAGCGAGCACCTCGGCGATCTGCGCGGGATGGGTTGAGTCGAGCACCGTCAGCTCAACATTTTCCCAGTCTGCAATCAAAGCTGCCGCTAGTGAGGATCCGCCAACACCGCACAGCACGATCCGCTCACACCCAAGATCGCGCAATTTAGCACGGTGTTCAGCTGCGCGTGCGAGGGTTTCGTCTGCGGCTTCTTGGAAAGCAACCCACCCCATGCGTTCGGCCGCCTCTGCGCGATCTTGCGCTAGCCAGAGGGTGGCGTCCTGCTGCTGCAGCCGACCGGCAAAACCGTTATCTACTAACAGCTGTAAAGCCGCCCGGTAGCTGCTGTCGTTATCTGGGGTGAATACGCGAAATTTAGCCAAATTATTGCTCTTCTGCTAAGACATTTTGCCGGCGACGGTAGCGATGAGCTCGTTCCAAGCAATCTCGAATTTTTCGAGTCCATCGCGGGCGAGCTCTGCGGTCACAGCTGTATAGTCGACACCGAGCTGTGCGGCTGCGTTGAGCACGCGATGTGCGCCGTCAATGTTTGGGGTGATGGTGTCACTCTGCACGGTGCCCGATTCTGCGAAGGCTGCGAGAGTGGCGCGGGGGAGGGTTGTTACTGTGTCGGCGGCTATCAGCTCGTCGACGTAGAGGGTGGCCGGCAGTGCCGGATCTTTCACACCTGTGGACGCCCACAGTGGACGCTGGGGTTGCGCACCCTGTGAGGCGAGCAGCTGCCAGCGTTCAGATGCAGACACCTGCTGAAACACTTCGTAGATAAGGCGCGCGTTTGCAACGCCGAGTTTGCCGTATAGCTCAGCACCGGCAGCGTCTGCTGCTGCGAGTGTGTCGGCGGTGGCTGTGTCGAGGCGTGAAATGAAAACGGAGGCGACGCTGTGAATTTTCGAGATGTCTAGACCGGCCTCAAGCGCCCGCTCGATGCCGACTAGGTAGGCGTTAATTACTTCACGGTATTGCGTAACACTGAAAATAAGCGTCACGTTAACGCTGATGCCCGAAGCAATCAGGTCGGCCACCGCGAGCATACCCGCAGGGGTTGCGGGCACTTTAATCATGAGGTTCTCGCGGTTGATGCTGCGCCACAGCTCCTTAGCCTGCGCAACTGTGGCGTCACGATCGTGCGCGTGCTGCGGCTCAACTTCGATCGAGACCCGGCCATCGCGGCCTTGTGTCGCGTTATAGATGGGAAGCAGCAGGTCGCAGGCTGCTGCAACGTCAGCGCAGGCAATCTGTAAAACAGTCTCGTTGGCGGTGAGGCCCTGTGCTGCAGCTGCTGCAATCGAGTCGCTGTAGCTGTCGTCTTTTCCAATAGCCGCAGCAAATATTGCGGGATTGGTGGTCACACCCACAACATTCGTGTCGGCGATTAGCCGGGCGAGGGTGCCGTCAGCTAAGCTCGTGCGGCTGAGATCGTCGAGCCAGACACTAACACCCGCTGCGCCTAAAGCAGAAGTGTTGGGGTTAGGCATCAAGGCTCTCCTTCGCCTTTGCCACAACATTGTCAACGGTCAGGCCGTATTTTTCAAAGAGTGTGACATTGTCTGCTGACGCACCAAACTCTTCAACAGAGACTGCGCGCCCGCGCACACCGAGGTACTTATACCAGCTGAGCGCAAGACCGGCCTCAACAGAGACGCGAGCGGTGACGTCTTTAGGCAGCACGCTCTCACGGTATGCGGCATCTTGCTCTTCAAACCATTCAAGGCACGGCGCTGACACAACGCGGGTTGGGATGCCTTCACTCTGCAGACGCTCACGCGCACCGAGCGCGATTTCTACCTCGGATCCGGTCGCTATCAGGATCAGCTCTGGTGTGCCGCCCTGCGCTTCAGCGAGCACGTATGCGCCGCGTCGCACGCCCTCAGCAGAAGCGAGTTCGCTGTCGCTTGCCTCTGTGGCACCACGCTCAAACACCGGCAGGTTTTGGCGGCTCAATGCGAGACCCACAGGCCCCGCATGCCGCAGCAGAGTTTCGTGCCAGGCGATTGCAACCTCGTTGGCGTCTGCCGGGCGCACAATTGCAAGGTTCGGAATTGCGCGCAGCGCTGTGAGGTGCTCAACAGGCTGGTGGGTGGGGCCGTCTTCACCGAGTGCAAGCGAGTCGTGCGTCCAGACAAAGACGCTCGGAATGTTCATGAGGGCGGCAAGCCGCACAGCGGGGCGCATGTAGTCGGCGAACTGCAGGAAGGTGCCACCGTAGGCGCGGGTTTTGCCGTGCAGTTGAATGCCATTGAGAATCGCCCCCATGGCGTGTTCGCGAATGCCGAAGTGCAGGGTGCGGCCGTACTCGTTACCCTGCCAGGTGCCGGTTGAGTGCTCTGCCGGAATGAACGAGGCTGCGCCTGCGATCGTGGTGTTGTTTGAGCCGGCGAGATCCGCCGATCCGCCCCACAACTCCGGCATAATTGCACCCAGTGCACCAAGCACTTTGCCGGATGCGGCGCGTGTCGCCACCGCAGTGCCAGCCTCAAATTTGGGCAGCGCTTCCAATGCGCCTGCAGGCAGCTCTCGGGCCTCGAGCCGTTTAAACAGCTGATAGCGTTCCGGGTTCTTAGCCGCCCAAGCATCAAACTTTTCTTGCCAGACGGCAACATCCTCTGCGGCACGCTCTGTCAGCGCACGGGTGTGCGCGATTGTGGCCTCTGACACCGCAAAGGTCTGCTCGGGGTCAAACCCAACCGCGCGCTTCAAACCGGCAAGCTCATCACCGCCGAGTTTCGCGCCGTGAATGCCGCCGGTGTTTTGCTTGCTGGGGCTCGGCCACCCGATAATCGTGTGCAAAATAATTAGGGTCGGCTTGCTGGTTTCTGCCTGCGCTGCCGCAATCGCGTCATAGAGAGCGTGCACGTCTTCTTTGTATGCGCCGCCAGCACGCCAATCAACGTCGAGCACCTGCCAGCCGTAAGCCTCATAGCGTTTTGCAACGTCTTCGCTAAAGGCAACATCAATATCGTCTTCGATAGAGATCTGGTTTGCATCATAGATTGCGATGAGGTTGCCAAGCTGCTGGTGACCGGCCAGCGAGGCTGCTTCGCTGGTGACACCCTCCTGGATGTCACCGTCGCCGGCGAGCACATAGGTGTAGTGGTCGAAGGGGCTGTCGCCTGCGGCAGCATCCGGGTCGAAAAGGCCGCGCTCATACCGCTGCGCATAGGCAAAACCGGTCGCTGAAGCGAGCCCCTGCCCGAGCGGGCCGGTGGTGATTTCGACGCCAGCGGTGTGCCCGTATTCCGGGTGGCCGGGGGTTTTTGCGCCCCAGGTGCGCAGCGCTTTGAGATCGTCAAGCTCAAGCCCGAAACCGCCCAGGTAGAGCTGCACATACTGGGTGAGCGATGAGTGACCGATCGACAGAATAAAGCGGTCGCGCCCCACCCAGTCAGTGTTTTGCGGATCGTGGCGCATGACCTTCTGATAGAGCAGATAGGCAACGGGCGCAAGGCTGATCGCGCTTCCCGGGTGGCCGTTACCGACCTTTTCTACTGCGTCTGCCGCGAGGATACGGGCGGTATCTACGGCGAGGTCGTCGGCTTCTGTCCACTCCAATGGCTGCATTACGAGTCTTTCTTGGATTTAGTGCTGAAAACTAAGCTGCTTGCTTCGTGTAGGGGCACACGACAACTCTCTTAAGTTTAGTGCTTTCTGTCGCGGCACGGTTGTGACGGGCGATCCTTCGCAAAACCATCAGATGAATGGCCTATAATTTAAGGTAATGTCTACTCAAATAGCGTCAGTTACTGCCGAGGCAACACCCGAAAGGCCGCGCACGCTAGGCTCAACGGTTCGTGCCTATTTTGCCCTCACAAAACCACGGGTGATGGAGCTGCTGCTTGTTGTGACAGTGCCGGCGATGATCCTCGCTGAGCGGGGCCTGCCGTCTTTCTGGCTTGTTATCGCAACGCTCATCGGCGGTGCTATGAGCGCGGGCAGTGCCGGTGCCTTCAACTGCTATATCGATCGCGACATGGATCGCAAGATGCGGCGCACCAAAAATCGGCCGCTGGTAACCGGTGAAATCTCTGACCGTAACGCCCTGATTTTCTCGTGGGTGTTGGGTCTTATGTCAATCGTCTGGCTTTACATCACCACAAACTGGCTTGCAGCGCTGCTGTCGCTTGTGGCAATTTTCTTTTACGTTGTTATTTACACGCTGATTCTGAAGCGACACAGTGAGCAAAACATTATCTGGGGCGGCATCGCAGGGTGCTTCCCGGTGCTTATCGGCTGGGCTGCGGTGACAGAAAGTTTAAGCTGGGAGCCGTGGATCTTCTTCCTGGTTATTTTCCTCTGGACGCCGCCACACTATTGGCCGCTGTCGATCAAATATAAAGAGGATTACGCCGCCGCAAATGTTCCGATGCTCGGGGTTGTGCGCGCCCGCAGCACGGTTAGCCTGCAGATTATTCTCTATGCGTGGGCGACTGTTGCCGCTTCTTTGCTGCTGGTGCCGGTTGCCCCGATGGGTCTTATCTACACGATTACCGCAGTGGTTTCTGGCGCATACTTTATTATTGAGAGTCACGCGCTCTACAATCACGCGATTCGCGGCAAGGAGGGGCGCCCGATGCGCGTCTTCCACGGCTCAATTAGCTATCTGACGGTTATCTCACTGGCAATGGCGCTCGATCCTATTTTCTATTTCGGTTTTATTGGCTAGCTGAGACGTTAAAACGCGAAGGGCGCGGTTATCGGGGAGAGCGCGGCAGAGCCGCTATCATAATTTTCAAATATGTCTGCTCAAACTATTGCCAAACACGATAACCGGCTTGACGCGCTGGATGGCCTGCGCACGGTCGCGGTTTTTCTCGTTATTCTGTTTCACGTCTCTGCGCCAACGATGGCCGCTGGCTATCTTGGTGTTGACATTTTCTTTGTGCTGTCGGGGTATTTCATCACCGGCGGTTTGATCCGCAGCATTCGCCGCGACGGCAAAATAAGTCTCGCTAATTTCTGGGTGCGACGCATTAAACGGCTGATGCCGGCAGCCATTCTCGTGCTGCTCGCTGTGCTCGTGTGGGCGCAGTGGTTTGCGCCAATTTACCGGCGGCAAGAGATTGGTGCCGACGCCTGGTGGACGGTTTTTTATCTCGCAAACTGGCGTTTTATCGGCTCCACCTCATATTTTGCGGCAGACGGCACCGAGTCACCGCTCCTGCACATGTGGTCGCTCGCGGTTGAAGAGCAGTTTTATGTTTTCTGGCCGCTGCTAGTGGCGCTAATTACGTGGGCTGTTTTGCGGCGCAAACGCGGCAGCACCAGCGGGGCGGATCGCGCGCTCGGTGCACTCACCGTTGCTACCGGGGTTGGTGTCGTAGCGTCGGTGATACTCATGTGGCAGCTTGCCGCACACGTTTCAACCGACCGCGCCTATATGGGCACCGATACTAAAGCTTTTGAGCTGCTGCTTGGCGCGCTTGCTGCACTGTTTGTGGCGCGTCCTGCTTTTGCGGCGTGGGTGGCCCGCTGGGCGCGCCCGCTCATTTGGGGTGGCGGCATAGTGATGCTTGCCTTATTTGCTGTGCTAGACGGCCCGGCACCGTTCTATTTTAAAGGCGGTGCTGCGCTCTTTAGCATCGCGACCGCGGCGCTCTTGCTTGGTGTCGCGCACAAGCTTAACGGCTTTGAAGCCCGCATTCTCGCTTTTGCGCCGATCAGCTATCTCGGCCGCATCTCTTACGGGCTGTATCTGTGGCACTGGCCGTGGGCGCAGTGGATCCTCGGTGATGTGAAAGAGTTTCAGCCGCTGAAAGCGCTGCTGGTTATTGTCATCACAGTTGTGTGCGCGGCGCTGTCATACCATCTTATTGAGATGCCGATTCGCCAGGGCGCGCTCTCTAAGTGGCTCTCAACACGCAAGACTCTGTTTGCCGCTGCATCAACCATAATTGTTACTGCTCTGCTTGCCACGCTGGTGGGTGGCACCCCGTTGAGTAAAACCGTGCGGCCGCTTATCGCCGGCTCTAGCCTGAACGAGAATGTGGTGATGCTGGTTGGTGATTCTGTGCCAAAGCGTCTCACACCTGAGCTGTCAAAGTATGTCGGCGACTATGGTTTTGAGCTGGTGAGTGCGGCGCGCGGCGGGTGCAGCCCAATGGCGTATCACATGGAGTTGGGGCCGGCTGACCAGACTGGCGCGCAGTGTCCGGATGTGCGCCCGGTGCAGGATGAGACGCTGCAGCAGTATCAGCCGGGGGTTGTGCTGTGGTGGTCGCGCTATGAGGTGATCGATCGCTATACAGATTCGGGTAGGCTGATCAGCCCGGATTCTGAAGAGTTTTGGCGGGAGCAGGAAAAAGCGTTCAAATTAGCGGCGGATCGTTTCACCGCAGACGGTGCAACTCTGGCCGTTGTGCTCACTGAGCGCCCGGGGCTTGGCATGCTGAGCCGCCCGGCAGAGACGCTCGAGCTGCCGCTGCTGCAAAACATGATCTATCACGATGAATACCGGCAGCGTTTTAACGAGATTGTGAAGCAGGTGGCTGCGCAACGCGACAGTGTTGTGGTGCTTGACGGTGACAGTCTGTTCTGTGCGCCGGGCGCTGGCCCCGGCCCCGGTGGTCTGTGCGATGACGCGGTCGGCGATCAGGGGTATATTCGCCCTGACGGGTCGCACGTCAATAATGAGCTGTTTGGTGCGCGCGTCTCTAAGGCGCTGCTTGAGCAGCTTAAGACGGCGCTCGGGCGATAGTCTTTTAATGAGTGTGTTTGCCCGAACTTATTTTGCATGACGGACGCAAACGGCTAATGAATGAAGGGATCGATCTTAGTGAGCGCTGAGAAACTAACCAGCCACGTCTCTTTGATCTGGAGCATCGCAGAGCTTCTGCGCGGTGACTACAAAGAGCACGAGTATGGCGACGTTGTGCTGCCTTTCACGGTGCTCACCCGTTTAGATTCAGTGCTGGTTGACACGAAGCAGGCTGTTTTAGATATTAAGGCCACCGCACTGCCGTCGCAGGTGAAAGAACTGCAGTATGCGAAGGCCACGGGCTACCCGTTTTGGAACACCTCAAACTTTACGCTCAAGACGCTGCTTAATGACCCAGACAATCTGGAGCAAAACCTGTCTTACTATGTGCAGTCTTTTGCTCCGGCAGCGCGTGAGGTGATGGAGTCTTATAACTTCTATAACGTGATCGAGCGTCTCGATAAGGCGGGCCTGCTCTATCAGGTGCTCGCTGAGTTTACCTCCGCGAAGGTTAATCTGCACCCGGATGTGGTCAGTAACTCTCAGATGGGTTACATTTTTGAAGAGCTCATCCGCAGGTTTTCTGAGCTTTCTAATGAGACTGCTGGTGAGCACTTCACACCGCGTGAGGTTATCACGCTGATGGTCAATATTTTGTTTAACCCAGACGCAGACATTGACCGGATCTGCGCACCTGGTGCGATGGTTTCGCTCTATGATCCGGGTGTGGGCACCGGCGGCATGCTTTCGACCGCCGCGCAGCACGTTGCCGGGCTGAACAGCACCGCGCGTCTTGAGGTTTTCGGGCAGGAGCTCAACCCGCAAACCTATGCGGTCGCTAAATCAGACATCATGATTAAGGGTGAACGTCAGGAGCGCATCTATCAGGGTAATTCTCTGACCAACGACCAAACCGCAGGTAAGCGGTTTGACTATATGCTGTGCAACCCACCTTTTGGGGTGAATTGGAAGAAGTATGCCGACCCGATTCTTGATGAAGCGAAACGTAAGGGTTGGCAGGGCCGTTTTGGTGCGGGCACTCCGCGCGTCTCTGATGGGTCGTTTCTGTTTTTGCAGCATATGATCTCGAAGATGCGGCCCTATGATCCGAAAGATCCGGTGAATGCGCCGGGCACCCGGATCGCGATTGTTTTTAACGGCTCCCCACTGTTTACGGGCGGTGCCGGGGGAGGTGAATCGGAGATTCGCCGCTGGATTCTCGAAAATGACTGGCTGGAAGCAATTATTGCGCTGCCAGATCAGATGTTTTATAACACGGGGATTCTCACCTATGTTTGGGTGCTGTCTAACCGTAAAGAGCGTAAGCGTCAGAACAGGGTGCAGCTGATTGATGCCACGAGTTATTTTCAGCGCATGCGCAAACCCCTCGGTGAGAAGCGGAAAGAGCTCACCCCCGAGCACATTAATGACGTTACGAAGCTTTATGGGGCGTTTGCAGAGACTGAACACTCTAAAATTTTTGACACTGCAGATTTTGGCTATCACGAGATCACTGTTGAAAGCCCGCTGCGGTTAAGCTTTCAGGCCAGCGCTGAGGCGCTTGACCGGCTGCAGCAGGCTAGGGTGTTTACGGATCTTGCTGTCTCGAAGAAGAAAACTGAGCCCGCCCGCAGTGAGCAGATTCAGGCGGGGGAGCGGCTGCAGCGGGCAATTATTGAGACGCTAGCGGGGCTTAACCCTGAAAGGGTTTATCTCAACCGTGATGAGTTTACAGATCTGCTCAGCGAGGGCGTTAAAGCCCGGGGTGAGAAGATCAGCGTTGCCGCCTTGCGGAAGATTGTGGCTGAGCTCGGCACTAAAAACCCTGAGGGTGATATATGCCGTGATGCGAAGGGCAACATTGAGGCCGACCCTGATCTGCGCGACACCGAGCAGATACCTTTGCGAGAAGATATCGACGCCTACTTTCAGCGGGAGGTTATTCCTTATGCGCCGGATGCGTGGATTGACCGCGCGAAAACCAAGGTTGGCTACGAGATTCCCTTCACCCGCTACTTCTATAAATATGAGGAACTCGGTGACCCCGTTAAAACCCTCGCCGAAATCCAAGCCCTCTCGGCGAGCATCCAAGCCGACATCGCCAAACTCTTCAGTGAGCAGGTGGACTAAATGGAAACCTACGAGCAGTACAAAGACAGTGGCGTCGAGTGGGTTGGAAACATGCCCTCGACATGGAAAATTGCGTATATATCTAATGTCACATATGAAAATAAGATCAAGAATGAGGATCTGTTAGAAAAGAATTTACTTAGCTTGAGTTATGGACGAATAATCCGCAAGGATATTGACCTTGCGTTTGGGTTGTTGCCGTCCTCTTTCGACGGCTATCAAATCGTTGAGCCTGGTTGCATTGTTCTTCGTATGACTGACTTGCAGAACGATAAGAGGAGCCTTCGTAGCGCAATCGCGAGAGAGCGCGGAATCATTACTAGCGCTTACATTGGGCTAAACACTCGTGAATCGATGGATGCCAATTATCTGGCTTGGTTGATCCATTTTTATGATTTAAGAAAAGTGTTTTACTCGCTCGGTGGAGGCGTTCGGCAGTCGGTAAATTATAAGGAAATAGGGAAGATTCCGGTTCTCGTCCCATCTGATGAAGAGCAGAGGCAAATTGCAGCTTTTCTGGATAGCAAGACTGGTGAGGTTGATGGGGTTGTTGGGAAGCTTAGGCGGCAGGTTGAGCTGCTGGAGCGGTATCGGCGTGAGCTGATCGCCCACACGGTGACCCGCGGCCTCGACCCCCACGCGCCAATGCGCGACACCGGTGGGATGATGCCTCATCTTGAAGATAAGGAGGTTTGGTTCGGTGAATTACCAGAGGGATGGAGTGCTATCAGAATTAAAAGGCTTGCTGATATTAATAATGGGTTAACATACTCTCCAGAAAACCTATCTGACCATGGGACTCCTGTGCTCAGGTCAAACAATATTCGCAACGGAAAATTAGACAAAACCGATCTGATTTACGTTGACTTAGATATTCCAGATAAGGCTAAAGCAGCCCGAGGAGACGTTTTAATATGCTCTGCTAACGGCAGTAAAAAACTGATTGGTAAAAGCGCTGTCATAGATGAAGATGGAATGGCTTTTGGAGCCTTCATTATGATCGCTAGGCCTTACTGCAACAGCAGGTATTTCTACTACTTGCTTAACTCCGACTTATTTAATTATTACCTACCAACCTACCTAACAACCACTATTAATCAGTTAACAGTGTCGAACTTCGGAAACATGATAGTTCCGTTTTCTGACGACGCAACAACGCAGCAGCTTATTGCCGATTATTTAGATGCTAAGACTGCTGAGATTGATTCGGCTATAGCGGGTATCAAACGCCAGATCGAGCTGTTGGGGGACTATCGCAAACAGGTTATTAACGATGCGGTGACGGGCAAGATTCGTGTGGGGGAGGCAGCGTGATGGATACTTCTGAGCGCAGGTTTGAAGAAGAAATCGAACACTGGCTGACTAACGTTGGCTCTTCCAAGTTTGACCGCTACGAGTCGAGGCCGTCGGCCGGCTATGACAAGCAGCTGGGCTTGTATCCGCAGGATCTCCTCG
This sequence comes from Canibacter zhoujuaniae, assembly GCF_011752005.1. Lineage (NCBI taxonomy): Bacteria > Bacillati > Actinomycetota > Actinomycetes > Micrococcales > Microbacteriaceae > Canibacter > Canibacter zhoujuaniae. The sequence goes on along the minus strand of NZ_JAAIJZ010000001.1, from coordinate 378,597 downwards.
AATTCGTGCAAGAAACCCAGCCGCAGCAGTGGGAGCGCCTAGAGCGCATCCACGGCAGTAAAGCCGCAGAAAAATTCTGCAAACGTGTGGCGCGTGAACTTGATCAGCGCGGCGTGGTTGATGTTTTACGCCAGGGTGTGGAAGACCTCGGCGCCAGATTCAAGCTAGTGTATTTCGCGCCAGGCTCAGACCTAAACGAGATGCTGGCAGAAAAATACTGGGCCAACCGCATGACTCTCGTGCGCCAGCTGCGCTACACGACGAAAAACAACAACTCTGTCGATACAGTGCTGTTCGTCAACGGCATTCCTGTGGTGACCTTGGAGTTAAAAAACCAACTCACCGGCCAGACCTATCGTGATGCGATTGAGCAATACAAGCGCTCACGGCCCGCCTCAGAGGTGCTGTTCGGCCTGAACCGCCGCGCAGTAGTGCATTTTGCTCTCGACACTGACGAAGTGTGGATGACCACCAAACTGAACGGCTTAAACACAGTGTTCTTACCGTTTAACCGTGGTTTTAACAACGGTGCCGGCAACCCGCCCGTCCCCGAAAAATACAAAACTTCCTACCTGTGGGAGCAGGTGCTGGCAAGAGATTCACTGCTCGATATTCTGCACCGCTTCGTGCAATTCATCCCAAATAAAACTGATGCGCGGAAAAATAAACTGATCTTCCCGCGCTACCACCAGCTTGACGCCGTGCGCTCTTTAGTAGCCGACGCAAAAACGCATGGCGCGGGCACAAACTATCTGGTGCAGCACTCTGCCGGCTCCGGTAAATCAAACACGATAGCCTGGCTTGCGCACCACCTCTCAAACCTGCACGACAGTCAGCAGCGGGCAGTGTTTGATTCAATCATCGTCATCACCGACAGGCGAGTGCTAGACAAGCAACTCCAAGATACGATCTACGCAATGGATCACACAGCCGGTGTGGTAGTGCGGGTAGATAAAAGCGCCCGGCAGCTGACAGAAGCCTTAACAGACGGGGCGAAAATAATTATTTCCACCCTGCAAAAGTTCCCGTTTGTAGACGTGAGCGCTATCGCCACAGCCGGTAAACGATTTGCGGTGATCGTTGATGAGGCGCACTCCTCACAAACAGGTGAGACATCTGAACGGTTAAAGCAGGTGCTGGCAGATACGGCAACAGAGGGGAAAGACTCAGAAGAAGACCTCCTCGAGCGTTACGCGGCAGCTGAAGCGCAGGTCGAAGAAGAGCAGCTCGAAATTGATGAGCAGATCGCGCAAGAACTTCTAACCCAAGGCCGGCAAAAGAACCTATCCTTCTTCGCTTTCACAGCCACACCGAAGCAAAAAACGCTAGAAATGTTCGGCACCCCCGTGCCAGATAGCACACCAGAGCCCTTCCACGTCTACTCAATGCGGCAAGCGATCGAAGAGGGATTCATCCTCGATGTGCTGCAAAACTACACCACATATCAAACGTATTACAAAGTGGGTAAAACCACTGCCGAAGATCCAGAATATTCGACGAAACAAGCCAACAAAGCGCTGGGGAAATATTTAAGCCTGCACCCCTACAACCTGCGGCAAAAAGCAGAGATCATCATCGAGCACTTTCGTGCCAACGTCGCTCACAAGATTGGTGGAAACGCTAAAGCGATGCTGGTTACCGGCTCGCGTCTGCACGCGGTGCGCTATTTTTTTGCATTCCGTGACTACATCGAACGCATGGGCTACACCGACCTGGGTGTGCTGGTTGCCTTCTCTGGCACAGTAGACGATAAGGGCGCGGAATACACTGAGCAGCAGCTCAACCAGATCCCGGAAGAAGAACTGCCGGAACGGTTCGCTACCGGAGAATATCAGCTGCTGCTGGTTGCAGAGAAATACCAGACCGGTTTCGATCAGCCGCTCCTGCACACAATGTATGTCGATAAAAAACTGCACGGCGTGAAAGCAGTGCAAACCCTGTCGCGGATCAACCGGATGCACCCGGGCAAAACCGACACCTTCGTGCTCGATTTCGTCAACAGCGCAGAAGATATTCAAAAATCATTCCAAGACTATTACATTTCGACAGGCATCACAGCCGAAACCGACCCCAATATCGTCTACGATCTGTACCACTTCCTCGCGTCATACCATTTGTGGACAGACAAAGAGGTTGAAGGCTTTAATCGGGTGTTCTTCACCGCGCAGAAGAAACAAACAAACCTCGACTTCAGCAGGCTCAACGCCTACCTAGACCCGGCGGTGGGTCGATTCAATGAGCTTAGTGACGAAGACAAGCTCAAAGTGCGGGCGCGAATGAATAAGTTCACCCGCAACTATGATTTCTTGACCCACATCATCCGCTACGATGATGCGACCCTGCATCGTTTTGCCGCTTACGCAAAACTTTTGGTGCGCAAGCTCCGCATCGACGGCGACCCCGCCCCGAGCCTCGATGATGAAGTCACATTGCAGTATTACCGCCTGCAGCAGGTGTATGAAGGATCCATCGCCCTGGCAGATGAGCAAGGGCAACTGTCAAACAATCCCGACACTGGCGGCGTTAAGGAAGACGACAAAGACACACTGTCTAATATCATTTCTAAGCTCAACGACCGTTGGGGCACCGAGTTCACCCACATGGATAAGGTCATCGAACAGCTCACCGAAGATATGGTGGAAGATCCCGAGGTTAAATCGCGTGCGCACAACTCGATGGACATGTTCTCCATCGTTTACGCTGAGCGGATCCAAGATATCGTGCTCGACCGCATGAACCAGAATCAGGATTTTGCGATTAAATATCTTGCCGATCCACAGTTCAAAGCTGATATTGACCGCGTGCTCTTACCCCTGATTCACGAGCGCCTCAACCGCAAAGACTGAACCGGATCGGTGACAGTAACTCCATTCGGCACTTGTGCACTGCTACCCACCAGCCAGAAACTGACTTCCCCATCCTCGTCCAACTAACGGGAACTAGTTCAGATGACGTCCACACCCAAGCTCTGTATTTCCTGATTACGCCGCTGACACTGAGACACATTCGATAACGATCATGTGCCTTACGACTTGTGACCCCAGCAAGGCTTCAAAGACATGATCCTACCTTCCAAGGAACTGATAAAAATCGCGCTAAAGATAAAGAGAATTTTCCGTTGACGCATGATGTTAGATAAGCTATAACACTAATAATCGTATTACGCAACAAAATTGTTGCGTAAATGCTGTTTCACTGCAGCGAGCACTGAGTCTTACTACGGAACAGAGGTTGCCGCCATGGAAGCCGGCAACGAAATAAAGTAAGGAGAAAAATGAAAATTCTCAATATGATTATTGGATCCTCTGTAAGTTTGGCACTCGGACTGGCCGGTAACAGTGTAACTGCTGTTAGTGTGAGTGAGGGGAGTGGCAGAGATATTTCGATGCAAATAGTCTCGACATCGGTTAACCTGAATTCGACTTCACCTTCGCTGAGTGACGCAGAACTTGACCGTCTTATTCAGGCGTTAGATAGAATTCCAGAAAACTTAAGGAATGCTAACCCGCGGACAACGCCTAATTATGAGGAGCAGCTTTCTCGAGCGCTGAACGTAATGAGTGTTGGAGGGATAACTACTCGAGCATCGTGGTGGCAGTGTGGTGCTGAGATAGCAAGTGTAATTGTTCAATATGGCCTTCCTGTGGGTAAAATACTCAAATGGTTGAAAGACGCGCGGAAAATTTGGGGTGGCGTAAGCGGCATTTGGAGAGCCATTAAAAGCGGAGCAGCCTTTGCTGAGATTGGCGAGGAAGGTGCTCAAGCTCTCGCGATAATCCTCGGATTCGATGGAATAATTTCCGCTTGCTTCGGGTGAGAATGGAGAAGTGGCATGGATACTTCTTGGAAGCCTGTCTCGTTTTCATACGCCTGGTGGGGGCATCTAATCACTGGTTTTATTGTCGGTGTATGTGTTCTTATAGCCTCTGCCGTTGTGTTTTGGCTATTGCCATACAAGATGCCTGTGCATCTATTGATAATTATTGTGGGATTAAGCGTGGTTATTTGCGAAACACTATCGACCACGTTTGATCTGAATTATGCAAGAAAAAAGAAGCATAATTCTCCAGGTGGTTGGCTACCCATATTTGCAAAGCTTTTTCTGTTAGCAAGCATCTATTTTGCAGCGTCTTACGTGCTAACTGGTTCTCTGTCATCAGCAGGAATCATAGTGCTTATCGCAATAGCTGTGGAGCTGGTATTTGTTGTCTTACTGCGGGCTTGGAAACCGGGGATGAATGATGAGGAAGTGCGTCAAGCATGGCGAGATACCGCAGAGGCCGCTAAACGGGTGATGACGGAAAACTGAGGCGTGGACGACCCGGAAGGTGGTCATGTTTCACAACTCACAAGAGCTGATCACTCAATTGCCCGTAGAGTAATATAAAAAGCAGTATGGCAGCCGAAAAGGCACTCTATCCACCATCCTTTGAAAGCGAGAGTTGAGGATGCGCGGCTACGCAGTTGTAGATATAGAAACGACCGGTTTTTCGTTTAACCACGGGCACCGGATTATAGAAATTGGTGTTGTCGAGCTGAGCCCTGCTGGCGAGATTGAAAGCTCATGGGAAACCCTGGTGAACCCGCAACGGCATGTGAGCGCTACAGAGGTGCATAAAATTACTGCCGCTGATGTGTGCGGTGCCCCTATTTTTTCAGATATCGCTGACAGGTTGTTGTCCTCGCTCGATGGGCGCATTCTCGTCGCACACAATGCACGGTTTGATAGCGGTTTTATTCATCACGAGCTGCGACGATGCGGGCGCGGCCCCGCACAGGATCTGCCTGTGATTGACACGGTCAGCCTTGCGAAGAAATATTTAAATCTGCCGAGCGTAAAACTGGGTGCCTGCTGTGAGTATCTCGGCATCACTAATGAGCAGGCGCATGCTGCTGTTGCTGATGCCATCGCAACCGCAAAGCTTTTCCAGTACCTCTTAAAAAACACTTCCGCTTTTGACCACATGATTAGCGCCCTGTGCGCACAGGTTACAGATTTAACCGGTGTGCGGTCGACACCCGGTCTTTCGTCACCGCAGCAGCCGGTGCTTTTGAGTCGAAAACTTGTTGCTGAGGCTCGTGCCGCCGCGCGTGATGGTGGCTGGTTTGCTGGGCTGGTTCGTGACCGTGCGCCTGTGGCGAGCGTGGCGTTTGAGGAATATTTCAAACTGTTAGATCTGGTGTTGTTGGATCAGCAGCTGTCGCTAACTGAGCAGACTCAGTTAGTATCTTTCGCTAATAATAATAGAGTGGGCCGTGACGGTCTGCGAGAGCTGCATGAGAGTTATGTTTCTCAGTTGATCGAACAAGCCTGGGCTGATGGAGTTATTACCGAGCAAGAGCGCAACATCGTGTTGACTGTTGCTAGCGCCTTGGGTGTTTCCGAAGCTGCTACGAAGGCTGCTCTCGCTTCTAACCGGTCTAGCCTATCTGCCGCAGCTCGGTCACAGTCGCAGGGGAGTGCTGCCGGCCGTCCTGCTTCTGAGCAAGTGGGCCCTTTGCAGGGAATTCTGTTGCACGCCGGTGATCGGGTGACCGTGACGGGTGAAAAGAAGTTTAGTAGAGCAGACTGGACTGCGTACCTGGCAGCACACGGTGTAGAGTTGGCCGGCATCGCGAAAAAAACTCGGGTGCTAATTGCGGGGGATCCAGACTCACAGTCATTAAAAGCTAAGAAGGCGCGTGTTTACGGGATCCCGATTATTGCCGAGGAAGTAGCGCGCGACATAATCCGCTTTGCCGACTAGCCGCGATTTCCTCCGGTACTCTGCTTAGAGATGTTTAAGACCGTCTTTCCCTTAGAGCGGCCGTTCGCCACCTTCTCAAGTGCCTGATTAATATCGGTAAGATCGTAAACCGCGTCAACAGCGGGGGAGATACTGCGCTCGGCGAGCACGGCTGCGGCATCTTGCAGCTGGGCACCATTGGATTCTACAAAAAGGAAATCATAGGTGACGTTGTGACGTTTGGCTAGCGCATCAAACTTCCTGCCGGCCAGAGTGAATAGCATCTGCTTGAACAGAGAAAGGCCCATACGCTTTGCAAAAGCGCCGTTTGGCAGAGCGCGCAGAGAAACTATGTGCCCGCCGGGTTTTAAGATTCCCATTTGGCGCTCAGTCTCTTTGCCGCCTACACTGTCGAGCACATAATCTATATTTTCTAGCTCGGTGGCGTAGTCTTGGGTGCGATAGTCGAAGAAAAGGTCAGCACCCAGCTCTAGCACCCGCTCCCTGTTACTGGCAGAGCCGTTTGTGATGACGGTTAACCCTTTGGCTTTAGCTAGGGGGATGGCCATTGCACCCAGAGCGCCGGTGCCCCCTGAAATGAAGATTGTCTCGCCCGGTTGCGGATCCATCAGTTGCAGAGACTGCACGGCGGTCAGCGCCGTGAGCGGGATCGCGGCAGCCTCCACATCGTTGAAAACATCAGGCACATGCGCGAGTGCGTCAACATCTACGGCAACATATTCAGCAAAGGCACCTATGTTATCTAGCGGGAGCCTCGCAAAAACCCTGTCGCCCGGCTGAAACCTGGTGTGTGGTGTTGCTAGTTCCTCAATGATGCCAACCACTTCATGGCCTGCAATAAGCGGCAGAGAGTATGGCGTGATGAGCTTTACTTCGCCCCGGGAGACCATGTTGTCAAGAGGGTTCACACCCGCTGTCAGCACACGCAGCAGAGCCTGGTGAGGGGCGGGTGTCGGCTTTGGAGCCTCCTCGAGTGAAAGCTGTATCGACTGCTTGTTGTACTTTAATAGCTGCGCGGTTTTCATTAGCCTTCTTTCCGGTCTTGTGGCTTGCGAAACGATGTTTAGGTATTCATCTTAACGACCGGTTGCGGTGTAAAGATCGATAAATGGTTTGAATCCGTGCAACAGAGATCTCTTCAGCTACGACAGCTCTGCCACAAAATCTAATTGATAAGGGTATCGCGAGATAGTTCTCCGTAGCGTGCCGGCTCGGCTATCCCTTTCGCTAGCAACGGATGCTTGTTTAATATGGGCTCGATAGTGTCTGTCAACCACGCGCTAGATATTCCAGAACGGGTAGCGACATCGTCAAGCGCGACAAAAATTTTGTATATTGAATGATCTGAAAAGGTGCGGTAATTCCGCTTGATTTGTCTGGCGGTCTTCGGTTGTAGACCGGGAACATCGAGCACCCGGTGGTTCCACAGCTGAGCGCAATGGGCTACTCGGTTACGTAAATATACGAATGATTTGACTTGACCGGGCAGTAATTTGCGCGACGTGCCCATCGATTCTGCGATATCATCAAGCACGCCGGAGGCAGTGGAAGCTTCGATGAGACGAGACAGGCTGCCGAAAGAGAAGGCTTCCACTGCAACCCAGATTGGCATGCGGTCATAGGCTTCAGGCTTGTAGACACGGCCTTGCTTGACCTCACCACGGTAATGAGCGACGAAATCTTCTTTACTGCGGTCAAGATTGGAAAGCGCATGTTCTTCGACACGTATCGCATCCTGGTGGGGTGATTGGGTGAAACCCTCACCGCGTGCAAACTTCCCCGTTACCCCAACATGGCGACCATAGGCATAAGCGAACCGGGTGCGAAGAAGAACCTCCAGAGGGTGCAGCAGTTCATCGCAGACACTCACAAGTTCTTGCTCAGCGTTATAGAGTGCACAAATAGTTTCGAATGAGGTGCCGTCAAAGAATCGGTTGTTGCCGCCTGCTGGATCATGCTGCCAGTACCGGAAGTACCCTGAGAAGCGGTAGTAATTGACTCTCGCAAGGAACTTAATTGCAGCTGCTGTGTCATCAAAGCACATGCCGCGCTGGCCGAGCAGTTCTACTTGTTGCTCGTAGCTCAACCATTCTTTCGGCATTGGGTTTGCCTCCACGATATGAAAGGCCCCGGCCATTTGTGCATCACCCGCGATGGGTGAGAGGCCTGACCGGGGATCTATCGTTACCCATTTTATACCACTGCATGAATGATACACAACCAAGATTGCGCATACCGTGCGGATCAGGTAAAAGCCATGAAACAGTATGGGTGATAGCGGTGGTGGATTCGTGCCTGCGTTAGCCGGGAGAGATAACCCAACGGACTCGAAGAAGAATCCGCTAGTGGAACTAACCTAGGTCAGTCTGCAAGAGAGTGTGGCTTGCTCGAACGCACAATCATTGCGGTGGTGATCGATGCGAGGATCGCTGCCAGCACCATGTGTGCCCCAACCGCGATCGGTGGCAGCCCAAAGTTAGCCTGATAAATTCCGATAGCCACCTGCACAAGCTGCAGCACCAAAAGCGCGGCAAAAAACTTGCGAGTGCTAGCGTTTGTTGCATAGGCAAGAATCAAACCAATAACTGTGACTGTGAGCAGCGCATACCCCGGCCAGGCGTGCATGTGCGCGAGCAGCTGCGCATCAATGCCGGTGCGCTGCACGTTAGCATCACCAGAGTGGGGGCCAACCCCGGTGGTGATGATCCCAACGAAAATAGTCGCAACACTAAGCACGGCGATCAGGGTCGTGGTGAGCCAAATAGAGTCTTTCACAACCTTCACTCGCGGGCCGGGCGCTTGGGTCATGCGCATCACAAAAACTGTGCCGACAGTCACCATCAAAATGGAGGCAAAATAGTGGAACCCGACGATCAGCGGGTTGAGCCCGGTAATCACAATAATGCCGCCCACAACCGCCTGCGCTAACACACCCGCGAGCATGACCCAGGCAAGCGCGAAAAGATCTGGGCGCTGCTTCCGGTAACGCCACACAAGAATCAGCACAGCAAGCGCTAACACACTGAGCACCCCGGTCATGAGACGGTTGCCAAACTCAACCGCTGAATGCCATGTGAGCTCCTCTGTCGGCAGCAGAGAGCCGGGAGTGCACAACGGCCAAGTCGGGCAGCCCAGCCCCGAACCGGTTAGGCGCACAGCACCACCGGTGCCGATAATCACGATATTGGCAAGCATTGAAGCCCAGGCCATGCGCCTCAGCCACGGGCTTTTGATGCCTTGGTTGCCGTGATCCGCAAGAGAGGCAGGGGCGGTGGCAGGTGACATCGAAAAACTCCTTTAGGCGCGTGTCTGGCAAGGTAAGCCTAACCTGATTCAAGCCTACCTAAAATTCAGGCAGCGCTCGGTAGAGTAGAAGGCGTGGTCGCTAACAGTGCCTATTCTATGCGCAACCGCGACTAAAAGCCCGCAAGGAAGGTGTAATGACAGACGTATTAATTGATCGTCCCGAACTGCAAGAGCTAGGTAAGTACGAGTTTGGCTGGCACGACTCTGACGCAGCCGGGGCAAGCGCCAAGCGCGGCCTGAGCGAAGATGTTGTGCGCGATATTTCTCGTTTAAAGGGTGAACCTGAATGGATGCTTCAGCGTCGCCTCAAAGCACTGCAGCTGTTTGATCGCAAACCAATGCCGCAGTGGGGCGCAGATCTTTCAGAGATTGATTTTGACAACATCAAATACTTTGTGCGCTCGACAGAAGAGCAGGCGCAAACCTGGGAAGATCTGCCAGAAGATATTAAAAACACCTACGAGCGCCTCGGCATCCCAGAGGCTGAGCGTCAGCGTCTGGTTGCCGGTGTTGCAGCACAGTATGAGTCAGAGGTTGTCTACCATCAGATTCGTGAAGATCTCGAACAGCAGGGGGTTATCTTCCTCGACACTGACACCGCGCTAAAAGAACACCCAGAAATTTTCGAAGAGTATTTCGGCACCGTTATTCCTGCCGGAGACAACAAATTCGCTGCCCTAAATACCGCAGTGTGGTCTGGTGGATCCTTTGTTTATGTTCCGAAGGGCGTGCACGTTGAGATCCCGCTGCAGGCATACTTCCGCATTAATACTGAGAACATGGGGCAGTTTGAGCGCACCCTGATTATTGCCGATGAGGGTAGCTACGTGCACTACATCGAAGGCTGCACCGCACCAATCTATAAGACCGACTCACTGCACTCTGCTGTTGTTGAGATTATTGTGAAGAAAAACGCCCGTGTGCGTTACACCACAATTCAGAACTGGTCTACCAATGTGTACAACCTCGTCACGAAGCGTGCAATCGCTGAAGAGGGCGCAACTATGGAATGGGTTGACGGCAATATCGGCTCAAAAGTGACGATGAAGTATCCTTCAATCTTCTTAACCGGTGCGCACGCCAAGGGTGAGACTCTCTCAGTCGCCTTTGCAGGCCCCGGTCAGCACCAGGATGCTGGCGCAAAGATGATTCACTTAGCGCCGCACACGCAGTCATCAATCGTGTCAAAGTCGATTGCGCGTGGCGGTGGCCGGGCCGGCTATCGCGGTGAGGTCAAGATCGCTGAAAATGCGCACCATTCAGCAAACTCCGTTATCTGTGATGCGCTGCTGGTAGACCGTATTTCACGCTCAGACACCTATCCCGCAATCGATATTCGGGTTGATGACGTGCAGCTCGGCCATGAGGCAACCGTCACCAAGGTGAGCGAAGCGCAGCTGTTCTACCTGATGAGCCGGGGTCTTACCGAAACTGAAGCAATGTCGATGATTGTGCGCGGCTTTATTGAGCCGATCGCACGCGAACTGCCAATGGAGTACGCACTCGAGCTGAATAAACTTATCGAAATGAATATGGAAGGATCGGTCGGCTAAGTAATGGGTATTAACCACAACGACGAAAAGTTCGTACCAATCCAAACTCGCTCAGAGCGCCCCAGCTCAACCGACCTCGCTGATTTCCCGGAGGTTACCGGTCGTGAGGCTGAGTGGCGCTACACTCCCGTGAAAGAGCTCGACGCAATCTTGAACGGTGAGCTGGCAGCAGCTAAACCAACCGTAGACGCCGGAGAAACAGCCGGAATTGACGCTAAATTCGTAAGCCGCGACGATGCTCGCATCGCTTCGGTCTACAAACCAGAAGACCGTGCGGCAGTGCGCGCGCACAACGCTTTCGAAGAAGCACTCGTCATCGAGATCAGCGGCGAAGAAGAAAAACAGGGTGTTGTGCGGCTGTCTGATTACGGCACCGCAGCAAGCGGCGGCCATATTTTTATTGATGTGAAACCGCACGCACAGGCTGTGCTCACTCTCGTTTACAGCGGCAGCGCGAAACTCACCGAAACAGTTGAAGTGAAAGTGGGAGACGGCGCAAAACTCAACCTCATCACGATTGGTGAGTGGGATGAAGATGCGATTCATGTTTCAGCCCACCATGCTGAGGTTGGCCGTGATGCTTTCTTAAAGCACGTTGTTATCAACCTGAGTGGCAAGATCGTGCGCATCAACCCGTCGGCACACCTTGTGCACAAGGGCGCAGACGTCGAGCTGCACGGCCTCTACTTTGCCGATCCCGGCCAGCACCTCGAACACCAGGTTTGGGTGAACCACCAGGCGCCCAACTGTCGCTCACGCGTCAGCTATAAGGGTGCGCTGCAGGGGCGCGGATCGCACACAGTGTGGATCGGTGACGTGCTTATCGGCCCTGAAGCTGTTGGCACCGACTCATATGAAGAAAACCGGAACCTGGTGCTCGGAAGCGGCCCAATCGCCGACTCTGTTCCAAATCTTGAAATTGAGTGCGGCGATATTGAAGGTGCCGGTCACGCATCAGCAACCGGCCGTTTCGATGAGGAGCATCTGTTTTATCTGATGGCGCGTGGCATCGACGAACTAACAGCTCGTCGCCTGGTTGTGCACGGCTTCCTGAACGAGGTTGTGCAGCAGATCGACAACGCTGAAATCGCTGCGCAAGTTGCTGAGCGACTCGACGCTGAACTTGCGCGTTCAGACGCTGCGATCGCTGCGAGCATGGAGCGCTAAGCATGAGCTTTGAAGCAGTGTGCGCAGCCGATGAGGTGCAGGTGAACACGCCCAAAAAAGTTGAGCTTTCCGGCCAGCACATCGCAGTTGTGCGCGACAGCGACGGCAACGTCTTCGCTATTGGTGACAGATGCACCCACGGTGATATCTCATTGAGCGAAGGTTTCGTAGAGGACGACACTCTCGAATGCTGGGCGCACGGCTCACAGTTTTCGTTGCGCACCGGCTGGCCGCAAAACCTGCCGGCCTATGAGCCGGTCCCGGTCTTTGATGTGAAGATCGAAAACAACCAAATTCTTATTGATCCAACTCCGATTTACAGGGAGAAAAACGACTAATGGCAACTCTTGAAATTAAAGACCTGCATGTTTCAATCGAAACTGACAACGGTGCGAAAGAAATTCTTAAGGGTGTGAATCTCACAATTAACTCGGGTGAGATCCACGCAATCATGGGGCCAAATGGCTCAGGCAAATCAACCCTTGCCTCCACCATCGCAGGCCACCCAGACTATGAGGTGACCAGCGGCTCAATCACCCTAGACGGTGAAGACGTGCTTGAAATGGAGGTTGACGAGCGCGCTAAAGCCGGTCTCTTCCTCGCAATGCAGTATCCGGTAGAAATTCCGGGCGTCACCATGTCAAACTTCCTGCGCACCGCGAAAACCGCTATCGACGGTAACGCGCCGGCGATCCGCGACTGGATGAAAGACGTGAAGGGCGCGATGGAAAACCTGCGCATGGGTGGTGAATTCCTCGAGCGCAACGTGAACGAAGGATTCTCAGGCGGTGAAAAGAAGCGCGCTGAGATTCTGCAGCTCGAACTGCTAAAGCCAAAGTTTGCGCTGCTCGACGAAACCGACTCCGGCCTTGACGTTGATGCGCTGCGCATCGTGTCAGAGGGTGTGAACCGCGCGCACGAGAGCAACGACCTCGGCGTGCTGTTGATCACCCACTACACTCGCATCCTGCGCTACATTAAACCCGACTACGTGCACGTTTTTGTTGACGGCAAGATGGTAGAGCAGGGCGGCCCAGAGCTTGCAGAGCAGCTTGAAGAAGAGGGCTACGATCGCTACCTTAAGGCTGCTGCATAACCTGATTAAAGAAGCAGTGCTTCACAACTCGCTGGAGTCAGAGTAAAATCAGTCTCCAGCGAGTTCATTAAACAGAAAGGCATTTTTTTGACTCAGCCGCAGTTTGCCAATATGGATCCTGCCTTTAAAGAGCAGGCGCTTGAAGCGCTGAAAAATGTTTCTGACCCAGAACTCGGGGTAAACATCGTCGACCTCGGTCTCATTTACGACCTCGCCTACGATGAAGCAAATGACGCGCTTGTTGTGTCAATGACGCTGACGAGCGCCGGCTGCCCGCTCACTGACGTTATCGAAAACGATATTGCTGAAGCACTCGACGGCCTTGTTGCCGCATTCCGCATCAACTGGGTGTGGATGCCGCCGTGGACTCCGCAGCGCATCACCGATGACGGCCGCGACATGATGCGCGCCCTAGGTTTTTCAATCTAGTGATTTCAGTAGAGAGTCTGGCGATTGATGTTGGCGCCAGACGGTTAATGAGCGACGTCTCGTTCACGGTCAACCCCGGTGACAAAATCGGCTTGGTTGGCCGAAACGGTGCGGGCAAAACCACCCTCACTAAAGTTCTCGCCGGTGACAAACAGGCGAGCGAGGGGCGGGTGAGTGTGCGCGGCAAGCTCGGGTTTTTGCCGCAGGATCCGCGATCCGCAGACCCCGAACAGATAGCACGCAACCGCATTTTAGACGCGCGCGGTTTGGGCACACTGCACGAACAGCTCGCGGTAGCCACAGAGCAAATGTCGAGCAGCGATACGACGGTTGCCGAACGCGCGATGAAACGCTTCGGTCGGCTGCAGGATCAGCTGCACACACTCGGCGGTTATGCGGCAGAGAGCGAAGCGGCGACGATCGCCCACAATCTCGGGCTGCCTGATCGTGTGCTCGAACAACCACTGGGCGAGCTGTCGGGTGGGCAGCGGCGACGCATCGAATTAGCGCGGATCCTTTTTTCCGACGCCGACACGATGATCCTTGACGAGCCCACAAACCACCTCGACGCCGACTCTATTGCCTGGCTCAGGCAGTTTCTGCGCAGCTATAAAGGCGGGGTCATAATCATCAGCCACGACGTAGAGCTGGTAGACGAAACCGTAAACCGTGTCTTCTATCTTGACGCTAACCGGCAGGTTATCGACATCTACAACATGGGGTGGAAGCACTATCTGCGCCAGCGTGCCGCCGACGAGGAGCGACGCCGTAAAGAGCGGGCCAATGTTGAAAAGAAAGCCAGCGCGCTAAAAGAACAGGCTGCTCGCTTTGGGGCGAAAGCCTCAAAAGCTGCCGCAGCACACCAGATGGTCGCCAGAGCCGAGAAAATGCTCTCCGGGCTTGAGGCTGTGCGGCAGGTTGACCAAGTGGCAAAACTGCGTTTCCCCGATCCGCAACCCTGCGGGAAAACACCGCTCATGGCTGAGAGCATCTCAAAGTCTTACGGTTCGCTGGAGATTTTTGCCGGCGTTGATCTGGCTATCGATAAGGGCAGCAAAGTTGTTGTGCTCGGCTTTAACGGCGCGGGTAAAACCACACTGCTGCGCATCCTCGCCGGTGTTGATAAGCCAGACACCGGCAAACTGATAGCAGGGCACGGTTTAAAGGTTGGATACTATGCGCAAGAGCATGAAACACTCGATGTTAAGCGCTCTGTGCTTGAAAACATGGTGTCTGCCTCGCCGCATTTAACCGAAACAGAGGCGCGCAAAGTGCTCGGCTCGTTCCTCTTCACCGGCGATGACGTGCATAAGCCGGCTGGGGTGCTCTCAGGCGGTGAAAAAACTAGGCTTGCGCTTGCAACGCTGGTTGTTTCCAGTGCAAACGTGTTGCTGCTGGATGAGCCAACAAACAACCTGGATCCGGCCAGCCGCGAAGAGATCCTAAACGCGCTTGCGACATTCACCGGGGCAGTGGTGCTGGTCTCGCACGATCCGGGCGCGGTTGCAGCCCTCAACCCAGAGCGGGTGCTGATTATGCCCGAAGCTACCGAAGACATCTGGTCTGCAGACTATCTCGATCTGATCGAGCTTGCTTAACCGTCTAACAGTTCGTCTTCGATATCGGCGTCGCTCTTACCGCGTTTTGCCTCACGGGCACGCTGTTTGGCCTGCGCTTTTTCTTCCATCTGTTTAACCCTTGCGGATCCGCGGTTAAAGTTTTTAAACTCCTGCCGTGCCGCGTACCACACCCCGGATCCCGCGATCGCAATGAAAACTATCCACTGCAGTGCGTAAGACAGATGCGGCCCCTCATCTAGCGCGGGTTTGTCGGGCAGTGCGCCGTGCTCTACAGTCGGTTGAGCAGCAATAAACATGCCATACGCAGCGGTTATCAGTTGTTGCTCACTAATGGCAGGGCCCTTGCGGTTTGCCACCTCTAACATGTCAGAGACGTTGAGCGTGCCAACAGTTTCAGTGGTTGAAACCCGGTCTTTAATTTGCGGTTCACTCGCGCGCAGTCGAATTGTTAAATCGTGCGTTTTACCCGTTGGGGGAGTAGGCAGCGCGGCAAAATCGGCTGCGGTGTCACCGTCTAATGAATAGTCGACCCAACCGAGATCGACAAAAATAACTGTGCCGTCGGTCGCTTGAAAAGCGCGCACCACGTCAGAGCCAGAGCCGCCAGCGCCGGGGCGATTGCGTGCGAGCAGCGGCTCGCCAACAAATTCACCGGTCACAGTAACCGGCAACCACTTCATGTCATCGGTGTCGAAGCTGTCACCGGGGCGCAAAACCTCTGACAGGTTTTTTGCGGGTGCGTCATAGTTATTGACGATTCTGGCTATTTCAGCGCGCGCCTCTTCGCGACGGTTGAACTGCCAGTCACTGAGCAGCACACAGGCAACCGCGAAAATAACCAGCATCGCGTAATAGCCGATCCACCGTGGTGAATACAGAAAACGCCACCCGACATACTTATTTTGTTCGCGATTCACAGTTCTGTAATTTCCTCAATCTCGACTGGGAAATCTCTTGCCGCTAAAAAGTTAAACAGATACTCGCGGTGTTTAGGGCAGGCAAGCCATATTTTGGTTTTACCGTTGCTGTGAATTTTTGGATTGCGCCACAGGAGCTTTGCCGTTGCGTGCGCGAGGCAGTTCGTGCGCGAACAGGTGTAGCGCGGCAGACTCTCATCAAACAGATTGCGGATCACAGCGCTTAAGACTCCCCATAAATGCGTTCACCTGAGCTTTTCCGATCCGCAAAAGCATCAACAACAATAGTGTGCGGGGTGCTCGCTGCTGGGGCACTGGGTGCCTCCGGGGTGATCGCAGCTGGCGTCACCGTCTGAAATTTAGCATCATCGACTGTTGGCGCGACAGCGTTGGCGATCATAACCGCGAAATAGGGCAGCACAACCGCCCCCACAATTGCAAACCATGACAGCTGCAGCGGCAGAAAAAACAGCGACGCAACGCACACAAAGCGGATCGCCATCGAAAGCAGGTAAAAACGCTGGCGTCGTGCCCGATCTGCGGCAGGATCAACGCCCACACTCGTGATATTTACCGACTCCGACACGACCACCTCCCACATTCAGTGTACGCCTTCCTTGAACAGCTAGCATTAATGAAAATGGTTGATCCCACAAGAGGAGGAAATGTGGCTCAAGAGACTGGCCGAGTAGTTCTAATCACCGGTGGAAATCGCGGCATTGGGTGCGCTATTGCTGAGCGTCTGATCGCTGACGGTCATCGTGTTGCGGTTACCTCACGCTCCGGTGAGGGAGGGCCCGAGGGCGCATTTACCGTGCAAGCTGACGTTACTGACTCTGCAAGCGTTGACGCAGCATTTAAACAGGTTGAAGAAAAATGGGGGCCGGTTGAGGTGGTGGTGGCCAACGCCGGCATCACTAAAGACACTCTGCTGATGCGCATGAGCGAAGAAGAATTTACCGGTGTGATTGACACCAACCTAACCGGCGCTTTCCGTGTCGTGAAGCGCGCCTCAATGGGATTCTTGCGCGCAAAATTTGGCCGTGTGATCCTGATCTCAAGTGTTGTCGGTCTCTACGGATCGCCGGGGCAAACAAACTACGCCGCATCTAAGGCTGCGCTTGTCGGGTTTGCGCGCTCACTCACTCGCGAACTAGGCGGGCGCAACATTACCGCAAACGTGATCGCACCGGGCTTTATTGACACTGAAATGACTGCGGTGCTGCCAGAGGCGCAGCAGAAACAGTATCTAGCAAACATTCCTGCGGCTCGTTTTGGTGATGCCTCTGAAATCGCCGGTGTTGCATCATTCCTCGCAGGCCCCGACGCAGCCTACATTTCAGGCGCTGTCATCCCTGTCGACGGCGGTCTCGGGATGGGTCACTAGCTATTAGTAGCTGTGCGGTTAGCCGAGGCGATCAAGCAGCGGAATAATGTGTGCGAGAGTGTCGTCGAAACAGTAGTCGGCGACCTCGCGCACAGCTGGTTTTGCTTGATAGCCGACGCTAATTGCCGCGATCCGCATCATTTCAATATCGTTGGCGCCGTCACCAACCGCAATGGTGTGAGACAGGGGAGTGCCAAACTCTGCCGCCCATTTTTTCAGGTAGTCAGCCTTAGTTGCTGCGGTCACAATCTCCCCGCTGACAGTGCCGGTGAGTTTGCCGTCTGCAACCGTCAGCCGATTCGCATGCCAGACGTCGACCTTTTGCGCTGGCATAACGAGATCAAGCACCTCTAGAAACCCGCCAGAGACAACAGCAATATGCCCGTTACGCGCGTGCACTGCTTCGACAAGCTCGGTAAAACCGGGGTTGAAATTAAGCTGTTTTGCGGTCTGCTCGAAAACACTTTCTGGCACACCTTTAAGGGTTGCGACACGCGCTTTCAGGCTTTCAGCAAAATCGTACTCACCGCGCATTGCGGCATCGGTGATAGTTTTTACTTCCTCATAAGATCCCGCGGTCTTGGCGATAATCTCAATCACCTCTTCGCGGATCGAGGTTGAATCACAGTCGAGCACTACCAGTGGCGCGTTTTTGTTCATATCTAACATTGTATTTGCGTTCAACGCTAAGGCGTGCCGCACGGTTCTTTAAGAATGCCAGAGTAGGCTAAATTGCATGGTTAAAGTCATTAATTTTGACGACGTCCGTTACGTGCGCGGTGGCCGGGCGATTCTGAACGGTATTAATTGGACGGTAGACAGCTCACAGCGGTGGGTGATTCTCGGTCCAAACGGTGCGGGTAAATCTACGATGCTGAAGATTGCCGGTGTGAGCGACTACCCAACCTCAGGCACAGTAGATGTGCTTGGGGAGCGCTTGGGGCGGGTAGATATTTTTGAGCTGCGCACAGCTATCGGTATCGTGACCCGCGCACACGAGCGACGCATTCCGCTAGACGAGACCGTTTTTAATGTTGTTTTGACTGCGGCCTACAGCGTGGCTGGCCGTTGGCATGAACAGTATGACGAGCTTGATGAAAAGCGGGCACACCGTGTGCTCGCTGAGTGGCACCTGACCGATCTCGCAGAGCGCACTTTCGGCACCCTCAGTGACGGTGAGCGCAAACGTGTCATGCTCGCGCGCGCCGTAATGACCGATCCAGAGCTGCTGTTGCTCGATGAACCTGCCGCAAATATTGATCTGGGCGGGCGTGAGCAGCTGTTGCAGATGCTCTCCGGGTTTGCAAAGTCGCCCGACAGCCCAGCCATGATTATGGTGACGCATCACGTGGAAGAGATCCCGCCGGGCTTCACACACATGCTGCTCTTGGGTCGAGACGGCAAGCCCAAGGCGCAGGGAGCTATTTCTGAGGTGCTCACTTCAGAAAATCTGTCAGCCGCATTCGGGGTTGAGCTAAAAATTAGCAGCGAATCAGACCGTTATTTCGCTGTTGCTGCAGCATAACTCGAATTTAAATGCTATATTAATCTATTGGTGCGATTAGCTTCGCTATTTAGACTTTCGCGTAAACACGCGCAAACTCAAACTTTAGAAGGATCATCATGAAGAAAGAAACTCACCCTAGCTACGAAGCAATCGTATTTCGCGATCTGGCTTCAGGTGAAACCTTTTTGACTCGCTCAACCCTCACCAGCGACAAGACCATTGAGCTCGACGGTGAAACCTACCCGGTTATCGACGTTGAAATCTCAAGCGCATCACACCCGTTCTACACCGGTAAGCAGCGCATTCTTGACTCTGCAGGTCGTGTTGAGAAGTTCAACCAGCGTTTTGCTGGCTTCGGGCAGTAAGTCTTTTTGCTGACAGCAGTTTATTGCTGCTGTTGCAGGTGCGGCGCTCAAAGAGTTTGAGCGCCGCACCTTTTTATTTAACCGGCCAAGTGCCTGATATGACTGCGTCGGTTTTGCCTATGCGGTGCAGGTAGGCCTCAAAATCGGCTGCCTGCTCTACAGCCCACCGCACCTGTGCGGTATGGAGTTCAGCTGGTGTTTTAGGGAAGTCGTCTGCGTCACCGAACTTCTCCAGCATCGCCAGCATCAGCAGGCCCGCCGCGAGCGCATCAGCATCTGCTGTGTGAGCTGCACTGAGTGTAATCCCGTAGTGCTCGCAGGTGACCTCGAGTGTGCGTTTGCCTTTGCGATACTTCCAAAAGTGTTTATCGAGCACGAGCGGATCAAAAACTGTGCTGTTTTCTTTGACTGGTAAAAGGCCGTAGCGTTTTGTTTCGCTTTTAAGGATCGATAGATCAAACGGCGCATTGTAAGCCAGAATCGCATACCCCTTATCAGCGTGTGAGTTTAGGAGCGCCACAATCTCTGTGATTGCCTCAGCCGGGTGCTGCCCGTCACGCTCGGCAATTTCAGTTGTTATGCCGTGCACCCTGGATGCCTGCTCCGGGATTGGAACTCCTGGATTGATAAGCCAATCGTAGGTAGTTTGCGCCTCGCCCGCTGCAAAAACAGTTGCTGAGGCGCTCACAATTCGCGATGCGGCAGTGTCTATTCCGGTTGTCTCAGTATCGAATGCAATGAAATTTTTAAACGCTGTTAGGTCTTTTTGTGACATGTACTTATGGTAACGCGGGGGTGTATGACTTTATCTCGCTCTTAAAAGCTCTAAGCCGCACTTACTAGACTGAGAGGGTTATGGAAACTGAAGTTTTGTATGTGCCGATGGCAGGGGCTGGCGCCACTGCGGCCTGGGTAACCGGCCCTGATACTGGGGTGCCAATAGTGCTTGTGCACGGTTTCCGCGGTGATCACCACGGCCTTAATTTGATAGTCGACGGAATACTCAAAACACTCGGCTCACAGGCGAGTGAATACCGCATTATTGTTCCTGATCTGCCCGGGTTCGGTCAGACTCCAACTATGAACGCCACCCATGATATAGCTGGGTTTGCCGCTTGGTTGCAGCAGTTCTGTCACGCTGTGGCGCCCGCTGGCGCACACATAATTGCCCATTCGTTTGGCACACTGGTCTCTGCTGCAGCTGTTGGTGGGGGGTTGCAGCCACTGTCGCTGACCCTCATTAACCCGATTTCGGCGCCGGCGCTTGAAGGGCCGCGCGCCCTAGCAACCAAGCTCGCTATCGCCTATTACAGGGCTGGAGCTGTGCTACCGCAGAAAATTGCGCACAAACTTTTGAGCAATGGCATCATTGTGCGCGGTATGAGCGAAATTATGGCAAAAACTCGCGACCGGCAACTGCGCGGTTGGATACACCGGCAGCACAGCCTTTATTTCAGTAATTTCGCCGACACAAACTCGCTGCTTGAAGCCTTTCAAGCGAGCGTTAGCACCACCGTTGGAGAAGAGCTTGGCGCTACTGCGCTCCCAATACAGCTCATCGTCGGCGAAAAAGATGATATTACTGCACTGCCTGAGCAGCTAGCCTTGGCTAATAAACTGCCAAAAGCGCAAATTCATATTGTTGGGGGAGTCGGGCACCTGGTGCACTACGAAGCACCTCTGGAAGCCGCGCAGCTTGCGATTAAATTCATACAGAGTCTGAAATAATGACGATTCTGACATGGGAAGATGCGCCGCAGGCGGTGCTTGCAGATTTTGTGCACCTCACCGAAGTGCAGTTGCGCTCGAAAGCAGAGGTCGAGCACGGTGTGTTTGTCGCTGAATCAGAAAAGATTATTAATCGTGCGCTGCAGGCTGGGCTGACACCGCGCGCTGCGCTGCTGCAGGAAAAACATCTAGATACTTTAACCCCTCTAATAAAGCAGTATCCTAAAGTTCCGATAGTGCTTGGAACGAGCGAGCAGCTTGCCGCTGTTACCGGTTATAACGTGCACAGGGGAGCATTGGCAACGTTTAATCGCCCCAGACCTGCTGAGATCACACCGCTGTTGCAAAATGCAAAGACTGTGGTTGTGCTGGATCAGCTTGTAGACCATGCAAATGTGGGGGCGATATTTCGAGCTGCTGCAGGCCTCGGCGCAGACGCAGTATTACTAACAGAGGGGTGTGCGGATCCGCTCTATCGACGCGCAATAAAAGTGAGTATGGGGAGCGTGTTTAACGTCGCATGGGCGCATCTACCGCGGTGGGAGGAGGCGGGCCCGCTGCTGCGGAAGATGGGATTTACGCTCGCCGGTCTCGCACTAAGAGAAAACGCAGTGGATCTTCTGGAGTTTGCCAGTAATCCGCCTGAGAAAGTGGCGTTTTTACTCGGCTCTGAGGGGCCGGGTCTATCTAGAAAGGCCCTTGGAGCCTCTGATGTGCTCGTAAAAATTCCGATGCAAAACGGTGTTGATTCACTCAATGTCGCACACGCCGCCAGCCTTAGCTTGTGGTCGTTGCGCGCAGTGTCGCAGTTAAATCAAAGCCAATCCGGCTAGTTTGGTAAGGGCGACGCCAGCAACAACGAAAGGCAATAGGATTTTGACGAATATGCTTAACAGGTCACGTTTAGCCGCTTCGTTCACCCTGTTGATCGCGGGTGTTGCGGGGTTTGCAGCTTACTATGTTGGCGTGCTCACAAGAACCGGACAGTTGGCCGAGGCGAGTGTGCTAGAAACGGCTAACTACAAGACCGATCCCGGTTTTCCGGTAAATATGGTGTCACCCTTATCGGTTTTTCTAAGCCTTGGTGTGCTTGTTGTGCTCACACTAGCGGTGTGGAGTATCCGCCGTGCGCTGGTGGTGCTGCTGGCGTCACTCACAGCACTGTTTGGGTCACAGCTGTTAAAGAATGTGCTGCTAGACAGGCCGGTGTTAATAGACGCGGCGCTGACGCACAATTCCTTTCCAAGCGGGCATATGACGGCTATTGCGGTGCTCGGGATAGCGCTGATATTTGCTGTGCCGGCCGCGATTCGTGGTTTTATGTCAGCTTTAGTTGGTTTTGGTCTGAGCATAGTTGCGCTGCAGGTGATGACCGCCGGATGGCATCGTCCGAGTGACATGGTTGGCGCGCTGGCGCTCACAATCGGAAGCTACGCGCTCTGGAGCTTAATAATTGCGCACGGCGACAATAAAATTGCGCTGCTTGGCTCCTTGGTGCGTTTTCTGTTGCGCGTATTATTTGGCCTTGCCACATTGGTTGCGCTGATCTTTTTAATTTTTGCCGCCTTTACAAGAAGCGACGCGGCAATCATGGTCGGTGCGTATGCGGCGGTAATTGCAGCCTGCATCTGGGTTGCTAATCGCGCCACTCTGCTCTTGCGTTGATAATACATATTATGTCAGTTTAAGTATTCTGAAGAACTGTTCGCTTATCACTGCGAGTGAAATCAACTCCCCTCGCGGTGACGCGGCAGATTACCGACTTAGAGCGCTTAATCGTTTTCCTGAGTTGCTTTCACCCAAGCGTCAACTGTGCTGAGTGCGGCGCCTGAATCAATTGCCTCATAGGCTCGCTGCAAATTCCTTGCTATACGCTCGTTGAAATCAGCGCTGCCCAGATTTTCATCTGTTGCAAGCTCATACGCTGTTAGCCCCGCAGCTGCATTGAGTGCAACTATTTCTCGCACAGGGCCCTGCGCGCCGTTGAAGGTGTCTCGCATGATTTGTGCATTTTCTGCTGGATCCCCACCTTGAAGCTCTGCAATTGTTGCACGCCCGATGCCAACATTTTGCGGATCAAACTCGAGAGATGTAATTTTGCCCCCCGCAACTTGATAAACAGTCGAGGTGGTTGTTGTCGTTAGTTCATCGAGCCCGTCACCGCCGTGGAACACCAAAGCCGTTTGCTTTCGCAGCGCAAACACCTCAGCTATTTTTGGTGCAAGTTCTGCATTTGCTACACCAATCGCAGATGCGATCGGTTTTGCCGGGTTGCAGAGCGGCCCTAAGTAGTTAAATACGGTTGGGATCCCTAACTCTTTGCGCACAGGCGCAACGTGCGCAAAACCTGGGTGCATATTGGGTGCATTTAAGAAGGCGATGTTTGCTGTTTTAAAAACACTAAGCTGCGCCTGGGCGCTTAAGCCGTGGCTGCCGCCGAGTGCTGCCAGCACATCTGACGCGCCCGATTTGCTCGATACTCCCCTAGCTCCGTGTTTGATAACCGGGACGCCCGCCGCAGCTATAACCATTGCAGCGCTTGTTGAAATATTGACAGTGCCAACCTTGTCACCACCGGTGCCCACAATATCTACAGCGTCACTGCCGAGCTTTGTTTGTGTCGCGTGCGCAAGAGCTGCGTCGCTGAATCCAAGCAGCTCACTAGCTGTCACGCCCTTACTTCGCAGAGCTACGAGAGTGCCGCCGATCTGTGCTGGAGTCGCCTCCCCCGTCACGAACTGGGACATTACCCACTCGGCCTGCGACACGCCAAGCTCGCGCCCCGCGAGGAGTGTTTCGAGAATGTTTGGCCATGATTCAACGGTGTTTGACATGCCTAAATTTTACAGAAAACCCGCTAATTAATGGTGTACTTCTAGGAGTTCTGCACCGCTAAACGGGGTCGCTTTACGCAAAATCTGAAATGTTTCATTAAAACCACCTGCAAATGCGCTGCACTCACGGCATTTATTCAGGTAAGATGGCAGAGACCGTTTAGTTGCGGTTGTGAGCGCTTGCTTTGGCTTGCGGGAACAGCAGCGACCAATATGAAAAGGTGAAAAGTTACAAGATGGCTACCAAATCAGCCGTGCAGGCAGTGAAGCGGCCTAATATCGTCGCCACTGGCACGATTATCTGGCTCGGCAGTGAAGTTATGTTCTTCGCTGGTCTTTTTGCAATTTACTTCTCTCTACGCGCTATGGCCCCTGAACAGTGGGCGGCAGAAACAGCGAAGCACAATTTCATTTTCGCGCTCATTAACACGCTGATCCTGGTGGCATCGTCTATCACCTGCCAGATGGGTGTGTGGGCGGCAGAGCGCAGCCAGCCATACCGTCTTGGCGGCCCGCTGCAGATCAGCCGCTGGGGCACCGTCGAATGGTTCTACCTGACCTACTTCATGGGCGCGATCTTCGTTGCCGGTCAGGTGTTTGAGTATGCAACATTTGTTTCCCACGGTGTGACACTTTCTAGCAACGCATACGGCGCTGCTTTCTATCTGACCACCGGGTTCCACGGTCTCCACGTTTCTTTGGGTCTTATTGCATTCCTGCTGGTAATCGGCCGTATTTACGCAGTAAAGAACTTCACCCACAAAGAAGCAACTAGCGCAG
The DNA here is from genome assembly GCF_011752005.1 of Canibacter zhoujuaniae. Taxonomy (NCBI): domain Bacteria; kingdom Bacillati; phylum Actinomycetota; class Actinomycetes; order Micrococcales; family Microbacteriaceae; genus Canibacter; species Canibacter zhoujuaniae. Next base: position 354,201 of record NZ_JAAIJZ010000001.1, on the reverse strand, counting down.
TCGTAGTTTCTTACTACTGGCACTTCGTTGACATCGTTTGGATCATCCTCTTCTGGATCATCTACATCGCTAAGTAAGCGCAGTTTAGATCGGGATATAGATTATGGCAAAGTCAAAAAAGCTTAAGAAAACAGGACGTCGGCATCCGCTTGCCACGTTGGCACTTCTCGGTATCGGTCTAATCATCACCGGTGGCGCATACGCTGGAATTAACCAGGTATCAGCAACCGCTGAAGTTGATATGACCTCTGCTAGCACTATTGAAGAGGGCCGCAAACTGTTTGCTGCAAACTGCGGCACATGCCACGGCATGAACGCTGAGGGCACTCCAAACGACGGCCCGTCACTTATCGGTGTTGGCGCTGCTTCTGTGCACTTCCAGGTTGGCACCGGCCGTATGCCACTGGCCTTCCAGGGTCCGCAGGGCATGGTGAAGCCAAAGCAGTTCACAGAAGAACAGACACTGCAGATGGCTGCTTACATCGCGTCACTCGCTCCAGGGCCTGAGATTCCAGACTCACGATTCCTGCAGGCAGACGGCGATGCAGCGCGCGGTAGCGAACTGTTCCGCATTAACTGCGCAATGTGCCACAACGTTGCTGCAGCCGGTGGTGCTCTGACACAGGGCAAGTTTGCACCAAGCCTGATGGGTGTTGACGCTGCTCACATTTACGAGGCAATGGCAACCGGCCCACAAAACATGCCGGTGTTCTCAGATGCAAACCTGACCGCTGAAGATAAAGCTGACATCATCAGCTACCTCAAGTACATCGAAAACGAGACTTCTGTTGGTGGCTTCAAGCTCGGCTCTCTCGGCCCTGTAGCCGAAGGTCTGTTTATCTGGGTGATTGGGCTTGGCGGGCTTGTCGCACTCACTGTGTGGGTGACCTCTAAGTCAAACTAACTCTCCCCTGTTGGAAAAATCTTTTAACCGAAATAATTAGGAGCTAAATTGGCAAAGGAAGCGAAAGACGGCATTAACGGCGCCGTTGTCGCCAGCCAGAGCCACGATGCCTACCCGCAAGATGGTGGCACCGCGGTGATTTCCTCTGACGCGGTAGAGAACCCTGGTCTGCCAGCGCATCGTAAGCGCGTGACCGATCTCGACCCTAAGAAGGCTAAGCGAGCTGAGCGCATTGTGTTCTCACTGTTCTACCTCTCAATTGCAGGTAGCCTCGGTGCAGTTCTCGCCTACATGTTCTTCCCAATCGAATCAGGTGAACTGTTTGACATACGTCTGCACACCCTGTTCGTTGGTTTGGGTATGGCACTCGGTCTGCTCGGCATTGGTATTGGTGCTGTGCACTGGGGCAAGGCCTTAATGCATGACGGTGAATCGATCGACTACCGCCATCCGGTAGCCACTAACGAGGAAGATCGCAAAACCGCTGCTGAGATTTTTGCACTCGCAGATGAAGAGTCTGGTTTCAGCCGCCGCACCCTGGTGCGCAACAGCCTGATTGGTGCTCTAATCGCTTTCCCGCTGCCCGGTATTACCCTGCTGCGCAGCTTGGCGCCACAGGAGTATGATCCGATCGATCTCTTGAAGCACACAATGTGGGACAAGGGTGTGCGTTTGGCTCGCGACCCGAGCGGTGTTCCAATCAAGGCATCAGAGGTAACCATTGGTTCTGCTTTCCATGTAATTCCAGAGAATCTGTACGAAGCAGAGCACCCGCTTGACGAGAAGGCAAAAGCAATCGTGCTGCTTATGCGCCTCAACAAGGACGAATTAAAAGAGCCTGAAGATCGCAAGTCTTGGTCATACGACGGTATCGTCGCCTACTCAAAGGTTTGCACCCACGTCGGTTGCCCTGTTGCACTCTACGAACAGCACACCCACCACCTCCTCTGCCCGTGCCACCAGTCACAGTTTGATGTTTCTGATCAGGCAAAGGTTGTGTTTGGTCCTGCAAAGCGTCCACTGCCACAGCTTCCTATCACTGTTGACGACGAGGGTTACCTCATCGCGCAGAGTGACTTCCAAGAACCTGTTGGCCCTAGCTACTGGGAGCGTCTGAAGTGAGTAACGTAACTCTCGAAAAAAAGGCTGGCCAGACCAGCTTTACAGCAAAAGCAGCAAACTATCTTGATGAGCGCACCAAGGTTGGCGTCGCCGTTAAGGAGTTCGGCCGCAAGGTATTCCCAGATCACTGGTCTTTCCTGCTCGGTGAGGTTGCGCTTTACAGCTTCGTTGTAATCTTGCTTTCAGGTACATTCCTGACGCTCTTCTTCCAGGCATCAATGGTTGAGACACACTGGGATGGTCCCTTTGCACCGATGAAGGGTATTGAGATGTCTGCCGCTATGGCGTCGACCCTCGATATCAGCTTCTCAGTGCGCGGTGGTTTGTTGGTGCGACAGCTCCACCACTGGGCCGCTCTAATGTTCGTAGCATCTATTGGTCTGCACATGCTGCGTATATTCTTCACCGGCGCATTCCGCAAGCCTCGTGAGCTTAACTGGGTGGTAGGCTTCGTGCTCTTTGTGCTTGCAATGGCTGAGGGCTTCACAGGCTACTCACTCCCTGACGATGTGCTGTCAGGTAACGGTCTGCGCATTATTGACGGCATTATGAAGGCAATTCCGGTTGTTGGTACCTGGCTCAGCTACCTCTTTTTTGGTGGCGAATTCCCGGGCATGGATATCATTGGTCGCCTCTACATGCTGCACATTATGGTGCTGCCTGCTCTGGTGATTCTGTTCATTGCACTGCACCTTACCTTCGTGGTAATTCACAAGCACACCCAGTTCCCTGGTGCCGGCCGCACTCAGGAAAACGTTGTAGGGTTCCCAGTGCTGCCTGTTTACGCAGCTAAAGCTGGTGGCTTCTTCTTCATCGTGTTTGGTGTTTTGGTGCTAATCTCTGCAACCTTTAGCATCAACCCGATCTGGAACTACGGCCCATACGATCCTTCACCGGTTTCCGCTGGTACCCAGCCTGACTGGTACATCGGATTCGCTGACGGTGCGCTACGTCTTGTGCCACCGGGCTGGGAAGCTGAATGGTTCGGTTACACCTGGTCATTCAACATGCTTGCACCGCTTATCGTTATCGGTATCTTCTTCATAATTGTGGCTCTCTACCCATTTATTGAAGCTTGGGTTACCGGTGATAAGCGCGAGCACCACCTCCTTGACCGTCCACGCAACGCACCTACCCGTACCGCAATCGGTGCAGCCGGTGTTACCTTCTACGCTGTGCTGTGGGCTGGTGCTAGCTCCGACCTGATGGCGACTCACTTCCAGCAGTCTCTGGAGTTTATGATTCACATGCTCCAGGTGTCACTGATTGTTGGCCCTATTCTCGCCTTCGTTGTCACCAAGCGCATCTGCCTCGGTTTGCAGAAGAAAGACCGTAGCATCGCGCTGCACGGTTACGAATCTGCACGCATCGTGCGTCTGCCGGGCGGTAAGTTCACTGAGGTGCACGAGCCTGTTTCTGACGCAGAGCGCTGGGAGCTTGTCAGCTACCACGACTACGCACCGCTGGTGCTGCGTCCTGACGCAAACGGCAAGATTCCGTTTGGGCGTCGTGTGCGTGCTGCTATTAGCCGGTTCTTCTTCGAGGATCGTATCGTCCCACCAACTAAGGGTGAGATCGAAGCTGCTAAGCACGATCACCACTAATAGGTAAAGATTTCGGGGGTGTGAGTTATCTCACACCCCCTTTTCTTTTATATAACTTATGCCGTATATCAGGTGCGAAGATCTGATTTTACACGTACAGAAAGAGGCTCCAGAGATTCACACCACTCCCCCGTGTTTCGCCACCGGTCACCATCTTTCGCAGTTTGGCGTTAGTGGCGCGGGTTGAGCAGCGACATCAGGTTGTCTTCATCATGGGTGCCACCGTGAGACAGGGGCGTCAAACGTCCATTGACATCGCAGCATTCGCAGAGCAGATGACGGACGACATAGGCGGTACGGATCTTTCGCCAGGCTGCTGTAGAGTTTGTTGATCTCATGGTCACGCTCATACCGGCGATAGTTCCGGTCGGCCTCTCTTCACGTGTTCAGGGCAGTAGCGGGTGTCGGTGAGAGCTTGGCAGCCAAGCCACCGGCACGGAATAGCAGGTCGAGGCGGCATGATCCATCACCTCCCACGCTGCCGGGGATACTGAATCCCCCGAACTATAGTGACTGCGGGGGATTTCGACATATTTTCAACTGCTTACAGTGTAGACGACCTGCAAGCGCAAATGCGTTCGTGTTTTGTCCACCTAACTCTCAACACGGAGAATATTACGGAAGTAAGCCTGAATGAGGTCTTTAGGGATAATTTCGCTGGACCCCTTACCAACTTGTACCCCCTTCTCCTGTCGAATCCGCTGCCAAGGTGTCCCAACTGCATGTGTCATATCACTCAACTCGTCACCAGAGAGTGAGCCATAGTTCCGAAGAACAGCTCCGACTATGACAGATTCCGTGCGGTTAAGATTGGTGGCGTCTCCAAGCGGAAGATCAGAGTCAGTAATGCTGTACGCGCCACGATGGCGGCAATACAAGGAGCGAGACACAGGGCCAAACTGCCACGCTTCGAAGTCCTCCTCAAAAAGAGGCTTTCCAGTCAAGGCTAGCACCCATCCTTGAGAGAAATAAGCAAGCTTCTGGAGCTTGCGAGTGGAGATACCATAGGAATAGTGTTTAAGAATCTCCTTAGAGACATCGAAAATATCAGCCATGGTCGTCCTCCCTTCGTTCTTTCAGCTTACCCAGCCGCTCGGCAAGATGCCTTCGACACCCTGGAGCGAAGTTAACTCAGGGACAACATCACGGGCAGCACTTGGCAGCAAGTCAAGGCCGTGTGAGAGCAACGTCGCAACCGTTTGGCCGATCGCTTGATGTTCCTGTGTCCACAGCACGCGTTCACGAGAATCCACCATCAAGGCACCGAGATTTCGATGCTTACCGATTAGGGGAAACTCCATGTACGAGCACCAGACCGAGCCTTCGTAACGAGAGAAACGATCATCATCTTCTGGAACTAGCGAAAACGGCCTACTTGAGTGACCAAGTGCAATTTCAATCGCGTGGTTACTCGCTTTTTCACCCGGAATAAAGTACCTGCGTGGCACATCAAGTCGACCACGGGATCCGATAAGTTGCAAGTAGTGATCCGATCCTTCCAGGTTTTCACCTGGAGGCACATCGCTGATGTCTTCAAGCCGGTACAAGCACAGTCTCAGGCCATCCTCGGGAAACAAGTGAACACCTGCAGCTAGAACTGCATCCGTAAAAATTTCTGCAGTCTTCATGCCCCCATCGGAGGATGCGAGATTTAAAAGAGGCGTAATGATGCCGTCAAGGTGATCATTGAAGTTGGTGATGTGCTTATTGCGGCGTTTCTCGAGTTCTCTTGTGCGTCCATCAACCCACACTTGAAAACCCACAGCTGTTATAGCAGAAATGGTGATCAGGATTAATCCGAGTACCGATCGTGAAGTGAATACTGCAGCCACGTCCACTAAGAGTGTACCGAGTGCACCAAAAATGATCGCTATTACCTGAACGCAATATACGGCGTAACGCAACAGATCAGATTTGCCCTTGAAATCTGACCATTCTTCTACCGATGACTTAGGGCCTTTCCTTCGCCGCATACCTCCATTCTACCCCGAAGGTATGCGGCGAAGGAGACTGCCCCAAGAGAGATCTAGCGTCCATAGAGAAGGGCGGACAGATGCTCTAGCGCCTTAGCTCTACGCTTGTAGGCCATGGAGCGCTCAACGCGAAGCCGGTCGCAGATCGCAATGATGGCATCGGTTTGCATGGTGTCTTCACCTAGGTAAAAGGTCTCAACCATCCACCTCTCGTCACCGGACAGGGGTACCCAAGCGGGCAGGAACACTGGGCGGTTAAAAGGTCACAAGATTCTTCTCTCTAATCTTGAATATGAATCAATCAAGCGGCTAAATCGTAGTTTGCGCGCATTTGATCCGGCGTGGCATAAAGTCTCTGAGACATCAGGCAGCGTGCAGAGTATTTATAGGGCTGCAAAGAGGCAGCCCTACCTCACTCGAGACAGCTGCTGCTGGGCTCGCTAGCATGCTGCGTGCTGGATGGCATGCGAAGACACTGAGGCATGCTGTGGAAGATGCCCGCCTTAAGGGTGGTGCGTTTAGCCGAGCTCCAGAATTTTACGGTAGTGCTGCCCGATAGGCTCAAACCCGCGGTGATTGTAGAAGCGCCCGATGTGCGAAGTCATTGCAGACAGCTGACGCACGCCACGACCCATACAGTAGTGCTCATTAGCCGCTACAAGGCGATCTCCGATGCCGTGACCGCGCACAGATTCATCAACAATTAACTCCTGCAGATGCGCTGTGAGGCCCGGTGCGTGCAGCAGTCGGGAGACGGTCATCAGGGAGTATCCGGCAACCCTGCCTTCATACTCCGCCACAAAAAGAACGTTGGTTTCTTGTTCACGATAACGCAGCACATTATCAAGCGCCACCGTGAATTCGTCAATGGTGATTGGTTCACGGCCTGTTACATACTGCGAGGCCAGCCCGAAGAGCTGTTTAGCATCTTCAGACTGGCCTCTGCGAATAGTGATAGTCATACTGACATCTTAGCGCGCGAAGTTACCTCTGTAGTATTCGAAGATAAGACCGACAACGCCGAGCAGTGCAATAGGGCCGCCGTAGAATGCGAGCCAGTAGCCGTTAATGCACAGACCGAGAGTAACAACCGCGATACCGAATGCGAGAAGCAGCGGCCACCAGCTCCAAGGGCTGAATTCGCCGATCTCAGGATCTGCGTCATCGATATCTGCCTCAGCCTGATCCTCAAGAAGCTGACCGCCCTGCTTGCGGTAGTTGAGGGTCAGGTAGCCAACGTAGAACAGCGCGAGGAACCCTGAGCCGGCAACTGCGAGGCTACCAGCCCACTCAACCTCACCGTTGTAGGCGATCATATGCCACACGGTGTACAGGGTTGCAATCACGAAGAAGTAGACGGCAAGCACCGAATAAATTACGATGTTCGATTTCATTGTTTACCTACCTCTTAGTGTGATGCTGTGACAGCTGGTCGTGGAGCAGGCTGCTCTACCCCGCTCACTTCTGGGTGGTGCAGGTCGAAAGCAGGAGACTCGCTGCGGATACGTGGGATTGAGTTGAAGTTGTGACGTGGTGGAGGGCAGCTTGTTGCCCACTCGAGTGAACGCCCGTAACCCCATGGGTCGTCAACTTCGACCTTCTTACCATTGCGCCAGGTGATGTAAACGTTGAGCAGGAATGGCAGCATCGAAACTGCGATCAAAACTGATCCGACAGTTGACAGCTGGTTCATCCAGGTGACGCCGTCCTCTGGCAGGTAGCTGTAGTAACGACGTGGCAGAACCTTAACACCAATCCAGTGCTGCACGAGGAACGTAGCGTGGAAGCCGATGAACAGGATCCAGAACTGAATCTTGCCGAGGCGCTCATTCAAACGCTTACCGGTAAACTTTGGCCACCAGAAGTAGAACCCTGCGAACATTGCGAACACCACGGTGCCGAAAATCACGTAGTGGAAGTGCGCAACCACGAAGTATGAGTCTGACAGGTGGAAGTCGAGTGCCGGTGAGGCAAGGATAACACCGGTGAGACCACCGAAGATGAAGGTTACCAAGAACCCGAGAGCGTAGAGCATTGGGGTCTCGAAGGTGATGCTACCCCGCCACATGGTGCCGATCCAGTTGAAGATCTTCACACCGGTTGGCACCGCAATAAGCATTGTCATCAGCGCGAAGAACGGCAGCAATACCGAACCGGTTACGAACATGTGGTGCGCCCACACGGTCATAGACAGAGCAGAGATTGAGATTGTTGCGTAAATAAGTGTCTTGTAACCGAAGATAGGCTTGCGGCTAAAGGTTGGGAAAATCTCAGACACGATGCCGAAGAATGGCAGCGCGATAACGTAAACCTCTGGGTGCCCGAAGAACCAGAACAGGTGCTGCCAGAGAATTGCGCCGCCTGTTGCTGCGTCGTAAACGTGCGAACCGAAGATGCGGTCTGAGGCGAGTGCCAACATAGCTGCGGCAAGCACAGGGAAGATCAGAAGGATCAAGATTGAGGTGATGAGGGTGTTCCATGTGAACACCGACATGCGCCACATCGTCATGCCAGGAGCACGCATTGTCAGGATAGTGGTGATGAAGTTAACACCACCCATAATGGTGCCGAAACCACCGATGCCGAGGCCCAGCACCCACAGGTTTCCACCGATACCAGGTGAGAAGGTTTCGCTTGAGAGCGGTGCGTAGGCAAACCAACCGAATGAGGCCGCACCCTGCGGGGTGAAGAAACCACCAACAGCGATCAGTGAACCAAAGGTGTAGAGCCAGAACGCGAAAGCGTTAAGACGCGGGAAAGCCACATCAGGTGCGCCGATCTGCAGTGGCAGCAGCACATTTGCGAAGCCTGCAAACAGTGGTGTTGCAAACATCAGAAGCATGATTGTGCCGTGCATGGTGAACAGCTGGTTGAACTGTTCACGTGTGGCGACAACCTCGAGCCCCGGTGCCCACAGCTGTGCACGAATAACCAGAGCCATCAGGCCGCCGACTAGGAAGTACACGAAGGAGCTAATCAGGTACATGTACCCGATTGTTTTGTGGTCTGTTGACGTCAACCACGAAACGATTACGTTACCTTTTTTCATTTCAGTATTTCCTCTTATGCCTAGTGGCCCTCAGGAGCGCTGGTGCCGGGCAGGTTCTGATTAGGGTTGTAGTCGACACTGAGCAGACCCTGATTCTCAGGATTCGCTGCAAGGCTCGCGATGTATGCATCGTACTCGTCCTGCTCGACCACCTTCACCTGGAAAAGCATGTTTGAGTGATATTCACCACAGAGCTCTGCACACTTACCAACAAATGTACCGGTCTTAGTTGGAGTGAAGTACATGTAGTTGGTCTTACCAGGAATCATGTCCTTCTTGTAGAGATACTCAACAACCCAGAATGAGTGGATCACGTCGCGCGACTCGAGCTTTACCTCGGTGCTCTTATTTACCGGCAGGTAGAGAGTCGGCATCGTGTCAGCAGTTGGTGAGCCGTTCTGATCGGTCTGCACCTGCACACCGGAGAAGTGAACATTCTCATCGGTGTAGTTGAAATCCCAAGCCCAGCGCTTACCGATAACCTCGATGCGGTTATCTGGGTTTGCAATAGGCTCTTCAATTGCAGACTGGGTTTTTGCGGTAAAAGCAAAGAAGCCAATGATCAGAATCACCGGGATCACAGTGAAGAGTGTTTCGATCGGCATGTTGTAGCGCAGCTGCACAGGCACACCGGTCTCACCCTTGCGACGGCGATAAGCAATGGTAGCCCAAATCACGAGCGACCACGCAATGACACCAACAACAAGCAGCACGATCCATGAGGTGGTCCAGAGACCGATAATGCTGTCGGTGTGATTTGTCGCTCCCTCTGATCCTTCAGGAAGGAAGCCCCGGGTCTGGTTCGGTGTACAACCAGCAAGGAGAATGCCCGCACTGGCTACCGCAGCACCCGCTGCCCATTTCTTAAGACGTGTAGAACGCACTGCTTACCTTTCAAGATGTGAACAAGCTGAAAGATTCTTCAAACCTGATTACTCCCTGATAGCTTACCGCCTTTCAGGGGATTTTCAGGACAAGTTTACCCGTATTGGCGTGTTTAATGTTTATCTAGGGAGTTTTTTAACTAAAACTGTCGCCGCAGGCGCATGATCCCTGGGCGTTTGGATTGTCAATTGTGAAGCCCTGTTTCTCAATTGTGTCTTCAAAACTAATTGTTGCGCCGTTTAAATAAGGGGCCGACATTTTATCGACAATCACCTCAACGCCGTCGTAGTCTACGATTGCGTCGTCTTCAAGCAGGCGTTCATCAAAATAAAGCTGGTAAATAAGACCGGAACAACCGCCCGGCTGCACGGCGATGCGCAAGCGCAGATCTTCACGGCCCTCTTGCGCAAGCAAGCTGGAAACCTTCTCGCGGGCTGCGTCAGTCAGCGCAACCTGATGCCCTAATGTATTGCCACTCATGGTGTTAATTCTACGCAGCGAGCGCATTTAGCGCACTCATTTAGCGTCCTTTTATATAAACTGTTTTAGTCAGCAAGTCTGAAAATAGCTAAGCCAAAGGAGCGTGTTTTGAACGCCGCAGAACCGAAGCCAGAAAACGCAAAGAAACAGCAGGGGAAGGGCCGCCCCACCCCAACGCGCAAACAGGCTCAAGCTCTGAAGGCACGCCCCCTTGTTGGCGATCGCTCGAAAGCTGCTCGTGCTGCTAGACGTGAAGCGGTCAGCCTTGAGCGTGAAAAGGTGCGTGCGGGTGTTGCCGCTGGTGACGAACGCTACCTCACTCCGCGCGATAAAGGCCCGCAGCGTAAATTCGTTCGTGACTATGTTGATGCGCGGTGGACGGTTGGTGAGCTGTTACTACCGTTCATGCTGGTAGTGCTTGTGCTAACTTTCTTCCCCACTAACATCGCAACATACGGAATTCTTGCGCTCTGGATCATGATTGCGTTCTTTATTGTTGACGCTATTTTCTTGAGTATCCAAATAAAGCGCGCCCTAACCAAGAAATTTGGCGCCGAAAATCTAAAGCGCGGCTACCGCTGGTACGCAATCAGCCGTGCGATGCAAATGCGTATCATGCGACTGCCTAAGCCACAGGTAAAGCGCGGTCACTTCCCGCGCTAACCTAAATTAGACGTTACCGCGCCAGCCGCGCTTATACAGCTCTTGGTTAATTTTTGCGGCCCAGCGCGGGCCCTCGTAGATAAATGCGGTGTATCCTTGCACCAAATCTGCGCCCGCATTAAGACGCGCAATTACATCGTCTGCGGTTGTGACACCGCCGACCGAAATAATGACAAAATCATTTTCCGGTGCGGCTTTGCGCACACGTTTGAGCACTTCGAGAGAACGATCCGCAAGGGGTTTGCCAGACAGGCCACCCGCGCCGATACGCTCTATCTCTGCATCTGATGTCTTTAGGCCGGTGCGCGCGATAGTTGTGTTGTGGGTGATGATTCCGGCGAGCCCAATTTCGGCCGCAAGCGCAACGATCCCGTCAATCTGCTCGTCATCTAGATCCGGCGCAATTTTGACAAGCACCGGAACCGATTCTGCAGCGGCGTGCACTGCTTCGAGTAGCGGACGCAGCATGCTCTCCTCCTGCAGGCCGCGCAGCCCCGGAGTGTTTGGTGATGACACATTAACCGCGATGTAATCTGCAAGATGCTTAAGCCGTTGTGTTGAGTCGACATAGTCAGCAACCGCATCTGCAACCGGCGTGATGCGGCTCTTACCAATATTGACGCCAATTACCGGACGGTGCTTATTGCGTCGAGCTTTCGCAATCCGTGGCGCAGCGGCCGCCGCCCCGCCGTTGTTAAAACCCATCCTGTTTATCAGCGCACGATCTTCGACCAGACGGAATAGCCGCGGTTTTTCGTTGCCCTCCTGTGGGTGCTTGGTGAGGGTGCCCACCTCAACATGCCCGAAGCCCAAAGCTCCAAGACCAATAATCTCTTCAGCGTTTTTATCAAAGCCTGCGGCTAAGCCGAACGGTGACGGAAAAACAGTTCCGAGAGCACGCACGCGCAGTGCGGGATGCGGCTGTGTAAAACGCCGCAAAACAGGCGCAAACGGCGGCAGTGCTTTCAGCACACCAGAAACCAGTTTGTGAGCTGTTTCAGCGTCAATGCGGCGGAAGAAATTATTAAAAATGAACTGATACATAGTGCGACTCTAACTGTTATTTTCGGTCAGTTGATCCTCTGTATGACTGTTGCTGCTCTGAACGCCCTCTGCAGCCTCTTCAGCCCGTAGACCAGCGATTGCAGACTCAAAATCGCTTAAACTTTCAAAGTTTTCATAGACGCTCGCAAAGCGTAGGTAGGCGATCTGATCGAGTTTGCGGAGAAAAGGCAGGATCGCAAGCCCAACCTCTTTTGCTTCAACCTGCGCTGCACCGGTTGCACGCAGATTGTCTTCAACCTGCTGCGCTAAAAGTGACAGCTCAGCTTCAGTTACCGGGCGCCCCTGACAGGCCTTTTTAACACCTTCAATCACTTTAGAGCGCAAAAAAGGCACAACCGCTCCCCCACGTTTTAACACTGTGAGCGCAGCTGTTTCTGAAGTTGTAAACCGCTTCCCGCAGTTTGGACACTCGCGCCGGCGTCTGATTAGGGTGCCCTCGTCAGTTGTGCGGGTGTCTATCACACGCGAATCAGGGTTGCGGCAAAACGGGCAGTTCATTAGCTGGTGCCTCCAAAGCGAACGGCTGCGGCTGCTCCGTGGGCGGGCAAGCCCTCTGCGTCAGACATGGTCAACAGCGGATCGAGAACGTGCTGCAACCCTGCTTTAGAGTAGTTAATTACCTGTTGCGGGCGCAGAAATGTGTGTGCGCCAAGCCCAGAATTAAAGCGTGCTGTGCCGCCGGTCGGTAAAACATGGTTGGAGCCGGCCATGTAGTCACCCAAAGACACAGGAGCGTAAGGCCCGATGAAAATTGCGCCGGCGTTGCTGATTTCAGAAGCAAGTGCCTCAGCATCTGCGGTTTGGATCGAGAGATGCTCTGCCGCATAAGCGTCTGCTACTGCGATCATCTCTTGTCGGTCGCGCACCAGTATCACTCCGGACTGCGGCCCTTCGAGAGCGCGGGTGGCCCGCTCTCGATGCTCGGTTATCGCCAACTGCTGCTGCAGCTCGGCTGCACAGGCTGCAGCAAACTCTTGAGAGTCGGTCACCAGCACCGAAGCAGCAGCTTCGTCATGCTCTGCCTGGCTGAGCAGATCAGCCGCCACAAAACGCGCCTCTGATGTGCTGTCTGCGAGCACCATAATTTCAGTTGTGCCCGCCTCAGAGTCGATCCCCACAACGCCGTTAACAGCGCGTTTTGCCGCCGCAACAAAGATGTTTCCGGGGCCGGTGATAACATCGACAGACTCCAGGCCGATGTCAGGCACACCATACGCCATCGCCGCAATTGCACCGGCGCCGCCAATAGCGTAAACCTCATCGACACCGCAGAGCGCCGCCGCCGCCAGGATTGTCGGGTGCACAGAACCGTTTTCTGGCTGCACAGGTGAGCAGATAACCAGTGACTCAACCTTCGCGGCCTTCGCGGGCACCGCATTCATTATGACGCTAGACGGATAGACTGCTTTTCCGCCCGGCACATAGAGGCCGACACGCGAAACCGGCTGCCACCGCAGCGACACCTCAGCTCCAGTGCCAAAGTTTACTGTTTGTGCAGCAGGAATCTGCGCGAGAGAAGCAGCGTGCACGCGCTCCACCATCGTCTTTAAAGCATCCCGTAGTGCCGGATCGAGCGAGTCAAGCGCAGCGGTAATTTCACTTTCAGGCACTCTAAGAGCGTGACCTGCAACACCGTCAAACCGTTCCGCCTGTTCACGCAGGGCTTTTTCACCCTCGAGACGCACAGCATTTATCAAAGCAGTAACCTGCTCTTGCGCTTCAGTTGCACCCAGTGCAGCACGTGGTACGCTGTTGAGCAGTCGCTGCTTATCACCGGTTTTTCCGGTCAGATCTATAAATCGCATAATTAGCTAATTCTACCGCGCAAAATTAAGGCGCGACAGTAAAAAGACCGGTGTAGGCGAGCTCACGCACAACCGTGCAAAGCTCAGTTGCTAAAGCTTCGGGCTCTACCTCAAAAATATCGGCAAGCGCGCCAGCAATCTGCCCCACACTCAGCTCCCCGTCGCTCGCTCCAAGCATTGCTGCGGTTGCTGTGCCCGCTGGATACTGCTGTAGAAAAGGCAGCGTTGCCGCAAACCAGATTTCTTGCGGATCTGCCTCCCCCGGCTTGTGTAAACGCTGCTCTTTCACACCGGCGGCGAGCATCAGACGACTTTCGAGGATTTCTGAATCACTTAAGCCTGTAATGCGAGAACCGGTGCGAAACGCTGCATCAATAGCGCTCCCCAATTTCTGCGGATCCCCGTAGGGTGAGCGCACTTCTGCAACATGCAGAACGGGTTTCTGACCTCCGTTTTGCAGATGTAAGGAGCCAAAACTAACTGTCGATACTTCGCGTTTTTCAAAGTCGTCAAGGTAAGAGCGCTGCAGCTTTTCACTGGCTGCTGTGCCAAGCTGCACACCGCCATCGCGCGCCCACATTTTTGCGTAAGCAAGTGGGTTAACGCGATCCCTCTCAATAACCCATGCAGACCCGAACTGCTTAACACTCTGCTCAAGCCAAGCGGTTGGGCGATCCGCAAAATTCTTACCCCAGTAGTTTTCCCAACTCAAGAGGGCAACCGCTCGCCCCTCATTATTCAGATAACCCGGAAGCTGCTTGGTGAAGCGTGCAACCAGAGCATCTCCCGGTTCTTGCGTGCTGCGATAGCTGAGCGCGCTCTCCCCTGCGGGGTTGATAACAAACGGTGGATTGCTCGCCAGCAGGTCGAAGCGCTCTGCCCCGAGCGGCGCAAAAAGATCCCCCGCACGAAACTCGATATTTACTATCTCATTCAACTGTGCGTTTACCTGCGCAAAGTTGAGCGTACGTGAAGAAAGATCCGTTGCAACAACCTTTGCAGCGCGTTTTGCTAAGTGGAAAGCGACAACCCCGCACCCGGTTCCAATATCTGCGGCGGTGGCAACTTTAAGGGGTGGAAGCTGTGAAATGAGGGATCGAGTTGCGCCACCAACGCCCATAACATGGTCATCGGAAACAGCCTCTTTGCGCAGATGATCGTCTAAATCGCTGAATAACCACCAGCTGTAGGCGCCTGAGTCGCGGTTGTGCCCGTCAGCGATAGTTACCGGGTTCAAAGATACTGCAGCAGAAAAATAACTGTTATTTGCCCGGAGCACCCCGGCCCCTGTGAGCTCCTCCGGGGTCAGCTGTGTGAAGGTTGTTTGCAGCTCATCACGAGTGACAGGTGCCCCGAGATAGAACAGTGCACAGAGCGTTTTGAGTGGTGAGGCAGGAAGTTTGGCGAAGCGATGCAGCGCACCGGCAAAAGATCCCGCACGCAACGACTCCAACGCTTCTGCGCCAAGGAGCGCCGTCACACTGTCAAGCGTATAGTCGGCACTGTCAAGCGCTGCACGCAGTGCGGTTACTTGAGCAGGCGAGAGCGTCAGCGCAGCCGACATTACGCAGCGTTAAAATCAGATGTGTCACCAACAAGGCGTGTATTGTCGGCGGGCACCGGATCAACAGCCGCCGCCGCAACCTCTGCCGCAAATTCAGCAACGTTATAAAGTTTGCCCGCCCCCTCGCGACGCGCCTCGATTGCGCCAGGGTTTGCGCGCTCAAGCAGGGTTGCGGTGATTGTTCCTTCAATCATGTCACCCGACACAACAACAAACTCGATACCGTCTTTAGTGAGCGCCGGAATGCGTTCACGGAGGGCGTCTTCACCGGCACGCTTTGAGAGCGCGACCGGCTCATATTCAGGCATGGTGGGTGTGGTGCGAATAAAGTGCGCCTGATGGCTGGTCACAAAGACGACACGGCCACCCTCTGCAAGCAGCGGCTGCATTGATTCGAGCATGCGCACCTGCGAGTCGCGGTTTAGCACCATCGCATAGTCTTCGGCCATGCCGCGCTCCATGCCACCAGAGGCATTAAGCACGAGAATATCGAGACCGCCAAGCTCAGTTTTAATAGTGTCAGCGAGCTGCTCTACTGAATCAGCATCAGTGAGGTCGGCGCCAGCGGTAATAACCTTGCCACCGAATTTACTGAGTTCTTGAGCTAGTTTTTCAGCCCGCGCAGCCTTATTGCGGTAGTTAATCACGACATCGGCACCGGCCTCAGCAAAATAGCTGACGGTGTCAGCGCCAACTCCACGAGACGAGCCGGTAACCAAAACACGCTTTCCTTTAAGGCTGCCTGGTGCAAGCGGGTTCATATGTCCTCCTGACGGTGATAAATAATTAATAGTCTTACGATACTGCCTTCTTGATTCTCTTGAACAGTGCCCCACCGAAGACACCGCAGGGCAGCAAACAACTAAGGAGAGCGAACAACCCGCCGAAAATCATCGCCGGCGTTGCCCCGTCGTACAGCGGCACCTGCGCCGCCATACCACCAGCGGTGTGCGCAGGAACGTGAGCTAACACGCTGCCGTCTTTGTCGATAATCTCGCTATAGCCAACTGTTGAAACGTTAACCATTGCACGGCCGGCAGCAACAGCCTGGAGCCGCATAAGCGCGACCTGCTGCGCATTTTCATCCGTGTCTCCAAAATCAGCGTTGTTTGTGAGCGCGATAAAGACCTGCGCCTTTTCTTGGAGCATAGCCGTGCTGTGCCGGTCGAACACCATGTCAAAACAAATCGCGACGCCGAGTGCTGTGTTGGGGCTGTTTGGCAGCTTGAGAGCAGCCGGCAGATCTCCGTGTTTATAGTCCAGTTGCACAAGAGACACTAAATCTGGCACCAATAGATTAAAAAATTCTCTGTTGGGCATATATTCGCCGAAAGGAACAGGGTTCAGCTTGTCGTAACGCCCAATCTGCCAGCCTCTTTCGTTAAAGAGCACAGCCGAGTTTGTGACAGTTAAGTCAGCATCGGCTTCCTGCAAAATGCTTCCCACAAGCACAGGTGCTTCTATTTCAGAGGCGAGCTGAGCCAGAGCCGCTCTCACAGGGACGCGACGGGTTGCTTGAAACTCCGCCGCGTTTTCGGGCCACACCAAAAGGTCGAGGTCTTTCGGCTTAAGCCCGTCTGAAACACTGTTACGAAAATCTTTTGTGCCGGAGTTGCCACCAGTCATCTCAGCGATGAGGCCGTAGCTTGAAGCAAGATGATCTCGAAACACATCCCCGCTTTCGCGATCCTGAAAGATACCAGCGCGTGCATTACCCTGTGCGGCACCAATGTTTAAAGAGCCTGTGCTAGAAAGCGGAAATGCTGGGAGTAAGGCCAATATCAAGAAGCCACAGAGTGCGCTTCCGAGCGAGAAAAAAGCTTTACGTCTGCGTCTACCGGAGAGGTAATACTCGCGCAGGCCGAGCGCCAGTAGCAGACTACAGAAAACGAGTATAAAGCCCGAACCGGCCACCCCAAACCAGCTGACTGCTTCAAGCAGCGGGCTGCTCCCCTGCGTTGCGTAGATGCGCGCCCAAGAAAAACCACCGTAGGGGAAGGATCCCTCAACAAGCTCCTTAGCCACCCACAAACCAGCAACACCGGCAGCCTGCAACCCGATTGCGGAGGTGAGACGCACAAGACGGGAGGCAAAAAAACTAAAGAGTAAATGCCACAACACCATAACGCCGGCTAGCGCAAGCCACGGAATCGGGCCGAGATAGAGAGTCAGCCAGTTAATGTGCAAAAGCCAGAAAGCTGCGGCTCCGCTAAACCCGCCTAACAGCACAGCGCCAATAGATTTTTGCCACAGCGGTAAGAGCAGCAGGCAGATTGCAACCGGGGTTAACCACCAAAGCGCAGCGCCCTCATGAGAGAGATCTAACAGCAGACCACCGACACCAGCGGTGGCCGCCCAGATAACCGCTGGCAGCACAGTGCGCATAGCTTAGAGACCCGCGCTTTCAACTATGCCGTACAGCACAAGACCGCGCGCCTGCTTCGCCAGCACCTCCAGTGCATACATATCCGGGGTAGCTGGATCACTATCGACTGCCGCACAAGCACTAATTATCTGACCCAAGAGGTCTGCGGTCTGCTTCGCCCAACGCAAAAAGTCTCCGGGCGTAAGATTGCTGCGCTCAAGAATCTCTTCGAGCGGTTTCTTCTCTGCCCAGGCGTGCATCACCCAAGCTTTATACACTGCGGGGACTGACTGCTCTGGCAGACCGGCTGCCTCTTCTAGTTTGTCGATCCGCACCCACAGACGCTCTGTGGCATCAGTTGCTGCATAAAAGGCGGGGCTTAGCGGGTAATTATCTCCCCAGTCGTTTGGGCGCGGCTCATAGGTGAGCGCACCCACTAGCGCTGCAAGCTCAGCGGGTTTCAGCTCATTCCAGATTCCGTTGCGGATCGCTTCGGCAACAAGCAGAGAGCGCTCACCATAAATATGAGTGAGAGCATGCCCCCACACGTTAGGCTGCAGATCATCCCTCTCTGATGCGGTGAGGTATCCCAGTTCGCTTAGCACGCGCACAACTTTTTTGAAGCGGCGCGGCACGCTGTTCACCCTGCCAGAGATGCGGTTTTGCTCGCGTGAAACGCGCCGTCTCAGCTTTTTCGCCCGGTCTCGCCAGCGGGCAGCTTCAGCCTCGGTCTTTGCCTTAGCGATCGCTGTTTCGTATGCGGTAAGCGACTGGCGCATTTTTTGTATTTCGGCTGCGTTCCCGACCACTGCGCGATCCGCCTGAAACTGTGCGAAGGAACGCTCAAGAGTTTTATAAACCTCATCGGGGGTTCTCGTGCACAAAAGATTAACCGCCATGTTGTAGGTCGGCTTAAAGCTCGACTTCACCGGGTAGCTGCGGTTGCCCGCCAATCCCTGCAGCATTTCGAGATCGAGACCATCGTGCCAAACCACGACCGCGTGCCCCTCATCATCGATCCCCCTGCGCCCGGCACGGCCGGTGAGCTGCGTGTACTCGCCGCTGGTAAGCGGCACACGATCCTCACCGTTGAACTTCACAAGCTTTTCTAGCACAACCGCCTTAGCCGGCATGTTCAGCCCCAAAGCGAGTGTTTCGGTGGCAAAAACTATTTTCAGAAGGCGCTGTTGAAAAAGCAGCTCAACCACCGCTTTCAGCTGTGGCAGCAGACCCGCGTGATGCGCTGCGATCCCCCGCTCAAGACCCCTAATCCAGGTGCGAATGCGCAACACACGACGTTCGGCCTCAGAGAAGTCTGCGGTTGCAGCGAGTGCAACACGGCGTATTTCTTCTCGTTCTTGCCTGGTTGTTAGCGATACGCCCTCATACAAACAGTTTGTGACCGCCTGATCACAACCGCGGCGACTAAATATGAAAACGATTGCAGGGGTGAGCTTGGTTTCATCCAAGCCGCGCACAATATCTGCATGACGAATTGCGCGTATTTTTTTAGGCGCAGCTCCCCTGCTCCGTTTTCGTTTGGCAGGCAGCTTGTGCACGAGCGCACGATTAAACCTGCCGTGCACGTACAGCGGTTCGAAAGCGTCAGGAGTGAGCACATGCTGATAGAGCGGCACAGGTCGTCGCTCGGAAATAATTACTTCAGTATCGCCACGCACTGTGTTAATCCAGTCGCCCAACTCTTCAACATTAGACACTGTTGCAGAGAGTGCGACAATTTTAACGTGCAGCGGCAAATGCAGGATGATCTCTTCCCACACCGCACCACGAAACGGGTCTCCTAGATAGTGCACCTCATCAAGCACAACAAATGCAAGACGATTAAGGCTGTCAGCGTCAGCGTAGATAATATTGCGCAGCACCTCGGTTGTCATTACCTTAATTGGCGCCGCAGGGTTAACCGTCACATCGCCGGTTAACAGCGCAACCTGATCCTCACCGTATGTCACACACAGCTCGCGATATTTTTGATTAGAGAGAGCTTTTATCGGTGAGGTGTAAATTATCTCGAGATCGTGTTCTTGCCGCGATAGTGCAACTGCAAACTCAGCAACTGTTGTTTTTCCCGAGCCTGTGGGGGCGGCCACGAGCACTGATTTGCCACCCGCAAGACGCAGACACGCCTCTGTTTGAAAAGGATCGAGTTGATATCCCAGTCTCTGCTGAAAGGCAGCAACAGTATCTCGAGCGTCAGCGGTGGTTTCTGTGATCGCCACTCTTAAACACCCTCATACTCAGCGAACTCGGCGGCCGACCGCTTCGCCCTGCGGCGGTCAACCAGATACGCTATGAGCGCTGCAGTGAAATAGAGCAGTACCATCGGGATTGCGATCACGAACATGCTGACAACTTCAGCGGCGGGGGTTGTGATAGCAGCAAAAAGCACAATAGCCATAACCGCATAGCGCCAGCTTCCAATAATCGTTTTGAAGCTTAAGACACCAGCAAAATTCAGCAGGACGACGAACACCGGCAGCACAAAACCAACGCCGACCGAGAGCAGCAGTCTTGTTGCAAAATCTAGGTAGGTGCGCGCATCCAGCAGCAGCGCATCTTCGCTAGAGCTAAAGCTGGTGAGCAGTTTCACAATGTTTGGCAGCACGTACCAGCCGCACACAGCCCCGCTCAAGAACAGTGGGGTTGCGGCAGAGATAAAACCGATAGTTGTCGCTTTTTCTTTTTTGGTGAGGCCCGGAGCGAAAAACGCCCAGATTTGGTAGAGCCAAATAGGGGAACCGATAAAAATCGCGATAAAAATTGAGATGCGCAACTTCAGGTCAAAAGAGCCTGTGACATCACGAAATGTAATTGCGGTAAGACGCCCATTTTCGGCGGCTATTTGGTTGACCGGTTGGCGCAGAAAATCCCAAACCATATCGCTTAAAAACCAACCTGCGATAGCGGCAACAGCAACTGTTATTGCGCAGATGATGAGCCGTCGTCGAAACTCTGCAATGTGCTCCATCAGCCGCATTCGCGCTTCTGGATTGCTTCGCCGTTTCGATCTCGCCACGCCTAGATTGTAACGCAGGTTAGTCGCCGTCTCTAATAACGGTCTGCAGCAGTTGCGCTGCAACCATAGCAATCCGCTCACGCGAAGCCGCACTGCCTAGCACTATTATCTGGCCGGGAGCGCTGAACACGAGTTTTTCAAGATTTTCTGGGCGCCACAAATCAACCGAGCAGTGGATCCAGTCAGCATAGCCGACAGGTTCTTGGCCTTTTACGGTTTTGTACTGCCGGGGTTGGAACTCTTTAATTAAAGTCAGGGCTTGGGGTGCCACCAAGATATCCACTGTGGCGTGTTTTCGTTGCCGTGTTGCGGCAAGAGAGGCTGCAATATCTGTTAAATCATCGTCGGATAGTATCTCACCGAAATGCGGATCACTCATTTTATGGAGATAAAAGTGACGCGTTTTACCGGCAGCTAAATCGTAGGCGTCTGCTAACCAGTCACCATCAATCAGTGACATAGAGTTAATAAGAGCCGTCCGGTCTTTAACCGCTGACCCATTATGGTATTTAAAATTGAGCCCGCGCTTTTCCACCAAAGCGGTTAATACGGTGTTGAGTTTTTTGGCATACTGCGGATCGCGGTTTAACGGCGACAGCTCGGGTGCAGTCTCGCGCGCGGACAGTGCAGTAAGACGCTTATTTTCTGACAGGCTGTATAGAAAATTGGCCCGCTCTGCTGCAGAGTATCTGCTGTCGTAGATAAGTCTAATTTTCTCAATCGCACTCTCACCCGCAGCTTTAAACTGTGCGGGAAGATGCATAAGCACGGTCTTAATACCGGTAATTAGCAGATCTAGTTCGGCAGCTGTAAATGTTAAAGAGGCGTCTAGCAACTCACCCGAAACGCGGACGATACCTCTCTCAGTGAGATCTGTTTCATCAAATAGTGGGTATCGTTCGCTCGACCAGGCGGTTGGTGTGTCTGCGTCAATCGCATCGTAGCTGATCGAGTTTACACCGAGTGCAATTTTTGTTACTGTTTCTTCGCTCAACTGCAAAAAATTTGCAAGCTGTGTAACAGAGATTTCCCCGCTCTGGCCCACGATTTGCACAATCGATGTAGCAAGCGTCATGCGCTCAAACTCGTCAAGTCTTGAGGCGCGATGCGAAAATGCGCTGCCCCGGGTAGTCGGTGCGGCCGGCTCTGCTCCTGTGTGCTGTTGCACAACCTTTTCTAGTGCAGTCTGAACGGCGGTAGCTATTGGTGAGCCGCTGTCAACCCGTGCCGCGCCACGCGCTTTGATTATGAGCCTCGATACCTCTGGCAGGTCGAACTGCGGTAGATTATCGTCCGTCCAGCCGTCAGAATTGGCTACGGGCCTTGCCTGACCGGTTAGGCCATACCATCTCTCAGTTAGTTCTCTGAGTGGCAGGTGAGCAGAATCATGCCGATTCAAACTCAAGTGGATACGGTCCGCATTGATGAGGCGAGAGAGTTCACTCTGTTTAAACTGTGTCAGTTCGAGGTCTGTGACGCGCAGTTCTGCTGCCTGTGCACGATCGTTAGGCTCGATACCCTCCAATTCATGAACCGCCCAAATATCGAGCTTTGCAGAATCCTGATCCACTCCTATCAACCACCAACGCCCCAGTATTTCTACGAGCTCGAGCGGTGCGATAAGGGTCTTATTGCTATTTGTCGCAAGCAGCAGGCCGTGCTGCAGAGCGTCAAGTATGGGCTGTAATTTAGACGAATCTATCGCGCTATCCAGCCGCAACAGCTGTGCTCGCGGCTGATGTATGCCAATTAAAGTAGCGAGCTTAAACAGCAGAGTGCTGTTAATTTTGTCCCGTCTGCGCGCAGACCACATGTTGCCCGCAGCGTAGAGCACCATAGCTTCCACGTTTGTGAAAGATTGAGTTACCTCGCCCAGAAAGGCTGAATCTAGTTCTAAGCTGTAGCGATTATTTTTATCAAGTTCTAAAACAATGCCGCTCTCTTTCAGCGCCCGCTTTGCAGCGCTAAATTTCTGTTCGGCCGATGATTTACCACCCTTTAGAAACTGGGTCGGAAAGGCTGTTATGATCTCCTCTTTAGTGCGCGGCCTGGGGTCACTCTTAAACGCAAACAGAATGGCGGCAGCGGGTGACTCTGCACCATTTGAGTGAGGTGGCGAGGGGCTCATCTTCTGCAGTCTAGCCTCAAACCTCTGGATCCGGGTTTATTTGACGCTGCTGGGCAAATCGTTCGGCGGCACGTGCTTTTTTACGTAAAACTTTATCGCTCTTCACCATCTGCCCAACCATGCCCGGTGTCCAGGCATCAACATCAGCATCACTAAATTCTGACTTTGATGCACGTCGCTTCAGCTCAGGCAGCACTGCACCCGGCGCAAGGCGTCTAGCCGTCACAAGAAAACCTGTGTGCCCCACCATACGGTGATCTGGGCGCACAGCAAGCCCTTCAACATGCCATGTCCGAACGAGAGTCTCAGATGACTGGGGGTGCGTGAAGGCGCCGCTTGCGCGCAGCGCCTCTACTGTGCGCGATAACTGAGTCACAGTCGCTACGTATGCGATGAATACGCCGCCGCCAACCAGCGCGGTTGCAGCAGCGTCAACACACTCCCACGGCGCAAGCATATCCAAAACCACACGATCAATCGATCCCGGCTCTGCGACCTTAGGCAAAACATCCTGGAAATCACCCACAGATAGCTCCCAATTCGGCGCTTTGCCGCCATAAAATGCTGTCACGTTTGCAGCAGCGATGTCGGCGAACTCTTGCCGACGTTCGATTGAGTGCAGCCTGCCGCTGCCCGCAAGCGCGCGCAAGAGATGCAGAGTTAGAGCACCAGAACCGACCCCGGCTTCAACAACATTAAGCCCTGGCGCAATATCGCACTGTGACACAATCTGTGCGGCGTCTTTTGGATACACAATTGCGGCACCGCGCGGCATCGCCATCACAAAATCGGCCAGCAGCGGGCGAATAGCTAAAAACTCCTGACCACCCTCCATCGTCAGAACACTCGCATCATCGCGCCCCACAATATCTTTGTGCGGGATCATCCCCCAGTGGGTGTGAAACTCCCCTTCGGGCACGAGTGTAATGCTGTATCGCTTATTGCGTGGACCGGTGAGCTGCACTCGGTCACCAAAAACGAAGGGGCCACGAACTGCGCTCATAATTTATACCTCTGAAAGACTGTGGCCGCCACGGGTTGGTGGCAGATGACGAAGTTTTGTGAAATATGTTGACACTGTTTCAATATCAACGTCTGCTAGCGTATCAAGCACTAAATGAGACTGGTAGCCGCTTAAGTCTAGAAGGTGTTCGACGCCAATTGTGACGCATCCGGCGCTGGTTGCAGCAGCGAGCCCTGTGTCAGAATCTTCAAACACAACACAGTCTCCGGGGTCAGCGCTCACCGCAGCTGCACCAGCAAGGTATGGCGCAGGAAGCGGTTTTCCGCCACCCGGAGGGAAATCATCACCGCCAAAAATAGCCGCAAATGTGCCTTCTGGAAGTTCGGCCGCAACAGCCTCTGCAACATTACGCAGTGCCATAGTCACCAACACGTTCGGAATCCCGGCTTCACGTGCGGCCAGCAACAGCTCGCGCGCTCCCGGCCGCCAAATTACGCCCGCAGTCTGATAAAGCTCAACCACACGATTTGCTTTACCCTGCACGATATCTGCGGCTGGCAGTGTCACCCCGTGTTCACGCAGCACTCGCGCTGATTCCCACAAACTTTTACCGATCAGCCCCTGTTTAGCTTCGGCAGACAGCGCAACACCGTACTGACTAACTATTTCATGACCGGCCCGCACCCAATACTGCTCGGAGTCGACAATCGTCCCGTCAAGATCCCACAGCAGCGCAGCTGGTTTTCTTTCTTTCTGCATTCACTCTCCTGAAGCGAGGTTGATTTCAATACCGAGCAAGTTTTGCACCGCAGCCACAACAGTCTGCGGATCATCTACGCCGGTAGCCGCAGCCGCATCGAGCACGGCGAGCATCACCGGAGTGTCTAGATCGTTGGCAAGTGCCTGGCGCAGCTGCAGTAAGACAGCGGCGGCAGAAGTTTGATCCGCCCGCTCTGTTGCAAATCCCTTTGCCCAGCGCGCTAGTCTGGCACGCGCCCTGTCGATTTCACCGTCCTGCCACTCCCACTCTGTGCGGTAGTGATGCGCGGCCAGCGCAAGCCGGATCTCTGAGCCGCTATACCCTGCTTGTAACAGCTTGTGAACAAACACCAGGTTGCCACGGGATTTACTCATTTTATGCCCCTGGTAGCTCACTAGCGCGGTGTGGGAGTAGAGATGCGCAAGCGGATTGCGATACAGGGCGGCTGCGGTAGCCGCTGAAAACTCATGGTGCGGGAAGGGAAGATCCGCTCCCCCGCCCTGCACGCTGAACGGAGTGCCCAACGCCTCAGCGGCAATAACAGCACACTCCACATGCCAGCCGGGTCGCCCGTAGCCAACCGGTGACTCCCAAGCAGGTTCACCCTCTCGCGCTGCCCGCCACAGTAGCGGATCGAGCGGATCACGTTTGCCTGCGCGGTCTGGATCGCCGCCGCGCTCAGCTGCCAGCGTTAAATACTCAGCAGGAAGCAGCTTCGTAATATCGCCAAGTTGCCACACTCCCTGCTCAGTAACAGCTTTATAGTCAAAATAAATATCATTTGCTGTAGCTTCTGGGGTGTCAACCTCATACGCGAATCCGTGCTTTAGCAGTTTTAAAACAGCGTAGGCAATTGGCTGCACCACCTCGGTAACTGCAACGTAGTGCTGAGGTGGCAGCATTTTTAGCTGGTACATATCTGAGCGGAAAAGCCCAATCTGTTCTGCTGCGAGCCCTTCCCAGTTTTTATGAGTTTGTGCGGCTCGCTCCAGCAGCGGATCATCAACGTCGGTGATGTTTTGTGCGTACTCGACAGCGTATCCCGCATCGAGCCACGCGCGCTGTAGCAGGTCATAGCTTAGGTAGGTGAAGGCGTGACCAAGGTGTGTGGCATCGTACGGGGTGATACCGCACACATAAAGGGTTGCTCTGCCGTTTGGCAGCGTTGTATGTTCAAACCGGCCTGTAGCGGTATTAAAAAGACGCGGCAGATCACCCTTACCGGGCAGTTTGCTTAATGCTGGAGCTGTCCAAGTACGCATATCTTCCTAGAGAGTTGTGCCACCGGCCGGATCAAGCACCCCTGTTGCAACCAAAATCAACAGCACAACACCGAGAATTACTCGATAGATAACAAATGGCATAAATGACCGGGTCGAAATAAAGTGCATAAACCACTTAATAATAATGAGGGCCACAACAAAAGCAACAGCTGTTGCAATAAAGGTTTCAAGCGCTCCCACCGGGCTAGTTTCACTAAACGATTTAATTAACTTATAGCCGCCGGATCCGACGATTGCAGGGATCGCGAGAAGAAAAGAATATCTGGCAGCAGCAGCCCGACTGTAGCCCATTAAAAGCCCAGCTGTGATCGTGCCGCCTGAGCGTGAGACACCGGGGATCAGCGCGAGAGCCTGCGCAAAACCATAGGTTAAACCGTGCGCGGGGCTAAGATCCTGAAGCTCACGCCGTTTTTTCCCGATCCGGTCAGCGATTCCGAGAATGATGCCGAAGATAATCAGGTTTGCGCCAACAATCCAGAGCGACCGAAGCGTGGTGTCGATCTGCTCTTCAAAAAGGAGGCCGCAAATTACGATGGGAAGTGATCCAAAAATGATCCACCAACCGAGTTTCGCGTTTGCGTCGCCGCGCGGCACGCGACCGGTCAGCGAGCCAAACCAAGCTGCGATGATCTGTTTGATGTCACGCCAAAAAAAGAGGATCACCGCTAGCTCTGTTCCAAGCTGTGTGATTGCGGTAAACGCACTGCCGGTGTCGCCAAGACCCATAACCTGACCGGCAACCCGCAGGTGTGCGCTTGAGGAGATAGGCAAAAACTCTGTCAAACCCTGGATCAAACCGAGAATAATAGACTCAAATATGCTCATGGAACAGCCTCTAGAACTCGCGCAGCAGATCTACCAACACGCGGTGACCAAAGTCTAAAGCCGCAAGCGGCACACGCTCGTCGACGCCGTGGAACATAGCTGGAAAATCAAGCTCAGGTGGCAACAGGAGCGGCGCGAACCCGTAACCTGAGATCCCCAGCTCTGCTAGCGCCTTATTGTCGGTGCCACCGCTAAGTAGATACGGGAGCACAAGCGCATCCGGATCGTGCTTCTGCAGCGCGCTAATCATAGCGTCGACCGCCTCACCAGCGAACGGCACCTCAAGATCGATGCCGGAAAACTGCACATCCATTTCAATATCCGGCCCGAGAATCTCTTGAATCTCTGCCAGAGTTGCTTCCTTCTGTCCAGGTAGCGTGCGCACATCGATCACTGCCTCGGCAACATCCGGGACGACGTTGTGCATATAGCCAGCGTTGAGGCGAGTCACGTTGCAGGTGTTTTGCAGCGTCGCGTCAATGAAGGTGGCGGCTGCTCCGGTGCGTGCCACAAGCTCCTGTGGCGAGCCCGGCCCGGTTAGCTTTTCGATCTCAGCAAGCAGGTTAGAGGTGGTTTCACCGAGTGTGATCGGCCACTCTTTTTCGGCAAGTCGGTTGATTGCCGCAGCCAGTTTTGTGATCGGATTATCGACCGGCAGACGCGATCCGTGCTGCGCAACGCCGCGTGCGCGCAGCTTGATCCAGGCGTTTCCTTTTTCGCCTGTTTGCAATAGGTAGGCGCGCTTATCTCCAAGATATATCGAGTAGCCGCCAACCTCACTGATCGCATAGCCGTTGCCGGCAAACACCTCTGGGTGTTCGCGCACCATAAACTCCGAACCAAAAACACCGCCGTTTTCTTCGTCAGCGAAGAACGTGAGTGTAATATTTCGGCGCGGTTTTTCGCCAGCCCGCAAAAGTTCAGCCACCGCGGTCAGCATCATCGCATCCATTTGTTTCATATCGACGGCGCCACGCCCCCAGAGCATACCGTCGCGGATTTCACCGGCGAAAGGATCTACCGACCAGTTGGCTGGATCCGCGGGCACAACATCAAGATGGCCGTGCAAAACAAGCCCAGGCAGTTCGGGGTTGGCACCGGGGATCTGAGCTATCACATTTGCGCGACCCGGCGCAGCCTCATAAATCTCCGGCTGTAAACCAAGGTCAGTAAGGTATGCGGCAATAAACTGGGCTGCCGGTAGCTCGGGGTTGGCGTCTCCCCCGCCACGATTAGAAGTGTCAAACTGAATTAACCGCTGCGCGAGCCTGACGGTCTCTGAATACTGCTCATTCATTCTTTAAGCCTATCTAGGGAAACTGTGACGCGCCGGACAAACAAACTTTTTTCGCTCTAATGAAGAAATCATGCTATGTTTAAACCTGTTGTGTTCAACACATCCCAACTCGCGCGGGTGGCGGAATAGGTAGACGCGCTAGCTTGAGGTGCTAGTGCCCGCATTTAGGGCGTGGGGGTTCAAGTCCCCCCTCGCGCACGAGTTAAAACCCCTGGCGGTAAAAACTGCCAGGGGTTTTTGCACATACACCGGTTAAAGGAGTAGCCGATGGCAAAACAACGCAGACCCGAGCATCTCTCACAAGAAAAAATCTCTGCTGCACAAGATAACACCTTAAAAGTGGTCATGGTGAGCCAGCTAGTCTCCGGTGTCGGGCTGCCAACAACTATTTTGAGCGGTTCGCTGCTTTCAACTGAGCTGTTCGGCGCAGAGAGCGCACCTGGCATCCCCGCGGCGCTGTCACTGTTGGGTGCGGGAGTTGTCGCATATTTACTGGGACTGCTCGCTAAAGCGCGCGGCCGCAGGCTAAGTCTCGGGCTCGGTTACGCGCTCGGCGGGCTTGGCGCAATGCTGGTGCTCATCGCCGCCAAATTTGCCAGCACACCACTGCTTTTTATCGGCTTAATCGTTTACGGCTCCGGATTCGCGGCAAGCTTGCATTCCAGGTACGCCGGCAGCGACCTTGCGCACCCGACAAACCGTGGCAAAGCGATACGAGTTGCGTTTTTTGCGAGCACTATCGGTGCAGTTGCAGCCCCAAGCCTCTCTAAACTGATAGCTGAGCCGACCCAGTCGCTTGAGCTCCCCTCTTACGCAGGGCCATTTATTTTAAGCGCGCTAGCCTATCTCTTCGCAGCAATTATTGTGCTGCTTCTGATGCGACCTGATCCTTACGTCTTAGCGCAGAACCTTGCTAGGTTTACGGGCGCAAAACGTTCCTCTGCAACATCACAGCTCTTTGACCGCAAGCTTGCGCTGTTTGGCGGCACAACAATGTTTGCAGTTATGTTTGTGCTGTCAGGGGTTATGGCGGTAACACCCTCTCATATGGCAGAGGCGGGAATGCATCCGGAAGCGGTGCAGATTCTGATCAGCCTGCACATCGCCGCAATGTACCTAACTTCTTTAGTCACGGGCCACTGGGTAGACACATTTGGGGCGCAGAAAATCGCGTTTGCTGCAGCGAGTGTTTCGCTTATAAGCTGCATCATCATTTTCTTTACACCGGGCGATTCCGTATATCTGCTGCTGATCGCGCTCACACTTCTCGGCGTTGGGTGGAATTTCGGCCTAATCTCTGGCAGCGCCTCCACCCTTGCCGCAAACAATCTCGGAAAAAACCCACAGCTGCAAGCAAAGGGCGACGCAGCGCTCACTTTTGGAGGGGCTGTGGCTGGGTTGCTAGCGGGATGGCTCGTGACAGTCACCGGCTACTCGGCCGTAATGCTAGTTTTCTTAATTATTGCAGCGTGTCATCTGCTGTTCATTCTCTTTGTCGCTCGCAAAGGCATTGGGGCACAAGCGTAAAATTTAAAAAGTCAGTGATAGTGATTAGAAAGCGAAATCATGAGAGAGCATAAAATCGCTCTGTTACCGGGCGACGGCATCGGCCCAGAAGTTGTTAGCGCAGCGCTTACGGTGCTAGATGCTGCTGAAAAAGAGTTTGGATTTAAAACAGCACGACAGCACTATGACATCGGCGCAACAGAGTATCTAAATACCGGCAGACTCTTTCATGAATTTGAAGACGAACTACGCGGCTATGACGCAATATTTTTCGGAGCGATGGGAGACCCGAGGGTAGCTCCCGGAATTCTAGAGCGCGGAATTATTCTCGAAATGCGCCAGCGTTTTGATCAGGCGGCGAATGTGCGCCCGATCCGCCTCTACCCCGGCGTGCCAACCCCGATTGCTGACCTTAACCCGGAGCGCTGCGAGCTGGTGATCGTCCGCGAGAACACAGAAGGATCCTACGTCGCGGCGGGCTCTTCAGTGCACACTGGCACTAAGCAAGAAACCGCAATGCAAGAGTCGCTCAATACCTACGCAGGCACACGCAGAGTGGTTGAGTACGCGTTCAAACTGGCCAACAAGCGGCGTAAAAAACTAACCCTATGTCACAAAACTAATGTGCTTGTGACAGCAGGCAAGCTCTGGCAGCGGGTGGTAGATGAAGTCGCCCAAGAGTTTCCTGAGGTTGCAGTAGATTACGTGCATGTTGATGCGATGTGCTTCCACCTGCCCCTGACACCGGAACGTTTTGATGTGGTTGTAACAGACAACCTGTTCGGCGACATCATTACCGATCTTGGTGCGGTTGTGCAGGGCGGTCTCGGTGTTGCGACAAGCGCCAACCTGAACCTCGACGGCAGCGCGCCAAGCATGTTTGAGGCGATTCACGGTTCTGCACCGGATATTGCAGGGCAGCAGTTGGCTAACCCGTCGGCTGCGATCCTCGCGCTCGCACTAATGCTCGGGCATCTTGGTGAGGGGGCTGCCGCGGCCGCAATTGAGCGAGCAACCGCCGCTGTAATCGCTAAGCTACCGGCGTTAGCTGGCAAAGAGATGGGTCTTACCACTTCTGAAATTGGAGAGCGTATCGCCACAAAAATTGCGGACGGATCATACGCCGAACTGGAACTGGATAATCAGCTCGTGCAGACGCTCGCTGAAATTCGTGTGGGTGTTTAAGTGTCGCAGGTCACTATGCATTTCCTAGTGCTAGCTGCCCAGCACAGCGAGGGCGGCTGGTTGCAGCCGATTGTTGACTGGGTTGTAAACCTTATGAATCTCATAGGTGCCCCCGGAGTGGGAATCGGTATCGCGCTCGAAAATTTATTTCCCCCCATCCCAAGTGAGGTGCTGCTCCCTCTCGCCGGTTTTACTGCCAGCCAGCCTGGTGCCCTGTTCACTCCCCTAGAAGCAATTATTTGGGCTACCGCGGGATCGGTTATAGGTGCTTTAGCCCTCTATTGGATAGGCGCTGTTATTGGCCATAATCGCACCGTCGCAATTTTTGAAAAACTGCCCTTAGTCAGCGGTAACGACGTCGAGAAAACAGTGGCCTGGTTTAACCGCCACGGTTATAAAGCTGTTTTCTTTGGGCGCATGGTGCCCCTGTTTCGCAGTCTGATTTCTATTCCAGCAGGTATCGAGCGAATGCACCTGATGAAATTTACGCTGCTCACACTGCTCGGTTCACTCCTTTGGAACACTATTTGGATTCTCGCTGGCTTCTGGCTGGGCAATCAGTGGGAAACGGTTATTATCTGGGTGGATCGCTTTAAATACCTGGTTATAGCAGTTCTTGTGGTGCTGTTCATCATCTGGTTGGTGCAAAAGTTTAGGGCTCGCAGAGCATGAGTGGCGCAGCCGGAAAGCAGTGGCAGGTTGTGATGCACAACTGTCCTGTGCTCGTTTACGGCTATGTGTTCTCTGTGCTGCTAGAGCTAACGGAGTTTACCCGGAAAGAGATAACAGGTTT
Organism: Canibacter zhoujuaniae; assembly: GCF_011752005.1. Taxonomy (NCBI): domain Bacteria; kingdom Bacillati; phylum Actinomycetota; class Actinomycetes; order Micrococcales; family Microbacteriaceae; genus Canibacter; species Canibacter zhoujuaniae. The sequence continues at coordinate 322,947 of NZ_JAAIJZ010000001.1, read as the reverse complement.
CGTTAATGAAGCTCACAATTTCGGAAGCTGTGAATTGTATACCGGCGATAAAGAGCAGGCGTGGCTGCTTGCAGAGAGATTGCACGGTTACGGCATCATCGCAACACTCCAGGAGCTCCCATAGTGCGCATGTATCGTGGCACCAGGCATGTGCTTTTGGGCTTTACACCGCAGGAGGTTGAGGCACTAACGAGCTTGACCACGCAGCTTGAGCTGCTGCTCAACCACTACTTAAATTCCCCCAGCGACCCGGATCCATTTTTTGCAAAATACGCTCTCGGAGGCAATGAGGAACCGCCGGAGGATCCCGCCCTGCTCCGACTATTTCCTGATGTCAGCACCTCCGATGCTGCTTTAGCCACTAGCTTTCGCCAGCAGACAGAGCGCAGCCTTGTAACTCAGTTGGCGCAAGTGTCACACGAGGTGCAGCAGCAACTAACCGCTGCACAGCTCAGCGACAGTGCGCTTGCAGATCGCTTCCCCACTATCAGTGCTGACACTCTTGAACTCCAGTGCAGCAGCGACTTTGAAAAACCGACCGTGCGAGTCGATCCTGCGCTTTTAGATCTGGTCAATATGCCGCCGGATCTAAGAGATGAGCTAGGCAACTTCGAGGAATGGTGCGCTGTGGGTGCGGTGCAGATCGCCCTCACGGATGCAGAGCTGCTCCAGTGGTCGCGGGTGCTCACCGCCCTCACGCTAACCCTGGCCGCGCGACTTGATGTCACAACACCAGAAGAAATGCTAGAACTTCGCGAACAGGCAACTAATCAAGAGGTTGGAGATACGGTAATTGTTTTCCTCTGGCTGGTTGATTTAATCAACAGTCTTTCGAATGTGCTGCGCACCCGAGCGCGGCGGCACACTGAGTAACCGCGCTGATTGCACACCAAGATGCGCAAACTTTTCGTGCAGTTCATCAACTGTTTCATCCAGTTTCTGCCACCGATCCTGCTCGCTCTCAAAGAGCGCGGGTTGCGCTGTATGCGCCGGTGTTAAACTGCTCAGACGCACCCCGAGAAGCCTGAGCGCTAGGCTGCGACCAGCCCGCTCCTGTGTTTCTATAATCGAATGCGCGAGCTGCTTCGCCTCTTGGGCGATTAACATACCGCTGTTAATAGGGGTTTTTATTGAATGCGACTTCGAGTATGTGCTGAAATCACTCCAGCGTAGTTTCACCGTGATTGTGGTGCCCGTCACGCCCTGTCTGCGGGCACGGCGGCCCACCTTGGCGGAAAGCGCAATAAGGGCTCGCTCCACCTCACGCGTATCCGTTAAATCGCGCTCGAAAGTTTGCTCGGCAGAGACGGATTTCTCTACCCGTTCGGTTTGCACGGCACGCAAATCAATACCGTTAGCAAGATTCAAAAGATGCTGCGCTTGCGCCTTCCCTATGAGGTTTGCAAGGCTTTTTGGATCGGCCACCGCCAGCTCACCCACAGTGTGGATCGCACGATCGGCCAGCTTTTTACGGGTAACTTCACCCACTCCCCAGATTTTGGAGACGGGCAGCGGATGCAGAAACTCAAGGGTGCGGTCAGCGGGCACTTCGGTTATTCCGTTTGGCTTATTAATGCCGGAAGCTATCTTCGCAACAAATTTAGTTGCGGCGATTCCAACAGAGGCGGTTAATCCTGTCTCCCGGTATATATCAGCAAGGATTTTTTGTGCGACCTCGCGCGGGGTGCCAAACAGTTTCTGCGCCCCGGATACATCCAAAAACGCCTCATCTACGCTTAAAGGCTCAACCAAAGGTGTGTAGCGTTCAAAAATATGAAAAACTCTGCGGCTGAAGTCGCGATACTTCTTCATATCTGGCGGTATGAATATTAAATTAGGGCAGCGCTGTTTTGCAACAGCTACTGACATTGCTGAGCCAACCCCGTATTTACGGGCAGTGTAGTTTGCCGTTGAGATCACCGAACGAGCGGTGTCTGTTGCAACTGCAACCGGTTTGCTTCGCAGGTCTGGGCGGGAAAGCAATTCGACGGATACGAAAAAGGCGTCCATATCGATGTGCAGGATCGACGCCTTATCGGCCTGTTTTGACTTTGCCGGCGTCGATCCTGTCATCGCTCTAGCGAAACTACTGGTGCTGCGTTTAACCGGCGGCGCGTTCAAGCACAAGCTCACGCACGCGGGCAGCGTCGGCCTGGCCACGCATAGCCTTCATAACAGCACCGATAATTGCGCCGGCCGCTTGCACTTTACCGTCACGGATCTTCTGGAGCACATCCGGTTGCGCTGCAAGCGCCTCATCAACAGCCTTAATTAGTGCGCCATCATCAGAGACAATAGCCAGGTTGCGTTGTTGCACGATTTCTGCGGCGCTGCCCTCACCGTCGATAATCGCGGCAATAACCTGGCGCGCAAGTTTGTCGTTGAGGGTGCCAGCATCAACCAACTGCACAACATCGCCGAGCTGTGCGGCTGAAATGAGCTCGCCCGGAACGGCGTTGCGCTCGTTTGCAATGCGTGCAATTTCGCCGGTATACCACTTTCGTGCGGTCTGTGCGGGAACACCCGCTGCAACAGCGTCTTCAATAGTGTCAAGCAGCCCAGAGTTTAGAACGTCACGGAACTCTAGCGGGCTGAACGACCACTCTTGCTTCAGCCGACGACGACGCAGGGTTGGATGTTCCGGCAGCGCAGCTTTGAGTTCTGCAACCAGTTCCCGGCTGGGGGCAAGCGGCGCAAGATCCGGCTCTGGGAAGTAGCGATAATCATCAGCATCGCTCTTCGGGCGACCGGGTGAGGTCTCACCTGTGTCTTCGTGCCAGTGGCGCGTCTCTTGAACTATCGATCCGCCCTCAGACAGGATCTGTGCCTGACGCTGAATCTCGAAACGCACTGCGCGTTCGATAGAGCGTAGTGAGTTAACGTTTTTTGTTTCGGTGCGGGTTCCGAGCTGCTCGGTGCCGCGCGGCCGCAGTGAAACATTGGCATCGCACCGAATATTGCCGCGTTCCATACGCGCGTCGGAGATGCCGAGCGCTTTTACTATTTCGCGAATGGTTGCAACATACTCGGCAGCGATTTCAGGGGTATCTTTTTCCCCGCCGAAAATTGGCCGGGTCACAATCTCTACCAGCGGCACACCACCACGGTTGTAGTCAACCCCCGAGTGGGTGGCACCCTGAATGCGCCCGCTGTCTCCGCCGTGTGTTAATTTACCGGCGTCTTCTTCCATGTGAGCGCGCTCGATTGGCACATGCACTACGCGTCCATTTGCCAGTTCAATCTCGAGCGAACCGTCGTGTGCGATCGGATCATCATACTGCGAGATCTGATAGTTCTTCGCCATATCCGGGTAGAAGTAATTTTTGCGCGCAAAACCGGAGTGCTCTGCGATCTCGCACCCGAGTGCGAGGCCGAGACTGATTGAGTAGCGCACCGCCTCCTGATTGACTACCGGCAGAGTTCCGGGAAGCCCGAGACAAACAGGTGTGACGTTGGTGTTTGGTTCGCCACCGAAAAAGTTTGGGGCGGCCGAGAACATTTTAGTTTTCGTATTGAGCTCGACGTGCACCTCAAGACCGATAACAGGCTCAAAAAGTTCGAGTGCTCGATCAAAATCCATCAGTTTTGTTTTAGCCACTGTTACGCACCTGCCTTTGCGGTCTCAAACACCGGATTGTGCTGCCAAAACGGCTTTCCATCACGTTCGGTTATGAGCGATTCGATTGCAGCTCCCACACGGTACAGGCGATCATCGCCGTATTGCGGCGCCATTAGCTGCAGGCCAACCGGCAGACCGTCTTCCGCCGCGAGACCAACAGGTAGGCTGATGCCCGCAAGGCCGGCAAGGTTCGCTGGAATAGTGGTTGCATCGTTAAGGTAATTAAGCATCGGATCTGAAACGCGATCGCCAAGATTCCAAGCGGTGGTGTTAGAGGTTGGCGAGGCGAGCACATCAACCTTTTCAAAAGCCGCTTCAAAATCACGCTGCACAAGGGTGCGCACCTTTTGAGCTGAGCCGTAGTAGGCATCGTAGTAACCAGCCGACAGAGCGTAGGTGCCGAGAATAATGCGGCGCTTTACCTCTGTGCCAAAACCTGCAGCACGGGTTGCTCCCATAACGTCTTCGACAGTGCCACCGTTTTCAGGGGTCACACGCAGACCAAAACGAACTGAGTCATAGCGAGCGAGATTGCTTGAGACCTCAGCTGGCATGATCAGATAGTAGGCCGCCACAGCGTATTCAAGGTGTGGCGCACTAATCTCAATGATTTCTGCCCCCTCAGCTGCAGCGAGTGCGAGAGATGCTTCAAACTGCTGCCGCACACCCTCTTGTGTTGCGTCGCTGAGCAGTTCTTTCACAACGCCAATTCGCACGCCCTTTAAGCTCGTGGGGTCTGCGCCGGCACGAGCAGCGTCAGCCATCAGCGGCCAGTCGTGCTTGAGTGAGGTTGAATCGTGCCAGTCGTAACCTGCGATTACGTCGTGCAGAAGAGCGGCGTCAGCAACGGTGCGAGCACACGGACCAATCTGGTCGAGTGATGAGGCCATAGCGATTGCGCCGTACCGGCTCACAGCACCGTAGGTCGGTTTTACGCCGACAGTTCCGGTGAGTGCGGCTGGCTGGCGAATTGATCCACCTGTGTCACTGCCGAGCGCGAGCGGTGCCTGGAATGCGGCAACAGCAGCGGCTGAGCCACCACCAGAGCCGCCCGGAACTTTATCGATGTTCCAAGGGTTTTTTACTGGGCCGTAGGCTGAGTTTTCGTTGGCCGAACCCATCGCAAACTCATCCATATTGGTCTTTCCAAGCGGCACCAGCCCGGCAGTGCGTGACTTGGCAACCACAGTCGCATCAAATGGCGACATATAGCCTTCAAGAATTTTCGAGCCTGAGGTTGATGGCATATCTGTTGTGACCAGCACGTCTTTAACCGCGAGCGGCACACCGGCAAGCGCGGGCACGTTTTCACCACTAAGGCGCTGCTTGTCGATGTCTGCAGCAACCTGAAGTGCTAAATCATTGTGCGCAAGAAACGCATTGTAAGTGTCGTCACTTGCTGTGATTTGATCCAAATGCGCCTGGGTTACCTCAACGGCACTAACCTCTTTAGCTGCGAGTTTTGCGGCAAGCTCAGCTGCGGTGTTGGTTATTAAACTCATTACTGTTCCTCCCCCAAAATCGCAGTTACTTGGAACTTGCCCTCGGCCGATTCTGGCGCGTTTTTCAGCGCCTGCTCTTGGGTTAGCACGTCACGCACTTCGTCTTCCCGCATCACATTTACCAGTGGTACCGGGTGGCTTGTTGCTGGCACATCCTCGCCAGCAACCTCACTAACCTTGGCGATTGCGCCAAGGATCTGACCAAGCTGTGCGGTGAACATCTCGGTTTCATCATCGGTGAGCGTAATTCGCGAAAGGCTCGCAAGGTGCTCTACGGTTTCGCGGGTAATGCCCGGATCGTTTGCCATATTTCTCACTGTCTATTTGAGATTTATATTCTGAAAAATAACACTTAAAGTCTAACGTCGCTGTCTCTGAGTTCTTCGACAGTCAGCTGGAGTGCCGCAGGACCTTCTGTTACGAGAGTGTGAAACTGTTCAGCGTTAAGCACGGGAATACCAAGCTCCTCCGCTTTCGCAAGCTTCGAGCCCGCCCCAGGGCCGGCAGCAACAAAGTCGGTCTTTTTTGAGACACTGGAGCCGGCCTTCCCGCCGGCTGCAATGATTGCCTCCTGTGCGGTATCTCTTGTGTAGCCGGTCAGCGTCCCAGTTGCAACAACGGTCAGCCCTGCCAGCACACCAGTTAATTTCGTCTGCGTGCCAGGCCCCGGATGATCAGCGATTGCTGTTTGCACTCCGGCAGCCTCCCAAGCGGTCACTATCTCGCGATGCCAGTCGACCGCCCACCAGTTAATAATTGTCTGCGCAGTTTCAGCCGCGACACCATCCACCGCTGTCAGTTCTGCAGCAGTGGCCGAAAAAATCGCTGCAAACGAACCAAAATAGTCGCTAATATGCCGCGCTGTCACCGGCCCAACATGCCGGATTCCGAGCGCTGCCAATAAGCGCCACAATTCCTGCGTTTTTGCAGCTGCAAGCCCCTTTATTAATTTCTCGGCTGTCTTGTTAGGAACGAAAGTAGTCCCTGCTGCAGTGATGCTAATTTCGGGCTCTTCACCGCTACCGGCAATTCTCGCAAACGGCCTGCGCACTAGCTGCTCACCGGTTTCTTCATCCACTACCGGGGCACCGGTGTCAGCGTCTACAACACCGACCTCAAGCGGTAAGAGCTCAGCCGTGGTCAAACTAAAGAGGCGCTTTCCTGAGGTGAGCGGAGGTTTCCCGTTGAGCGGCCGCGTCAGCGCCTGAGCGGCTGCCTCACCGAGCGCATCAATATCTAAAATTTTGCGGCTGCCGATGTACTCAATACGACCGGCCAACTGCGCCGGGCAGGTTTCGTCGTTCGGGCACCGTAGATCAACATCACCGGCTTTCATCTGCGTCAGCGGGGTGTCACACTCTGGGCACTGCTGCGGCATCTGCCACTCACGCTCGTTCCCTGTGCGAGAGCTATAGACCGGCCCCAGAATTTCAGGGATCACATCACCGGCTTTCCGCAACACTACGGTGTCTCCAAGCAGCAGATCTTTCGCTTTTACCACGTCTTGATTGTGCAGTGTTGCCCTCGAAACTCTGGAGCCAGCCACCTCGACAGGGTCTAACACAGCATACGGGGTGACGCGACCGGTGCGCCCAACACCGACTCGAATATCGAGCAGTTTCGTGTGCACTTCTTCCGGCGGATACTTGTATGCAATCGCCCAGCGCGGCGCTCTGCTGGTCTGTCCCAGACGGCGCTGCACAGCAAAATCATTTACTTTAACGACTACACCGTCGATTTCATGCTCAATAGCGTGTCGATTTTCCCCGGTCTGGATAATAAACTCTGACACCTCAGCGATGCTTTCAAAAACACGGTTGTGCGGCGATACCGGGAAGCCCCATGCGTGCAGCAGCTCATATACCTGACTCTGCTCGGTGACCTCACCCTCCCACGCTCCAATGCCGTGCACGTAGATGCTGAGCGATGCAAGCCGCTCACGCATTAGGGCAAGCTCTGTTGCATTTTTGTTAGTCGTTAACTGTCTCAGCGTTCCGGCAGCGGTGTTGCGCGCATTAGCAAACTGTGGAAAGCGTGGTGCCTTCGGGATTTTTGCTCCCGGCTTTCGCTTAAGCTGCCACTCTTCTTCATAGGCCTTTTGCAGCTCTTCCTGTCTTTCGTTAATGTGCTTAAAATCTGCTGTGGTGAAGAAAACCTCGCCACGCACTTCAAAAAAATCCGGGATACTGTCACCGGTAAGTTTTTGCGGGATCGCAGAAATGTATCGCGCATTCTCGGTAATGTCTTCGCCAACGGTGCCGTCTCCGCGAGATGCTGCTGTTTCAAAGACCCCGTTTCGGTAGGTGAGGCTGATAGCGAGACCGTCAATTTTTAATTCGCTCAACCAGGCAATCGGCTCCCCAGCGGCAGCACTCGTTTTTTGCGCCCAGTTTTCAAACTCTGCGATGCTAAAAACATTGTCGAGGCTGTACATGCGTTCAGCGTGTTTGTGTGTTGCGAAGCCGCTGCCTGCGGGGCTCGCACCAACTGTTTCTGTCGGGCTGTCCTGACTTTTCAACACAGGCCATGTGTTTTCAAGGTCGCGTAATTGGGCAAGCTGTGCATCATATTCTGCGTCAGACAACTGCGATGAGCCGTCCGCGTAGTATGCCTTGCGTGCCGCATCAAGCAGTTTTGTTAGCTCCTCAACACGCGCTTTTGCCGCTGCAAACTCCTGATTTTCGACCACATCAAAATCCTACCCGGGATTACCCCTCTAAACGCTGGCGCAGCATATTTATACGATCCTGCAGCTGTGACACAGAGGCTTTAGACACCTGCGGGCCACCGCACACCCGCCTGAGCCAGGCGTGCACTGCGCCGTGCGGATCACCGGTTCTGCGCGCATACAACCCGACTAACTGGTGCAAAAGTTTCCGCTGCTCAGTAATTGTTCTGTGAATTGCCTCCGGGGCTTCAGCTCGCTCCGGCGCAAATTCGCTAATTCCCTGTTTACTTGCGGATCGGCGCGCTTGTCTCGCCTGTCGTTGCAGCAATAGCGCGCGCACCTCAGTCGGCTCCAAAATACCTGGCAGGCCGAGGAAGTCCAGCTCTTCCTCACTGCCGACTGTCGCATACCCGCCGAACTCTTGACCGTCAAAGACCGCCATATCAAAGTTCGCGTCTGATCCTAAGGCTTTATACACAAACTCGCCTGTTAGCGCTGCGCTGGCCTGCTCTTCACGGTTGGCTTCATCTATCAAAACCTGTTCCGCATCAAGCAGCTCCTCAGCCCCTTTGGCTAGATCAAGCACATGATTGCGTTCTTTTTCTAATTGACTTGCAAGCAGCATTAAATCTGGCACGTTTGGCAAAAACACAGTTGCCACTTCACCCCGGCGCCGACTGCGCACAAAACGCCCAATTGCCTGCGCAAAAAACAGTGGCGTAGCAGAATTTGTTGCATAGACACCGACCGCTAGCCGCGGCACATCCACCCCCTCTGACACCATCCGCACTGCGACCATCCACCGTGTGTTGGCTTTTGCAAAATCTGCGATCCGCTGCGATGCTCCCGCGTCGTCAGACAGAATTAGCGCCGGCTTTTCCCCGGTTATCTCCGCCAACAGTTTGGCGTATGCTTTTGCGGTTGCGTGATCCGCAGCTATTACAAGCCCCCCGGCGTCTTCAACATGGTGTCGCACTTCGGAAAGACGCTTATCGGCTGCTCGAAGCACGCTTAACATCCAATCCCCGTATGGATCTAGTGCGGTGCGCCAGGCCTGTTTTGTAATGTCTTTAGGGTTCCCCTCACCTAACCGTGCTTCCATCACCTCGCCAGCGCTTGACTGCCACTTCATTTTTCCGGCGTAGATCATGAAAATTACCGGGCGCACAACCCCGTCGTTCAGAGCTCGGCCGTAGCCGTAGTCATAATCTGTGTCAGATACTTTTGTGCCGTCGGGCATGCGCGCATAACGCAGGAACGGTATTTGTGCGTCATCGGATCTAAACGGAGTGCCCGTCAGCGCCAGTCGCCGTTTTGCTGCGGCGTAGGCGGTTATGATGCCCTCCCCCCAGCTCAGGGAATCACCGCCGTGATGCACCTCATCCATAATGACAAGAGTCTCGGCGGCTTCACAGATGATCTGATGCTGGATTGGCTTCATTGCAACCTGCGCGTAGGTCACAACAATGCCGTGATAGCCGCTTCCGTAATTTAAGCCATCACCATTGGAGTAGTGCGGGTTTAGTTTAATGCCGGCCCGGGCAGCCGCATCAGCCCACTGCACTTTTAGATGCTCTGTGGGGGCAACCACGATAACCTGATTAACTGTATTTTTCGCACGTAGGATCGCAGCCAGCCGCAGCGCAAAAGTAGTTTTACCGGCGCCGGGGGTCGCCGATACGAGGAAGTCACGCGGTTCAGAAGCTAGATACTTGCTGATTGCTTCTTCCTGCCAGGCTCTAAGAGTTCCCGCCGTACCCCAAGCGGCACGCTCCGGATAAGAGGGTGAAAGGTGCTCTGCGGCGCTGGTTCCAGGCAGATGCAGGCGGTCGATTGGATCAGACATACCCCTCTAGAATAATCGGGGAGCAATAAAACTGCACAAGCAGATCTTAAGTGCTTTTGGGAGGACGCTTTGTCGAATAATAAAACACAGTCAGCGACCGATTCGGTGCGGATCCCGAATCAGGAAGAACTGGACGCAGCAGCTTTGCGCGCCAGAGAAAAAGCTGCGGTTAACGAAGGTCTGCGTCTCCCCTGGAACCGTATGGTGGTTATCGGAGATTCATTTGCCGAGGGTGTGGGTGATCCTGACGACACCGCCCCGGGTGGTTTGCGCGGCTGGGCAGATCGCGTCGCAACCGTCCTCGCAAAGCACAATCCTGATCTGGCATACGCCAACCTCGCAGTGCGCGGCAAAGTGATTGATCAGGTCATCGCTGAACAGGTTGATAAAGCACTTGCTTTAAAGCCTGATCTTGTTTTCATTTCTGCCGGCGGTAATGATGTTTTGCGGCCGAAAGCAAACATTATCGAAATAATCGCAAAGCAAGAGAGCATCGTTAAACGTTTCACCGAAGCCGGAGCGACTGTTGTTCTGTTTAGCGCATTTGACAGCAGTGAGGGCGTTTTTAAAGCTATCTACAGTCGTGCCGCACTGTATTCTATGCATCAGCGCACCGTCGCTGAACGCTACGACGCAATAATAGTGAACCTGTGGGCGCGCACCGAACTTACCGACTCGCGCTACTGGGCAGAAGACCGTCTGCACCTCAACCCGCTCGGTCACCATGCCGTAGCTATCTGCATCCTTGACAGCCTTAACGTGCCCCACTCGCTTGAAGCACGCAAACCCGAACCCGCTCCCGTGCGCACCTGGCGGGAGGCGCGAAAAGAAGACGCCGTATGGGCGCGCGAGTATTTGCTGCCGTGGGTGATCCGTCGTATTCGCCGAGTTTCCTCAGGCGATAACGTGGAGCCAAAGCGACCGGAGCCTGGTCCAGTTGAATAACAGGAAAACAGTTTTACTCGCTATCATCGCGCTTGCGATAGGCAGTTTTGGTATAGGCGCTGCGGAATTTCTGCCGATGGGCATCCTGCCTGAGATCGCGAGTGATCTTTTAGAGACGCAATACATCACAAATCGCGATCTCGCGCTCGGTAATTCCAGCTGGTTTATTAGCGCATACGCAATGGGTGTAATTATCGGAGCGCCGGTTGTCACCATTCTGGCCGGTCGTTTTAACCCAAAACGTGTGCTGCTTATTTTTATGGCTAGCTTCGTGCTCACCACACTTGCTACCGTGCTCACTAATAACTTTGCGCTCGCTGTCGTTATGCGTTTTATCGCCGGTTTACCGCACGGCTCCTATTTCGGTCTTGCGCCGCTGGTTGCAGCACGTATGATGGGGCCGGGCCAGCGTGGCAGAGCCGTCAGCTACGTCATGCTCGGGCTCCCGCTCGCCTCCCTCGCTGGGGTGCCGGTGCTAACTCTTGTTGGCCAAACCTTCGGCTGGCGCATCGCGCTCGGCGTAATAGCCGGTGTTTTTCTGCTCGCGGTGATTGCTATCGCCGTTACTGTGCCAGCGCAGGAAACTCCGGCACATGCGCCGCTCACATCGCAATTCCGGGTGCTTACAAAACCGCTTTTGTGGCTTGCTTTTATCGCAGCGATGTTGGGCACCGCCGGGTTTTTTGCGGTGTACTCATATATTTCACCGCTGGTAACAGATGTCGCGCAGCTTGACGCGCACTTAGTTTCGGCAACCCTCGTATTGGTCGGCCTCGGTCAAACACTCGGCAGCCTGACCGGCGGCAGGTTAGCCGATATCAATAAACGCTTCTGGATGCGCATTGCACTGCTTGCTTTCCTCACCGGCTGCGCGATTGTTGCTTTTGGCGCACACAATCCACTCATCTTGGGCGCAGGTGTTTTCGTGATGGCGTTTTCTAGCGGCGCCTGCAGCCCGATGGTTGCAGTATGGATGATGGATATAACTCCTGAATCACCGGTGATCGGCAGCTCTCTGATGCATTCAGCATTCAACGCAGCGAACGCTCTCGGTGCCGCCGGCGGCGGTCTCATGGTCGGCCTCGGGTTCGGCTTTAACTCACCCGCATTCTTAGCGATTGGGTTTACCGCTTTAGGGTTATTGGCGCTGCTGTTAGCGCAGCGTGTGCAGCGTCACTTAGGTGTTGCAACAGCACCTATTCAAACTCTGAATCAAAGCTGATTCTTTTCGCTTATAACCCCGCAAAGATCCACGGCTTTTTCGGAAGTTTCGCATACTCGAAGCGTGAAATTAGTTGTGTGGCACTAACCACTTCACCGGGTTTACTAAGCCCCAAAGATTCTGCCATTTTAGAGAGCACCTCACTAGGGTTGATCCCCAACTCAAGCAGCTCTGCCAGGGTGACAGCGCCATCACGTTTAGCTAAGCGCTGACCCTGTTTGTTTAAAACCAGCGGCACGTGTGCATATTCAGGAGCTTTTAGACCGAGCAGATCATAAAGCACGAGCTGTCTCGGAGTGCTCAGCGCAAGATCCTCTCCCCGCACCACCTGATCCACTCCCGCTGCGGCATCATCAACCACGGTTGCAAGATTATAGGCGTAGGTGCCGTCACCACGTCGCAATACGAAATCATCAACAGAGCCTGTAACTCTGCCGAGCAGCGCGTCTGTAAACGAGCGCTCTTGGGCCGGTGCTGGTGTGCGCAGACGGAGTGCCGGGTTGCGCCCACCAAACTGCTCCTGCTTGTTCGCGATCTCTGCTGCACTCAGGTTGCGGCAGGTGCCCGGATACGCTCCCGGCGGTGCATGCGGCGCGGTGGGTGCTTGCAGAATATCCTTACGCGAGCAGAAACACTCAAACACTAATCCGGCTGCGGTAAGCTTCTCAACCGCTGCAGCATAGCTTGCGGATCGATCCGCCTGCCACACAGCAGGCTCATCCCAGTCAAGCCCAAGCAGTTTTAAATCCGACAGCTGTGCTGGCCCTGCGCCGGCATCTCTATCGCGATCGAGGTTATCGATCCGCACTAAAAATTTACGGCCGGTAGAGCGAGCAGCAAGCCACGCCACAAGAGCCGTGCTCAGATTACCGATGTGCAGGCGCCCGCTTGGACTCGGCGCATAACGCCCCGCACCTCGCCCAATAGTTTCCATAACTCCAGATTACGCGGCAGCCTGTTTTAACGCAGCTATTTTGGGGGTGTGCTCCCACGTGAACTCGGGCAGTTCTCTGCCAAAGTGACCGTATGCGGCTGTCTTTGCATAAATCGGGCGCTTCAGCTTTAGCTCATCAATCAGAGCAGCCGGCCGCAAATCGAATGTGCGCTGCAGGGCTTTCGCAATCTCTTCATCAGAGATAACACCGGTGCCAAAAGTGTCAACGTAAAGCCCAACCGGCCGCGCCTTACCGATCGCATACGCCACCTGCAGCTCTGCTCGCTCGGCAAGCCCCGCAGCAACAACATGTTTTGCAAGCCACCGCATCGCATACGCGCCTGAGCGATCAACCTTTGATGGATCTTTGCCGCTGAACGCACCGCCGCCGTGTCGTGCCGCTCCCCCGTAGGTATCAATGATGATTTTACGTCCCGTCAGACCGGCGTCTGCTTGCGGGCCACCAACAATAAACGAGCCTGAGGGGTTAACGTGTAATTTTAACTGCTCCAGATCTAGGCCGGTTTCGTGCAGGATCGGCGCAACTACGTGATGTGCAGCCGCTTCCCGGATCTCATCTTGGGAAACATGTTCAGCATGCTGGGTTGACAGCACAACAGTGTCAACCAGCTTTGGCACACCATTTTCAAGCCCTAAAGTCACCTGGGTTTTACCGTCTGGTCGCAGCCACTCTAGAACTCCAGTTTGACGCACCTCTTGCAGGCGCGCAGCAAGCGCGTGCGCGATAGTGAGTGCTGGCGGCATTAGTGTCGGGGTTTCGTTTGTTGCGTAACCGAACATTATCCCCTGGTCACCGGCCCCCTGCAGGTCGAAAGGATCCTCGGCTGTCGCACTGCGCTGTTCGGCAGAGACTGAGACGCCCTCGCCAATCTCAGGCGACTGCGGCGCAACAAAAATTTGCACCTCACAGTTTGCAGCATCAAGGCCGTATGCGGGATCCGTGTATCCGATCTCTCTAATAGTTTTCCGCGCGATTGCCTCAAGGTCGATACCTGCGTTAGAGCTCACCTCGCCGGCGATCACGATCCGACCGTTACCGGCCAGCGTTTCGACAGCGACACGGCTTGTGGGATCCGCACCCAAGTAGGCATCAAGTATGGCGTCACTGACCTGGTCACACAGTTTGTCAGGGTGACCGGCGGTGACAGATTCGGAGGTGAAGAGCTGCATTTCATCTCGCTTTCGTGGTTGTTCATTGCTTGCACGCACGAGATGAGCAGATATTCATTGTCTTGCTGCACCGTGTGCGCCGGTTCTTACCCTGGGACACCCGGAACAATGAGCTCGGGTTGTCGTGCAGCCAGCCAGGTACTGTAAGGCTGCAACTCTTGAACTGTTGAAAGCGTAACAGATTTTTACAAAAACCTCGACACGCCCCCCCTTACGCTGGAAGGCTTGTTGCGCTTATTCTTAAACAATGATCGAAGTTGAAAATCTAACTAAAACGTACGGCAGCAAGAAGGCGATTGCCGATCTCAGTTTTTCGGTTCCGGACGGGCAGGTAACTGGATTTCTCGGCCCAAACGGCTCCGGCAAGTCAACAACGATGCGTTGCATGCTTGGGCTGGATACCCCCAGCTCTGGTTCTGTCAGATTTACGGGCGCAGTTGACGGTAAAAGCTACGATTCTGATTTCTCGAAGTTGCCTAATAAATCGCGAGTTGCCGGCGCTATTCTCGACGCCAATTGGTTCACACCCAAACGCTCCGGGTATGGGCATCTGAGTGTACTGGCTGCGAGCGGCGGGATACCGCAGTCTCGGGTTGCTGAGTGCCTCGATCTCGTAGGCATGACAGCGGTCGCGAAAAAACCTATGAAAAGCTACTCGCTTGGCATGAAACAGCGCATCAACTTCGCTGCTGCACTGCTGGGAGACCCGCAGCATCTGCTCTTGGACGAACCTGTTAACGGCCTCGACCCCGAGGGTGTGCGCTGGCTGCGTGATACGATCCGCTTCCTCGCCTCCCAAGGGCGGGCTGTGCTGGTGTCTTCGCATCTTCTGAATGAGATGCAGCTCACCGCAGATCGACTGGTTGTAATCGGCCGCGGGCAGCTGCTTGGAGAATATTCCATGCAAGAATTCCTCGCCGGTAACGCTGCGGTTATTGTCGAGTGCCCAGAACACGTGCGGCTAACCGCCTTATTGCAAAATGCAGGATATCGAGTTAATACGAGCTCTAAAGCTGCTTCCCAAATTGAGGTTGAAATCTCTGAAGAGCAAAACGAAGCAGCAGCGCGTGCAGATATCGCCGGCCTTGCACTCGCCAATGGGCTTCCCATCACACAGCTCTACACACAAACGGTCGGACTTGAAGAAACATTCCTAAAACTAACCGGCGCCTCCCAAGAGTATTCAACTGCGCAGGTAGACGGAGGCCAAAACTAATGAACAATCTAATGAACGCAATTAAAGCTGAAGTTATTAAACTAGCGTCTCTGCGCTCCACCATTCTGTATACAGTTTTGCTAACTGGCAGCCTCTACGGGCCGCAGGTGCTTTCGGCGGTGTTTGCCGGAGAAGACAGTGTTGAAACATGGGGATCTATCTTCACCACATCATCTTTTATCTTCGCGATCATCGCAGCGGTGTTTTCTGCTTCTAGCGTTGGAGGCGATATTTCGTCCGGTCTTAACGCTCATGCATTCCTGACTCAGCAAAAACGTTGGCAGTGGTTGTGCGCCAAAGCTGTGACTGGATTTACGTTTCTGACACTGAATCTGCTGCTCGGAGTTGCCTTGAGCTTACTGGTTATTTGGATCGCCCCAAACGTTAGATTTGCTGATAGGGGTTATGGCGAAGCACTTGCCGCAATTTTGCCAATTGTTTTGATGTGGGCTGCAAGTTTCGGCTTTTCTGCCCTGTTCAGAAGTCTTGTTTCAGGCATGACGATTACGCTGGTCTACTACATGGTTATCGAGAGTCTGCTGTTCACGGCTGCGGTTTACATAGAAGCGCTGCACCCTCTTGCTAAGGTGCTGGCGATCCCACGAACGCAAGACATTGCTGCTTATGTGGACAACTTCGCTGCTGTAGAGCCTGGGTGGAGCGTCGACTCGCCTGCTCCGCTGTGGTACAACATTGTTGTTTTGGCCGCATATATTGTAATTCCGCTGGTGCTGGGCTTGATTAGAAACCAAAAGTCAGATGTTAAATAACAATTTGATTATTTGCGGTTATTTACGACGATTGCGGCTCTAGTATAGCTGTACGCACTTACATCCGTACAAAGGAGTAGACAGCAATGAGCTTCAAAAAGAGAGCGCTGCCAACAATCGCGATTCTCGCTTCATCACTATTGGTGCTCAGCGGTTGTGGTTCACAGAACAACGCTAGCAGCGCCGCCGATCTCGATTATGACAAGCTACCTTTAAACCAGTTTTTTAACGAGATCTACTCAGCCAACGATTACGATGCCGATAAGGCATACGAAACGCTGGTTAAGGCGGAGGAAAAAATTGCCTCATGTATGCAGGATCAGGGTTGGGATTACACACCGAACCCACCAAAGCGTGAGGATTTCAGTGACGATTACAGCTCTTCTGATGATGATTTATCGTACGACTCAAGAGAGTATGCGGAAAAACACGGTTACGGCATCACCGAAGTTCCGGGCGGCTTAAATGACGAAGATATTGACGGCGCCCAGCAGGTAGATCCCAATCAAGACTATGTAAACAGTCTGAGTGACTCAGAACGGGACGCATACTACGAGTCACTGCAGGGCCCTTCGCTTACTGAAGAGCAAATGGCTGCGATTGAAGCTGGCGAGGCAAGCTGGGATGATTACGACCAGGGCTGCTACGGCAGCATAAGGCATGATGAAATGTCACAGGATCCTATTGGTGCGCTGCAGGATGATCCTGAAATCAAAGACCTGCTTGAGAAAATAGGTGAACTAGCTAACTCTGAGTATGACAAAACACACGCTGACTACCCCTTCCACGATCTCGACCGAGAGCTGTCTGACTGTCTAGCAAAAGCGGATGTTGGGTTAGACAACTTAGGTGACCAAAGTGCGCAAGATATTCTCTGGGAGGAATACAACGAGCTAGCTGCTGCATCTGATGATTCTGGCGAGACCAGTTCTGCTTCGCCGGAAGAGTTAGAGGCCTTTAAAAAGCGCGAGCGAGAGGTTGCCGTTGCTGAGTGGGATTGCAAGGAAAAGATCGGGTATCACAAAAAACACTACGATATAACGTTTGAGCGGCAGACCCAATTCGTCAACGAGAATAAGGCGACTCTCAACCGTGTAACAGCTCTCGTCAACGAGAAGAACTCGAAAAGCAAGTAACGCGACAGGGTAGATTTCTGATGATTGATAACGAGCAAGCGCCTGAGCTGGATACCAACACCACTAACGAAGATACAAATACCACTGATGAGGATGCCAGCACAGAGCCCACCACGAAATCTAAAAAAGGTCTCAGCGGTTCAAAACTTGTTGCAGTAATTGCCGCCGTAGCTCTTGCCTCACTTCTGGCGGGTGTGCTCATAATGCAGTTTATTGTGTCACCTGCAGAGCTTGCTGCACGCAAAGAAGCCCCCGAGGCCGGCCCGATCAGCGCGCCTATCGAACTTCGGAAGATAGAGAACAAGATCATCACTCGCGGTGAAATATCATTCGCTGATGCGGTTGCTGTCGAGTTAGACACAGCCGGCAGCGAAGAACGCCCTATCATAACCGGAAATCTACCCAAAGTTGGTGATCTCTTAGAAGCAGGCACTCTCGCACTTGAGGTTGCGGGTCGGCCGGTCGTAGTGTTACCGGGCGAGCTGCCTGCTTACCGCACTCTCAAAGTCGGGATGCAGGGGCCTGATGTGCTGCAGCTGAAACAGGCTCTTGCATCGCTCGGGTATGGCGTTGGTGATGTTACTAGCAATCTGTTCGACGCTGCGACTTCTGAAGCGGTCGCCGCACTGTACCGCGATCTCGGTTATAAGGCACCGGACGGCGGGCTCGAGGGGCGCAAAACTATCCGCGATCTCGAACGGCAGTATTCAGAAGCACAGGACGTAGAGCCGGTTGACCAGGGGCTGCTGCGCGATATTGAGGAACAGTACCGCCTTGCTGTTGAAGCAAATATGGTCTACCTGCCGGCTTCGGAAGTTCTCTATCTAACTGATCTGCCGCGTCGTGTCGATGAGCTGCGAGTGAAGCGTGGCGATGTTTTGAGCGGTTCCCCCATGAGTGTCTCAGGCGCGACTCTGTCAATCACCGGCACAGTGAGCAAACAGGATGCAGAGTCAATCACCGTCGGCTCGACCGCAACTTTTGTGCATCGCGGTAAAGACTACACAGCCACTGTGAAGGAAGTGCGCAGGGGGTCTGCAAACACCGAGAATAAAGATGAGGGATCAGAGGGCGATAAGAACTCCAACAGCGGTGACTCTTCCGGCCGCTATCAGGTCGTGCTAGAGCCGCAAGGTTTGTCTGCTGAAGACGTAACCGAGCTGCGCGGTAACAACGTGCGCGTTACGATCCCCATCGCTGCCACAGAGTCTGAAGTGTTAGCAGTGCCTGTTGCGGCGGTGACAGCAGGATCAGGCGGTGAAGACCGCATCGAGCTGCTCATCTCGAAAGATAAAGGCGGGATGGAAACCGCTTTAGTCGAGGTCACCACCGGTCTCGCCGCTGAAGGATTTGTAGAAATTTCAAGCACAGACAAGCGCGTTAAAGAAGGCGCTAAGGTTGTGGTGGGCCGCTAATGAACACCGTGAGCACGGTTGGAAACCCCGACTACGATGGGCCAATCGCGATGCTTGACGATGTCACCCGACTGTTTGCCGGTTCACCGCAGGTGCTCGCGCTGCGCGGAGTTAATTTACGCATTGAGCGCGGTGACTATCTGGCAATAATCGGCCCTTCCGGGTCTGGCAAGTCTACGATGTTGAACACGCTCGGGCTGCTTGACCGCCCGAGCACCGGCACCTATTATTTCGAGGGGATTAACACCTCCGAGCTTGCCGACGATGATCGTGCGGCGCTGCGTGGTGAAGCAATTGGTTTCGTGTTTCAGTCTTTCCATCTGATGCCGAAAAGAACGGTGCTTGAAAATGTAATGCTGGCAGGCACCTATGCCGGGCGCAATCGTGCAGAGCGTGAAGAACGTGCCCGGCAGGCTTTGAAACGCGTCGGCTTACAGCACCGTGTAAATTTCTACCCGACAACACTCTCTGGCGGTGAGCGCCAGAGAGTGGCTATCGCCCGTGCGATTGCCAATGAGCCGCGCTTGCTGCTAGCCGATGAGCCAACAGGAAATCTCGACCGGCGAAATTCTGAACTCATCATGGAGCTGTTTGCAGAGCTCGGGGCATCCGGGCTCACAATAGTCATGATTACCCACGATTCTCATGTGGCTGAGGCCGCCCAAAAACAGGTTCGGATAGCCGATGGCCTGCTTACGGAGTTAACATGAAAAAAATTCGCCTCAAACGGGATCGTAAAGCCAAGACCCCTCGGCGTACTGTGCCGCGCATTAGTGCCCGTGATTTATTTCACGAGAGTTTTGAGGGTGTTGGTGCCCGCCCATCACGAATGTTTATAACTCTGCTCGGCACGGTTCTCGGTATTGCCTCATTAGTGGCAACAATCGGTTTTGCGCAAACAGCCAGCGGTCAGATTGCGCAGCAGTTTGATTCACTCGGCGCAACGCGCGTCACTATTGAGCCGAAGCGCTCTAACAGTAATTCTGCAGGCGGTAGCGGCACGAAGCAAGCAACTGCTGTAATTCCTTGGGATGCGCCGGCTAGAGTTGCGGATCTTGCCGGGGTAACCACATCTGCAATAATTACCGACGCGCCAGAAAACACTCCTGTAAAAGCTGTTGAAATTGCTGATCCCGCTGAACTTCAGCGTGTTCCACCACGCATTACAGCTGCCTCACCGTCACTTTTAGATGTGGTTGCCGGTGAAATAGAAACCGGTCGTTTTTTTGACGCCGGTCACGATGCACGCGGTGATCGTGTGGCTGTGCTCGGGGCAAAAGCGGCTGAACAGCTGGGTATCAACCGAGTTAACAATCAATCAGCGATTTTTCTTGACGGCAACGCCTACACTGTCATCGGAATTTTGAAGAGCGTAAAAGTGCGGGAAAATCTGCAGAACGCTGTTATTGTGCCGCTCACAACCGCTCGTCATGACTTCAATATGGGTGCCCCAAGCAACTTTGACATTCGCATAGATCTTGGTGCCGGCGAAGTGGTTGGTCGGCAAGCCCCTATTGCACTCAACCCGAACTCCCCCGACGGTTTCAAAGTTGGTGCGCCGCGTCTTGCAAACGCTGTGCAGGAGGGCATTGAATCAGATATCAATGTGCTCTTTGTCGCTATTGGTATTGTTGCGCTGATTGGTGGCGGAATAGGCATCGCGAACGTAACACTGCTGTCGGTTTCAGAACGGCGTGGTGAGATTGGTTTGCGCCGCGCTCTCGGCGCCAGGGCTCGTGATATCGCTGCGCAGTTCATGTTGGAGTCGCTCACCACCGGATTACTGGGCGGTCTGATCGGCGTTGTGGTTGGTATTCTTGCGTTAATCGGGGTGTGTGTGGTGCAGCAGTGGACACCAATTTTGGCCGCCTGGGCTGCGCCTATCGGAGTGCTTGTTGGTGCGCTGGTGGGTTTGATTGCTGGCACCTACCCAGCGCTGAAAGCAACAAAAATCGAACCGGTTGATGCGCTGCGCGACAATTAACTTATTTGCGGTTCTATGAAACTGATATAGGCAGAACCAACGATGATTGATACCGCTGCTATGCAATAGACGGCACTTATCCAAAACGCTGCTGTGAGGAACGGATCAATCGGGTTGTGCTCTCTCCGAGCGGTTCTTAGTTTCTTTATTGTCAAAAAAATTGTCACAAACCCAACCAAAAATGAGAGTACAAACAATACTACATTCTCTCTGCGATCATTTTCGATATCACGGCCTATATAACCCATTTCCTCTTCTCCATTCGTATCAAGGTAGGTTGTGTGAAAATTCTAATAGCCTTTAATTCACGCTTTTATCCACGCGTCCGGTGAATGGATTGCTCGAAATGGCAGAAACCTCTGTTGTAACAGTTGGAAATTCACTTCTTAGCATCTTTGCTAACGACTCAAGATATATAAACTCACTCGCATAGTGTGGCAGATCCAACAGTGCTGGCACGGCAAGCGCATTAGCTCGCGACTCGATATGCTCAAGTGCCGGGTGATGGCGCAGATCTGAGGTGATGTATGCGTCGACATCAAGCTGAGAGACAGTCTCGAGCAGTGAATCGCCAGCCCCCGGGCAGACCGCGATCCGCCCCACTTCACGGTCACCCGAGCCGGTATAAAGCACACCCTGCGCTGTCGCAGGAACAATGTCTGCGATCTGCCTCGCAAGCCCAACAACCGTGGTTTTCGCGGGCAAATCTGCCACAACCCCCATTCCGAAAAGCTTGGAATCCCCCACCGGCTCGTTTGTCTGCGGCGCGACGAGCGGTGCAGCATTTTTAAGCTGCAGGGCATCAATCCAGGCGCCAACCGTGCCCGCACGGGAGCGATCAGAGTTGGTGTGGCCGCACCACAGCGCGCCCCTTGACTGTATGAGTTTGGTAATCACCGCGCCCTTACCGGTTTCGGTTGTCAGAAAACTTACCGGTCGCAGCAGCAGTGGGTGGTGCGTGAGCAGCAGGGTTCCCGTATTTTGAGCCGCTGCGTTAGCTTCAGCAACTGTTGGATCCACCGCAAGGCGGATATGCGAAATTGTTTGATCCGGATCCCCAGCAACTAAACCAACTCGATCCCAGTCTTCAGCCCAGTCGAGCGGATAAAGCTCTTCAAGGAAAGCGCGAATAGTTGATAGTTTCACAGCCATGAAAACAGCTTATACGTTTTGAGAATTTTGTGGACCTAACGAGACTCGAACTCGTGACCCCCTGCATGCCATGCAGGTGCGCTACCAGCTGCGCCATAGGCCCTTTTGTTCTGTGTAGAACAACAAATATTTATATTAGTGCTTTTTGCAGGTTAAAACAAATTACACGGCCGGCAAATGCTTTGAGAGATCAATTTTAGCTCCGTCAGACCAGAGCCGCTCAAGCACATAGTATTCACGCTCTTCTTCGTGAAAGACGTGCACAATGAGATCACCGAAATCAAGCAAGATCCAGCGCCCTAACTCGCGCCCCTCACGCCGCAGAGTTTTATAACCCGCAGCATTAAGCTCGTCTTCAATATCACGCGCTATCGCCTGCACATTGCGTTCCACAGCTCCGGAGACGATCATAAAAATGTCGGCATACCCGAACACCTCAGAAACGTTAAGAGCGATCGGATCCTGCCCATCAGATTTGAGCGAGGCGGGAACAGCGATGTCTAACATCGCTAAAGCTGAACTGTTTTGCATTACTAGCTAAAGACTCCATTAAATGCGGCCACGACAGTGGCGATAGAAGCGAGGATGAGCACCCCGGTACCGATTGCAAACACCAGCGGCTTTTTACTCGAATCTGCTTTAGTCTGCTCCACGGCCGGCATTGCCTGCGCGTGTCGTGAAGACACAGCAGATAGCGCGCTCTTCGGGCGCGAAGAGGTATCGCCTGCTGCTGCTTCAATATCGAGCAGCGCATCAAAATCTTCGTCAACACCGTGCAACGAATGGTGGGCACCTGTTTCGCCCAGCGCCTGCGGCAGGTCGATTGATCCGGATGCAAAAAGCTCCCCGGTTGAGTTGATTGACTCAACAAGATCACTGCCAGACGGCATGCTCGGCAGTATCAAAGCTGAGGTGCCGCTTGTGATGGTTGCTGAGCTCTCATCAGAAACAACTCTGGAGATCAGGGTATCAAAACCGCTCGTCTCAGGAGCATCTGACATCTTGCGATCAGACTCAGGGTCAAAGACAGACTCTTCTTCAAACGGCACGATATCTGGGAAACTGTGGCCCCCGCCAACAATCGCAGATTTAGGTTGCGCTGTTGCACCACCAGCAGTCTCTGCAGGCTCAGCAGTGTCTGCAGCTTCAAGTTCTGCTGATGTCTCAAGCTCAGCAGCAGTTACATCGTCTAACTGTTCAATAGAAACGATCTCTGCATCATCAGCCGCTGCTGCGACCTCAGAATTTTCTACCGCAACCACCTCTACAGAATCAGCCTGTGCTGGTTCCGTCTCAGCAGCCTCTGCAGTTTCGTGAGACTCTTTTTTGCCACCAAACGGCCAGAATGAGATTTTGCGTGACGCAGCACTATCCGCATCCACATCGACGGCGGATTCTTCTGCAGCTGTTTCTTCTGCAGGCTGCGCAGCATCTTGCGGGTCAACAGTTGAGGTTGGATCCTCAGCTAGCATCTCTTGCAGGCTGAGGGCTTCGGTAGCTGGCAGTGCGTCTTCATCGAACTGTGCGTCACTTGCCGCAGCCTGCACACCGTATTCACGAATAGGCCCGTTTTCGGCTTCCCACTCGCTGATGATGCGATCCAACTCCTGCGTATGCAGTTCACGTCGCTGACGACGTGTCAGCGGGCTGCCATCTGGGTTGCTACTTGGAAGCTGCACGCTTGATTCAAGCTGCTCAAGAATCGTGAGCTGCTCAGGGGTTAACTCAGCGCCCTGCTCAAGCAGCACTGGAATTGATCCGGTCTCTGTAGCAGCTGGATTGAAAGCGTCACCTAATCCAACGTTGGGGGCATTAGACGCCCCACGGCCGTTTTGATTCTGCTCAGTCATCATCTGCCTTTTCATCTATATACAGTCGGTGTTTTGCAATGTACTGCACCACACCGTCGGGGACTAAGTACCACACAGGGTGCCCCTGTTTGACTCGGCTACGACAGTCTGTTGAGGAGATAGCCATAGCTGGTACTTCTAATAAACTAACATTGTCGCCGGATAATCCGCTCAAAGACAGTTCATGTCCGGGTCTTGAAACTGCGATAAAGTGGGCCAAACCCCAGATTTCTTCGACGTCTTTCCAATTCAATATCTGAGCTATTGCATCAGCTCCGGTAATAAAAAAGAGCTCATCATCGGGAAACTGTTGGCGCAAATCACGAAGAGTATCAACCGTGTATGTTGGGCCCGCACGATCGATGTCTACTCTGCTCACAGTGAACTGTGGGTTGCTGGCGGTTGCGATCACAGTCATTAGATAGCGATGCTCCCCAGGCGAGACCCCTGACTTTTGCCAGGGCCTGCCGGTGGGCACAAATATCACCTCATCCAGCCCGTAGCTGTGAGCAACCTCACTTGCTGCGACAAGGTGACCGTGGTGAATCGGGTCAAAGGTGCCACCCATGACACCGATGCGCCGCCTCGAGTGTGCCATCGTGCTTAACGGTGGTGCGGAGCCTGCCCACCAAACTTCTGCTTGTACTGCTCAGCCTTTTCTGCGTGACGGTTAGCAACGTCGCGGAAGCTGAAAGTTACAACTGCGAGAGCGATAAAAGCAACAATAGCAATGAGCCCGAAAACAATAGCGGGCATCGGGAGTTCATTAACAACTGCAGCACCCTCGGCAGTAATGAAGCTAACTGCGTTCATAGTTATCACCTATCTGAAATCGGTAAATAGTAACTCCCCCATGTTATCAGGGAACCACCAGCTATCAGTGGCGAATATCGCCGTTTCCGCGCGTAATCCACTTCGTGCTGGTCAATTCGGTAATTCCCATCGGCCCGCGCGCGTGCAGTTTCTGTGTTGAAATGCCAACCTCTGCGCCAAAGCCAAACACACCGCCGTCTGTAAATCTGGAAGATGCGTTTACGATCACGCTTGCTGCATCAACTTCTGCGATAAATTTTTCAACGACAGAGTAGTCTTCTGCGAGCACAACTTCAGTGTGTCTCGTCGAATATCGGTCGATGTGGGCGATCGCCTCGTCAACATCAGAAACAACCCGAATACCAAGTCGCAACGCTAGGTGCTCTGTGCCCCAGATACTGTCATCGGCGGCAGACACTGTGCTGCCAAGGGCAACAGCTGCAGCATCGCCTAAGAGCTCAACACGGTCAGCGATTCTGCTCTCAATCGCAGCAATAACCTCAGGGGCAACCTGCTCATGCACTAAAACAGTGTCTACGGCGTTGCAGACGCCAGGGCGCTGCACTTTTGCGTTTTCAACTATCGCCGGAACTGTCTCCAGATTCGCACTCTTATCAATATAGATGTGCACAACTCCAGCGCCAGTCTCAATCACCGGCACCTTCGCCTCACGCACTACTGTTTCAATCAGGTTTGCGGATCCGCGGGGAATGAGCACATCAATATAACCGCGCGCCCGCATCATGGCTGTCGCGCCTGCACGACCAAACTCATCAACGGTTTGCACCGCTGCGCGTGGAAAACCTGAAATTTCTAAGGCATCCTGAATGATGGCGATTAGAACTGCGTTTGTCTCTTCTGCAGCACTACCGCCACGCAGCACAACAGCATTACCGCTTTTTATTGCTAGCGAGGCGATATCAACTGTGACGTTGGGGCGTGCTTCATAAATCGCGCCAATCACGCCGAACGGCACGCGCACTTGTGTGAGCCGCAGGCCGTTTGGCAGGGTTGAGCCGCGCACAATTTCACCGATCGGATCACGCAGGCTAATTACTTCAGCAATGGCATCACTGAGCGCGGTTACCCGCTCAGCGTTGAGCATAAGACGATCCTGGATGCTCTGCGCCATACCGTTCTCTTTAGCGCGAGCCAGATCTTTTTGGTTGGCTGCGATAATTTCATCGGTGTGTTTACGTAAGCCGAGCGCAATATTTTTCAGCGCTTCATTTTTAGAGTTTGTTGACGCAGTTGCAAATTTTTTCGCTGCCTCACGTCCGGCTGACAGCTTCTGATAGATGGCTTCCTCGCACATGCCCTAATCCTACTCAAATTTTACGTGGTTCAAACCAAGTGCCGTGTGACTCACCGTCTATAAGAGCGGCGAAAAGTTTTGTATCGGTGAGCACCACACGCACACCGTGCGCTGCCGCGTATTTGGCTGCCGCAACCTTGGTTAGCGCTCCCCCGGTGCCCCACCCCGATTTAGCTTCACCAATCTGCACACCGCTTAAGTCGTCACCAAACGGCACAAACTGTATCGGTTGCGCTTCAGGGTTATTAGGTGGTGCTGTGTAAAGAGCAGCTACGTCACTCAGCAACACAAGCTGATCCGCCTTTACCAGCTTCGCAACTAGCGAAGCAAGCCGGTCGTTGTCTCCGAAGCGAATTTCTGTCGTTGCAACCGAGTCATTTTCGTTGATGATCGGAATAGCGCCAAGCTCAAGCATACGATTCAGTGTTGCTTGAGCGTTAGCAGAGCGTTCGGCTGAGTCGAAGTCTGAGGGGGTGAGCAAAATCTGCCCGATAACTATGTCATAAAAGCCGAAGGCCCGCTGGTAGCGGTTAATCAGAACGTTCTGCCCCACAGCGGCTGCCGCCTGCTGAGTCGCGAGATCTTCCGGTCTTGCAGACAGCTGCAGAAATGGCACACCGCTGGAGATCGCGCCTGAAGAGACGAGTATCACCTCACTGCCGGCAGCGTGCAGCCGCGCCAAGGATGCAGCTAGTTGCGGAATTTGCTGTTTGTTTTCGCCGCTGACCGACGACGAACCCACCTTTACTACAATGCGGTTTCCGTGTTGCAGCTTGCGGTTATCGGCCACAGCTAGTCTTCCTTCCACAGTCCGGCTTCGCGCTCCCGCTCTAGCTCTTCACGCATCGCGGCTTTAGCGTCCATCCACTCGTGATATTCTTTGCGGCGCTCCTTGTTTGTGCGGCGATCGCTCTGGTCAATGCGGCTGTCAGTGCCGCGGGCTCCCACAACCTGCACCTCTGCTGCTGAAGTTAGGGTTGGTTCCCAGTCGAAAACAACGCCCTCACCCTCGCCGATCACAACCGTAGAACCGGCGACAGCGCCCGCCTTTACAAGACCTTCCTCAATGCCTATCTTGTTCAGGCGGTCTGCGAGATACCCTATCGCTTCATCGTTGGTGAAGTCGCACTGTTTTACCCAGCGTTCCGGCTTCGCTCCAAGGATCCTGTAAACCGGGCCGTAGCTGCCCCCCTCCACAGTAATCGTGAATGAGGCTTCGCGAGATTTCGGCTGTGGGCGCAGCACGATCCGCTCAGACTGCTGCTCTTGTTTTGCAGCAAGTTTCGCTGCCCGATCGGTCTCAACAATCTCTCCGAGTGCATAACCGAGCTCTTGCAGGCCTTCTCTGGTCACAGTCGAGATTAGGAACACACGATAACCGCGCTCCTCAAGCTCACCCTTCATAAATTCTGCCATCTCGCGCCCGTCAGGAATATCGACCTTATTCAGGGCAACCAGTTGCGGTCGCTCCAAGAGTGGCGTCTGCCCCTCAGGCACAGGATAGGCGGCGAGCTCACGCAGAATTACATCAAGATCGCTTACCGGATCGCGTTCCGGCTCAAGCGCCGCCGCATCGAGCACATGCAGCAGCGCACTACAGCGCTCAACGTGACGGAGGAAGTCGAGACCAAGCCCCTTACCCTCACTGGCCCCCTCAATCAGACCGGGCACATCGGCGATTGTGAAGCGATGGCCGCCGTGCTCCACAACACCGAGGTTGGGGTGCAGTGTTGTAAATGGATAGTCAGCAATTTTCGGTTTCGCCGCACTCATTGCGGCAATAAGGCTTGATTTACCTGCAGACGGGTAACCAACCAGAGCAACATCCGCGATAGTTTTCAGCTCAAGAGTGAGCGTCACCTCTTCGCCCGCAATACCCAGCAGCGCAAAGCCCGGAGCCTTACGTTTGGTGCTGGCGAGTGCTGCATTCCCTAAACCGCCCTGGCCTCCCTGTGCGGCAACAAAGGTATCCCCAGGCTCCGTAAGATCAGCGAGCACCGCACCGGTTTCAGACTTCACAACAGTGCCTGGCGGAACCTCAAGCTGTAAGGATTCACCGTGCGCACCATTGCGCCAGTCTCCGGCGCCGTAAGCTCCGTTGGACGCAGCACGGTGTGGGCGTCTGTGAAAATCTAAGAGTGTGGTCACCTGCTCTGTGGCGGTGAGCACAATATCACCGCCGTTACCACCGTTCCCGCCGTCAGGGCCTGCAAGCGGCTTAAACTTCTCCCGCTTTACGGAGACACAACCGTTCCCGCCGTTGCCTGCGTTGAAAAAAACCTGGACTCGGTCAACGAAGGTAACCATCTTATCGTCTCCTGAAATTCTGCCTGCTGCGACTAAAAAGGACGAGCCGCAGCTCGTCCTTCTAGAGTATCGCTAGCTTCTTAAGCAGCGACTACGTTTACAACTTTGCGACCGCCCTTGGTGCCAAACTCAACGGCTCCAGCTGCGAGAGCAAAGAGAGTGTCGTCGCCACCGCGGCCAACGTTAGCGCCTGGGTGGAACTTGGTGCCGTGCTGACGCACCAGGATCTCACCTGCGTTTACCTGCTGGCCACCAAAGCGCTTTACGCCGAGGTACTGTGGGTTTGAGTCACGGCCGTTACGGGTAGATGCCGCGCCTTTCTTATGTGCCATTATGAGCTCCTTAAAAACTAAAAACTAAACTTACTTGATGCCAGTAATCTTCAGACGGGTCAGATCCTGACGGTGACCCTGACGGCGCTTGTAGCCAGTCTTGTTCTTGTAACGCTGGATCACAATCTTCGGACCGCGCAGATCTTCAACAACCTCAGCAGTCACCTTTACCTTAGCGAGCTTGTCAGCGTCGGTGGTGATCTTGTCTCCGTCAACCAAAAGCACAGCTGGAAGCTCTACAATGCCCTTTTCATCACCGGCAATGCGGTTGGTGACGATGGTTGAGCCAACCTCGACCTTTTCCTGACGGCCGCCGGCGCGCACTACTGCGTAAACCATTTGATACCTATTTCTTAATACATGAACCAATCGAATTAAGTCTTCGACGGCCCTAGAACCAACACCCTTAATACCTACGTATTTTGGGAAACCACTAATCCACCGAATTAACGATAGAACCAAGTGTCAAGTTTAGTCTTAAACCCGACTTTTGGTCAAACATCGTGCAACGTGTGTCGCACTTAGTTACTCAGCGCTGTCAGCGGGGCGCGACAGACGACGCGAGACGCGGCGCGAGCGTGTGCCGGGCGCTGGAGGCTCTGGCAGGGCCTCAAAGATGGCATCCAGGGTTGCAAGATCAGCATCTGCTCGCACACTCTTGCGGCTGCTTTTATGCTCTTCGAGTTGCTGCACATCAGCGACAAGATCGTCGATCAGGTTGTCTGACTTCTCTACGCGCTTTGCCCGACGCTTCTTTTGCACAGGCTGGCTTGTTTCAGTTTGCTTCGCCTGCTCTTTGCCCTGCCCAGCAGCATCACTGCTCTGTTCTGCAGCAACCGCGTCCGTCTGTGCTTCTGCCTGATCTTGAGCATCACTGGTCTGCGAAATTGTTGATGCGGCGATTTGCGCAATCATCGTCTTCGCACCCTCGGTGAGGGCGTGTGCCTTTGTTTCTGAGGAATTCTGCACTGACTTATTGTTACCGTTGCTGCCGTTACGCCGGCGAGCCTGATTATCCTGTTTTCTGTGCTGCACTGGGTCGTGCTGCACGATAACGCCTCGGCCAGCGCAAACCTCACAGGGTTCGCTAAATGTTTCAAGCAGACCGAGTCCGAGCTTCTTTCGGGTCATCTGCACAAGGCCCAGGGAGGTAACCTCAGCAACCTGGTGTTTTGTGCGATCACGCCCAAGGCACTCAACTAGACGGCGCAGCACAAGATCACGGTTGGATTCAAGCACCATATCGATAAAGTCGATGACGACAATTCCGCCGATATCTCTAAGTCGCAACTGTCGCACAATCTCTTCAGCGGCTTCAAGATTGTTCTTTGTCACCGTCTCTTCGAGATTGCCGCCGGATCCAACGAATTTGCCGGTGTTCACATCGATAACAGTCATTGCCTCAGTACGGTCAATAACAAGCGACCCACCCGAGGGCAACCACACCTTACGCTCAAGCGCTTTTTGAATCTGCTCGGTGATCCGGTATTTATCGAAAACGTCACGTTCACCGTCGTAGAGTGTTACTCGAGACAGCAGATCTGGCGCGAGTTGCTCAAGATAGCCGGCGATTGTGCTGTGTGTTTCAGCGCCAGAGATGATGAGCTCTTCGAAGTCTTCGTTGAAGACATCGCGAATAATTTTGATGAGCATATCGGGCTCTGAGTGCAGCACGGCAGGGCCGCCACCCTTGGAAACACGTGCTTGGATCTCTTCCCACTGCTTAGTGAGATGCTGCACATCGCGGGTTAGCTGTTCTTCTGTCGCACCTTCAGCGGCGGTGCGCACAATCACGCCCGATCCGTCTGGCACGATCTCTTTTAGGATCTTCTTTAAGCGTGCGCGTTCGGTATCTGGGAGTTTGCGCGAGATACCGTTCATTGCTCCGCCTGGCACGTAAACGAGGAAACGACCGGGCAGAGAAATTTGACTCGTCAGTCGCGCACCCTTATGCCCTACCGGATCCTTAGTAACCTGCACTAGGACGGTATCGCCGGGGTTGAGCACTTTCTCAATTTTGCGTGAGTTGTTGCTGCCACTGTAGTCAGACCAATCAACCTCACCAGAGTAGAGCACAGCATTACGCCCACGGCCGATATCGACGAAAGCAGCCTCCATGCTCGGAAGCACATTCTGCACACGACCGAGGTATACGTTTCCGATTATTGACGCTTCGCTAGAGCGTGCAACATAGTGCTCAACTAGAACTTTGTCCTCTAGCACGCCAATTTGAATACGATCCTGTTTTGTGTTGACGACCATTCGCCTGTCAACGGCTTCACGGCGCGCTAAAAATTCAGATTCGGTAACCACCAAACGACGCCGACCCTGGTCGCGGTTTTCACGACGGCGCTGCTTCTTTGCCTCTAGGCGGGTTGAGCCCTTAACCTTTTGAGGCTCACTGACCTGTGTTTTATCTTCGTTACGCTGGTCGCGTGCGTCACCTCTGCGATGCTTACGACGATTACCGGTTTCGCTTTCTTCATCGTCGGCAGACTGATTGTCCCCGCGATTACGGCCGCGCTCCTCATTACGCTCAAATTTCTTCTGCTCAAAATCTGCGTCCTGAGTTTTAGTCAGAATAGATCCGAGCACATCATCCAGCTTGCGGAAGCCAGAGCGTCTCGGCCGCGGTGGCACCGGCGGCACATCTGGTGCCACAAACAGCAGTCGTTTTGTCGCAGAAAACTTTTCTGCCGCGCTCATTTCTGCAAGCGGTAAATGGATAGGCTGCCCAAAGGCGTCAGTTGTTGGAACTGAAGTATTTTCTAAGCTCTCGCTCTTGACTTCAGTATCTAACTGCGAGTTAGTTGTTTCGGTTTCTTGTTCTGTTTTATTCACCACGTGGGTGCACTCCTCATACGGCTGAAATTTCTTCAGCGCACTTAAATCTTTGCCGGCGGCGCCTCTGCCCCACTTACTCAGTGTGAGAAACGGCCGCACTGTAGCAATTAGTAGATCACAGTAGATCAAAAATCTTACGGATTCACGCAAGTAGCGCAAGACCTGAAATCTATTATTGCACCTACTTAAGCCTTCTTTATGAAAATCATCAATAAACTTAAAATTATGAATCAGTTTCCGGCAACTCGCGAACGTCTCCGCACCCTTGCGGTTTTCAATATTATTGCTGGCGCAGTAGGTCTTTTCGCAGCATTTGAGCTGGCTACTGAATACATCAAGAAACTAAAAAATCCTGAATATGTGACCAACTGTGATCTGTCAATTTTGGTGACCTGTGGCCCAAATATGGAGTCATGGCAGGGCTCAGTTTTTGGTTTCTCAAATACTATTCTCGGGCTGATGATGTTTACAGCACCCATTTTTGTGGGTGCGGCTCTTTTAGCTGGCGCCCGCTTTAACCGGTTTTTCTGGCTGCTCTACCTTGCCGGCCTCACATTTGGCATTGGCTTTGTTTTCTGGCTCAGCTTTCAGTCTATTTTCATCATCGGCACTCTCTGCCCGTGGTGCATGGTGGTCTGGACCGCAACTATTCCGCTGTTCTGGATAAATCTCAGCTTCGCTTTAAAGCATGGAGTTTTTGGCAGAAAACTACCGGGACTAGCTTCCTGGGCGTGGGTTGCGATTCTTGCAAGCTACCTGCTTATTGCGGTGATGGCGCAAGCAAATCTAAATTGGATCGGCCAAATTTTTTAACTCTGCAAACACTCGAGCGACCTGCGCTGCGGTCTCTTCCTGTGTCACATCTGTTTGGATCACCCAGTCTGCGACAGCGAGGCGCTCAGCTTCACTCGCCTGCGCGTCGATCCTGCGCTGCGCATCTGCAACGCTCATACCGCGGTTTTCTACCAGGCGAGAAAGCCGCACTCGCGGATCCGCACTGAGAATGATGTTACCCGCATAGTTCCCCGCTAATTGCGCTTCAACGAGCAGCGGTACCTGATACACGATTATTGCGTTCGGATCGTTTTTCTCAATCACTTTGAAGCATTCTCTGCCTAAACGCTGCACCTCGGGGTGCACAATTGCTTCAAGCTGTTTTAACTTTCTATCTGATGCAAAAACGATCTGCCCGAGGGCTAAGCGGTCTAACGATCCGTCGGCTAAAAGCAGATCGTCTCCAAACGCTTTGGCAATATTAGCTAACGCACGGGAGCCGGGGGCGACAGCCTCTCGTGCGAGTTCATCTGCATCAACGCTGTATGCGCCGAGCTTAGTAAACATGTCAGCGACGGTGCTTTTCCCAGCGCCGATACCCCCGCTTAATGCAAATACAACCATAGTTTCTAGATTACTTGTAATAGAAAACCCCGCGACCAAAATTCATTAGTCGCGGGGAAATCTACTTATAGCTTAGGGAATTAGTTACCCTCTAGCTGCTCTTTAAGCGCTGCGAGTGCTTCGTCGTCAGCGAGAGTGCCTGCTGCGTCGGTGTCTGAAGTAAATTCAGCAGCCGGTGCGGCATCTCCTGCAGGTGCGACGTTTGCCTCAAGCTCATTAGCGGCAGCAACCTGTGCCTTGTGAGCTTCCCAACGTGCCTGTGCAGCAGCGTACTCCTGCTCCCAAGCCTCGCGCTCTGCCTCGAAGCCTTCCTTCCACTCCTGGGTCTCAGGATCGAAGCCTTCTGGGTACTTGTATTCACCGTTCTCGTCGTATTCAGTGGTCATACCGTAGAGAGCTGGATCAAACTCGGTGCCCTCTGGGTCAACACCCTCGTTTGCCTGCTTCAGGCTGAGTGAGATACGACGACGGTCGAGGTCGATGTCGATGATCTTAACGAATGCCTCTTGACCCACTGACACAACCTGCTCTGCCAGCTCAACGTGAGCAGCTGAGAGCTCTGAGATGTGCACGAGACCTTCGATGCCGTCGGCTACGCGTACGAATGCGCCGAATGGCACAAGCTTTGTAACCTTGCCCGGTGTGATCTGACCGATTGCGTGGGTGCGTGCAAACACCTGCCATGGATCTTCCTGAGTTGCCTTCAGTGAGAGAGATACGCGCTCACGATCCATCTCTACTGAAAGAACTTCAACAGTAACTTCCTGGCCTACTTCAACTACCTCTGAAGCGTGCTCAATGTGCTTCCAGCTGAGCTCTGAAACGTGCACGAGGCCGTCTACACCGCCGAGGTCAACGAATGCACCGAAGTTGACGATAGATGAGATAACACCCTTGCGCACCTGACCTGGCTTGAGCTCCTGCAGGAATGATGAGCGGCTTGCTGACTGTGTCTCTTCAAGCAGAGCGCGACGTGACAGCACAACATTGTTGCGGTTCTTATCGAGCTCCAGAATCTTCGCTTCGATCTCCTGCCCGAGGTACGGGGTGAGGTCACGCACACGACGAAGTTCGATCAGTGAAGCTGGGAGGAAGCCGCGCAGACCGATGTCTACAATCAGACCACCCTTAACAACTTCAATTACGGTGCCGGTAACAACACCGTCAACTTCCTTAATGCCTTCCACATCGCCCCATGCGCGCTCGTACTGTGCGCGCTTCTTTGAAAGGAGCAGGCGGCCTTCTTTGTCTTCCTTCTGGAGAACGAGTGCCTCAACGGTATCGCCTACTTCGACGACCTCGCTCGGATCAACATCGTGCTTGATAGAAAGCTCACGTGAAGGGATTACACCCTCGGTCTTGTAGCCAACGTCGAGGAGCACCTCGTCGTGGTCGATCTTAACAACGGTGCCTTCAATCATGTCACCGTCGTTAAAATGCTTCAGTGTCTGCTCGACGGCGGCGAGGAAATCCTCTGCAGAGCCGATATCGTTTACGGCTACCTGGTTGCTCGCCTTGGTCGTCTTGCTGGTCATGTAATTATTCTCCAGAATGGATACAAATCGGGTTCTAGGCGCGGGCTGCGATTAGAACTAATGGACATAGTTAAACTGCCACAAACGTGACGGTTCAGTTTACCGCACTTTTATGCGTATTTTCAAGCATTTGCGCGTCTGTGTGTTGGCGGTTTAAGGTTTCGCCCTCAACGTCAAGATTTGGGAGCAACCTATCCAACCACTTCGGCAACCACCAGGCTTTACCACCGACAAGGTGCACCAGTGCTGGCATCAGAACAAGTCGCACCACGAAGGCGTCGACAAGAACTCCGAATGCGAGGCCGAAACCAACGGCACGGATCATGGTTGTGGCACTGAAAATAAACCCGCCAAAAACACTCATCATAATCAGAGCTGCGGCGATCACAACCGAGCGTCCCAAACGCAAGCCCTTCTGCACAGCAAGCCTTGCGGGCGTGCCGTGCACATAGGCTTCGCGCATACCGCTAGCGATAAAGAGCTGGTAATCCATCGCCAAACCAAACAGGATACCGATCACAATGATTGGCAGGAAGGCGATAATCGCACTTGGGTGATCCACCGCAAATACCTGAGCGAGAAAACCTTTCTGATAAATCGCGGTCATTGCGCCGAGGGTTGCAAGCAAGGAAAGCACGAAGCCTGCTGTGGCGATCAGCGGCACCAGAATCGAACGGAACACCAGAATCAGCACAATCAGCGAGAATCCGACAACCAGCGCAAGATATACGGGGAGCGCCGCCTGCAATTTATTGGATACGTCAATAGCCGCGGAGGCGTTGCCGGCAACGCCGTATCCTTCATCACGCAGTTCTGACACGAGCGCACGGGTCGTATCTGCGTCTTGATCTCCCGAAGGCAACACTTGGAACGCGTACGTGCCGGTCTTTATGTTATTAGCGATTGGGGCAACAGCAACAACCGCGTCATGATCCGCCAGCTTTCCAGCAGTCTCAGCCTGATTTTTCAGCACAGTTGCTTCTGCACCAGCAAAATCACTCTCGTTCAAAGGTTTGTGATTTGCAACAACAATAAGCGGCGCGTTTGCACCCTCACCAAACTCCTCAGCGATTGCAACATACGCCTTGTGCTGTGTGGTTTCTGCCGGCTCTGAAATTCCGGTTGGCAGCCCCAGCTTCATACCAAGCGCAGGTAACCCGATGAGCCCAAGCCCAACCACCGGCAGTAGCACCGAGGCGATTGCCCGGCCGCGAGACATCTCCCGCACCGGCTTTTCATCCCGGAACTGGCCCGCGGCAGCCTTGCGACGATCGGCACGGCTAATAACACGCATTCCGATTAAACCGAGCAACGCTGGGGTGAGGGTGATTGAAACAAGCACCGCAATAGCGACGCAGCCCGCTGCAACATAGCCCATCAGGCCGAGGAACGGAATTCCGGTGGTGCCCAAAGCCAGGAGCGCGATAATAACCGTAATACCGGCAAAAACTACTGCGTTACCGCTGGTTCCATTCGCCAACCCGATCGATTCCAAAAGCGGCACACGCTGCGCGAGCTGCTTGCGATGACGGTTAATAATGAAAAGTGAGTAGTCAATACCAACTGCAAGCCCAAGCATGATGCCCAGCACGGGGGTCACCGACATCATCTCAATGCTTCCTGAGAGCGACAGCGAGGCGGTTACACCGACGCCGACACCAACGATCGCGCTGAGCACTGGGATAACAGCCGGCAGCACCGCACGCATCAACACAAGGAGCACGATAAGTGCTACCGCAAGACCAACTATTTCACCAACACCGATAAGTTCTGGCACTGTCTGGGCCAGCTGTTGACTGAAGTGCACGTCTACCCCATCGGGCACACCGTTTTCAAAAGCTGAAACAATGCCGTCCCGCTCAGTGTCTAACAGTTCATAGAACTGTTTCTCAAGCACAACGTTGACAAGCGCGGTGGTGCCACTGTCTGAAATAACCCGCGCGTCTGTGGCATAGTCAAGCAACTGCTTGCCGAGTGTAAGTTTCTCTTCTGCGGCTTGAAGCTCTGCTTTCCGTGCGGCTAGCTCTGCTCTAGAACTATTAAGCTGCTCTTCTCCTGCTTTCAGCTGCTCTTCTGCGGCCTCAAGCTGTGCAGTTTGTGCGGCTATCTGCGGGTTTGCTTGCGGATCGATACCAGCTGCCTGCAGTTGCGCGATGGCTCCTTCAAGCTGGCTGCGACCTGCAGCCGCCTGGTCACGACCAGCCTTTAGCTCAGCCTCAGCTGCAGTAAGCTGTTGCTCTCCGGCATTCAGCTGTGTGCGGCCATCCGCAATCTGCGCTTCGCCTGCGGTCACCTGCTCTCGCTGCTGCATGAGATCAGCCTCGGTAGCGAAGGGATCAACCACGCGGTCAACACCTGGTAAATCAGAAACTTCACTGAAAAGAGCGGCAAGATCCGCCCGCTGATCGGCTGTAAATTCGCTCTTCGCCTTGAGCACAACAACTGCTGAACCACCGGCAGCTTCAGGGATCTCAGCAGCGATCTGATCCGCAACCTTCTCAGTTTCTGTCTCCGGAATGTTTACCGCATTCGTGAGAGTGCCAGAAAAGGCGAAGAAAGACCCAACGCCGGCAGCCAACACGACCGTCCAAATAAGAATGACAGCCCATGCTTTTTGTGCTGCAAACCGACCGAGTTTGTAAAGAAATTTAGCCATTAGTCCTACTTTATTTACCTAAAACGATTTGCGCGCAAAGGCACCACGCAAAAGATCAATTGCGACCGAGATCAGCTCTTGCCAATGAGCATCAGCTTCTGGTGAATCTCGGAAATTTGCAAGCCACAACAGTGCAGATTCAGCAAGATAGACATGCAGAGTAGCGGCAAAAAAGATCACTTCCAGTCGTTTGCTGGGAGAAACAACCTGGAATTTTTGATGCACTGCCTCCTGCACGAGCAACCGCACTGAGTCAGCAAACATTGCATTGCTCTGCCTATCAGAGCCCTCACGCCAGTCGAGCATCTGCGCCAGGGTCACCAGCAGATTCTGCAGTTTAGAGCTGCGCAGCAGTGCTTCAAGATCGGTAATTGCTTCAGAGTAGCTAGCGTAGGGCGTCGGATCTGATTCGCCGCGCGACTGCAAAAACGACGCTGTAAATTCACGCACATGCTCTAAGGCAACCGCAACTTTTACATCATCGAGTGAGGCGAAGTGATTAAATACGGTTCGTCGCGAGACACCCGCCGCCGAAGCCAATTCAGTAGCGGAGAATGCGTTGTTATCTGCGCGCATCAAACGATTAGCTGCGGCAACAATTAATAGCGCAGCATCAGTTTTTGATTTCGGCACACCGAGTGGTGACAACGGTTCCATACATCCAGTGTAATCCTCAAATGCACTCAGTGCAAGGTCGAAATGCGGTTTATTTCCGCATCAAGAGGCTATTTCGTCCTATTATTAATTTTTATGCGCCCAGCTTCACACTCTCCAAAATTTGCCGCTTTAATGGCATCACTGTGCAGCATCCTCCTAGTGTCTGCCTGCTCGACACACACACCCGGTGTTGCCGCTGCTGCCGAAGTTGCTGCACTCGAAAAAGTATCTGAAACAGACCTGCCAGTGGCCGGCACTGCTTGGACGCTGGCAGAGCTTCCTGACACCACCGCCGAAGTTCCTGAGACTTGCAGCGATGTGCTGACGGTGACTGTGCGCGGCACGGCAGAACCGTACGGTGAAAAAAGTCTGGTCGTCAGCATTTCAAACATGCTGAAAAAGAAACTGGAGGCGTCAGAAGACAAAAAGAGCGATCCCTTCAAACCTGAGAGTGACTCTAAACGCTCTCAATCTGAAACTTCGCAGTCTGACAGTGATGCAAGCTCTGCATTTGATTCAGCAGCAAGCAAAGTCGGTTATGAGTTAATCGACGTTGACTACCCGGCCAGCTCTGAGTTTGGCGAGAGCGCACCCGAAGGCATGCGGAAGCTCATTGACATCCTTGAGATGCACAGCACAGAGTGCCCAAAACAAGAGATAGCTCTCATTGGCTACTCGCAGGGCGCCTATGTAATTGGTGAAGCGCTTACAGACCCTGACTCTCGTCTCTTAGGGCGGGGCGTCGGTGTCATCTCAGATGCCGCACTCGACCGGGTGAAAGCGATCATTTTTTACGGCGATCCCCGCTTCCTCGGGTCAGACTCTTTTGCTTACGGCACCTTCAAAGAGTCGGTTGATGGCGCTCTGCCGCGGCTTCCGGGCGCATTAGACAGGGCGGCGGATCGCATACGCTCTTTTTGTGTAGCCGAAGATATTGTCTGCCAAACCCGCGACTCATTTAATGAAGAAGGGCACATCGCCTACTTCGACAACGGTATGCGTGAAGAGGGAGTGGAGTTTATTCTCGATCGCTTAGACGCTAAATAAATCGCAGCATCTATTTGACTTTTGATGCCTCCCACTTATCAGCCTGCGGAGTCTCGCTAGTGTTCCGCCTGCTGCCAGTCTGGACCAAAACCGACCGACACTTCCAGCGGCACAGCAAGTTTTGCGGCCGAGGCCATCTTTTCACGCACCAGCTTCTCCAAAGCCTCGCGCTCTCCCGACGCCACTTCAAACATTAGTTCGTCGTGAATTTGTAGGAGCATTCGCGATTTAAGCCCAGCAGCCGCAATTTCACTTTCAACTTTCAGCATCGCGATTTTAATAATGTCAGCTGCGGTGCCTTGAATTGGAGCGTTTAAGGCGGCACGTTCTGCGGTTGCCCGCAGCACACGATTTGGTGAATTTAGCTCTGGGAATGGCCTGCGGCGCCCAAAAAGTGTTTCTGTGTAGCCGTCAGCCCGAGCTGTTTCCACTACCTGCATCAAATAGTCTCGAATCTTTCCAAATCGTGCGAAGTAGTCTGTCATCAGCTGTTTCGCTTCAGTTTGAGTGATACCCAACTGCTTGGCGAGCCCAAACGGGCCCAAACCATAGGCGAGACCGTAAGACATCGCTTTCACTTTTGCGCGCATAACAGGAGTGACCTCCGCTGCTGTAACTCCGAAGACTCGTGCACCAACTGAGCGGTGCAGATCCTCACCGTCATTGAACGCTTCGATGAGCGCCTGGTCTTCAGAGAGGTGCGCCATCACCCGCATTTCAATCTGGGAGTAGTCTGCTGTCAACAGACCAATGTATTCGGAACCGTGTGTGAAGGCTCCGCGAATCCTGTTACCCGCTTCGGAACGGGTTGGAATGTTTTGCAGATTTGGTGAGTTAGACGCTAAGCGCCCTGTTGCCGCCCCCACCTGGTAGAGCGTGGAGTGAATGCGACCGTCAGCTGCGACCGCTTCTTCAAGCGAGGTGATAATTTGTGAGAGCTTGGTTGTTTCACGGTGTGCTAGCAGCGCATCCAGAAACGGATGCGGGCTCTTTGCCTGCAGCTCATGCAGTGATGCCGCATCTGTAGAAAATCCGCTCTTAATCTTCCTGGTCTTTGGCATCTGTAGTTCGTCAAACAGCACCGTCTGCAGTTGCTTCGGCGATCCTAGATTAACCTCACGACCGATCACCTGATAGGCGCGCTGTTCATACTCTGCGATTGCATCGCGCAGCTCCGCCTGTTGCGCAGCAAGCAGCGGTGTATCTATCGCAACTCCCCTGTGTTCAAGGTTAAACAGCACTTTCACAAGTGGCAGTTCAGTGCTGTAATAGAGCTTCAGCCCCGCATCGTGGAGTGATTCAAGAGCTTGCTCGTGAATTTGACGTGTCAGCCAGGCGCGCTTCGCTGCACCGGTTGCAGCCTCAAGGTCTGGCACGAGCTGACTCATATCAGGCTCAACAACTTCAAACTGCAACAGCTTCTTTGCAAACCCTTTAAATGAACGGTCTGTGAAATCAGGGCGCCAAATAGAAGCCAGCAGCTGGGCATCGCTGAGATTTCCAAGCTCTGGGGTTGTTAATTTAGCAAGCAGGTGCAGCAACGCTTTAGCGTCGAATACGATTTTCTCTTGCTCGCTTTTCAGCCATGTTTCAAACTCACGGTAGTCAGCAGTGCCCGGTTTCCAGTCAAATTCAACTGTGCCGTTTGCCGCCGCAACGCCCACTCGAATTACACCGTCGCGATTAATATCCCAAAAATAGAGCGCAGGCCTGTCAGCCTTCTTTAACCATGTCACCAGCTCTTCGCCAATGAGGTGAAGCGGTGGTGTAAAAACCTGCGGCTTAGGTGCCTGCGCACTGTCATTACTAAACGCAACTTTAGAGGATCGCTGCCCCGCTGCACCATGTGCATCATCAGCTGCGGTAGCACCATTATTGTCGAGGCCGGCAAACTTTTTTACACGGGTCAGCAGCGTTCTAAACTCCAGCTTGCTAAAAATTTCTGTTACAGCTGAAATATCAACAGGCTGTCGCTCTAACTGTGAAATCACGACGGGTAAATCTAAATCACGTCTCAGCTCGTTTAAGCGTCGGTTGCGTTCAACGTTTTCAACGAAGGTGCGCAAATTTTCACCGGCTTTGCCTTTGATCTCATCACGATGGGCCAGAATTTCTGTGAGTGAGCCGTAGTGATTGATCCATTTAGCAGCTGTTTTTGGCCCCCAAAGCGGCACCCCCGGAAGATTATCGCTGGTCTCACCGACAAGCGCAGCTAAATCCTGATACTGGTGCGGGTAGACGTCATATTTTTCTTTCACCGCCTGAGCGTCATACTCTTTTAACTTTTTTACGCCCTGCGCAGCCGGATAAAGGAGGGTTACATCATCGTTGATTAGCTGGATAGTATCGCGGTCGCCAGAAACCACCAACACCCTATATCCGTTGTCGCGCCCAATTACAGACAGCGTCGCCAGAATATCGTCAGCCTCAAACCCCTCCTGCTCGAGTGTGATGATGCCGAGCGCGGCAAGCGCCTCTTTTAGAAGTGGCACCTGCCCTTTAAACTCCTCCGGAGTTTCACCGCGAGTTCCTTTGTATTCCGGATATTCCTCAGTTCTAAATGAGTGCCTTGAAATATCAAAAGCCACCGCTAACGCATCTGGTTCGTACTGCTCTAGCAGGGCAAGCAGCATCGCGATAAAACCATGAATCGCATTGGTGTGCTGCCCCTCAGAGTTCTGAAAGCGCTCTACCGGCACCCCGTAGTAGGCTCTAAACGCGAGTGAGTGGCCGTCGATAATCATCAAGGTAGGCTTTGTATTAGACACACTTCAAGGCTACCGCTCCAGTGTGTGAGTTTATAATCACCTTCCGGTTAGAAAGGTCAGTAATGGCTGAGAATCAGCAGGTTAAAGACGGCATGTTATGGGCTGCGGAACGCACATTCGGCAGGTTGGCTGAGCGAATGGGTATTAAAGTCAAAGAGTTTAATTCTGAGCGCGCAGTGGCGACAATGCCTGTAGAGGGCAACACGCAACCGATCGGACTTTTGCACGGGGGTGCTTATGTTGTGCTCGGTGAGTCTCTCGGTTCAATGCACGCAAACTTCATCGCCCCTGAAGGCTACGTCGCGGTGGGCGTTGACATCAATGCAACTCACACTAATTCGGCTGTTAGTGGCACGGTGACTGGTGTTTGCGTGCCGGTACATGTTGGCCGCTCACTCACTGTGCATGAGATAGTTATAACCCGTGATAATGATGGTAAACGCTGCTCAACAATTCGGATCACCAACTTTTATAAAAAACTTGAGAGAAAGCCTTAACTAAATAAGTGTGGCGCGCCCCGAAGGACGCGCCACACTTATTTAATCTAGGAACTAGTCGTCTTTCTTAGCACCCAGTTGATCAATAATGGTTTTGGCAACATCCTGCATTGTCAGCCGGCGATCCATCGATGCCTTCTGAATCCAACGGAATGCTTCTGGCTCGCTCAACCCCATTTTGTCATTTAGGATACCCTTCGCACGATCCACAAGTTTGCGAGTTTCAAAGCGCTCTGCGAGATCCTGCACCTCGTTTTCAAGGGTTAGAATCTGCTGGAAGCGGGAAACTGCGATTTCTATTGCAGGAAGCAAATCGTCTGGAGTGAATGGTTTTACAACATAGGCAAGCGCTCCCGCCTCAGCTGCGCGCTCTACCAATTCCCGCTGGCTAAAGGCGGTCAGCAGTACAACCGGGGCGATGCGTTCCTTGTTTATTTTCTCGGCTGCTGAGATGCCGTCAAGCTTCGGCATCTTCACATCCATAACAACAACGTCGGGGTGCAGCTCCTCTACAAGGCGCACAGCTTCCTCACCGTCGCCGGCTTCACCAACAACGTCGTAGCCGTTATCTTTTAGCGTCTCAACAATATCAAGACGAATCAATGATTCATCTTCTGCAACCACTACACGACGCTGCGCGCTCGTTTCACTCATGATTACCTTCCATCTAGTCGGGGACTCGAAACTACTGTGTTTATTAATTTCAAATACTAAAACAAAACATCATCTGGGCGCAGGCACGGTCCGCCAATATTCTCAAGCTTGTCGATAGCCTGAATTTCTTCCACAGAAAGAACGAAATCAAATAGCTCAGTGTTTGACCTAATGCGAGCGGGAGTCACCGACTTCGGCAGTGGAATAAGCCCGTGTTGCAGTGCCCAACGTAAGCTAACCTGCGCAGTTTCTTTACCGTGACGGTCTGCAATCTCCTGGAGCACCGGATGCGCTAGCACGGCCTGCTGCCCGAGCGGGCTCCAAGCCTCCACCACAATATCGTGATCTTGGCACCATTTTATGGCGTTTGCTTGATACCAACCCGGGTGCACCTCAATCTGATTCACCATCGGCCGCACTTTTGCGGTTTCTTCAAGCGCCTCTAGGTGGTGCGCCATAAAGTTTGAAACTCCGATAGCTTTTGCTCTGCCCTGCTCGTAAAGGTGCTCGAATGCCCGCCACGTGTCAGCATTTAATGCTTTTGCTTCCGAACCAAACTGCAGGTAGTTTGCTGGCCAGTGCACAAGCAGCAGGTCGACATAATCAAGACCTAGCTTCTCGAGTGAGCCTTCAGCTGCAGCGAGAGTTTTTTCAAAGCCGCGCTCGGTGTTCCAAACTTTTGTGGTGATAAAAAATTCGCCTCGCCCAACGCCGCTCTCACGCACCGCTTCACCCACACCAGCCTCATTACCGTAAATTGCTGCGGTATCAATATGGCGGTAACCAGCTTTAATCGCCTCAGCAACGGCTATCTTCGTTTCGTCAGGGGGTGTTTGAAAGGTTCCAAACCCCACGTTTGGAATAGTGTTGCCGTTTGCAAGGGAAACTGGATTATTGATACTCATAGCGTCAATTTATCAGGCAACTGCTTGCATTATCCTGGGTGTCGCACGCCTCACTCCCGTGCTGTGCAGGAATATACTCATACTCATGGTGAGTTTTAAGAAATCGGACGCACAGGGATACTTCGGAAACTACGGTGGGCGCTTCTTGCCGCCGCAGTTAGAACGCCCAATTGCTGAGGTTGCGGAGGCCTATGCTGAGGCGCTTAAAGATCCGGAATTCGTAGCCGAGTGGGAGCGGTTACTCGCCGAATACGTCGGTCGTCCATCACCTCTTTATTTTGCTGAGAAACTTTCGAAACATGCCGGTGGCGCAAAGATTTATTTGAAGCGTGAAGATCTTAATCACACCGGTGCACACAAAATCAACCACTGTATCGGCGAGGCTCTGCTCGCAAAACGGATGGGCAAAAAGAAGGTTATTGCTGAAACAGGTGCCGGCCAGCACGGTGTCGCGCTCGCCACTGCTGCGGCGCTGGTTGGGCTCGAGTGCGAAATTCATATGGGTGCTATCGATGTTGCGAAGCAACGACCTAATGTGGTGCGCATGCAGCTGCTGGGTGCAAAAGTTGTGCCAGTTGGTGAAAATGTCGCTGGTGGGGGTGCGCTGAAAGAGGCAGTAGACTCTGCTTTCGATGTTTTTGCGCGCGACTATG
Source organism: Canibacter zhoujuaniae (assembly GCF_011752005.1). Classification (NCBI taxonomy): domain Bacteria; kingdom Bacillati; phylum Actinomycetota; class Actinomycetes; order Micrococcales; family Microbacteriaceae; genus Canibacter; species Canibacter zhoujuaniae. The sequence continues at coordinate 279,116 of NZ_JAAIJZ010000001.1, read as the reverse complement.
AAGATACTATGTTTGCTATCGGATCGGTGGTTGGCCCTGATCCGTACCCAAATATGGTGCGTGACTTTCAGTCGATCGTCGGGCGCGAAGCTAAAGAGCAAATTCTTGCGCACGAGGGTCGTCTGCCAGACGCACTGGTTGCCGCAGTTGGGGGCGGATCAAACGCGCTTGGTTTGTTTACCGAATTTCTTGACGATGAGTCGGTCGCAATTTATGGGGTGGAGCCGGCCGGTAAAGATTTAAACACTGTCGGTGAGCACGCCGCGACTATAACCTTCGGCACAGACGGTGTGATTCACGGGATGCAGACACTGGTGTTGCAGGATGAGTCGGGCTCCCCCGCTCCGGTGCACTCTATCGCCTCTGGTCTCGACTATCCTGGCGTCGGCCCGCAACACGCTTTCTTGAAGCAGGAGGGGCGTGTGACCTATGAAACAGCGAGTGACGCTGAGACACTCGAAGCGTTTAAGGCACTGTGTAAATATGAGGGCATCATTCCAGCGCTCGAGTCTTGTCACGCCGTCGCCTACGCGCTAAAACTGGCTGCCACCCTTGATAAAGACAAGATTATTATTGTGAATCTGTCGGGTCGTGGTGATAAAGATATTGACTACGTTGCCGAAAAACTCGGTCTGTAGGCTCACTGTTTATTACACAGCAGTGCAGACTGCTGTCGACACCTTTTCAAAAAACTAATCACGACAGTTCAGCTGGATCAAAAGAACTTCTTCAACTGTTTCGTGGTTTTCAGGGATCTCACCTGACGTGTGAGATCCCAAGCCAAACTAAATAATCACGACATTTCTCCGTGTAATACTTGGAACTATGACTGTTGAAATGTCTCAGGGAGAAAGTTTGCAGGAGTTCTTCTCCCCTGTTTTGGCGAAGATTAAGGTTTCCGCGCACAGAGCACAGGCGCTAGAGATTCTTCAGTGGATTCACCGCGAATTCCCAAATCTTAAAGCGCGGATCGCGTGGAATCAGCCCATGTTTACGGACCATGACACATACATTATCGGTTTGTCTTTTGCTTCTAAACATCTGTCGGTGTCACCGGAGCAGGCTGGCATCGCGTATTGCGAAGAATCACTGAAGAAACTGAAATTATCCTATACGGCAAACTTATTTCGGATCCCGTGGGGTGCTGAACCACCGTATGATCTGTTGCGAAGCGTAATTGAATTCAATATTGAGGATAAGAAATCAGTGACAGGTTTCTGGCGTTAGTTACCAAGTTTTCTGAATGTAGGTGAGTAGCTATGAATATGATTTCAATGTTTGAGCGTTATCAGCGACTCGTGAAGACTTTACCAAAACGGTTGCGTTGGTTTGCTTTTGTTTTTGCCCCGGCAAGAACGAGTTTCATAGTCTTCGCAGCAGGCCTGTTGAGCGTTGCAGGTTCTCTAGCTATCACGATGAGCATCGGTAGAGTGTCATCGGATTCTGTCACTCCAGTCAGTGTTATCTGGTTGCTTGTTTTAGGGTTTCTAGCTGAAAGTTTTGGGGATTGGGTGAAAGAACGTCAGGAGAGTCTTCTGACGTTAGCAGTGCGCCAACTGACTTATCGGCGGTTTAGCGAAATTTTTAAGCGTTCAAATCCTCCTAAGCAAGCACACGAGCATGTACTAACGTACCCGGCGCAGATCAGTCAGTTTGCATATGTTGTTGACTTTACTGTTTCAACGGTTCAGATTGTTGCTTTCCTCGCTATTTCACTCGCGCTGTATGGTGCAGGCGGTGCGGTTGCTGCATTACTTATTGCTGGATTAGTTTTCATTAGTGTCAAACTCGTGAAGCTGGTTGGAAACCTGTGGGAGCAGTATGTATCTTTGGAGGGAGAGCGTAGACGCTGGATTCAACGGCTAGTTGATTCGTTACCCCGCGGGCGTGCTATCCCCAGTTGGACTGGCGCCCTGGGCAAGGTTTTAAGCATCAGAAAATCCGAAGAGCAGCTCCTGAAAAAGCGCGTACGGTTACAGGTTTTGAATGGATTCCTCGAGCAGGGAGCCTTGACCACCGTGCTTGCTCTTGTTGCTATTCTCGGTGCGTGGCTTTTCCCTGCCGCAAGCTTCGGCATTGGAATTATTTTGGCGGCCCGTTACCTGTACGCGGCAGTGCAGAACAACATTGTTAATTATCGGGTTATTCGCTTGGCTAAGCCGATGATGCACGAACTTGACAGGCTAGAGAAGACTCTGGAAACTACCGCTGATAGTCAGAATCTAGTGTCACCTCCTTCGAAAGGTGTAGAGGTGCTTGATTCTGCTTCTGATCGCGCTGATGCTTTACGCAAATCCGCAACCGGCAGCGATGCAGCTTTCGTACCTAGCAACCCGGAAATGCCCCAGACAGTGTTGCTAGCGTGGCAAAATTCTGCATCGAATGAAGAAATATCCCGGTTTACGAATTTTGCTTTAGACATGGGGGTGAAAAAAGACGCGATAGAACGGTTCTGGGTAGATGCAAAGACTCTATCTTCTGGCGAAAGACACCGCGCAGCTATCGCTCTGGTCTTGGTGGACGAACCAGAATGGTTGGTGCTAGACGACACGTTCACAGCTCTCGACCCGTTTACGCGTGAAATCGTCGCCAAAAAAATTCTGGAGCTTGTGCCCGCGTGTACGCTTTTAACTAGCTCCGAAGAATACGTTCCTAACTTGTTTACTTCCGACAGTGGAGAACAAAAAAATAAGGGGCTAGAGGGTGGCGTTCCGAGAGCTGTGGGAGCAGTAGAAGCTGGTTCTGCGGATACAAATGAGACAGTGGATCTTCCAGATCCGCAGCCGAAGCAGGCAACTTTCCGTAGATCAGTGAGGCTGTTGTTTGGCCCTCACGTGGTTTGGGTTTTAGTTGGCGCTCTGCTGCTGGCAGGTTCCGAAGTCGCTTTTGCCTTAACACTTGCTCAATCTGACGAGTTATCTACTCTGCTCGCTACTGTTTCAGCTGCGTGCGCGCTGGCAGCACTAATCGGATCTGTGCTGTTCTTTGGCTCGCTCTACCGAGCCCCTATTGCGAGGTTAAGCAGCCTGCACAGCAGGGTTGTGCAAAGGATTGACCGTTTCGCTAGTCCTCGGACAAGTGGTTCGGTTGTGGGACGAATTGGTGAGGACTTTTCTGATCTCCAAATGTCAGTACCTAGCGCCCTAGGCGCAGTCTTCCTGGTAATCGTACAGACCGTTATGCTCATTGGCGGTGCAGTTGCTGGCGCCCCACTGTTTATTATTGTTGTGCTAGCGGTTGCTCCCCTAGCGGTTCTTGCTATGCGTCAAGGTTCAAAATGGATTCTTCCTGCTTCAACAGCGACCGCAAATAGTCGAGGAGAATTCATCGGAGCAGTTGGCGCACAGGCGGGTATGCACACTCTACCCGTGAGTGCCGGGCTCCGTCGGGCCGGGGAGGATGCCTATGCTAGTTCAGAAGCAGCATATGTCAGAACTTCTGTTCAGCTAGCTAACGCTTACGCGCTCCGTACAGGACTGATTCAGCTACTAGTGTTCTTGTTGAATATTTCTGCCGTGATACTAGTGCTGTTGTACGGTAATTCAAATTCGTTAGTTACTTCCGCTGCCGTAATCTACTTTGCTGTGACACTATCTTCTGGTATTCAATCCACGGTGGAAACGCTGCAGGAAGTTGGTGTAGTTAGTTTGACTGCAGAGCGTATCAGAATGCTTGAAGAGGTTCAGTCGTCTCGTGCGGTTCCAACAGTTAGACCCGCTGACCTGAAACGACTCGAGGACGCTCTTGATAAGAAATATCCGATGGTCGCGCTGATTGGGTCAACTGGCGTAGGGAAATCTGTCATACTTGATGCTTTATATCGTCAGCGTCCTGAGGGCGAAGTAGCTATTGTGCCTGATATAGACCCGTTTGCGTCTGAAGAATCAGGTTTGAGCGGTGTCGCGCTTGCCCGATCGGTCCTGCACGAAGGGACAAGCCAACTTATTCTGCTAGACGAGACTTTGAAGAAACTCACCCCTGCAGCAGAACGTGCTGAGCTTGAATCGCTAGCCTGCGCTCTCGAAAAAGCTGGGAAACAGGCTGTGGTCGTTCTTCATTCACGTTCTAACCTTGATTGTTTCAAGGCAGTGGTTAATCTGGATGAGTGAACTGACACAGATGGTACGCTTTTATCCAAAAACGATTAAGGACTACCATCGTGATTTGTATCACAAAGGTAGTCCTAATAGTGCCGGAAGTGGGACTCGAACCCACACACCTTGCGGCGCCGCATTTTGAGTGCGGTGCGTCTACCAATTCCGCCATTCCGGCTGGCGCTGCTGAAGCATAGGCCAAACAGTCTGCCTGCTCCAGCATAGCGCAAACTTTACTGACTTGCAGCCTCCAACACGTGTTTCCGCGGCCCAGCTTCAGGCAGACGACCAGTCGCCTCGCCTATGCGATGAATACGCATAGTGTTAGTGGTGCCAATTATTCCCGGAGGTGTGCCACAAATGACTATGCAGAGATCCCCCACCTGTGCGGAGCCGTCGCCGAGTAAGACATTATCGACCTGCTCAAACATCTCATCAGTGGTGCTAACACGCGGCTCCTGATAGCTCTTCGCACCCCAGGTAAGCTGCATACGACGCACAATATCTAGTGATGGAGTGAAACCAAAAATTGGCACGGATCCGCGCAGGCGTGACATACGGCGCACGGTATCCCCCGACTCCGTAAACACACAAACAAACTTCGCTCCAACGAAGTCAGCAACCTCTCCCGCAGCAAGCGTCAGTGCACCGCCTTGCGTGCGCGGTTTAGTCGCAATAGGTTCGATGCGCCCGAGCGCTTTCTCCTCAGTCGCTTCGATAACCTTCGCCATAATCGACACAGCCTGCACAGGATGCGCACCTACGCTAGTTTCGCCAGAGAGCATCACAGCGTCAGCACCGTTAATGATTGCGTTTGCGCAGTCAGATGCTTCCGCCCGTGTCGGGCGTGGGTTTTCTATCATCGACTCGAACACCTGCGTTGCAACAATAACAGGTTTCGCATTCTGTCGGGCAAGCTGAATCGCATCCATCTGCACCAGCGGCACCTCTTCGAGCGGTAGTTCAACACCAAGATCCCCGCGGGCAACCATAATGCCGTCAAAGGCTTGAATAATCTCCTCGAGATTTGTGACCGCTTGTGGCTTCTCGATCTTTGCAATTACCGGACGGTGAATACCCTCTTCCGCCATAATTTCGTGCACACGCTTGATGTCTGCAGCATTGCGCACAAAAGAGAGTGCGATGTAGTCAGCGCCAAGTTTTAGTGCAAACCGCAGATCTTCCTCGTCTTTTTCAGACAGTGCTGGCACATTAACAGCAACACCGGGCAGGTTGATTCCCTTGTTATTGCTCACCGCGCCGGGCACCTCAACCACAGCGTGCACGGTGTCGTCTGTCACTTCAGTAGCACGCAAAACAACTTTGCCATCGTCGATTAGGAGCGGATCCCCAACGCGCACATCTCCCGGCAGACCCTTGTGCGTTGTTCCGACAAGCTCACGCGTTCCAACTACGTCACGAGTTGTGATCGCGAAAGGATCACCGACCTCGAGTTCGTAGGGCCCACCGTCAAACTTCCCGAGTCGAATCTTCGGGCCCTGCAAATCTGCGAGCACCGCAACAGGCCTGCCAACCTGCTGTTCGGCTCTGCGAATATTCCGGTAGATCCCTTCATGCACAAGATGGGTGCCGTGCGACATGTTTAAACGAGCAACGTTCACTCCAGCAGTAATAAGCTCCAGCGTGTTTTCAAAGCTGGCAACCGCCGGCCCCCAAGTAGCAACAATTTTTGCGTGACGCATAATTTTTAAGCCTAAACTTTCTGATTCATCGAATCCATGGTTTCATGTGCACTGACATTAGAAACCTCTGGATGGTTAAGAATGTGGTGATATTTTTCACCATCGGCGGTGTCTTTCAGGGTTGATTTTCCGGGTCGGTCAGCACCATCCCTGTAGACACTAATTTCCCTGCCTGTGTGGCGGCGTGATTGGATAAAGATAATCAAAACACCCAGCAAGATAGCTGCTAGCGCCGTTAATCCGTTGGTGCGCAGACCAAAAAACTCGTATGACGGATCCAAGCGAATTCCTTCAAGCGCCATGCGCCCCAGGCCATACCAGATCAGGTACATGCCAAAGAATTTACCCCACCGCGGCTGCAGTTTCTTTTCGAGCGTCAGCAGCACGGCTAAGCCGAGCAGGTTCCAGAGGATCTCATACAAAAACACCGGATGGAAATAGACACCGGCAGGTGCACCAACCGGCAGAGCAGGATTGCCCGGATCAATCTCAAGACCCCAAGGGAGGGTGGTTGGTGATCCGAAAAGTTCTTGATTGAAATAGTTACCGATACGGCCAATAGCTTGCGCCAAAAGCAGCCCGGGAACTAAAGCATCTGCCAGTGACCAAAACCTGACACCGGTCAGGCGTGATGCAAGAAAAACACCGAGTGCACCACCAAGCAGCGCGCCGAAGATAGCGATTCCGCCGTTCCAGATGGCAAACACCTCTAAAGGATTGGCGCCCTCATAAAAGAACTCATCCCAGTGGGTGATGACGTGATACAGGCGAGCCCCGACGATACCGAAAAAAACTGCGGAGACCAGGAAGTAAAACATCGCATCTTCATGACCGCCACGCTTCGTTAAGCGCCGCGCGGTGTATACAGTCGCGACTACGATGGCAAGCAGCATAGTGACTGAATAAAATTTAATCTGCAACGGCCCAAGATTAAACGCGTTAATATCTGGGCTTGGAATATAAAAACTGTGCATCTCTTGCCTTTTTCGGTATCTTACGAGGCTACTTTTAACTTAGTTCGTCTGCATTACACTGTGTTAGTTTACGAGTTATGCAAACGCTTGGTTCCTGTTGCTAATTCTGCCGCAACAGAACTGAGCCTATCTATCCCACCGTCACGCAGTGCTTTTACGAGTGCGGTGCCAACGATCGCGCCGTCTGCGTAACCAGCAACAGCTTTCACATGCGCAGCATTTGTGATTCCGATGCCGACACACACGTGTTTTGCACCTGCGGCACGTAAGCGCTGCACCAAACTTTCAGCAGCGGCATCCAGCTCTTCACGGGCTCCGGTAATGCCCATCGTTGAAACCGCGTAAACAAAACCGCGACTGTTTTCAGCGATCAACTGTAGCCGCTCATCGGTCGAGGTCTGTGCCGCAAGAAACACTCGATCAAGATCGTATTTCTCTGCAGCAGCGATCCATTCACCAGCGAACTCAGGAGTGATATCTGGGGTAATCAGCCCCGCGCCACCCGCATCCCGCAAATCTGCAGCAAAGCGATCCACCCCATACTGCAGAATCAGGTTCCAGTAGCTCATAACAAGAATTGGTGCTGCCACCCGCTCTGAAATTGCTTTAATCGCAGGAAAAATATCACGCACACGGAAGCCGTTTTGCAAAGCAATAGTTGTTGCTTCTTGGATGACTGCACCGTCCATAACCGGGTCAGAATAGGGCGGCCCAAGCTCAATAATATCGGCGCCAGACTCAACCAAAGTAACTGCAGCTGCAACGCTTGTTTCAATATCGGGGAAGCCAAGCGGCAGATACCCCACCAAAGCAGCGCGACCGGCAGCTTGTGCAGCCTCGATTGCAGCGGTTACCCGGCTCATCCCTCGGCTCCTTCGTCAATCAAGTTGAAATATTTAGCTGCGGTATGCATATCTTTGTCGCCACGGCCTGAGAGGCAGATAACGATAGTTTCTGATTCGTCCATATCGCGTGAAACTTCAATCGCTCCTGCAAGCGCGTGCGCCGACTCAATCGCCGGGATAATACCCTCGCAGCGAGTGAGCATGCGGAGTGCTTGCATCGCTTCGTCGTCGGTTGCACCGATGTAGCTCACTCGCCCAATATCATTGAGCCACGCGTGCTGCGGGCCAACGCCCGGATAGTCTAGACCGGCTGATATTGAGTGTGACTCGATTGTTTGACCGTCTTCGTCTTGCAGGATGTAAGTCTGCGCACCGTGCAAAACACCCGGCCGCCCACGTTCGATAGATGCCGCGGTTTCGGTGGTATCTAGCCCCTTACCCGCTGCCTCAACTCCGTAAATAGCGACCTCAGCATCGTCAAGGAAAGCATTAAACATTCCGATTGCGTTGGATCCACCACCGATGCAGGCAACAACTGCGTTCGGCAGGGCGCCGGTGCGCGAAATCATTTGTTCTCGTGCTTCTTCCCCAATAATTTTTTGAAAATCACGCACCAATGTTGGGAAGGGGTGGGGGCCGGCGGCCGTCCCGAAAATATAGTTTGTGGTTTCAACCGTGGCCACCCAATCACGAAACGCGTCGTTAATAGCGTCTTTAAGTGTGCGACTCCCAGAATTAACCGCAACAACCTCAGCACCCAAAAGACGCATTCTAGCGACGTTCAGAGCCTGCCGTTCAGTGTCGAGACCACCCATGTATATTGTGCAATCAAGGCCTAAAAGAGCCGCGGCTGTGGCGGTAGCAACACCGTGTTGGCCGGCGCCTGTTTCAGCAATTACACGAGTTTTCCCGAGCCGTTTGGTCAGCAGCGCCTGACCGAGCACGTTATTGATTTTGTGCGAGCCGGTGTGGTTGAGATCTTCGCGCTTCAGAAAAAAACGCGGCCCTTTGCCGCTTAAACCAAGCTTTTCACGCGCAGCTGCAGCAAAACGTGGCACCTCCGTTAGCTCAGATGGGCGCCCCGCATAGTGTGTCAGTAGCTCAGCTAGCTCAGCTTGGAAGTCTTTGTCATTAAGCGCGATCTCATGCTGTCTGCTCAGATCATCGATCGCCGCAATTAATGATTCAGGCATATAACGCCCGCCATATTCACCAAAGAACGGACCAGATGCTGTGCTCAATGACACGAAAAACTCCAGACTTTAAAGTGATGGACGTCGCGCTGTCGCGCGAACTACATTAATTTACCAAGTCTATCTAGGCTACCGCTGAAAATGCGGCTACAGCTGCTGCAGGATCACCGTCGCGCACAAGAGCCTCGCCAACCAGCACAACGTCAGCACCACCTGCCCGGTAGTGCGCGACATCTGCAACCGAGGCTACAGCTGATTCAGCAACACGAATAACCCCGGAAGGAATATGATCAGCGACTGAGGCAAATAGATCACGGTCGAGCTCAAAGGTTGAAAGATTGCGGGCGTTCACGCCAATGATCTCAGCACCAATGTCTACCGCTCGTGCAACCTCTTCAGCAGAGTGAGTTTCGACCAGCGGGGTGATTCCGAGCTGCATCGAGAAGTCATAAAGCCTCTGCAGCAAAGGCTGCTCTAAGCCAGCAACGATGAGCAGGGCCATATCCGCCCCAGCTGCCCGCGCCTCAAGAAGCTGAAACTCGGTAGCGATAAAGTCTTTGCGGAGCACCGGAATCGATACCCCACGCTTCACCTCGGCAAGATCTGCAAGCGAGCCTTTAAATTTGCGACTCTCTGTCAGCACCGATATCGCTGCCGCCCCGCCAGCTTCATACTGTTGCGCTAGCGACTGCGGGTCGCGAATATCAGCCAGCTCCCCCTTCGACGGAGAAGCGCGCTTCACTTCAGCAATGACCTTAATAGTTTCGTCTGGCGCGAGAGCGCTAAGCACGTCCAGCGGTTGCGGGCTCGCTGCAATCGCTGCTTCTAGCTCACTAATGGTGGTTGCTGCCTCACGGGCTTTAGCGTCTTCAAGAGCACCCGCGTATAAGTCACTAAGCACGGGAGATTAATGACCCTTTGGCGTGTACTTCGGGCCGTTTACTCCGTAGCCCGCCTTTGACAGTATGAAGCCCAAGAGCAAACCGAAAGCTGCTACGCCTGCACAGATAAACACAGCAACCGGCTTATCGAAAAAGAAGAAAAAAGCGCCGGCAACAAAAGCAAGCAGAATTATTATCACTGCAGTCCACGCTGCTGGTGAATCACCGTGACCTGGATCATTAATTGGGTTATTCAAGGAATCCTCCGAAGTAATACTCGAACTCCCCCAATCTTATCTAATACTGTGGCCCCGCGTGAGAGCAGACACACCTGGCAATAGGCTAAGATAGCCTCGAGCCTCCATAGCTCAGTGGATAGAGCAACAGCCTTCTAATCTGTTGGTCGCTGGTTCGAATCCAGCTGGGGGCGCGTGTGTGCATGCGAAACTATTGAGAACGGCCTCTGTTGATGAAGCGCACAAAGTTTCCAAAAGAAGCGTGGGTTCTACTCGGCGGCTCCTTCATGATCGCCTTGGGTTACGGCATCGTAGCTCCGGTCATGCCGCTGCTCGCAAACTCTTTTGGGGTTAGCTTTGCTGTTGCCGGGCTTGTGGTCAGTGTCTTTGCGGCAATGCGTTTTGTTGCTGGACCACTCGCAAGCTTCTTCACTACACGATTTGGTGGGCTGCCGGGTCTGCTAGTCGGCCTCTCTATAGTGACTGTCACAACAATTTTCTGCGCATACGCTGCAAGCATGACAGAGCTGCTGGTGTGGCGCGCACTCGGAGGCATAGGCTCAGTGACATTCTCGGTAGCCAGTAGTGTCATGCTTTTTGGGCTCGCCCCAGCAACCGCCCGCGCACAGATTGTCAGCTTAAACGCCGCAGCTTTTCTGTCGGGTAACATCATTGGCCCGCTGCTTGGCGCGCTGCTGGTTCCCTTTGGTATGCGCGCACCGTTTATTGTCTACGGCGTCATATTGGCTCTTACAGCGGCACTGATTGCCGTGCTCTTGCGCAACAGCCGCGTTGGGCGCAAACCTGATAGCCGCGCCGCAAAAAATTCCGCGATGACGCTTGGCGAGGGGTTGCGCTTTCAAAGCTTTCGAGGTTCACTCATCGGCGGTTTTTCAAACGGCATTGTCTGGGGTATGCGTATGGCCATCCTGCCGCTGTTTATCGCATCGTATATTTCGAAGGATCCGGCCGCCGCTGGTTGGGCTATGGCCGCCTATGCGGCCGGAAATGCGCTACTCGTCGTGCCTGCGGGCAGGTTGAACGACCGGCTCGGCCGCAGGCCGCTAATTATTATTGGAACACTCGTCAGCGCTGTGGCACTGCTACTGCTCCCCTTCAGCACAGAGATTATCTTGATGATTATCGTGGTCGCCATTATCGGTATGGCGGGCGCACTCGCCAACCCGGGAATCAACGCAACAGTAGCTGACGTTGCAGGTAAGCGCGGTTCAGCGAAACTGATAGCGAGCCTTTCTATGGTGACAGACCTTGGGGTGGTGATCGGCCCTGTTGCCGTCGGCGCGCTACTGGACGGAGTGAGCCCGCTCGCCGCGTTCTGGGCCTGTGCTCTGATGATGCTAATAACCTGCACGGTTTGGGTATTTAGCCCGGAACCGCTGCGACTTCACACCAAGCAGAGCTCTGAAGTGCTGCCAACAGTTAGCCCAGATATTGCTCCTGCAACCGGCGCTATCTCAATCGTTGAACTACCGGAGACAACGGGATCGATCCCGATTGCCGGTTTTGATCCGCAAGAAAAATCGGAAGAAGATTAGCCTTCGAGATTATCCTGCCCCGGAAGCCAGGTCAGCCCTGGTTTGCCCCACTTGCGTTTACGCTTGATTCGCATTGCTTCGCGGTAGTCAAAATCTCCGAGCCGGTCGATATAGAGATAGCCGTTCAGGTGGTCGTATTCGTGCTGCATGATGCGCGCAAACCATCCGGTTGCATCTATTTGAAACTCTCTGCCGTCAATGTCCTGCGCGGTGAGCAGAGCACGCTCGGCTCGACGCAGCGCAAACCGCTCACCCGGGAACGACAGGCAACCCTCAACCTCAAGCTCTTGATCGGGATCCCCAGGCTGCGGGGGTGAAATTAGCAGCACGGGATTGATCGCAACCCCCTGCGCTGGTGCGACATCTTGGTCGGCATAATCCCACACGAAAATACGCTTTCCAATTCCAACTTGGGGAGCTGCGAGCCCAACTCCCGGGGCTGCAACGGTCGTCTCATACATGTCGTCAACAAGTTTGCGTAGCGCCGCATCGAACTCTGTCACAGGGCTTGCGGGGGTGTGCAAAACCGGTTCACCACAAATTGTTATTGGAAGAATAGCCATACCTCAAGAATAATCGCTCAGTAAGATGAGTAGATACCCCCTTACTCTCCCCTATTACGTTAGAGACAAATAATGACAAATTACCCCTCAGACAAAATAGTCTGGATCGACTGCGAGATGACAGGCTTAGACGTCAGCAAAGACGCACTTGTCGAAATTGCACTGATCATCACCGATTTTGACCTACAGCCGGTGGCTCCCGGGCTCGAAGTTGTGATTAATCCAGGCGCAGCAGCGCTTGAAAATATGAACGAATTTGTGCGTGACATGCACACAAAATCAGGGCTGCTTGAGTCAATACCGAGCGGAAAAACGCTTGCAGACGCTGAGGCTGAGGTCATTGCATATTTGAAGAAATACGTAAGCGGTAACAGGCGGCCACTGGTGGCGGGCAACACTATCGGAATGGATCGTCGTTTTATCAGCACATATCTGCCGAATTTTGATGCACTACTGCACTACCGCAGCATAGATGTATCAACCGTTAAAGAGTTAGCAAGACGCTGGTTTCCCACAGCTTTCGACTATTCACCACCAAAGTTTGGCGGGCATCGTGCGCTTGCTGATATTGCTGAATCTATCCAGGAGCTTGCATACTTCCGTCGTGTGATCTTCCAAAATAGTGGTATCGACGCCGACACTGCGCAGTTGAAAGAAGCGCAGCTGCACACTCAAAAAGCGTTTAAAGAGTTGTTAGAAGACTCAGGAGTCTCGCTGCAAGACACGCGGCACGCCGAAACTGCCTAAACTTGGAACAAGAGATTTAGTTGCGCTATGCTGGCATAGTTGTCGGCGGCAACAGTTGTCGACACATGGTGGCTATAGCTCAGTTGGTAGAGCACCGGCTTGTGGTGCCGGTGGTCGCGGGTTCAAGTCCCGTTAGCCACCCCAGTTAAAGACCTACTCCGGTAGGTCTTTTTTATTTCACCGTTCAGCCAGCACAGCTCGCGCGCACTGCTCATCGACCACCAGTTCCGTAATTAACCCTGCCCGTAAAGCACCAAGCAGTGAATACCGTTTTGTGGGGCTCGCCACCACACACAGGCGGCTCGGAATGCTGCGGATCTGCTCGAAGCTCGGCCCGCTCGAACGCTGATTCAGCGCAATACCATCGGTGCTACCGTCTACACGATAGAAGGTTGTCGCACAATCACCCACAATCGCTTCGGTTTTAATCTGCTCCCGATCTGCACCATCAAGATACTCATCGGCGAAAACATGCGAGGGAAGGCCTGCTTTTGGTGAGCCGAGACCGAAGACAAAAAGACCGGCGCGCTGCTGCAGATCAAGCACACTGCGCACCGATCTCTCACGCCACATGGCCTCTTTTGTGCGCGGATCATCAAACAGCGCGGGCACAGGAAACTGATGCAGTGAGGCTCCGAAAGCTTGGGCGAACTTGCCAAAAATACTGCCCGTATAGGAGACCCCACTGGTGCGCACATTCGCAGCGCCGTTCATCTGCACCACGTTGACATCAAATACGTCTTTCGTGGGCAGGTGCCTAGTAATTGCTGACAGGGTTGCCCCCCAGGCAACACCGACGGTCAGTCTCGAGTCAATCGCTGCGGCAACAGCTTTTGCGGCAACACGCGCCGTTCTATCTAACCGTTCGAGCTCATTCACCCGGCTTGAAGCTGGCACAACTGTGGCAAGCACATCAAATTTTTTGTTTAACCGCTCTTCAAGACGGCTGCGATCCCCTGTGGGCGCGTGTATCTGTATCTCAACCAGCCCCTGCTCGCGCGCGTATGCCAACAGTCTCGAAACCGTTGAGCGCGAGGTTCCCAGCGCGCGGGCAATAGCCGCCATTTTTTCGTTTTTCTCGTAGTAAAGTTTGGCCGCAAACAGTGCATCTTTAATGCGCAAATTTTCATTACCACGAACCATATTGCCGTCCTAGCATGTAACTCTAAGCTGTGATTTCAGTGTACATGCGAAAATTCTTGCACATATGTGCAATTCGTTTGCAAAAATATTCTCAAGGCGTAAGGCTGTAGGCAATGATTGGTTGTGGTGTACGCCAACGTGATCCACAAGATCTTCGAAGCTAACCTAAGGAGCTAGAGAGTGAACATCGAAGTTACCCGTAGCGCGGTAAAGTCGCTGCAGGATCGCCCGCACGCAGACGTTCTGATTATTGGCGGGGGCATCAACGGTCTCGCAACCTTCCGCGACCTATCTCTGCAGGGTGTCGATGTCGCCCTAGTCGAACGCCATGACTTCGTTTCGGGAGCCTCCTCCGCATCAAGCCATATGGTGCACGGCGGCATTCGCTACCTCGAAAACGGTGAATTCCGTCTCGTGCAGGAGGCTGTCGTTGAGCGCAACCGTCTCATTAAAAACGCGCCTCACTACGTCAAGCCGCTGCGCACCACGATCCCAATCTTTTCAACATTTTCAGGCATTTTAGCTGCGCCATATCGACTGCTGGTCAGCCACGGCACCGGGAAGCCAAAAGAGCGTGGCGCAGCCCTCATTAAAACCGGCCTCACACTGTATGATCTCTTCTCACGCGACGGCGGAGCAGTCCCCCGTCACAGGTTTGTGGGCGCGAAAAAGAGCCGCGCTGAATTCCCACAGATGCGCGACGATGTGAAATACACAGCCACCTACTACGACGCCTCTATGCACGATCCTGAGCGCATCGCACTTGATGTTTTGGCCGATGGTGAGTTACTGGGTGGCGAGAAAGCACGCGCCGCAAACTACGTTGAGGCCGTTGGCTTCAAGAATGGCGAGACTGTGCTTCGCGACAACCTGAGCGGAAAAGAGTTCAATTTTAAGGCAGACGTGGTGCTGAACGTCTCTGGCTCTTGGACCGACCTCACCAATGAATCACTCGGCAATGACACACAGTTTATGGGCGGCACAAAGGGCTCACACATTGTGCTCGACAACCCAGAACTCTACGCCGCAACAAACGGTAACGAAATCTTCTTTGAGCATTCAGACGGTCGTATCGTGCTCATTTATCCTTTCAAGAATCGCGTGCTTGTGGGCACCACCGATATCGACGCTGATCCAGCAAAACTTACGGTTTGCACCGACAGTGAAATCGAATACTTCTTTGACCTGGTAAAGCACATCTTCCCGCGCATCAAGCTGGAGCGTGAGCAGATTGTTTACACCTTCTCAGGGATCCGCCCACTGCCAAAACACGATGACACCGCTCCCGGCTTCGTCAGCCGCGACTACCGCATCGAACGCCAGCAGATGTTTGGTGTGCCAGTGCTCAGCCTGGTTGGTGGAAAGTGGACAACCTTCCGTGCGCTCTCAGAGCATCTGGCAGACGACACCCTCAAAGAGCTTGATGTGCGCCGCAAAGCAAACACCGTCGAAATGCCAATTGGTGGTGGCCGCAACTATCCAAAGGGTGATAAAGCACGCACCAAGTGGATCGCGAAGCATAAAGGAGATCACTCCGCCAATCGCGTGGAACAGCTGCTCGAACGCTACGGCACCCGCGCAAAAGACATCATCGCAAGCCTGCCAGAGACTGAAACTAAACTCAGCGCTGTGCCAGGCTACACAGCAGAAGAACTCGCCTACCTTGCCGAGCACGAGCAGGTTGTGCACCTTGACGATATGCTCCTGCGTCGCACCCATATCGCTTTCCGCGGCGGCATGACAGATGAGACTCTGCAGCAGGTTACCGATGCAATTGCAGCTCCGCTTGGGTGGGATGAAAACCGGCAGCAGGCTGAAATTGAGCGAACCACCGAAAAGCTAAGGATAGAACAGCGTGTCATCCTCGGCGAGCCAGGTGTAGCGCCTGAGCCGGAAGCGGCACAATAGGTCTAAGTAACGTTAGAAACCGCTGAATAATCAGCAATAAACCAAATAACAATAAAGAAAGGTCAATGTCGACATGGATACTAATCTCGGCTTGTACTTCCTGTCTGAGGCTGTTGGTACCGCCATGCTTATCCTGCTTGGCTGTGGCGTTGTCGCAAACGTAGTGCTGAAGGGCACTAAAGGCAACGGTGGCGGCACCCTCATGATCAACTGGGGCTGGGGCCTCGCGGTTTACGCGGGTGTGCTAGTGTCTGTTTACTCCGGCGCACAGCTCAACCCAGCAGTGTCTCTCGGCCTGCTCACCGCAGGTTCAATCACTGCTGCACAGTTCTTTACAGCTGTTGCCGCTCAGCTTGTTGGCGCCGTCATCGGTGCTGTGCTGTGCTGGCTCGCATACAAGGAGCACTTCGACCTCGAAGAAGACCCAGCAAACAAGCTGGGCGTATTCTCAACAGGCCCTGCAAACCGCTCATACGCTTGGAACTTCATCACCGAGGTTATCGCTACTTTCGTGCTCGTTTTCGTAATCTTCGCATTCGCTAACTCTGGTGTTGCAGAAATCGGTGTGCCAGGCGGTCTTGGTGCGCTCACCGCTCTGCCAGTAGCTCTGCTCGTTGTTGGTATCGGTGCATCACTCGGTGGCCCAACCGGTTACGCTATCAACCCTGCTCGTGACCTCGGTCCACGTATCGCACACGCAATCCTGCCAATTA
The DNA here is from genome assembly GCF_011752005.1 of Canibacter zhoujuaniae. Classification (NCBI taxonomy): domain Bacteria; kingdom Bacillati; phylum Actinomycetota; class Actinomycetes; order Micrococcales; family Microbacteriaceae; genus Canibacter; species Canibacter zhoujuaniae. The sequence goes on along the minus strand of NZ_JAAIJZ010000001.1, from coordinate 262,560 downwards.
AGGGCAAGGGTTCAAGCGACTGGGCATACTCATGGGTGCCTGTTGCAGGCCCACTCGTTGGTGGCCTACTTGCCGCACTCGCTGCGCCAGTTCTGCTCGCAGTAGCGGTTTAATTTAAGAGCCTAAAGAGGTACAAAAATGTCTAAATATGTAATTGCAATCGACCAGGGCACCACTTCAAGCCGTGCAATTGTTTTCGATAAGTCTGGCAGCGTAATTTCAGTCGGCCAGAAAGAGCATGAGCAGATCATGCCAAAAGCTGGCTGGGTTGAGCACGATCCGATCGAAATCTGGAAAAACACCCAGGAGGTGATCGGTGTAGCCCTCGCTAACGCCGACATCACTCGTCACGACGTGGCCGCCATCGGTATCACAAACCAGCGCGAGACCACCGTTGTTTGGGATAAGAACACCGGTCAGCCTGTTTACAATGCAATCGTGTGGCAGGACACCCGCACCCAGAAAATCGTAGACGAGCTCGCAGACGGCGACACCGACCGTTACAAGGATCGTGTGGGTCTGCCGCTGGCCACCTACTTCTCGGGCACAAAAATTAAATGGATTCTGGACAACGTCGAGGGTGCACGCGAAAAGGCAGAGGCTGGCGATCTCCTATTTGGAACCACCGACTGCTGGGTGCTCTGGAACCTGACCGGCGGCTCACAGGGCGGCGTGCACGCAACAGACGTTACAAATGCGTCGCGCACTCTCTTCATGGATCTGAAGACACTGAGCTGGGATGAAGAAATTCTCGCAGACTTCGGTGTGCCGCTATCAATGATGCCTGAGATTCGCTCTAGCTCTGAGGTTTACGGTCACGCACGTGACAACTCACTGCTGCGCGAGACTCCAATCGCAGGCATCCTCGGTGACCAGCAGGCAGCAACCTTCGGTCAGGCCGCATTCGAGGCTGGCGAAAGCAAGAACACCTACGGCACAGGCTGTTTCTTGATCTTCCAGACCGGTGAAGAAATCGTGCACTCAGATAACGGTCTGCTCACCACCGTTGGTTACAAGATCGGTGATGAGCCAGCACACTACGCTCTCGAGGGTTCGATTGCGGTGACCGGCTCACTGATTCAGTGGCTGCGCGACCAGCTCGGAATCATCAAGGATGCACCTGAGGTTGAGACCCTCGCCAAGGAAGTCGAAGACAACGGCGGCGTTTACATTGTGCCAGCGTTCTCAGGGCTTTTTGCCCCCTACTGGGATTCAACAGCGCGCGGCACGATTGCCGGTCTGACCCGTTACTCAAACAAGAACCACATCGCACGTGCGGCGCTGGAAGCAGTGGCCTACCAGACTCGCGACGTACTCGACGCTGTTAACGCAGACGCCGGTGTAGATCTGACCGAGCTGAAGGTAGACGGTGGCATGATTGCAAATGACACTCTCATGCAGTTCCAGGCTGATGTGCTTGGCGTGCCGGTTGTGCGCCCTGTTGTTGCAGAGACCACAGCTCTCGGCGCTGCATACGCAGCAGGTCTTGCGGTTGGTTTCTGGGCAGACAAAGATGAGCTTTCAGCCAACTGGCAGGAGGATCGTCGTTGGGAGCCACAGATGGAGGATGCCGAGCGCGACCGTCTGCTGCGCAACTGGAAGAAGGCAATCACCAAGTCACAGGCTTGGGTTGATGAGGATGTTGACTAAACCCACATCAGCTAACAGCTGCCTTTATTAATAAGTGTGAGCCCTGGGAAACTTTCTCAGGGCTCACACTTATTAAAAGAGAACTTAAGTAACTGCAGCAGTATTGCACGACTTAGAAGCCGCTAGGCCGCCGAGAAATTGCGCGATCTATCGTGAACTGCCCAAGCACCCGCGTGCCAATATAGAGCACAGCTGACTGTCCTGGTGCCACCCCTGTCAGGGGCTCATCCACCGTCACAACAATCTCGTGTGTTGCCTCAGCGCGGTGATTCTCAGTGCGCTCTGCCTCGTTAATCTCTATCAGCTGCGCTGTTGCTGGCGCCGGGTCAGCGTGTGCGCGAATCTGCACCTCACACCTAAACGGGGAAGCAAGATCAAACCCCGGTTCACTGGTGAGAGAGTAGCGACCACCGGCAATCGTTGCTACATTTAACGCTTCTTTCGGCCCGACAACCACTTGGTTTGAAACCGGCCGGATAGAGAGCACATAGCGCGGTTTTCCGTCCGGCGCTGGGCGACCTATTGCAAGACCGCGACGCTGCCCTACCGTGTATCCCTGTGCACCGTCATGCCCGCCAACAACGTTACCGTCCTGATCGACTATGTCACCCGGTTCGCGATGCATATGCTCATCGAGCCAGGCGCGTGTGTCGCCCTCCGGGATAAAACAAATATCGTAGCTGTCAGGTTTTTGCGCAATCTGTATGCCGCGCTCAGCTGCTTCTTGTCGAACTAGAGTTTTTGACGGGGTGTCCCCCAGCGGGAAATAGCAGTGCCGCAGCTGATTTTGTGTGAGCACACCCAAAACATACGACTGGTCTTTTGCTTCAGCGCTCGCCCGATGCAGCTCGATACCGTTTTCAGTCTCTAAAACATTGGCGTAGTGGCCGGTAGCAACCGCATCAAAGCCGAGCGCAATTGCTTTATCAAGCAGCGCCTCAAACTTAATTTTTTCGTTGCAGCGCAAGCATGGGTTTGGGGTGCGACCGGCCTCATACTCTGCCACAAAATCATCAACCACATCGGCTTTAAAGCGTTCGGAAAAATCCCACACATAAAACGGGATATCTAGCAGGTTTGCTACCCGGCGCGCGTCCATCGCGTCTTCCACCGTGCAACACCCACGACTGCCGGTGCGTAAGGTGCCGGGCATCCGGCTCAACGCCAAATGCACCCCGACAACATCATGCCCCGCTTCTTTTGCACGTGCCGCTGCAACGGCGCTGTCCACGCCTCCGCTCATTGCTGCCAAAATCTTCACTCGTGTAGTCTACCGGCTCACTAGCTGGGTAAATCGTTAAGAATCGCAGAGCTTTCTGTGCGGCTTAAACAGCGGTAATTCCGGCTCTGCGTGCTTGTAAGATTGCCTGTGGCAGGGCGGTTAGCAGCATCTCAATTTCTGTATCGGTCGTATCGGGGCTAAAGGTAAAGCGAAGAGCTCCAGCTGCGCTCACATCATCAAGACCGATCGCTGTCATCACATGTGATACTTCGGCAACTCCTGCTGTGCAGGCAGAGCCGGTTGACACCGAGACCCCAGCCATATCTAACAGAAAGAGGAGCGAATCTCCCTGACAGCCGGGGAAGGTAAAGTGCACATTAGACGCTAGTCGCATCTCCCCCGGTTTCGGCCCACGCAAAACAGCGGTACCGTCAATCTCTCGGATCGCGGTTATCAACCGCTGCTGTATTTGTTGCAGGCGGGCGTGCTTTCGGTCTAAATCTTGGTATGCCAGCTCTAATGCGGTTGCAAAAGCGGTTGCCGCAGCCGCATCCTGGGTGCCAGAGCGTGCACGCTGCTGCGATCCACCGTGGATTAATGGCACAACCTGCCATTTACGGCCGAGAATTAGTGCCCCGCTGGAGACTGGCCCACCAATTTTATGGGCAGAAAGACTCAGCGCGGCAGGGTGCACAGCAGAAATATCTATGTGCCCGAGCGCAGACACCGCATCGATGTGCAGCGGAATTCCATGCCTCTCACAGATCTGATTGAGTGAGCTAACCGGTTGAATAGTGCCGATTTCATTGTTTGCCCAAAGCACCGTTGCAAGCGCAATTCTTTCAACACCGTGTTTAGTGATAGCTGCTTCAAGCACTTCGGGCAGTAACACACCGTCACTGTTAAGCGGCAGCCACTCTGCTTCGGCGCCGGCGTGTGCGACCAGCCACTCTACGGTATCGATTGTTGCATGATGCTCACCGTCTGCAACGAGAATAACCGGTCTGCGATCCGCCCCACTATTCCGTGCCCAAAACAGCCCCTTCAATGCCAAATTAATAGCCTCTGTGCCGCCTGATGTAAACACAACTTCAGCGCTGGTGACATGTAGGGTGCGCGCAATTATTTCACGCGCTGACTCGAGAACGTCTCGCGCTGCCTGCCCGTCAGCGTGCTGTGAGGCGGGGTTGCCGACCGTGCCTAAGGCATCAAAAAAAGCTTTGCGCACCACCAGTGGCATTGGACTGGTGGCTGCGTGGTCAAAATATGCGCGCACAAAACCCCCTCTAATAAAGGAGGCTTGCTAGCTTCCGGCGTGCTGCGCTCACGCGCGGATCTGTGACACCAACCACTTCAAATAGTTTTAAGAGCCGTTCTTGAATGTGAGCACGATCATCTGGGGTGCTGTTTTCAAACAGATCAAGCAGACGCAAGAAACCGTCTTCTATATGCCCCCCGGCGATATCGAGGTCGCTGACCGCCATCTGCTCGCTCAAACCGTGTGGTGAGTTTGCGGCGGCCTCGCGGATCTCCTGCGCTGATTTACCGCTCAAACGTTCAAGCAGTTCAACCTGGGCGAGTGCTGCGCTAGCTTCGTTATCGCGCGGATTGCGTGCCAACACGTTTTTATATTCAGCAATCGCAGTCTTATAGTCGCCCGCCTCAGCGGCATCTAACGCCTTTTGATGTTCTGGATTAACCGGATTCTGCGTCTCAGCTGGTGCGGTCTCGCCGAGGTCGGGTGCGTTAACTGTGCCGGTCATGCCCTGTGCAGCAGCGAGTGACACAATCTGCGGTAGCACGGTTACAACTGCGTTAGGATCCTGCTGCCCCTGGAACAGTAGTTCTGGCTGCCCCGCCAGCACAAGCGCCGCTGTCGGCACAGTCTGCACAGAGAAGGCCTGCACCAGGCTCGGGCTTGCGGTTGCGTCAATCACACCTAAGGTGAGTTTGCCGCCCGCCCCACGAACTCCCGTTGCAAGCGCATCGTGCAGCGCGACAGTCGCCTGATCTGCTGGGTTTACGAATAGCAGAATGACCGGCACCACCTGCGAGAGCTGCATTACACCCTGGAAGCTCTGCTCAGTAACAGTAAATACCGCAGCTGGAATATCTATTGTTTGGCCAGCAGCCTGCTGGCCACTATCTGGGGTCGCTGTTGCAGCTGCGGATTGGTTCTGGTTTGCAAGATAGCTGAGATCAAGCCCACGGCCAATATAGCGGTTATCTGCCATTTTATTTTGATGCTCCTACAAGCTCGCTCGTTGAACCTAGCAATAAGATCTTTTCTTCACTGCCCACGCGCGGCACGTAGAACAGCAACTGGTGAGCCACGATTTGTGTAATGCTCCGCTGCGCACCCTCCAGATCTGAGATCGCTGCGATTGTGTCGCTGATCGGCAGCTCAGAGTCATCGTCTGCGGCTGTTGTGCGCAATTCGTTGACGGTCAGCACCACCAGGGCACCGCCTGTGCCTGTCGAGATTGCGGTAGGCTCACCTGTTTGCTCGGCCCGGACAGAAAATGTTGCCTTCCCCTGCGAGTCGCGGGTGCGTTCGTTTTCTGCGGCCACCCAAGCTGCACCGCCGCGAGTCAGGATAACATCCTCAACAGTTTCAAAATTCGCCGCAGCTTCGCTCTCGACACCCTCGACCAGCGCGGCTGCGTAAAGCCCGCCAAGCTCGGCTGGCTTCACAGTCAACAGTTCGGTTTCGTTATCCAGGAGCGCTGTTCCCTCATCGGCTGGCGCGGCAGCAGGCATCTGCTGGCCACCGCGCAGGGAGACGATATTGCGCACTTTAAACGGCGCGTGTGCGTTCTCTTGCGTTAGCAGCAGGGCCAGTGATGGAGATGCGCTCTGCGGCGCTGTTTCGACGCTCTCAGAAGTATCTTCTGCGCTGTCTGATGTTTGTGTTGCGTTCGGATCAGGCGCTGTGTCTGATGATGCAACGGTCATAAGGATTGAGCGCGGCCAGGTGCTGGTGTGCTGCACGAGCTCATACCCAAGCCGTTCGGTGGTAATAAAAGGCGGGCGCAGGTTATAGTCGGCGTTTGCATTGCGGATCGCATAGTTTGCACGCCGTTGATTTAGCGCATCACCTGAAAAACGTGCTTCAAGGCCGCCAGCATCAAGGCCCTCATCCGCTGCAGTGGCAACTGCACTAATGTCTTTTAGAATGCGTGCTATCTGTTCCTCTGCAACAGTCGGCGGCAGTGCTTCAGAAACTACATCAGCTTTTTCTTCCATACGCTGCGGCCAAAGCTCTGCGGAGCAGCCGGTTAGGGCCAAAGCTGATAAAACGCCTACTGCGGTAAATTTGCTCACACGCTGCATCGCTGACCCACCGCTATAGCGTGGGTTGACCGGTTTTTTACGTTTGAACATATTTCTGATGCCAACAAGCGGCCCCCGGCGACCGCGACGCGGACCGAGACCGCGTCGATCCCGATCCACAAATACTATGTAGAGCACGATCCCGAGCAGGAGAAAAAACCCGCCCGCGGTTAAGAAGGGGCCGACCCAGGGCGTGTAGCGCACCTGTTCCCATTTCAAATCTATCGGTGTAGCCGCTTTGTCTTCTGCTGTATCGCTGTAAACGATTGCGGCTTCATTCTCATCTGCAATGATCGTTGATTCAAAGGCTGTTGAACCGTCAAACCCAGCGTAGGAGCGCCAGAGATCACTGCTTTCAAAATTTGGATCGGGTTTTTCATCTGCAGCAGGAGCGACAGTTTCAGAGGTAAGACGATTCGATTCTGGATCAACAACAAGCTTTGTGTAGCCGTACGGCGCAGCCCATGCGGTGACATCGCTGAGCGACCCTGTTGCTATGGCGCCGACGTTGTGACCGGCAGACAGGTGCGGCTTGCCATTAATTTTTGCGAGTTCCTCACCGGGGATAACAACATACTCTGCCACCTTCACGGTTTCACTCTGCACTTCAATGTTTGCAGGCCCACCCAGAATTGCACGCTGCCCGGCAGCGATTACCAGCAGCACCGCACCGAAAATAATTGCGCTTAACGATAAAAGGTATCGCAATTCTTCTCCTACTAAGTTAAATATCTAACTGGTGTGAATAACAAAGTTAAACCGATGCGGGCACACCTCTATAAGGGTATAGCCTACCTGAAGCAGCGAAATAGAACTTGAGAGACCTTAGACGCAGTGAATTATCATTAAAATAGACAGCCACCCGAGGAGAGTAAGCAACGTGACTCAATTTGATAGCGCAATGCGCGGTTACAACCGGAAACAGGTTGACGCTACCGTCGCCGATCTGAACAAACAGATTGCTGATCTCAGTGAGCAGTCACACTCTCTGCAGGCCGCATTTGCTAAAACATCCAAAGAGTTAGATGAGCAGCGCGCCTTTGTTGTCGACCTGCAAACTCAGCTTGAAGCGCTCGGCACAACCGGTTATGCAGGTTTGGGGTTGCGTGTTGAAAAAAGTCTGAAGGCCGCCGAAGAAACTGCGCACACACTAATGGCGCAGGCAGATGCAGACGCTGAAAAACTGCGGCGACAGACAGAGGCAGAAGCTGAACGACTGTTGCGTGATGCGCAGGAGCGTGCCGATCTAACTCTGCAGCACAGCATCGAAGAAGCAGACCGTCTGCGCGCCCGAGCTCGCACCGATACAGACGCACTAAATACGCAAGCAAAAATACAGCGTGAGCAGCTGGAGCGGGAATCAACTCGCGCTCTAGAGCTAGCCAAGCTGCAGCAGAAACGAGAGAGCGAAGCTGCGGTTAATAAGGCCCAGAACGAGGCTAAAAGCATCATCTCTGCAGCACAAGCTGAGGCTGCCAAAATCCTCGACGCCGCGCATGAGGAGGTTGCGGCGCTTGAAGCAAATGCGCAAGTGCTGGCAGCGGCAGTTGCCAAGCAGCAAGCTGATTTTGAGCGAGATACCGTTGAAATTCAGACTCGGCTGTTAGACGAGGCTGAGCAGAGTCGTGCAGCGTTTACAACTGCGCAAGCTCAGCGAGAGCACACTCTTGCGACAGAATACGCTGCAAAGCGGCTACAGCTGGAGACTGAATATAAAACGCTGCTTAACTCACTCGAGCAGCAAGAGCTTGAGTTGCGTGAAAAAATTTCTCGTGAAACAAGCGAGCACACCGCTAAACTTGCGCGTGAAACAGCCGAGCATGAGTCGCGTATCGCAGCAGAGTTGCGTGAGCATAATAAGCGGCTGCGCCTTGAAGAAGCGCGCGAGGCCGAAACAGCATCGCAGAGACGCGCTGATCTCGAGGTCGAACTGCAGGCCGCCCGGCAGACAGAACTGGACAGGCGCACAACAGAGCTTGCGACATTCACAGCTAATCTCGAAGAGCGTGAAGCAATGCAGCTTGAAGAGTTAGCGCTGGCAAAAGATGCGCACGATAAGCGTCTCGCAGAACAGGTGACCGCACACTTTGCACGTCTGAGCGCCGAGCTTGCCGATCACAATGCCCGCCTAAAAGCAGAGCGCGAGGCGCAAACAGCTGAGTTAGCGCGTGAGCTGAAAGAGCATAATGAGCGCTTACAGTATGAGCGAGAGAACTTTGATCTGCAGCTGGCTGAAAAGCGCGAGCAGCAGAGCGCAGAGCTAAATACGGAACGAGAAAATTTCCTGCAGCAGCTGCTTGCGGATCGACAGCTTCAGGAAGCACAGCTACTGCAAGCAGCACAGGAGCAGCAAGAACAGTTCGCACGTAATAGAGCAGCGTTCACCGCGGAACAGCAGCGCAGCCGAGCAGCACACGAAGAAACACTGCAGGCGCTTACCGCTGCGACCGAACGCGAGCTGCTGCGCCAAAAAACAACCACCGAGGATCAGCTCGCATCTCTCGCTGCCGAGCAGCATGCACAGCTCGCAGCGGAACGGGATCTAACAGCTGCATCATTGGCCTTAGCTAAAGAGGCTGCGGCTTTGCAGCTGCAAGCTGCGCAGATAGTTGCGAAAGAAGCCGCCGCCGCAAGGTGCAAAGCCCAGGAGCGAGAGCTAGCTGCAGCAAGAGCCACGCAGGAAGAAAACCTGAGCCGCGAACTGGCAGAGCACAAGCGTTCCCTGACTGAGGAGGCAGCGCTTGCAGCACAGAGTCTAAACAGTGATCTCGAACGGCGTCGCTCTGAGGTGTATGCCCAGCTCGAACTGGAAAAAAATCGCGTCGCGCAGGAGATTGCCGCTTCGCGTTTTGAGGCCGATGAGTATGCGCGCACAAGTCGTGAGCTGATAGAAGCTGAAAAACTCACCGCGCAAACCGAACTGGTTGAAAAACGCGCGGAATTTGACGCCGATATTAAAGCTCAAAATGAAGCTGCGCAGCAGCGAATCGACGAGGCTGTGGGGAAAGCAAACGCTGATCTAGAGCAGCTGCGGCAGGAGGCAGAAGCAAAGCGTGCTGAAATAACTGAATTGCACAGCAACGCAGTTGCGGAAGCTGATCGTCTGGTGACAGCGGCGAGCGAAGAATCTCAGCAGATCATCGCAGAGGCCAAGCGACGGGCGCACAACACCTTCACCGCTGCAGAAGAGCGGGCGGGACGTGTTGTCGCCGCTGCTGAGGATCGCATGAATCAGCTGAAGGTTGAGCGTGGCGCGGTTGCGAGATATTTTGAAAGTCTCGGCAGCATTCTGCCAGACACAAAGTTAGAGGATAAATGACATTACGGGCAGCGACCGATGGGTCAGCGCTAAACAATCCAGGGCCGGCAGGCTGGGCGTGGGTTATTGATGCAGACAACTGGGCTGCCGGTGGGTGGCAGTCAGCAACCAATAATAAAGCCGAGCTCACCGCGATCCTTGAACTATTACACGCAACCGCGCACATCGATGAAGAGCTTGTAATTCTGACAGACAGCAAGTATGCGATCGATTCAATCACAAAGTGGATGGCCGGGTGGAAACGTCGCGGCTGGCGGAAGGCTGACGGCTCCCCCGTCCTCAATTTAGAAATTATGCAGGATCTCGATGCGGCCGTGCAGGGTCGAGATGTGCGTTTCGAATGGGTTAAGGGGCATGCCGGGCATCCGCTAAATGAAATGGCAGACAGGATCGCAAACGATGCGGCAAAGTCTTTTAAGACTAATCAGACTCTGCAGACCGGCCCTGGGCTTGCGGCAACGACCGAAACAGCAGCACCAGCGGTAGCAGCAAAGACTGACGACACTTCTGATCTCCTCGCACGCCTTACAGCGCTCGAGGCACGTGTTGCAGAATTAGAAAATACGGTGCACAGTTCGGCGGCTAATAAACTGTTTTAAGCTAATCGCCAGCAGTGACTGTGCCAGTGACGCCGGTCGGCCACAGCGGCAGCCGATCCGAAAAATCCTTCTTTTTGCCAAACAACAACGTGTGCCTGACCTACCGGAATTAAATTATTGCACCCTGGGCATGTGTAGTTTTTTATCGCCCTGTCAGCAGGAATTTGCCGCACAAAATACTCTTCGCCGCGCCGGCTTTGAATTGCAGCTCCCCCGTTAGCGAGAAAACTAACATCTCGGATCTTTGCTTGCGGCGCACGACGATTTCTGCGCCCCACTGTTAATACCAGCCGACCGATTCTGAGTGCCCCCAAGCCCCACACGGTGAGCCATATCGGGCGACGATATAACCCAGACCCCAACGAATTTGAGTATCGGGGTTTGTGCGCCAGTCAGCGCCAGCTGAGGCCATTTTTTCACCGGGGAGTGCTTGCGGGATTCCGTATGCGCCAGAAGATGCATTCATTGCGCTCGGGTTCCAGTTTGACTCACGCTGCCAGAGTGAAACCAGGCAGGCAAATTCCTGATCGTTAGCTACATAGCCGCGAGCTATTTCTTGTGCGGAGCCTGGTGACACAGCAGGAGCTGGCGGAGCGAAGGCGGGAGCCGCACCCCCACCGCTTGCAGCATCAGAAGTTGTGACAGCTTTTGGCTCAGGCTCCGGCTTTGGAATCTCAGCAATTTCAAGCGGCGGCAGCTCAAACTCAACCTGTGCTGTTGCGGCAGCCATAAGTTCCTGATTCAGTGTCTCGCCGGGGGCCAGCGGGATCACTTCAGCTGAGGCGTAGTTGAGGCCTGAAACAGGCGCAATTGCAAAAACACCCGCCACGGCGACAGCAGAAACAGCAGCCAAGAGACCGCGACCGGCTCGGCGTTGCTTCTTTCGTGGTGTTAGCTGTTTTAAATCAGTCACAATGTGTTTATATTACCATTTGATTACAACGGCTGCGATCGCGCTCTCTCAGTTAAGAGCGAGCGTATAGCAGCAGCTCGACCACACTATCGAGCAGCGCATCAACCTGTGCCTCGTCATAGCCGCGCCACTCTGAGAAAAATACCGCTTCGCGCACCTGGCTGATAGACAGCTTGCTCTCCCCCGCGAGACCTGCTGCCACACGTTCGAGAAAAGCATCAACCTGGCTGCGCCGGTAACCAAAAGTGAGCAGGTTGCGCCGACGGAATTTTTCGCCACGCGGGCGCATAAGCCGGTTTGCAACCTCACGCGCTAACTGATTTTTTTCGGCTTCAATCACAGCAGATTCAGAGTTTGCGTTTGAGTTGCGACCTGCTCGTGCAGCAAAAACATCCTCTAACCGCTCGAGGGCAGCATCAACATAGCGGGCCGCATAGCCGTTTTTTTGTAGTTTAAAAGACACCGTGCGCAAATCATCAGCGGTAACTGCACCGTCTTGCTCGCCCTCATAGGCTGCGCGTGCCTTCGCGAACAACTCATCGACCTGCGCTGTGTTGTATCCAAGCTCACCACCCACAGCAAGCGGAAGCGCTTCCTCATTACGGCTCATATCACTCCGATCAAAAAAGCGGCCATAAACACTGGAATCACAGAGGGAAGTATCGAGTCCAGCCGATCCAAAAGACCCCCGTGTCCCGGAATCAGGTTGCTCATATCCTTAACGTTCAAATTCCGTTTAATTAGTGACTCCACAAGATCGCCGGCTGTCGCTGTGATCAGCACAGCAAGCCCCAGAAATACGCCAAGCCACCAAGGCTGCTGCAGGAAAAAATGAGCTGCCAAAGCACCAGCTATAACCGCAGTTGCAGCGGCACCGGCAAAACCCTCCCAGGTTTTATTAGGGCTGATGCGCGGCGCCATCTTGTGTTTGCCAAATGAGACGCCCGCCGCCCACGCACCAATATCGCAGACAACAGGAAGCAGCACAAGCGTGAAAACCCACCATTCACCGTAGGGTTCAATCTTGACGAAGTTAACCGCGATACCGAGCAAAAACGGAATATAAACAAGCGTAAAAACACCGGATGCAAGATCAGCAATTAGAGTGCGCCAGGGCACTTTCCAACCGGGAATGATGCTTTCAACAGCACGCCAGAGCATCAAAAACAGTGCTGCTCCGAAGAGGGACCAGAGTAAGCCTTCAAGGCCCCAGAAATAGGCGCCGATTAGAATAGCAGCCCCGCCCAGTGAAACACCGATACGCGGCACACGTCTGCCAGCCTGCCGGAAGGCGGTTGCCAGTTCGATCATCGCCATGATCCCAAACAGCAGCGCCACAACAAGCAGCAGCGGTGTCCAGACAAAGACACTAATTAGAAAGATCGCCGCTAATAGCAGGCCGGAAGCAAGCGCAAAAACCAGGTTGCGGCCGACGCGTTCTGTGACCCGCGCATTAGCTGCATCAAATTTCTGCCGATTTGCTTCAAACTGAGCCCGCAGTTGGCGGCGATCCTTTTGTTGCATTAAGAGTTAAACCTCGAGAAGCTCAGCTTCTTTACCCGCGAGAGCCGCATCAATCTGATCGATAAATGACTTGGTCACGCTCTCCAGTTCTTTTTCGGCACGCGCAATCTCGTCTTCGCCAACTTCGCTCTTCAAAGCGTCGAGCTCGTCCTTCGCCTTGCGACGTGCGCCGCGCACCGCAACACGGCCTTCTTCAGCCCTGTTCTTTACCATCTTCACATAGTCGCGACGACGCTCTTCTGTTAGCTCTGGCAGGGTTACGCGCACAACATTGCCGTCGTTAGTCGGGTTTGCGCCGAGATTCGGCATATCACGGATTGCCTTTTCGATTTCGGTCAGAGCGCCTTTATCGTAGGGGCTAATTAAGAGGCTGCGTGCGTCCTGATTCTGCACTGAGGCAAGCTGTGGCAGCGGGGTTGGAGTGCCGTAGTAGTCAACCATCACATTCTGCAGCAGTGCTGGGTTTGCACGCCCGGTGCGCACCCCAGCAAAGCCCTCTTTCACTGCTTCAACAGCTTTGGCCATGCGATCTTTCACATCTGTAAAGACTTCGTTAATCACCCTTAACTCCATTCCTATTGGATCAATGCTTAAAGCATACCCACTCGCCCACGTGAGACCGCGTTTGCCTCACGCAGGATTTAACTATTTAGAGTGCGCGCTATGCTCGCACCGAGGTGCCAATCTCTGCGCCAAGAATCGCACGAGTAATATTTCCCTCTGGTTGCATTCCGAAAACACGCATCGGCATCTTGTTGTCCATGCACAGGCTAAATGCGGTGGCGTCAACAACCTTCAGGCCCTGCCGCAGCGCATCAGCATAGGTGATTTCATCGATTTTAGTCGCGTTTGGGTCTTTATTCGGATCAGCGGTATACACGCCATCAACACCGTTTTTCGCAACAAGCACCTCGTCTGCGCCAATTTCAAGCGCACGCTGTGCTGCAACTGTGTCGGTTGAGAAGTATGGCAGACCGGCCCCGGCCCCAAAGATCACCACCCGATCTTTTTCGAGGTGTCGAATAGCGCGCAGCGGAACATAGTTTTCTGCCACCTGCGTCATCGCGATCGCCGACTGCACCCGGCTCGGCACACCCGCCTGCTCGATAAAATCTTGCAGCGCGAGGGCGTTCATAACGGTGCCGAGCATACCCATATAGTCGGCGCGTGCACGGTCGATACCGCCCTGTGAGAGCTCAGCGCCGCGGAAAAAGTTGCCACCGCCAACAACGACAGCGATCTGCGCTTGCTTGCTTGCTGCTGCGATTTCAGCAGCTATTTGGCTGACGACACTAGGGTTTACACCGAGTGCACCGGCGCCGAATGCCTCACCTGAAAGCTTCAATAGAACCCGACGTTTTTGTTCTGACATCTTGCCGTCCTTCACCGTTTACCCATATTCTGCTTCTCCAATAATAATGGACGCAGGCCCCACGCGCAGAGGACTAATTTCATCCGTGTTGGCCGCCGATCCGCAAGAAAATGGCCCCCGGGAAAACCCGGAGGCCATCTCTAATCTAAGCCGCTAGGCTTATGCACCAACCTTCAGGCGTGCAAAGCCCTGTATGGTGATGCCAGCCTGATCAACAACCTGCTGCACGCTGAGCTTGTTGTCGCGTGCGTAAGGCTGCTCGAGCAGCGCAATGTTCTTGAAGAAACCGGTGAGGCGACCCTCGATGATCTTTGGCAGAGCAGCCTCTGGCTTGCCCTCGCCCTTCGCGATCTCGGTCACGATCTCTTCTTCCTTCTTCACCTCTTCAGTCGGCACATCTTCACGGCTGAGGTAGACAGGATCGGCGAATGAAATGTGCTGTGCAATCGCGCGAGCAGTCTCATCATCGCTGCCTGAGTATGCAACGACTACGCCAACCTGTGGTGGCAGATCTTTTGAGGTGCGGTGCATGTAAACGGCAACCTTGTCACCCTTTACAACTGCAACGCGACGCAGTTCAAGCTTTTCACCGATAATCGCAGCGTCATCGTTGATGAGCTCTGCAACGGTCTGACCGTCAGCGTCTGCTGCAAGCGCAGACTCTAGGTCTTCTGCACCTGCGGCAACAACAGCGGCGAGCACCTTCTCGCCAAGCTCAACGAACTTAGCGTTCTTTGCAACGAAGTCGGTCTCGCAAGCAAGCTCGATCAGAGTTGCTGATCCCCCGTTTTCTGAGACAGCAACGAGACCCTCGGTGGTTGCGCGACCCTCACGCTTTGCAACGCCCTTGGCGCCCTGCAAGCGCAGGATCTCGATCGCCTTTTCGATATCGCCGTTAGCCTCTTCGAGTGCCTTCTTGCTGTCCATCATGCCAGCGCCGAGACGCTCGCGAAGTTCTTTCACAGCGGCCATAGTTACTGCAGCCATGTCACTCCTAAGTAGTTAGTGTTATAAAAATTACAAATTATTCAGCAGCTGGTGCTTCTGCCGCAGCTTCTTCGGTTGCAGCTGCAGCCTCTGGAGCGTCCTGGCTCTCAGCGTTAAGCAGCTCAACTTCCCACTCTGCGAGCGGCTCTGCAGCTTCGCCGTCAACCGGCTTCTGGTGGCGCTCGAGCATGCCCTGAGCTGCTGCGTCAGCGATGATACGGGTGAGTAGGCCAACTGAACGGATAGAGTCGTCGTTACCTGGAATTGGGTAGGTTACGTCGTCTGGGTCGCAGTTGCTGTCGAGAATAGCGATAACCGGAATGCCCAGCTTCTTTGCCTCTTCAATAGCGAGGCTTTCTTTATTGGTGTCAACAACCCACAGAGCTGAAGGGGTCTTAGACATGTGGCGGATACCGCCCAGTGACTTCTGCAGCTTCTCAAGCTCGCGCTTCTTCAGCAGCAGCTCTTTCTTGGTAAAGCCGGTGGTGCCGCCCTCATAGTCGAGTGCTTCAAGCTCTTTCATGCGCTCTAGGCGACCGGTAACGGTCTGGAAATTGGTGAGCAAACCACCCAGCCAGCGGAAGTTAACATATGGCTGGTTTACGCGTGCTGCCTGCTCAACGATTGCGCCCTGCGCCTGCTTCTTGGTGCCGACGAAAAGAATCTGGCCACCGCGAGCAACTGTGTTCTTTACGAACTCGTATGCCTCGTCAATGTAACCGAGTGACTGCTGGAGGTCGATGATGTGGTTGCCTGAACGCTCAGCGAAGATAAAGTTCTTCATCTTTGGGTTCCAGCGGCGGGTCTGATGCCCGAAGTGCACACCAGCGTCGAGGAGCTGGCGAATGGTTACTACTGCCATTACAGATATTCCTTTGTGTTATGCGTGTTTTACACGCGCTTACGGTTTAAAACACCTGTGTTTACCACAGGCCCTGGTGCCTAATGCCCCACCACTTACTGTGTAAGACCGTTGGCCGGGCAGTTTTATTAGGCACGCGAAGTCACCTCTTACGAGGCGCTCTTTAAGGATACCAGTTTATTGCCGCTGAAGTTGCTGGCAGCGATATTAAAACTCACCTAAGTTGCTGCCAGCGGAATTAAACCTCGCCGCCACGCCGTTTTGATAATCATTATCATTTCATATACGATTGTCTGCATGAAGAAATACAAAGCACTAATAGCCGCCAGCGCAGCAGCTCTGTTGCTCGCTGGTTGCGCAGGTAATAATTCCGCATCGATGGAAGAGGCGGATCACGACCACCACGATCATGAGCACGGGATCGAAGTTGAAGAGGGTCTGACTGAGGTATCGAAGCTTGAACGGCGCGCCGTGCTCGCCGTTGAGGGCGGTCTCGTAACAGTAAATCTTGCAACCGGTGAAGTGGTTAACGAGGTTAAGCAAGACGGCTTCCTGCGCCTCAACCAGGCAGGCGATAACCGCCACCTGCTGGTCAGCAAGGGCAACGAATTTCAGCTCTTCGACACCGGCCTAGTTGCCGAAGCACACGGTGACCACTTCCACTACTTTGAGGGCGACCCAAAGCTCACCGATGTCAAATTCCCAGCAGAAAAAGCTGGCCACGTTACTGTGCATGACGGCTACACAACGCTCTTTGCTGACGGTGATGGCACATTCCAGGTTGTTCCAACCGAGCACATTAAGCACGGCACAGAAGATGCCGAACTGCATAAGACTGGTGACGCACACCACGGCGTTGCGGTGCGCTTAAGTGACGGCAGCATTTTCCACACTGAGGGTCACCCAGATGCACGCTCAGTGCTGCGCGTAGTAAACGGTGAAAAAACCGTTGCAGTTACCGAAGACTGCCCGGGCAGCCACGGTGAGGCTACCGCTAAGCCGAACGCTAACGGCGACGTTGTGGTTATGGGTTGCCAGAATGGCCCATTCGTCTTTAAAGATGGCCAATTCCACAAAGTTCCTGTAGCAGATGCTTACTCACGCTCTGGCAATCTTGCTGGCCACCCAGACTCACCAATCGTGCTTGGCGATTACAAGGTTGATCCTAACGCTGATCCGGTTGAGCGCCCGACTCGCGTTGCGCTGATCGACACCGAAGCTGTCAGCCTGAAGCTGGTTGAGTTGAATTCAGCGTACTGGTTCCGTTCACTGGGTCGCGGCCCCGCTGGTGAGGGTCTCGTGCTCACCTACGACGGCAACCTGAATGTAATTGATCAGAACACCGGTGAGGTAACAAACCGCGTGCCAGTAATTGGCGAATGGGAAGAGAAAGCAGACTGGCAGGAGCCGGGACCAATCCTGAAGGTTAACGGTAGCTGGGCTTACATCACCGACGCAGTTAAGAAAGAACTCGTCGTTGTTGACCTCACCTCATTTGAAGTAACGAAACGTATCTCGCTTGATAAGCCAGTTGTAGAAATGGAGATTGTAGCCGGAAAATAAACTAACCTAAACCTTCCTTGTTTATAGCGCCACAGGAATCGCTTGCCACAACTGTGCACAAGTCGGTTCCTGTGGCGTTTCTCCACATGTTTTGCTGAAGCGCATTCTCACCTCGCTCCCCTTGCAAAGCTAGTGGCATGTTTAAAACGCATCTTTTTGCTAGCGTCACATTCCTAATCGCAGCCTCCATTGGCAACGCAGACAGCTTTTCCACGCCCCAGTCAGAAACCGCACATCAGGTGTCACCGCAAACAGTGCAGAACGCAGATCTGTGGTGCACGCCTTTTGATGCCCCGCTTAACGTGACCCGTTATTTTGATTTACCTTTTTATTATGCTGCCGGGCACCGCGGGATAGACATCGCAAAGCAGCCCGCCTCTGCTCCCGTGCGAGCCCCGGCCGGGGGCACCGTCTCGTTTGTTGGCAAGGTTGTTGACCGGCACGTTATTTCAGTGCAGGTGTCGCCAGAGTTGGTGTATTCAATCGAACCGGTAGCAACAGATTTACAGGTCGGTGACAGGGTTACAAGGTGTCAACCCCTTGGCACAGTGGAAGGAGCCGGGCACACAGCAGCTGCCGCAATTCATATTGGTGTGCGCAAAAATGACGACTATATTAATCCGATCAGATTTTTCCGTCGCAAGCCGGTTCTACTGCCTTTGCACTAACCTACGGTGCGCATAGTCACTCTCGGGCGGATAATCACGCTCTGAGAGGTATCAGGCTCGGAAAGATACTCAGTCTCGGGGAGACAGTCAGATTCTGAGAGGTATCAGAGCCTGCGGGATAATCACGCTCGCGGGTGCGCCTGCTTAAAAGTTTGTGCAAGCCGCTCTGTCGACACATGCGTATATATTTGTGTGCTGGCAAGGTTAGAGTGCCCCAGCATCTCCTGCACAATACGCAACTCAGCTCCGCCATTTAAAAGGTGTGTGGCGGCAGAGTGGCGCAGTGTGTGCGGCCCCTGCGGGCCACCGCCGGGCAGGCTTTTAAGATGCTTCGCCACGATGCGATAAACACCTGACGAGCTGAGCGCTCCCCCACGATTGCCAAGAAATATATTGCTGCTTGCTAAGCCGGCTGAATTTTTAGAGGCTAACTGCAAACGCCCCGCTTCGAGATACAGTTTTAAGGCTGCGGCAGCGGGTTTGCCAAACGGCACTATCCGCTGCTTATTCCCTTTGCCTGTGACCCGCAGAGTATATTCCGCTAAATTGATATCGCTGTCTGTTAGACCCACCAGCTCAGACACGCGAATAGCGCTAGCGTATAACAGTTCAAGGATCGCGTAATCACGTTGCGCAGCAGCCTCGCCTGCGAGCGCCGCCTGTCTCAGGTTTATAAGCAGGTTTTCTATCTGTTTTTCGCCTATGACTCGCGGCAGGGTGTGCTGTTTTTTGGGTGTGTTCAGTCTGGTGGCTGGGTTGATTTCGACTAGTTCTCGCTCTTCGAGCCATTTGCCGAATGACTTTAGTGTTGCGATGTTGCGACTGATGGTTGCGGTGCTTTTACCCTGTTCTTGTAGCTCCCAAAGCCAGTCTCGCATTATTTCTAGTGTGATGGTTGCAACGTTTTCGAGTGTCTGTGCGTGTTTTGTTTTAAGATGTGCCGCAAATCTGTCTAGGTCGTTTTGGTAGGCGCGCACTGTGTGTGCTGAGTAACCGTATTGGTGCTCGACGGTTTGCAAAAACTGGGATATCGCTTGAGTTAGGCGCATCTGCTTCCTCTCTTTGCAAGCGGTCTGACGCTATCCGGCTCTGCGTTTTATAGCCTACTCTCTGACTAGGCGCCAGTGTGGTGGCCATTTTCCGTGTTCTTGTGTGACTTTTCCAAGAAGTTCTAGCTCTGCGAGAATGCCGGTGCATTCTTTATGGCTGATTCCTGCCCTACTGGCAATCTGTTCCACTGCTGCGCTTTTTGTTAGGGGGAGGGCGTCGAGCACTAGGAGGTGGGCAATGTTTCTTGTGTTTTCTGTGCTGTCGGTTGTTTCTTGAAGGTGCAGCAGCTCATCGAGTTGTGTGGTGTTGGCAATCAGCTCTGCTTTATGGTCGCGTATTAGTTGGTGCGCCCCTGCGCTTGAGCCGAGCATAACGCTGCCGGGTATTGCGCCGAGTGGAATTCCGAGTTCTGCTGCGTGGTTGGCTGTGTTGATTGATCCTGATCGCATTCCTGCTTCTGTTACCAACACTCCTTCACTGAGAGCGGCGATTAAGCGGTTTCGCAGTAGAAAGCGCCATCTTGTGGGGGCGGATCCGGGGGCTGCTTCGGTTACTATCAGGTTTCCAGTGTCCACAATTTTGCGAAAGAGTTCTGTGTGTCCGCTCGGGTATGGGCGGTCTATTCCGCCTGCCAGCACTGCTATTGTGGGTGTCTTATGATTGAGTGCTATGCGGTGTGCGAGGCCGTCTGCTCCGTATGCTCCGCCTGAAATAATGCCAAGATTTTGTTTGCACAGATACTCGGTGAAATAGTTTGTAACGGTTTCACCGTAGGGTGTTAGTGCCCTGGCGCCAACTACTGCGATAAACCTGTGTTTGATGGTTTCAATGTCGCCTTTTGTCCATAACAGTATTGGTTGATTTTCGCCGAGTGCGCTGAGCTTTTCCGGCCAGCCGGGCAGTTGCGGTGTGAGCACCCGCAGACCCGTTTTTACCGCTGTTTGTAGAGTGTCGCGCACAAGCTCTAAGAGGTTTCGCTCCATTAGCCTGGCCTGCCATCTTTCAATAGCTTTCTGCGCTAGCTGCTGTGTCACAGTGATGCCTGCTGCATCCAGGAGCTGATTAATTTCATGTGCGGTGTTGTCGCTCTGCAGCACTGTGAGTGCCGCGCTGCCGCTGTAGTTATCGATGAGTGTGCGGCTAATGTATTCATTGGGCTCGGTTAAAGCATTCCAGGCAATACGGCTCAGCACCTCTTGCTGTGTTTCAAGCGGTATTGTTTTAGAGCTGTCGGCATCTGCCCCGGTTATTACCCGGTGCAATAGATCCTGCACTGCTGGAAGCATATCTTTTAGCTGCGGCGGGCTGTTTGTCATCGCTGGTTTCCTCTCAGTAGCAGGGCTTGTGTGATTTCTTCACGTTCGGGTTTAGCTTTTTCGGCGAGATCTGCAATTGTCCAAGCGACTCTGAGCACACGGTCGTATCCGCGCAGACTAAGAGCCCCGTTCGCTAGCGACTGGTCGAGGATGGCTAGCGCCTGTCTGCTTGGTTTGTTTTCTGGGTCTCTAAGCCACACTCCGGGTGTTTCAGAGTTCAGGCTCCAAGCACAGTTTTGATATCTGTCTCGCTGTCGCTGCCGCGCTGTTTGCACTCGCTGTTTCGCGGTTTTTGTGCTCACTGCAAGGCTTTTATCGGCGACGGAGCTAATCACCGGGTTGAGCTTTACTGTCAGGTCTATTCGGTCGCGCAGCGGGCCGGATATTTTGTTTAAATATCTAATAACTTTTGCTGGCGGGCAGGTGCAAACCTGCTTTGGGTTGAGCGAATAAGCAAAACCGCACGGGCAGGGGTTTGCCGCTAACAAAAGTTGAAACTTTGCGGGGAACGCTGCGCTGCTGTGGGCGCGCTGCAGTTTAATTTCACCCTGTTCAAGTGGCTGCCGTAAAGCGTCAAGCACACCGCGATTAAACTCTGGTGCTTCATCTAGAAAAAGCACTCCGTTGTGCGCACGGGTGATAGCGCCGGGAACCAGCCTGCCGCTACCCCCACCCAAAATCGCTGCACTGGTTGCAGAGTGGTGTGGTGCTTCAAACGGAGGCAGTCGACACAGCTGCACAATTGGAGTGTCTGCGAGTGATGCCACACAGCTTGTTTCTAAGGCAGCGATATCTTCAAGCTCTGGCAGAATTCCGGGCAGCGCCGAGGCAATCATTGTCTTCCCGACACCGGGTGGGCCGATCATCGCCATATTGTGTCTGCCTGCCGCCGCAATCTGCAAAGCCTCAACCGCTTCTGGCTGGCCAATAATTTCGGCTAGGTCTGGCAGTATTTCACTCTGTTGGTGTGGCGTCTCGCTGCTATCGGCGGGGCTCTGTATAAACCACCCTGCAGGTTTACCGTGGTGCCAGTTCACTGCCCCAGCCAGATTCTGCACAGCGATTACTGTGATGTTTGGCACTAAAGCAGCCTCAACCGCTCCCACCGCAGGAACCATCACCTGCTGATAGCCGTGCTCTCTAGCCGCCCGCACGGCACTGAGCAAACCGTTGGGGCGGCGCAGTTCACCGTCGAGGCTCAACTCTCCAATATACGCACAGGTTTTACCGGTGAGTTTGGGCAAATATTTACACGCACTCATACAGGCAATCGCGATACCCAAATCAAAAGCTGAGCCGTGCTTCGGTAGCGCTGCCGGCGATAAATTAACTGTTATGAACTGGTCTTTTAACGGGTAACCCGCCTGTGCGCAGGCCAGTTTCACCCGTAGTTTTGCTTCTGCAAGCGCGGTGTCCGGCAGGCCAATAATCGCAATTCCGGGCAGCTGGTTTGTGACTGCGGTTTCCACCGTGACCGGCGTGCCAGACACTCCTGAGAGTGCAATAGTTGTGACCCGGGCGACTCTATCCATGAGTTGCTGCTTTCAAATATTCGAGCGCAATCTTTTGACCGGGTCGCATAAGCACCGCTGCCGCATCAACGCGTGCACGATAGTGCGCATAGCCGTTAACCTGCATCCACTGCAAAAGCAGACTCTGCAGTCTCTGCAGTTTGCGCGGAGTGATCGCATGAAACGGGCTCCCAAGCCCAACACCGGAACGTGTTTTTACTTCAACAGCGACAACTGTGCGACCGTCTTGCACAATTAAATCAATCTCGCCGTGCGCAGCTCGCCAGTTGCGTGCGAGCACGCGATACCCTTTTGCAACGCAGTGGCGGGCAACATGCTCTTCACCCTGCGCCCCAAGACACTGCTTCAGCTGCCCGATCAGGTGTTTTTTCTCGTGGGTACACCAGCTGCCGGAGCGCGGCACAGATGCAGGTTTTTCAGCCCGATCCGCAAGCTTTTCTGCGCTTGTAATCAACATTTTCTACCTCCACAACAAGCATCGATGTGGCAGGTTGTAGAAATTTAGATTACGTAAAAATCTGGGGATAACATTCGTTAGCCTCCCCTGTTACAAACGGGCTATTAAATGCGCTCTTTTTTTAAAAAATAGGGCGTGTGCTCACGCTTTTGGCGATGCTAGTTATTCTTCAAAGGCGAGAGCGTCAGGCAGCTGCAGCTCTTGATGATTGAGCTCTTCAATGTTTAGATCACGGAATGTTAGCACGCGCGCATTTTTCACAAAGCGGTCAGGGCGATAAATATCCCACACCCAAACATCGCGCAGATTAAGCTCAAAATGCACCTGCGTGCCTCGCTCGTGCTCTATAACCTCAACTTCATTGGCGAGGTAGAAGCGGCGATCTGTCTCGACGGCGTATCTAAACTGCCCTACCACGTCACGGTATTCACGAAACAGCGCTTGCTCAGCTTCGCGCTCAAAATCTCCGCGTTCTTCGTCATCCACAAATTCAATCCTAATATGTGTCTTTTGCTTTATTTTTAGGTATTTCTGTTTACTGCATCATATAAGTGTTGTAAAGTTTGTGGCGCGTAGCCAGTTAAACAAACTCAACGGCACCTCCGCAGGATTTAGGATTGTGGGTATGGACGATGTGCAGCTATATCAAACGGCTATGCGTCATGCGTTGGAGTTGCCTGGAGCACAGGAGCGAGAGTATGCTCCAGGCTGGACCGCAGTACGGGTAGCTGGCAAGTGGTTCATGGTCGCCACCGAACTACACGGTCGCCAGTTGATCAATGTCAAAGCAGACCCGAGTGATGTAATCGCATTGCGCGAGGCATATGCTTCGATTGGCCCGGGTTACCACATGAACAAGACCCACTGGATTACAATCACCGCCGGTGAAGACATTGACTCTCAGTTCCTCTCCGAGTTGATAGCCGACTCCTACGCGCTGATCGTCGCCGGGTTACCGAAAGCGAAACGACCCTACCTGGTTGGCAATATGCGATCAAAAGTCGCGGGAGTTTAAGCGGGATTTAAGCGCGAGTTTACATAAGCGACACTAGACTTAGAACTGTGAGCAAATCGACAGCATTCCACACAGACCACTACGAACTCACAATGGTTGACGCCGCTCTGCGTTCAGGCACAGCGCACCGTAAAAGTGTTTTCGAACTCTTCACCCGCAGACTTTCGGGTGCACGAAAATACGGTGTGCTTGCGGGCACGGGCAGGCTCCTAACAGCAATTGAAAACTTCCGCTACACCGATGCTGAGCTGAACTGGTTGCGTGACAGAGACTTTCTGCACAGTGAAACTCTCGACTGGCTCGCAAACTACCGATTTAACGGAAATATAACCGGTTATGCAGAGGGTGAGGTGTTCTTTCCTGGCTCACCACTTTTAACCGTAGAATCAACTTTTGCCGAGGGCGTTGTGCTTGAGACGCTCGCATTAAGCATTCTGAACTACGATTCAGCCGTCGCAACGGCAGCATCTCGTATGCACACAGCCGCAAAAGGTAAACCGCTGGCCGAAATGGGCTCACGTCGCACAAGTGAGATTAACGCCGTGTATGCCGCACGCGCAGCATATTTGGCGGGCTTCTCAGCAACCAGCAACCTTGAGGCAGGGCGCACCTACGGTCTGCCAACAATGGGCACAGCAGCCCACTCATTCACGCTTTTGCACGATAGCGAAGAAGAGGCTTTTCGGGCGCAGATTACTGCTTTCGGGCCGCAAACCACGCTGCTAATAGACACCTACGATATAGAGCAGGGAGTAAAAAACGCAATCGAAATTGCAGGCCCTGAGCTTGGTGCGGTGCGCATCGACTCAGGTGATCTGCCGGTCGTTGTTGCCAGGGTGCGTGAACTACTAGACTCCCTCGGCGCAAAAAACACGAAAATCACAGTCACAAACGATCTGGATGAGCACACAATTGCCGCTCTCGCCGCTAGCCCGGTAGATAATTTCGGTGTTGGCACATCTGTTGTGACCGGCTCAGGTTCCCCCACAATGAATATGGTCTACAAGCTGGTTGCGCGCCAGGGAGACGACGGTCAGTGGGTTTCAGTTGCTAAAAAATCTGAAAATAAAGGATCGGTTGGCGGTAAGAAAATTGCCTACCGGGAGTTT
This sequence comes from Canibacter zhoujuaniae, assembly GCF_011752005.1. Classification (NCBI taxonomy): domain Bacteria; kingdom Bacillati; phylum Actinomycetota; class Actinomycetes; order Micrococcales; family Microbacteriaceae; genus Canibacter; species Canibacter zhoujuaniae. The sequence continues at coordinate 238,069 of NZ_JAAIJZ010000001.1, read as the reverse complement.
AAAAACGGGCGCGCTATTGCAGAACTGTTTGAGGTGCAAGCGCAAGACGGCACCGACACCGCTGGCGTGCCGGGGCGTGAAAATCTTGAGCAGATCACCGTCCCCCTCATCACAGACGGAAACATTCATCAAGAGCACCTTGGTGCCGCAGGTCTCGAAGCAGCAAGAGAGCGTCACGCACAGCGCCTACAAGAGCTGCCTCTGATCGCGATGAGCTTGCAGCGCGGCGATCCTGCCCTGCAAATCGAATACATCGGCAACTAAGCTGCAGCACAGAGCAGGCGTCGCGCTAAGACAGCCCTCTGATTGGGCGCAGCCTGTTCGTGGAGCAGACTATTCGACAGCGGGCAAGACAGTGCCTAAGACGCGCACTCTGCCGCTAGCGACTGCCCAATAAAACAGTTATGGGTTAATTACAGTCTCGTAAATATGTTTGCACTCTGCGCAGACAGGAAATTTTTCAGGATCGCGGTTTGGCACCCACTTCTTGCCGCACAGCGCCCGCACAGGTTTCCCGGTGATAGCAGACTCGACGATCTTATCTTTTGGCACATAGTGCGAGAAACGGTCGTGATCGCCGTCTTCAAGCTGCTTTTCTTCGAGCAGCTCTGAAAGCTCTCGATCAAGCACGTCTGCGCCGCCGGCCGGAGCTAGTGTGCTGCTGTTGAAAGTCATGTCGTTAATAATACTTGGTTAAACCTCAAAAGAGCTCTTAAGCGGGAAACGCTCCGCGAGAAAGTCATGCATGATTGCGTTCACGTGCGCTATTTGTTCCGGTTCGGTGGCGGTGTCGTTCAGGCAGAGAACGTCCAACTTCTGATGCTTAGAAAGGCTCGCAAGTTTCTCTTCCGCATCAGCGCTTGCAATATCTAAATATCCGTATTTAATTGCGGCGCTGTTAATCGCTCTCCCCTGCGCATAGGCAATGTAGTGGTAGAGAGCTGATGGAATCGAATAGTCTTCCGGATGCCGAAACTTCGAGGCTGAAACGGCTGCAAAAAGCTCAGGGTTTTCTGCTTCAAACTGCTCTAGCACCGACTTTAGTTGCGGGTGCGGCGTGTGTTTGAACTTGTTGGTGACTGTGCGCCCGTATTTTTCTTCAAGCAGACGCCTGTTTCGTTTTGCGGCTGACAGCACGGGCATATCCCGTGCGCTTGGCTCATCGATATCCAGAGAAGCATTGGAGGGGAAATACTTCGACAGCCCATTTGCTGTGAAAAACAGGGACGGCTCCACCGGTCGCATAAACACGATGTCGTCGTTCATATAGAGATACTGTTCGCTCAACCCTGCAATATGGTGCAGCTGCGATTCAATCGCGTGTGAGTTAAACACCGGCAGCTTGCTGCGATCCGAAAAAATATCTTTATGATCGACAACCGTAATTTTTGGATGCTCTGTGTTTAACCAACTCGGTATCTGCTGGTCGGTAACAATGTAAATATGGTTGACCCAGCTCGCATAGTATTCCAGTGACCGCAGCGAGTAGCGCAGTTCGTCACGCGACTGGAAGCGCGACTGATTTAAGGCGGTGGAGTTAAAATTCTCGCTAGCGACACCACCAAGTGCCTCCTGTTTGCGGGCAGCCCAGGCGGGATCGTTGCCGTCAACCCACGTGTAAACCACATCAATCGGCTGGGTAATCTCATACATGTGCGGAAACTCATGCAACACACGATGCTCGGGGTGCTCTTGCGCCCGCTGCCAAGCTGCCGGGGTTAAGTATTCTAATAGGGTGTTTCGCAAAGGTATTTTGCGGATCAAAGTGCCCGGCAGATGTGTGTTTCCGTCTGCACGAAACTCGCCGTCTGATGCGATGCGCCACGGTTCAACAATAATCTGTTCCGCAGCGGTAGAAAGCTGCCTGCCAGAGGGAGCAAAGTGATGACTGCGGCAGATAATAGACTGCACTTCTGCTAGTTTTAGCCTCTGGTTTGTGATGCTGACCTGAAAACCCTGCTTCAGCACGGCGCGAATGCTCCATGCGCCAGTTTCTGCGAGCGGCCGCACGGCTGTCACGAACTTTTCTAGGTCGCGATCAGCGATAACCAGATTCGTGCGCAGCAGTTTATCTGCCGGCAGCTCAGCCCACTCAATATCGTGCTTTTTTAGAGTGCCTCGCAAAAACTCTAGATCGGCGGCAATATTTTTGAACGCATCAAAACTGTGCACCGGGTGCTTTTTACCAAATTCGGTAACAACTTTCGCGCGATCTGACAGAAATGCGAGACTCGTGATTTCTCTAATCTGTCGTTTCTGCTGTTCAGAAAGGTTGCGTGCCGCCCACATGCGCAAACGAGACTTGATGCTCAAAAAGAAACTCCTAACACTGTATCCCCTCAATGCTAGACCCTGGGCTTTTGAAATAACTTAGAGTGTTGTTTCGTGCCAAAATTGAGGGGTGACTCCTGCAGCCTCGCTGATGCTCCCGCCGGTTTCTTTTGTTATGCCGGTGTTAAACGAAGCAGCTTATATTGCTGAAGCTGTCGCAAGCATTTTTGCGCAAAACTATCCGAACGAGTTTGAGCTGCTGCTTGTGCTCGGCAACTCCACTGACGGCACAACCGCTTTGGCAGCAGAGCTGGCAGAAAAGCACCCGCAGATCCGCCTCATCAACAACCCCACTAACCATATTCCGACCGCCCTAAATCTTGGGTTTAACGCTGCCAAACACAGTGTTATTGTCAGGGTTGACGCACACTCTAAACTAAATTCCGGCTATGTTGAGCGGGCGGTCACTGAGCTCCTACGCACCGGGGCTGCAAACATCGGCGGCGTTATGCGGGCTGCTGGCCGCACTAGAAAACAGCAGGCGATTGCAGACTGCTACAACAGTCCGTTCGGTCTCGGTGGCGGGGTGTATCACGGTGAGGCCCCGGCTGGGGAGGCAGAATCAGCCTATCTTGGAGTTTTTAACCGCGCGACTGTTGTGCAGGCGGGCGGTTTTGACGAGACGATTCTGCGCGGCGAAGATTGGGAGCTTAATCGGCGCATTAGAAACTTGGGTGAAAAAGTTTGGTTTGATCCGCAGCTGAAAGTGACCTACTACCCGAGAGACAGTTTTCGTGCGCTGGCGAAGCAGTTTTGGGCGACGGGTGTGTGGCGTGCGGTGATTATGCGCCGCTATCTTTCTGAACACCCGGCCCGTTTCTTTGCGCCAGGTCTGTTGGTTGCGGCGCTTCTCTTTTCGACGATTATCACTGTTATTGGAGGGGTCGGTTTTGCTAATAACGGTAATCCGACGCTGCTGTTTTTGGGTTTGGCTCTTCCTGTCAGCTATCTGCTCGGGCTGATTTTTGCTGTTTTCACAATGCGGCCGCAGAATATACGCGCGGCGCTGCTGCGTCTGAGTGCGCTGCCTGTTATGCATTTGAGCTGGGGTTTAGGGTTTTGGCGTGGTTTTCTGTTCGGGGGCGGATCCAGCGTTGACCGTTCCCGTCTGCGGTAGTGCGCTGCGCTGCTGCAATTCAGCCACCACCCTACTAGCTGCCGCGCCGTCATCCCAAGGGTTAAACCGTGCCCGCCACGCTGTTAGCTGCGCTTCGTGCGCAACAATCCAGGCAGCCTTTTCACCTAAAACCGCATACTCTCTAAGTGCTGCAGCCACCTGGGAGGTTTTGGTTAGCTGCGGCCCTGGAGCGACAGCATCAAAGTCAAATGTGAACCCGCGCTCCTGCTGTAGATACGTGTTTTTATCGGGCACGAAGTAAATCTGCGGCAGCCCGGCAACGCTCGCATCAAACATGACGGATGAATAGTCGGTGATCACAATGTCAGAGGCGAGCAAAACATCGTTTAAGTCAGCGTGGTTAGAAGTATCTTGCACAATAGCTGCGGTGTCTGAGTTTCCAGATGCAGCCGGCTGCATGCCTTTTGCAGATCTGGTGTGCCCGCGCAGCAGGATCGTCCATTCCTTGCCCAGTGACTGCGACAGCTCGTCAGCATCTAACAGCCGCACCGCAGCACCGTTTGCCCGCCAGGTTGGAATATATGAGACAACAAACCTGGTGCGCACACCGAGACGCTCCCGCGCGGCACGCCGCACCACCGGATTCACCTGCCGCTTCTGACCCTGCAGTAAAACGGCATTCGCTAAGACATCAACCCGCGGATAACCGCTCGCAAGAATCTCACCACGATATGCGTAAGAGCTTCTAAACTGCTCGCTTGAGTGTGGGTTCTGTGACAGCAAAAGTGACCAGCGGCGCGATTCACGATGCACAGCAATTCGCGACCGTAGCGTTGTGTCGTCGCGCGCAAGGGCGAGTTTTTTCAGCATTGTGCCGTGCCAGGTTTGCAGCACTGTCTGCTGTTTGCCGCGCTTGAAATTAAACCGCAGCCAATCGTTCACTATTAAAAGTTTCGCGTGTTTGCGTGCTGCAACCCAGAGGCGGGATCCGATCATCACCGGACTTGCGCCCGCGGGCACACTCACCGTCTCATCGGCAATCGCCCAGAAACGCGGCACCTGCGGCAGTGTTGCTGCGATCTCGCGGTCTAGCGCTAAGGGATTGTCTGAGGCCTGTTTGCCATAGAAGCTCTCAAAATAGACTGCGTTTTCAGGCACCATATCTGCTAGCGGGGTGCGCAGCTCATAGATAGCTTGAATCACCCGCTCAGACGCACAGCCGTCACTGTATTTATGAAACCTTGAGCGCAGCCGCGCAGTAGCCTGCGCAGCTAGCGAGCGTGCTTTGCGGTCGGTGAAAATCTGCTGCAGTGCTGCCGTGCACGCCTGCCAGCTGGTGACAAAGCGACCGTCTGTTGTGACCGAAAACGGCTCATAGAGCCCCCTTGTTTTCGAGTATCGCTCAACATCAGGTGCAAACCACACAATCGGGCGTTCGGTCAGTGAGAAATCAAGCGCGACGGAGGAATAGTCTGTCACCACAACAGCAAACTGCCCCAGCTGCGGTGTTAAATCTCGCACCCTGTCGGCTGTTAAAAGCACTATCTCTGGGTGCTCTGCAAGATGGCAGTAGTCTCCCACAGCGAGCGGATGGGGCCTGACAAAAACGGTTACCCCGCACTGCTCGGCAAACGCGGCAAGCTGTTTTGCTTCTTCCTGGGTCGGCACTCCGGGGTCTGCCTCGCCGTCACGCCAAGTTGGCGCATACAGCACCCAGTCGGTTGCGGCCACGCGCCCTCGATCCGCCCCCTCTAACACAGCAAGCAACTGATTGCGCTGTTCTGCTAGCGCCGCAGCATCACGCAAAATTTTTATGAGCGGATCGTGCCGCGGGTCTCCAAGAATTTGCACCCTACCCGGCAGCACGCGAAAGGCGGTGCGCAGCCTGGTTGCTGCGGTGTAGGATCCTGCAACATAGAGGTCAACGGTTGCCGCTCCGAAGCGATACATGCGGTTCAGGAGCTGTTTGAAGATGCCGGGGGCGCGCAGCTTAGTTGTTGCGCTGCTATCTAAATGGAGTTTTTTGAGGGGGGCGCCGTGCCAGAGTTGCACAACCCGCGCACCAAAAATTCCGTAGCGGTTTGCGTCCCCCAACCCGTGAGTCACGATCACCTGCCCGGCGCGTGCGGTGGCCCAAAATCCAGCCCAGCTTTTTTGTAAAACCGCGCTAAAGCCGTGCTGCTCGATATCTTGTTGCACGGTTTTATCTGCTGCCAGCCAGGTGATTTTTGCTTCGGCGTGCTGCTCGCGCAGTTTTTCAGCTAACGGTCTTGCGCCCTCACCGAAACCGGCCGCGGAAGCAAAAACCCAGCGTTCTTTATCGCGGGGAATCAGTAAACAGAGCAGAAACCCGAAAAAATAGAGCGGGATCCGCAACAGTTTTAAGAAATTGCCAGTGGCAAAATCAAACTTTGTTGCAGACCCCGTCATACCGAGTAATTCTATCCCGAAAATCTTTGTGCTTAGAGTGTGCCGAGTGTTACTTTAACGTCTTGCGGCTTACCGTTTCTAAGCACTGTGAGATTGAGCTCAGCGCCACCGGGATGCATCCGCACCAAGGCGGATACCGCGGTGCCGTCTGCTGCCGGAATGCCCTCCACCGCTGTGATCACATCACCGGCGCGGATCCCTGCTTTTGCTGCAGCTGAATCTGGCACAACTTCAGCAACGTAACCGCCCGCGTGGGTGGCCCCCTGCGTCTGCGCAGCATCGCTAACGCTCGCACCCAACAGCCCATGGGTTGGTTTTTCGCCCGCGATCAGCCCGTCAACAACTCGCTTTACAAGGTTTGCGGGGATCGCAAAGCCCAAGCCAACAGACCCCGCTGTTGTCTCGGAGGATCGCGTTGAGGCGATTGCAACGTTTATGCCGATGAGCTCACCTTCTGTGTTTAACAGTGCACCGCCAGAGTTGCCGGGGTTGATCGAGGCATCGGTTTGGATAACGGGCAGGGTGACCCGGCTTGCGTCAGCTCGTGGGGTTTGCTGCTGCTCCGGTGGCGGCTGCAGATAGAAATCAAACGGGCTGTTGCGTTCGCTATCACCGTTATCTTCCGGTGCGCGGCGGCCGTCTTCAACAAGTGAATTGGCGACAGAGATGCCGCGGTTAACAGCGCTGACAACGCCGCTGGTTACAGTGCTGTTGAGCTCCAAAGGCGCACCGATTGCAACGGTTACATCGCCGACGTTGGTGGCGTTCGAGTCTGCCAGCGGGATCGGTTTCAGGTTGTCAGCTTTCACCTTCACAACCGCTAAATCAGCGAGCGGATCAACGCCAACAAGCTCACCCTTCAGCAGTTTGCCGTCGGCAAAGCGCACGGTGATATCGGGGCGCATGTTGCCCGGCTCAGCGAGCACCACATGCGCATTTGTGACAATGTATCCGTCGCGCGAATAGACAACACCCGAGCCGCTGCCGCCGGATCGTTGACCTCGCACCTGCAGTGTTACAACGCTTTCAACACGCTGTGCCGCAACGGCAGAAACGACGGTTGCGGTATCAGGGTTAGAGATCTTGACGGCGCTGACGCCGGTGCTCGCGCTGCCGGTGTTGTTTCCGACAACGTTTGCGGCCACAACGCCGCCGCTGACGCCGCCAATCAGACCACCAATCAGGAGGCCGGAAAGGAGCAGCACCCCTCCCCTATTTTTCGATTTTGGCTCTTTTGGTGCTTGCGGCTCTCTCAGCGCTTGCTGTTCTTGCGGATCAGACTGCGGCGTCTCGTGCAGAACGGCAGTGTTTACTGGTGGTGCGTATATCGCTGTGGGTAACTCCTGCCGATCACTATGGCCCTGCTGCACTTGTTGCTCTTGCTGGTGCTGCTGATCCTGCTGGTCGTGCCGCTGGAGCTGATCCTGCTGCGCATCCTGGTCTTGCTGAGTCTGTTGCTCAAGCTGATTCTGCTGCTTGAAGCCCTCCACCGCTGCGTCTGCGCGCTCGTTGTGAGACAGACTGTCATTCAGTGCAACGCGATCTGCTTCAGTGTTTAGCTGCTCATCATCATTCACGATTCTTACGCTTTCTCGATAATTCGATTACTGCTGCTCTTATACTCCAACTCTTATCTATGAATTAGATTTGTATCTCCCAAAATTTTGCTTCACATCAAGAATTTGCGTTGCGTTAAAAACAAATGTATAGTTAATTCTTGTGCCGCGGGGTGGAGCAGTTCGGTAGCTCGCCGGGCTCATAACCCGGAGGTCGCAGGTTCAAATCCTGTCCCCGCAACTAAAACCCGGTATCTAGGCGAGTTGATACCGGGTTTTGTTTTACCCAGATGAGGCGAGATCGCCTAACCAGATAGTTAATAAAAGTGGCCTGTTTGCGGCAGACCTCGAGATTCCGGGATCCACCGAGGAGATCATCGACTTCCTGTTGGAGGAGTTCAGCAATCGGGCGAACTGGGCCGAAATCTCACGGACTGTCTTCGGAGGCCTCTTCGAGTCAACCCTGCCTGAGAGCCGAGCCGCAGGTCATCCTCTTACCAGATTATAGAGAACCTGCCTCTCAAAGACGCGCCAATGTCGTCTAAGAAACCGCAACGACGCCGATGCGCCAAAATGTTCAGGCAACCGGCAAATACTTCAAATAGAGTGGAATGCTAGAAATATCTGTCACCAAGAATATTCGGTAAGATTAAATATCCTTGGCACGTTGAACTTGATCTCGTTAGCCTCACGACGAACACTTATGTTTTCTGCATCCAGCAACGCAGGGTTAAGGTAAATTTCGCCGGTTTCATTGTTTTGGTACATGTGCTCGAAATAGTGCGTCCGAATCCAGGTGGCTGATTCACGTGTGAATCCCATACGCTGAAGTATAATTGTGCTCGCGTTAGTTGTCCCGTACTCTACGTATTCGTACCAATCATTCTCAATCACGTCTTTGCCTTCCTGCTTCTTTATTTCGTTTGAAACTCGCAGGAAGTAGTTGGCAAAGCTAAACAGAATGACGCTCTCAATTGCTTCGAGCGTCTTATTACACACTTCGTTCTTATGTTCAGGAGTGTCTAGGTATTTCACCTCCTGATGATTGAATCTAAACCTATCCGGGTGTTCACGCTGGTATTCGATAGAACTATCTAGAATCATTCGTAGACCATTACCTTCAATCCACTGGATTAGAATCACGGTATACCACCGGAGCATAGTGAATTCTGGACCTTTCATAAACCCTATGCTTTTACGCTCATATTTATCCCATTTGAAAATGCGAGCCAATCGTTGAAGAAAAGCGAGAGTTTTATCGTATGCAGGGCGTCCTGTGCTCGTATCAATTTGAGGAAACCTCATACCTGCGCGTACAGCGGCTTCCAGCGATTCATGCTGATCAACAGACACGTTGATATCGTCATCCTGCTGAGTTTGGAAGGAATCGCGGAATTTGTTGACGATCTGAGTTTTTACATCTGGACTCAATATATCCCCGAACGATCGCGTAACTAAGCTGTCCCTGCCAGCTGTGATATCGCGTAAGAGAATAATTGAAAAGGTTCGAGCCATTTCTGCTTGTTCGCCTTTGCCCAACTCATTTGGTTCGGGCATTCGCCCTTCCCTGAATGCGCTTACGATTGCTTTCTTGATATCTTCTGGCAGGCCAGTATTGTTGACTGCTAGTTCTTGCTGAGGCACATCCGTCTTGAGCAATTTTTCAACAGTCTTTTGAGCACTGAGCCCTTCACCCATCACGAAGTAGATATTGCCAAATAAGTTGAATTCAATTCGACCTACTCGGCCTATCAGATTGTTAAAGTCAATCTCGTTGAGATTGCTTCTACCATTTTTGTTGCTTGTAACGACGAGGTTGTCGGTCGGTAGATTCACTCCTTCAAGAAGCGTGCTGGTGCAGAAAATTGTGTGGATCTTACCTTCACGAAAAAGCTCCTCAACGCGAAGCCGTACTGAGGCTGGTAGATGTCCGACGTGGTATGCAACACCTCTTTCAACGAGTGGTGCTAGGAAGTAGGAGTCATGAACTTCGCGGCGGATATCGGATGCAAGCACCGTCAGATCATTGTCATAAATTTTTGGCAACAGTCGAGCGAAATCGCGAGCGTTCTCCACGGCCCTGTGTTTAGAGCCGTGGTAAACAAGGGTCTGACTTTGCTTTTTCTCAATTGCTAATTGGCGTAAATATAACAGGTAATCTGCGATTGTTGGAATGCCTGTTAGCGTAGAAAGATGTTGTAATCGTTTGGTCCGATGGTTATACCCGGCCACGCTTTGAGTTTGAAGATCTACGAAGAATTTGAACTGTGATACTGGCGAGAATCTCGTCCGCATCGACTCGGCACGTTCAGGGTAAGACTGGAGTAATGAAAGGAATGCCTCAGGGTTCGGGATGTTTGGTGAGGCAAAGATAAACGCTGGAGGCTTGGGGCGCTGAAGCAGCATTGTGGTGACCTGGTAGTAGTAAGGCGCACGTTTATTTTTACCTGCTAGCTTGTGAGCTTCATCCACAAAGAGGTAGTCGAGATGAAAGTCTGGTTTATTGATGAGCAGGTAGAGTAGCCGCTCGGGAGTGAGGACAAAAATGAAGTTGTGTTGGCCTTCAAGAACGATGTCGCCGCCAGAGGCTACTACGCGGTAGTTCTTAGCTTCAAGTTCTTCGCCTAGTTCGTTGATGAACCGAGACCGTGTTTCGTTAATAAGAGCCTTGGTGGGAACAAGAATTGCGAAGTTCTCCTTGTAACCTCTGCGTACACGGTCTTTGATGAATGTGCGCATTAGGAAAGATTTGCCTAATGAGGTGGGAGCCGAAAAGCTGAAGGCATCGTTCTTAAAAGCTTCAAAGGCACGTTTTTGGGGCGCAAAGAACTTTTTATCTTCGTCGCCCGGCACCTTGAGGTAGTCAGATTGAAACTCGTTGAAGGCCTGTTCAAACACGTCAGGTAGGTTTTGAGTTTCAAGCTTCGCAAGGGCCTGGTAATTACCAACTGCCTGAAAGATAGAAGCGAGGTAAGGGGCACAGATACTGTTATCGCCGTGAAGTTCCATGCAGAGAACAGCGATTTCTTGCGCCCACACCTGATGATTTTCGCGGCGCTCTGGATGGTTACTTTTTGACAGCAAATCAGCAAACCTAAGTATGTCATTAAGCTGCTTCTCGCCCAGTCCCATAGCTTCTTTACCGAGAGTACTTTGACCATAGCTCTCTAATAATTGCTCGTATAGAGCTACGAGATACTGGTTGTTTTCAATGTCAGAGAAGATGCTATCGCCCAGTGTTCCTGCGTTATTTTGAGTCATGGTTATAGCACCGCCTCGGTAATAGTGAGACGATCGGACACTGCATTATTCATCGGAAGCGTGTAAATATAGAACGGATAGATTCCCAGGCGACGCCTATTAATCTCATTCCGGATCTGATCGATATGTGCACGGAGATCTAGTTTGAGCTTGTTCTCCATAATCTGTGTAAATTCATCCCGCTGATAACGCATGGGATCAAGGCCAAGGTCATAAGCCAGAAACAAGCCGAAGCCGATGTCATAGCTAGCGTCGTTAGCTTCAGTTGGCAACAAGAGGTTCGAAAGATATTTGATTGTTTCTGTATCGAACCGTTGCTGGAGGATGTTCTGATCTACCAGCTTGCACTCAGCATCCTCATTTGCCGCCATAGCAGAAGCACGGTCTAGGGCTAATTCCACAGCATCGCCAAAGTCTCCAACTACGTTTGAAGCACCAAAAATAAGGTTGGCTCGAAGCCTTGATCCCTCGGATTTGTCGAGCAGATGCACCGCATCACTGAGGACCTTTCGGGTTCCTGAGACTTCAGCGATTTCTACCTTGCTCAGCAATTTTGGCGCACCTAATGCCAGTTCCAAGAACGCGTGCAACATGAAATTACCGAGCGCGGCCTCCTTGAGCTCCTGGTTCTCAGGTTGCCTAAGAAACCTGGAAGCTCGATGCACTATAGAGTTTTCGTTCCCTTCTAACTTGTACTGGGCGATCTGAGCTCGTGAGAGCACAAACTCTCCGAGCCTGTTCATAAGCAAGTTTTCGAGACCCGAGTAGTCGAATTTGTTGTTGCGAACCTGTAGATGAAATAAGCGCAGCCCTGAGCCATCATCGTTGAGCCCAAGTTGCTCATCAAGAGTTACTTCTGTGAATACCGAGGCAAGGTCGATATTGGCCAGAGTGGACGGGAGAGCTGTGTTCATAGAATCGAGAGTCCTTTTCTAAAGTTGTTCGAGGATTCGCAAGAATTCAGACATAGTGTAGGCACCTTCGAGAGGAGTAACCCCGTCTTGGAAGACCATGAAATAGCGGTACTTACTGCCTGCCATATCAGCCCACTTGCGACCAAGAGTGAGCTTTCGACGTGAATCGTCATTCTTGAGCTGTTCGCCCTTAGGCTCGACGATGACGACGGTGCCGCTCTGCGTCATGAGGATGAAGTCCGGGTAGTGATTGAGCGGCCCGTTTATGCAGAAGCCCTTGCGTTCGATGTTGCGGTGCCACCAACGGACGTTTTCCAAACTGGAGAACCGTCCCGCAAAGTCCATCTCATCCTTGTTCATACGATCTTCAGCTTCATAGAGGGAGCCACCAATGAGCGAAGTTGAATGAATTGGCTGAATTACGGCAGGCAAGGAGAAAGAATCGTGCACATCAACACGGCGAGTCTCAATGTCCGCGTAAAACTTCTTGAACTTATGTTCTTGAAGCAACCCATGGATTTTCTGCTTGAGTTTCTCAGCCACCGCATTTGGATGTTCCTGATAGGTCAGGAGTTCTTCAGCGCCGAAGGCCTCAACTACTCGATGGATGTATTGACGAAGGTCTGAGTCGTTGATTGCGTTGATTGGTTTCAAACGTTCGTAGATCGCATCAGCTGCCTCACGTTTTTGACTTTCTATGCTGAGTTTGGAAAAGTGCTCACGCATAATGCGTTGGTCAGTCGCACTCACACGGAATGCCTTGGGAATATCAGAATTGCTGTTGACATCTACGCGGTACATTTGTTCATCTGCTGCAGTGAGATCTAACTCGATATCTTTGTTGAGCAAGATGAAGTCTGCTGCGAGCGCTTCATGTCTAAGTAAATCGAAGTCTCCCTCACCTGTTGCGAACAAGGCAGAAGCCGGTGCCTTGATAACGAATTGCGGCAACCGTAGAGATTGAATGTCATCATCGAACTCGATATTTACTCGATAGGTTTCCACAGCGTTCTCCAGGTCTGCCGGGACGTAGCTATCTCCCATGCTGGTGGCTTCTTCAGCTTTGTGCTCGTAAGAGGTGCCCTGCTGCTGTGCTTGTTCCAGCATGGTGGCAAGACCTTCTGAGACCGGGGCATCGTCAACCGTTTCAGTTTGCTGACGTTTCTCCAGGTCTTCTGCGACCTGGTGTTCATCGAAATCTAGGAACTCCTCCACTTCATTAGGAGTTGATAACACTTCAGAGGTCGGCAGTTCTGGCTGGGGTGGGGTCGGCTGTTGGTTTTGGGAGTAATCAATTTCTACCTGGTCTGTTGCTCGGAAATCTCGTTTCGAGAAACCTGCACTATTGAGACCCGAGATGATTTGTTTAAGAGTTGCGTTGAAGTCATTCGAGGAGGTCAGCACATAGCTCATGTTCAACAGCGGATTACGCAGTTTCACGGCGTGAGGTTGACGCAGTACTCGACCTAGAATTTGCTCTACGTCGGTTTGGCTGGTCTTATTAGCCAAGGACGCAAGCACATAAGCAAACGGGCAGTCCCACCCTTCCTTCAAAGCGTTGACGGTAATAATGAAGCGAATTGGGCAGTCTTCGCTCATCAGGTCTACGCCTTTGAGCTCATTGATATTCGCTGTCTTGATAGCAATCTGTTCCTCAGGGATGCCAATCCTGACTAGCTTTTCGCGTAACTTCTCGAATGAAGTTGAGTCTTCGTCGATCTTTGGTTGAGCCTGCAGTAGTACGATAGGTCGGATGTACCGACCACTGATTGCGCGTTGCTGCTCAGCGGCAGCTTCGAGCGAGTTACGCAGATCGATAGCGTCAGTGATTACTTCAGTTTGGCTTGAACGGTTATACGCGATCACAGGAAGCTTGACCATGTTCTCGCTTTTCAGAGCAAGCGCATCAACATATGAAATAACGTTTGCTTGTTTCTTCGGGGTTGCTGTCAAATCCAGAATGAAAGCTGGATTGAAGTTAACCAACATTTCATGACTTAAGGTACTGGTTGCGTGATGAGACTCATCCACAATCACCACGGGGTTCAGCTGATTAATAACCTGAAACAATGCCGTTTCATCGGCATTCTCAATGGGCTGTTCAGGTGCACCGAACACTGTAGCAAATGAGGCTAGATTGCCGTTTGCCTGATAGGCCTTGCGACCGTCCTTACTGCGAGTGCGGAAAGAATCATACGAAAGCACCATTACTGACAGTTGCTCAGCTACAGTCGAAGAGCTGAAATTCTGTCCTGCCAGCAGTTCTTCCTTCGAGTAGACCTCGACTCTCCCAGCGAAATCAGCATTGAGCTTTTGACGGTACGGGTGTGAAGGATTCTTCAGGGCACCAAGGGTCTGCGTAAGAATTGAGTCTGAAGGAACAAGCCAAACCACCGCTTGTTTGCGCGTAGATGGGAGAGTCTGGAAGATGGGCTTGATTGATGCGCAGGCGAGAAAAGTTTTGCCGCCGCCTGTTGGTATCTTATAGCAGACGTGGGGCACACCATCGATGGCATTTTGATAACCAGAAACGCCATTTTGACCCACGGTTATCTGACGAGACTCCCAATGCTTTGCGAATGCATCGGTGAGAGTAGGTTGTTCTACCAGCTGGGTGAGGTAGTCAGCAAGATCTGCTATCACCCGCTTTTGATATTTCTTCAGCTCCATAAGTCTTTGCTCCAATGGTTAGAGACGGGTGATGTCTCGCGGAATCTTCTTAAAGGTAATATTCATTGCTCGAAGTTCTTGCTCAGACAGCAAGCAGGTATCCGCGTAAATAACGTACGAGGTCGCACCGCATTCAGCTGGGATACGGCTGAGATATTCACGGTCGAGCACAGTGGCTCTATCGGGGTCGTAGGCAAAGATGTAACTAGTTCCGTTAGCCGTACCTAAGTAATCTGAGAACGTGGTATGTCGATAGTCGACCAAACCCTCGCTGGTTTCTAAGAACCAAATGTATTCTCGTATCTTTTCTAACGGTATGGAGGGGTTCAAGTTTGAGTCGATAAGAAGTGGTTCTCCCAATTCGAAATAAGAGAATGTTCCACCCGTACCGTCACACTTCTTTTTACCGCTACCGTATCCTTGAATGACCTTTTGAACACGTTTTGAGGTGATATCCCGAGCATGATCGCCGAGCTCGATCAGAATAAACTTTCGGTTCTGGCCATCACGATTGTTAAGGTTCAAGACAGCATGTGCTGTAGTTCCGGTACCTGCAAAGCTATCTAGGATAACTGCATTTTCAGGAACGAGAAGCTTGAAAATCATCTCAAGATAGCCCACTGGTTTGGGGTATTCAAAGACCCCTCGCTTCCCGAATATGTCCGCCAATACTTCACTACCTCGCTCCGAATTGACAGCCTTGTCAAGCCATAACGTAGTCGGGGTTACAGCAGCTCTCGAGTCTAGGTAATCCTTTTCAAATACCGACCATTGCTTCTTTGCTGGCATGTATCGCGCAAAGAGTTGACCTTTCTTTTGGAGTACTGAGTCGGAACCCCAACGCCAACGCCCTTCTTCTTCCGGCGAGATCATAGGAAAGATTTCAATTGCACCCGGCACTTTTTCTAAAGAAATTGATTGCGATTCTTCGTCCCAATAGATTGGGAAAAACATGTTGGGACGATCCTCACGGCGACTGTTGTTTCCAGTTTTTCGAAGATCGATCTCTCGCCACATCCGCCCATCTTTATCAGACCTTCGATAGCGTGAAGTGATGTGTTCTCCCGGTTCAAATCCGCCTAGTTCCAAGAGATTTGTTTTCCTGTAAACGAGCAAATATTCATGTGCAGTTGCAAAGTACTTGGCATCGGAACGACCCTTTTGATTGTTGCCCACACTGACACATCCGATGTGGTTAGAGGCTCCAAAGATTTCATCACAAATGAGCCGGAGGTTATTTACTTCGTTGTCGTCAATCGAAATAAAAATTACTCCGCGTGGTGAGAGCAGGCGCTGCAGCAGACGCAGACGTGGGTACATCATGCAAAGCCACTTATCATGCCGGGAAAGATCTTCACTTTCTTTCCCAACGACCTCGCCCAGCCACTTCTTAATCCTTGGGTCATTTACATTGTCGTTATAGATCCAACCCTCGTTACCAGTGTTATACGGGGGGTCGATATAAATACAGTCAACCTTTCCTTCGAAACGCGGCAACAAAGCTTTGAGTGCTTCGAGGTTGTCACCGTGGATGACCATGTTCTCAGAGCCGTTGTCTGCCTCATGCTTGCCGGTCTCGTCGAAGGAATACTGGCGGTTCAAAACGCGGAAGGGCACGTCAAGATGGTGGGTTATAACTTTGTCCTTACCGACCCAAGTTAGTTCTGGCATGTCCTACCTCGCTTAGTTTTCTGATGAATATTTTTCGTCTGCTGCTCCGTTTGAGCGACCCCAGTCGTCAACTTCTGAAAGTTTGAATTTCCAGGAGTGGCCAACCTTGTAGGCGGGCATATTTTTGTTATTTATCCATTGAGTAATGGTTTCTCGTGTTACGCCCATATGTTCTTGTACGTCTTTCATCGTCACCCACTTTAAGTGTTGAACTCATCTCTAACCTCCATTCCTCTTGGTGTGGTCAAAGGAAACGGTTACTTGCACATCAAAATCGGATTGATGATTTGAAAAACAATCATTTCCATTGGCGTCCACCATACGCCAGCGACTCACCCCAGTACCGTCGTGGCCACGAGTCTGGAATGTGGCAGATAGTCTCGCAAATTCATTGGGTGCTGTTCGACCAATTGGAATGCACTCTGGAGAAGAAAGTCGGAAATGCTTCTCACTGCCCGAATTTTCACAGACTAGATAACGGTCTAGCCAGATAACGCTACCTTTGTTTTGAATTGTCCATTGGTGCTCAAAAGTTTCCCAGTGAGACAACAAATATTGTTGTAGTGCTGGCGGACGCGAAACAAGTAAGGAGTCTCCAGCTGCTAGCGGTTTACGCATCAGCGCTTCTCCCAAATTCTTGCTTTCGGTAGCGCGTTGATACCAACTAGTCAGTGAGATTCCATGGTGAGGATTGAATATCTCAGCATTCACCAATGCTGCACATGCTTGAAAGAAGTATGAAGCTTCAATTTCGTCAGCTATTTCGATTCCTGCCGATCGAGCCAAGTCCACAAGCATCAAATCTTGCTTGTACTTGACAAAGATGTCTTCGAAAAAATTTGCGATGCCCGAGCAGTTCACTTCGGAGTTATTGAAGCCTTCTCTGATTGATTCAGTAAATGGTTTGTTCCCGTTGTAAATCTTCGTCGCGTGGCTCTTGTCTGTAACACCAAAAGCGTTCCCTGCCGCTTTAAGTAGTTCATTGAGGAACTTAGGTTTGCTCTTGTGTACTGATTTGATGTAGAAGGCGTCGCAGAGCAATTTGAAGTAGCTAGTCAAGGCGTCTCTTTCTTCAGTTCCACGAATCCTGCCACGAATTCCATCTTTTGCTGTTTTCCGGCCCGATCGCTTCCATCTTTCGCTTCGTAACTTAAATATATGAGGAAAGTCTCAGGTCGTAGCGCTACTCGGCTCACCCTAATTGTCTCACGCTACCTGGCACTAACGCCTCATAACCGGAATTGAATCTAAGGATTTTTGATTAGAGGTGATGATTATGAGAAAGCACAATCACAAGCAAAGCTCAACGAAGGCAGAGTCTGCTGCTGCAGCAGCTCTTAGGAACAAGAAGTCCAGCAGGTCGACCAAACAAAATCTGAGGCATACCACCTACCGCTCAGAAAACGCACGAGATGACAATGAGGAACTTTCTATCATCGACACCATACCCTCCGATGCCACTCACTCCACCCCAGAGGATTGGGATACCAATCTTCTTCTCAAGGGCTTCCTGACATCCCTCGATCCTATCGACCAGGCTATCGTCATTGGTCGTCTCCAAAACTACGGACAAACAGAGATCGCACTGCAGATCGACATTTCCCAACCTGCAGTGAACAAACGACTCAAGAAACTACAGAAACTTTTTCAGGAGAACTTAGCGTGAGCGGTTATAAAACACATTCTGCCAGAGCCTTCACACTAGGAAGCCACATTCTCTCGGCTAAATCTCTGAAGCACTTATCATCAACTACTTCATGGAAAGGAGCCATCACAATGGCCAACGATACTACACTGCAAGAATTTCAGAACCCTGCCGTTAGAACCATTCGCACCACCGGAGCCTACCTCAAGCACGCCCTCCTACAGTCCCGAGATTCACTAACCATAGGCGTTATAGCCAAAGACTACGGTTTTTCCGCTCAGCGGCTAAATAAGCTCCTCCATGAATTAGGCATCCAGCACAAGCAATCTGGCATCTGGCTGCTTTATCAGCAGTACGCAGGGTACGGTTACACAGACACCAAAACCTACATCATCAACGATAAGGGCCACACGCGCGTCCACACCTACTGGACTCAAAAAGGCCGACTATTCATCTACGAAATTCTCAAGGCCCAAGGCATTCTGCCAGTTATCGAACAAGACAGAAAATTATACCCCCCCCCTCTAAAAGCCTTCCCAATGTAGGCAAACAATTCTGTTCGTCTACACCACTAAATCACGATTTCTATAGGAGGAATCTTATGTCAGACCAAATGGTCCTAGAAGCTCAGCGCTGGTTGAATCGTACCTACGGTGATAAGACCGGATTCGGTTCAGTCGCAGAGAACGGAAAAACAGGCTGGGCAACAATAAACGCGCTAATTCGTGCGCTTCAGATAGAACTGGGCATCACCTCGACCGTGAATAATTTTGGCCCTGGAACTCAATCACGATTCAAAAATCGCTGGCCCAACGGGATTACTCAAAACTCTACCAAAAGCAATATACACGGTATCATCCAATGCGCATTATGGTGCAAGGGTTACCCAGCAGAATACGGTGGAATCACCTCACAATTTACATTAAATGTTGCTGATTCAATTCGCGCTCTAAAGTCCGATATCGGTATTGCTAACAACAGCACCATTGACCTCGAGATGATGATGGCGCTTCTCTCGATGAAACAGTTCCGACTGCTTGCAGATTACGGCGGCAAACTATCTATCAGAGCTGCCCAACAGTCTATTAATCGCCACTACAAAAATTACACAGGCATCATTCCTACCGACGGTCTATATGGGCGCGAAATGAACATCGCTCTGATTCAAGTACTCCAGGCCATCCAAGGTTTCACTCCTGAACAAGCCACCGGAAATTTTGGACCGGGCACTCGATCTAGGCTGCAAACCATCAATGGTGGAACCAGCCAATGGGTATGGCTTACAACAGTAGCTCTGATTTGCAATGATTATTCTTTATCTCCTACTAGCACGTGGAATGGCGGCATTGCTAACCACCTCAGCCAGTTTCAACATGTACACGCATTACCAGTAACCGGAGTGGTTGACCCAACCACGTGGATGAGTCTGCTCACTTCCAAAGGCGACCCCAATCGTGCTTGTATAGCGTGTGATACTCGTTTTGAGATTACTGATGAGTTTGCGGGGTACTTAAAATCTGACGGTTACAAAATTGTCGGCCGCTATCTAACAGAACCTGGTCAAGAAAATCTTGCTGAATCCGAATACTTTAAGGCACTTCGCACGGGTGAACTGGAGCGAATTGTTAGCCACGGGCTGCAATATTTCCCAATTTTCCAAGAGTACTCAACAGCCCTTAGGCACTTCACTGCTGAGACTGGTGCGCGTCACGCAGCAGAAGCACAAGCCGCTGCACAACGCCTCGGAATACCAGCGACTGTAATCTACTTCGCGGTAGATTATGACGCAACCGATACGGAAGTGACGAGCAACATTCTGCCATATTTCCAATCTGTGAAAGCCAATCTTAAAGGCGGGTACCGAGTAGGAATCTACGCCCCACGTAACATTTGCACCAGGGTCGCTTCAGCAGGCTACAGCGTGGCCTCGTTTGTTTCTGATATGTCTACTGGGTTTTCAGGAAATCTCGGTTTCCCGATCCCAAACAACTGGGTTTTTGACCAGTTCCATGAAATTAGCAGGTATCGAGGTAAGTGGGATCTGGACCGGGTTGCATTTTCTGGTCGAATTGCTGCAGTTGGATCCGTTCTTCCTTCAGGCGCTAATCCACAGCCGACAGTGTCATATAAGGCCCCTCCTGCGCCTAACCTAGCAACAATTATGCCATTTTCCCAGGTGCTACCCCTGATTCGTAACATTGAATCCGCCTATTCTAAATTTGCTGCTGGCGACTGGGAGAATTATGCGACGCACCCGGATTATCGACCTAGTGAGGTGGTTCCTGGTGTACTTCGGTATCTCGCGCGAGACTACCTGCAGGATTGGAAATTTGCCGTTTCAGCAGGAACTTCAAAAGACATTCCTTTTGAGTTGTATTTTGAAGAGCAAAATCCTGAAGTTATAAGCAGTATAAACCCATATATTAGTGCACAAAGAACACCTTTTACAGATGCCAATCGGCAAGGTAAAAACGATCTTGCTCATCTCACTTACACTCTGTATTGCTACCTCTATACAAATCTGACTCCAGACCATTGGGCAGGTTGGGCAGGAGATCTTGCTACAGGAATGCGTGACGTACATCGCTATATACAGGCACACCCTGATCTGGATCGAACACGCGTAGCAAACTCTCTTATTGGCGCCGACCCAGCATATCCAGCAACCTATTTCATTAATGCTGGGGTTGACACAAACTCACTAGGGGTTTCATGCAACTTCACTGATATTTGTGATGATGCTGATGCCATTGCATTAAGTTCTATGGTTAAGCAACTGGGGAACAATGGCATACGGTCTCTGTCCAGCGCCATGGAGCAATACTACGGAAATATTATTACTTCGAATCGCTACAGTGTCTACGAATATGATGGGCTTGACTATTCCTCAGTTGACGCCCTATATAACACAACTTGGAACAGAATGAATGGAGTATTAGAGGGACTTCCTTATGGTTTGCTTGACCTAGCTGGAAACTCAAGTCAAGAAGAAAGACAAGCCTGTGTAAGAGCATTTGCGAACTATCTATTCAATCGCTCTCGCTAAACGTCAAACTTACCGGGGGCGGCATCATCTATGGTGCCGCCCCTGCAATGTTCCGCTCGACGGCGATAGTTATAGTACCTCCACACAACAGTTCCGCAAGTAATCGTCACACCAAGAAAAACCCAGAAGACACCCTTACTTTGCAAATACTCGACGAAATTTCCGGGAGCAATAAAAATGAATGTAATGAAAGCTGATGCTGCCGACATGCTTACCATGACTGGTAATGTGACTAGCCGAAAAGCGTTTAAGGAAGCTGCTACCCAATGTACCGGGATAAATAGCAGTCCAGTGCCAAAACCTAGGCCAAATATCGTTGATGTTATTTCAATAATTGCGTTACCCGATGGCACATCATTGTCATACAGCCCAACAGGAGTCAATGAACACAACCAACCAATTAATGGTGGAATCAAACAGAAAAATAGGTAACGCAAATACTCGATTTTACGAGTCCTGGCTTTCTTTTCTATTACTTTTATTTTCATGAACATTAGAGCAATCCCAGCTTTATGATTGCCATTGCTAGTCAACTCTTACAACTTTAGTGAAGATTACATCAGCGACGGCCGCGTGCTGCCTGATTCCCCATGCTGCTTCCGGTAATAAGGCGAGGGAATGACTCTTGAAGGATCTCTCTTAGCTTTCGTGCTTATCTTTACCCTTGTTAACTCGTTTAGCTCCTTCAGTTACGAATGCGTAGACAAAGCCCAGGCTTAAGCCGACTATAAGCCAAAAGTTGTGGTCGTCTGTAATGTACCCAAGCACTACGCCTGCGAGCGCGCCAATGCAGATGCCGATTGCCAGACGAGCGTAGAAGCCGGGCTGTGAAATTCTTTTTTCCCTCATACCCGGAGCTTATCTCACAAACTGACCGCCGACGCACTCCGTGTATGACGATCCAGGACTATTGATCCTATAGAGCACCGCTACAAGTTTTGCAAGACTGCTTTACCCCGAGTAGGCTTGAGCGTGCAAGTTACGTCAAAGATCGACGTTAGCCGGTGTTTGACTGTTGCAGCGGATCAAACGGAGGCGCCTATGGGAAGTGCTGTAGAACTAGGTAGAGAATCCTGCTCTACCTGTGTTTGAGATTTTGATCTAATCTCATTCGTCCATGCTTACTATCCCAGATTCTGGAATCATGTGAAAGGAGAAAAGCATGACTATCCAGAAAATCGCCCTCCCACTGGTGGGTCTGACTGTTACGACTGCTCTGACGTTTGTGGGAATTGCGCCTGCATCTGCTGCTGAAATTGAAGTTCCTAACAACCAGGTGGCCTGTACGGCTGGAACTCTCCATAACACATGGGCAGACAATGAACTGCTGTGCAAGATCGTTGATATCAGCAGTTATCTGAAGTTCGGCTCCGATGGCCGGTCGTTGACCACCACACTCACCGACGCGCAGCTAGTTACCGATTATGGTTTCACTAGTGCGCAAGTCGCAGATTTTCGGGAGATCTTGGCTGGCACCTACAAGCCGCCAGCACCTCCAGTAGGTGTCTATGCTGAACGCTCCGCTCGTTTCTACATTTCGAATGAGGATCTGAAAGCAGGAGCGTTTGCTGCACTCGCAATAGCCGCAGAGGCAGGGCCTGAAGCTCTTGCGGCTGCGTTCGTAGGAGTTTCGTCACTGATGGGTGGCCCTGTCGGCAGTATTATCGGTGGCGGTGTAGCTCTTCTTGGTACTGGGTTCTTTATCGCCTTGGCACTGAAAATCACTGGAGCATTAGCCCAGGGCAAAGGTGTCGCCTTCTATCCGCAGTGGGACTTCCCACCTTTGAGCGTTGCGATTGAGTAACTGTTCTTTTGTGAGAGGAGGCGATCACCATGGAGTTGAAACACAGGATTATAAGTTTCGCTATTATGTGTGGTTTTGCGTTGGCAGCTAGCACTGAGATGCGTGAACGGTTCGACTTGGGGTATCCCATTATTTTCTATGGGGTTCACGGGTTGTTTATCATCGGCATGCTTACATACCTTCTCCTTGGCGTACGTCGCCAGAAGATTGCCGCTCGTGCAGCATTGCGAGGAATTCTAGCTCTGCTTGCCTTGTATGCAGTGGGCGCCACTCGAGCCTCATTCGCTCCAGCTTTGATTGTGATTGTCGGTATTGCCACGATGACAATCTGGGTTCTGGCTGAAAGAGCACGCACGGCGTCGAAAGGTTCCGGTTACCCCTAAGCTCCGCAGCACATTCTTGACGCCTGACGACAACCTCCGAGGCGGTAGACGAATTCAGGAACAGCAGCGGCTCTGCACTGGGCGCTGCTATCTCTGATCGGTTTCGCGCCAGACTCTTAGCGTCACCGCCTTGCCACCAACACCTACGGATACAGCTCAATAATATCTGCCCCCAAATTCCTGCTTGAGCCTGTCAAAGATGTCGTCAGAGAAAGCTCGGATGAGTTCTCTGCGCGCTTCTTCCTGGTTGAGTAGAAACTTGTGCCACTCGGTGTTTTGGGAGTAGCCGGCGATAAGCGCGTCTTGGGTTTGCTCTTCCACAGTGTGCCGGAAACTGTTCTTCGTGTTGACTCGGGCGCTCTGCTGCACTTTAGGATCCTTTGCCAGAGTTGCTTGCAGCGCTACTAAAGAACCGGCGGCAATGTCGGTGTCGAAGCTGGTTCCGTAGCGGGCATTCCAGTCTTGGATAATCTTTGACAGTTTCTCAAGCTGCGTTTCTGTTAACCCGCTGCCTGTGCCTTTCGCGATTTTTACTTCGGGTTCTGCTAAGAGCCGCTCGTTCTTGTGTTCTTGACGCTTTTTGACTGCGAAGCCTTCGATCATGACTTTATCGGTGAGATCAAAGTCTAAGCCACCACCATGGCCTGCATCTATTGCCCGAATAAGGCTGGTGCAGAAGTTGTAATCCATGTGCATAGCTTTGTCTTCAAAGGGCATCACCTGTAGCAGGAAGGTGTACTGCTTAATAAAGTTGCGAACCACACGCCGTGCCTCGTCAGCTTCTTCCTCTTCCATGTCCACGACGATGCGAGCAGCAGCATCAATCAACGACCACATCCGTTGCTTGTCCCAATGCGTTAACTGCTTGTTCGACAGAAGCTCGTTGTATTCTTCCACATCATCAATGTCGAGAATCTGCAGTTCTGTGAGCCGCCGATAGGTCTCGTGCACGTCACTGATCGTCAAAGGATCGGTGAGGGTCGTGGTTTCATAATATGGAGCGAATGCACTCTGAATATCCTCGAAGTCATTAGTGAAATCCAGGATGAAGGTGCGTTTGTCATAGACCACTCGATTCAACCGTGACAGAGTTTGAACCGCTGTGACGCCCCGCAGAGTTTTATCGACGTACATTGAGCACAGCTTTGGTTGGTCGAAACCTGTCTGGTATTTGTCGGCCACGATCAGCAACCGGTAAGCATCGGTGTCGAACTCCTTAGCGGTGAGGTCGTCGCTGAAACCATTGAGGCCCGCCTCACTCCAGGTCTTGCCGTCAACTTCCACTTCTCCGGTGAATGCCACGAGTGCCTGGTGCTTACCTAGCCGGGGCATATCTGCCGCTCGCAGTTTCTGATATGCGAGGAAGTATCGAGCTGCCTGTTCACGCCCTGCAGTGACGATCATTGCTTTGGCCTCACCACGAAGCGTTGGCGCGACAACGGACGTGAAATGCTCCACCATGACTTTGAGCTTGTTGGTGATGTTCTCTTCTGAGGTCGAAATCATGTGGGCAAGCTTGCGTTTGGCGGCTTTGCTTTCCAGCTCGGGGTCGTCGTCGACAGCTTTCACAATCTTGCAGAACGCATCATAAGTGGTGTAGTTAGCTGTGACGTCGAGAATGAAACCTTCATCGATAGCTTGTCTCATGCAGTACAAGTCGAACGCTTCATAATTGCCGTCTTCATTGAGCCTGCCAAACTGCTGTAACGTGCGCCCAGTGGGAGTTGCGGTGAAGCCAACCATCGAGATGTTGCCCTGCCTAGACGATGCACGCATTCCTTCAGATACGAACTGTGCGAGTTCATCAAGTGATGAGTCTGGTTCATTCCCGCTGGCCAAGGCGGCGTTAATGGAGGCCATGTTCTTGCCGCTTGTGGATCCGTGTGCCTCGTCGATAATCACCACGAAGCGTTTACCTGAACCGGCCAGCTCACCTGCAGACAGGTAGAGAAATTTCTGCAGTGTTGTGGCAACAATCCGGTAGCTGCTTTTGCGCCTCGTCGGGTCGAGCCCGAGCGCCTTGCCAAGATCTGCCGATGTCTTGTTTTTGTCCATGACCCGTATGATCCCTGAATCTTTCGCCATGTCCATAACAGCGTCTTGAAGCTGCTTGTCCACGACTTTACGGTCGGTTGCGATGATGACCTTGTCATACAGCAACTCGTCTGTTTCCGGCTTGTATAGGCTTGCAAGTTTGTGGGCTAGCCAGGCAATCGTCTTTGTTTTGCCAGAACCCGCAGAATGCTCTATAAGGTAGTTCAACAAGACGGGGGTGTTAAGCATGTCGTTAGAGATGGATCGAACCGCACGCAACTGCTGGTAGCGCGGAAAGATTGGCCGCTCGCCGACCTTGCGCCCGCGCTTATCGCGTTTCGTCTCGATATAGATGAAGTCATACAGCAGGTCGAAGATTGTTTCTTTCGTCCATATCTGTTCCCACATGTAGGCGGTGTTAATACCTTGGGGATTGTGCGGATTCCCGCCGGTCACGTTATGCGGGCCCTCGCCATTAGGCTGCCCCTGGTTGAATGGCAGGAAGAACGACTCGCGTCCCTTTAGCTCTGCACACACATAGACTTCGTTTGTGTCCATCGCAAAGTGTGCGAGAGCGCCGATCTTGGGAGACAACAGCCGTGTGGAACTGTCGCGTTCTACCTGGTACTGCTTGATAGCGTTTCTATAGTCGCCTGAGGCAGAGGTGTTGCACTTGAGCTCGATGGTGAATAGGGCCAGCCCGTTTAGGAAGATCACTAGGTCGATCCGCTCGCCATCCTTGTGGTAGACCTCTTCCATGATCGACAACTGGTTGGCATCGAATAAATCCCGCGATTTTGCATCAAACCCTGCCGACGGGCGCGGATAGACCAGATCAAGTTGAACGCCGCCGTCAAAATCTACGCCATTCCAGATTGCGCGAATTAGCCCATCAGCAGCGATCTTGTGCATGATCTTGTTGCGAATAGTGGCATCAGCCCCACCGCTGTAGGCAGCCCGCAACAAGTCAAGCTTGTCACCCTGCGTGCGCTCAAGGAACGCAAACAGTAACTCCTCATCAACCGCCCACACCGGATCAAACACATCACGAGACCGCTCAACATACCCCGCCGAACCAACAAGTTCATCGATAATCAGACGCTGGAACGCCTTCTCATTAATAGGGTTCGCTACAACCATCAGGCCACCTCGCTCACTCGCCGTTTACCCGTCACATACTCAAAAATCAAGGATTTCTTCTGTTGCTGAAAGATGGCTAGTTGGCGTTGCTTTATCGAAATTACCTCACCAATTCGCAAACACTTCATATCAAGAAAATCAGCAATCTGCCGTTGATCATTTATCGACGGCAGAGGAAATTTTGAAGCTCCAATTTTCTCGAAGGTTATGGCCTCTCGCGTTGCGCCAGTTTGGTTATTAACTATCCAATCTTGGCCAATGGTCGACCAGCAGTATTGCAAATATCTGCTATCAACCTCTTCTGGAATCGGTCGGATAATGCACACATGCTGATTGACGTTGCCATCTACGAAATCACTTGGTACAACACAAGATCTACCTATGGTACCTACTCCAGTAATGTTAAGTAGTATGTCTCCGGGACGAACCTTTGTATTCCACATTTCCAAATCGGTTTGGTGATCAATAAAAACAACCTCATCTAAGTGAAGCTTATCCCCGTAAATATTCTGACTCCGAATAAGTGGAATTCCGTGCTCAACATATGAGTCGGCACCTCCAAGAGGGGTCTTCCCGCTTCCAATCTTTGTAACAACAGAAGATTGTCGAACCAGCTTCCAACTTTCTGGGATCTCGCCGATCCAGGGGACTCCGCTTGGTTTCATCGGCACCGTGGGGTCTAGCCCCTTTGTTACGGCTTCGTGAATCACAGACTTTTTAAGCTGTTCCAGTGTCTCTATTTGTTGACGAAGAAGTTCGACAGCGCGATCAATCTTGCCCGTCTCTTTATCGAGCACAGCTACAATCTGTTCTTGCTCGCGAGAATTATCGACTATAGGAAGAACCATGTTTCCAAAGTTAGCGCCAGTAAGTTGATTGATTGTCGATGTCAAATAAGTAGGAAGATAGAAATCGAAGACTCCCGAATTTAACAGGTAGTAAAAGTACCGCGAGTTAACTTTAGGTCGTGCGATCATCATGAAGGAGCCGAAAGCGAACCCCTCATCGCCGACCAACGCGTTTTTTCCAATTAGGTGTCGACTTCCATTGCTCGAGCAGATTAATATATCACCTGTATGTGCTTTCGCTTTCTCTGGCACTTTGCTGGAGACACGAATCAAATCTCCTAGTTCCAACAAGCCATTCTGGATATTCCCGGAGCGCAACACGGGAGTTCCCGTGTCACTTATGTCTGCTGGATCGTAAGTTAAGCCATGCCACGCAGGTGCAATGTATTTGACGCGAGTTGTCTTCCAGTGAACAGGAATGTCGCCGATCCACTCAATCCCGCTTGGTTTCATGCGCTCCGCAGTCATCGCAACGCCTCAAGCACATCTGCTAGTTCTTCTTCAAGCTGGAAGAAGCGATCCATAAGCACATCCGAAGATTCGGGCTGCTGATATTTGTAGAAGTATCGGGTAAACGGGATCTCCGCCCCAGTTTTCACCGTCTTATCACTCTCTTCGTCTACCCAGACAGCGTCAGGCACATATGGGAGCACTTCCCGCTCCATATAGTCTTCAATGTTCTCAGTGAGAGTGACGATTTCAGTGTCTTTGGTTGCTGGGTCGAGGATTACTTGGCCTTTGCGGTCATACTGAATGGGCGCAGTTTTATCGATCGCAGAGAGCCTGTCTGCGACCTTATCGAACATGGCTTTCGTCTGAGCAGGCGTCTGTTTGACTCTATGGTCAGGCAAATCAGCTAAGACAGTCCGCAGATGGTTGATAAACTCTTTTGAATCCTGCCAGGTTTGCTCACTGATGTTTTCCCGCAGCACGTTCAGCATCTGCTCAAAGACTGGTTCGGCCATCTCTAGCGCGGCAAGAGTTTTACTCAGTTTCGCATCGCGATCTGCGGGGTCGATTAAACGCAGTTCTTCAAGCTTGGCCGGGTTGTGCATAGTGTCAGAAAACTTACCCTCAGCCAGCTGCGCAATACGTTCTTCAGTGATCCGATAGTTGCGTTGCAGGGGTTGATACACACTGTATTCGTGGTATATAAACTCTTCAGCGTCAATGATCTTACAGCTCTCGGTCTCCACAAAATCGGTATAAGTGGAGACGATCTGATCAATTTGATCATCGGCGATAAACCTGCGTTTCTTACCAAGCGAGCGGCGCATCGGAGCCCACAGGTCGGTAGCGTTGATCAGCTGCACCTTACCTTTACGGTCGGGCCGCTTATTCTTAGAAAGCACCCACACGTAAATCGAGATGTCGGTGTTGTAAAACAGTGATCCTGGCAGCCCGATGATTGCCTCGATGTAATCACTTTCAAGCAGCCAGCGTCGTATCTGCGATTCGCCTGAGGAAGTGCCACCTGAAAAGAGCGGGCTGCCGTTAGAAATGACACATGCCCTGCCCGCTGATCCTTCCATTTTGTGAACGATGTGCTGCATAAACAAAAGCTGCATATCCCCCGTTGCCGGCAGACCGGCAGGAAAACGGCTAGCCAAAACAGGCTTTGCGTGCTCGTCCCTGACTGCTTTCTCTACACCCGTGGCAGCATCTTTACCCCCCCACGGTGCACCGAAGGGAGGGTTAACGAACTGCAGGCGCATGTATTCGCCTGGGAAGCAGTCCTCTTTCATGGTGTCGGCCAACTGAATGTTGTTCGCACGCTGGTTTTTAATCAGCATGTCTGCCAAGCAGATCGCATGCGATTCGGGGTTAACCTCTTGGCCGTATAGGTAGATCGAAGCTTCCGGGCACATCTGAGCGAGCTCTTCTTTAGCGACGGAAAGCATTCCTCCCGTTCCGCAAGCCACGTCTGCCACGTTGATGTTCTTCCCTGGCTGGAACAAATCCTCACTGCCTTCAGCCAAACCAAGACGCACAAGCAGGCGCACAACTTCACGCGGCGTGTAGTGATCGCCGGCCTCCGCGTTTTCAGAAAACCTGCGGATAAGCTCTTCGAACATATAGCCCATGGCCACGTTATTGATACGTTCGGGGGCAAGATCAAGCTCAGCAAACTTACGCACCACACCCGTCAGCCGTGAGCCTTTATGCATTTTGTCGATCTGGCTAAAGAAATCGAGGCCCTCGTCTCTATCCAAAATCATTCGGATATTTGGGGAGAACGCTTCGATATATGTCTTCAGGTTTCGGTGCAACTGCGCTGGTTCTGCTAGGAGCTTTTCCAGCGTATATCTGCTGGTGTTGTAGAAGGGGTAAGTGCTCACCTGCTTCAAGATCGCATCTGGGGTGGTGTCATCTTGCTCATAGACCGTGCACACCGCATCTTTAGTTGCCTCGAGAGCACATTCAAGTCTGCGGATGATAGTCATCGGAATGATGACGTCCTTATACTTGTCAGCCTGATATGTGCCGCGCAAAGAGTTCGCGATGCTGAAAACGTGGTCAACCTGTTTCTTCACATCAAGCTGGCTCATGCATTCCCTTTCGAATCAGTTTCAGCAGGTGTTACCTCACAGATAGCATAGTGCGCGAGTTTAACGCCTACTCACTCAGCGTCAGCGCTTTTTCAAGCGCTGCCTTAAGCCGGGCATCAGCCGCGCCATAAGCACTCCAATCCCCCGCCTTCATGGCTGCGTCACGATCAGAGAGCGCCTTTTGCATTTCAGCTAGCGCCTCAGCAAGCGAGTTAGCCTCCACCGTCGGGCTGCTGCCTGCCGCATCGGTAGTGCCGCTCTCACCTGCGCCAGCATCAGTGTCTGCCTCATCGGCAACAGGGTCGGTAGCCTCAGCAGCAACCGTTGCGTCCCCCGCTGCAACACCAGAGTTGCCGCCAAAGAGCTTATCGAGCGCCTCATCAAGCGTATTCTCGAACGCAATTTTGTCACCAAATGACACCAGCACCTTTTGCAGCAGCGGGAAGCCGCGCGACTTACCCTGCACATAAACCGGCTGCACATACAGCAGGCCACCACCAACCGGCAGGGTCAGCAGGTTGCCACTGATCACATCGGTTTCACCCTGGCGCAGAATGTTCAAAACACGTGACACTTCTGGGTCGGTGTTGAAGCTGTTTTGCACCTGACCCGGGCCGTTAATAGTCGACCCCTTCGGCAAAACCAAAAGTCGCAGTTTGCCGTAGTTCTCATTCACCACACCGTCTTGACCGGTGCCCGCGTTTGCATCAGCGGCAAGATAGCCGGTCAGAATATCGCGGGCGTTAGCGCCCGTCTGATTCGGAATATAGGTCGAATAAATCGAGAAGCTCGGGTCAGCGTCAGGCCCCGCAGACAGCGTCAAATAGTAGGGTGGCTGTGCTGGTGTAGCGGCACGGCCCTGCACCGGCTCACCCGTTGCAGGATCAATCTCGGTAGCAGCTCCAGCCGCAGCAGCACGGCCCGGGTTTTCCGGTGTGCGCCACGCATCCTCCATAGAGTAGAACGCGCCAGGGTCTGTCACATGGTATTCGCTTAAGACCTCACGCTGCACCTTAAACAGGTCATTCGGGTAGCGCACGTGACTCAAAAGATCAGCGCTCATCTCTGACATGTTAGTCAGAGTGTTCGGGTAGATATTCTGCCATGCTTTCAGCACCGGATCTTCTGTATCCCAGGCATAAAGCTTGACACTGCCGTCATACGCGTCAACGGTTGCTTTCACCGCGTTGCGAATGTAGTTTACGGTCTGGTTATTGCGCTGGTTCGGGTTGTCAGCGTCAACAAGAGTGCTGCCAAGATTTATCTGCTTTGAGTAAGGATAGTTAGCGCTGGTCGTGTAACCGTCGATGATCCAAACCACACGGCCATCCACAACTGATGCGTACGGGTGCTGGTCAAGCGTGAGATACGGTGCCACAGCTGAGACGCGCTCCATCGGGTTGCGGTTATAGAGAATCTGCGATCCATCAACAACAGCTTCAGAGAGCAGCAGCTCCATTGACTGGAATTTGAGCGCGTAAATCAGCTTCTCAAAAATTCCATGCAGCACCGGGCCGCCATCACCGTTAAAGATTGTGAGATTTTGGCGCTCACCGTCAGCGCTCTGCG
Source organism: Canibacter zhoujuaniae (assembly GCF_011752005.1). Classification (NCBI taxonomy): domain Bacteria; kingdom Bacillati; phylum Actinomycetota; class Actinomycetes; order Micrococcales; family Microbacteriaceae; genus Canibacter; species Canibacter zhoujuaniae. The sequence goes on along the minus strand of NZ_JAAIJZ010000001.1, from coordinate 207,140 downwards.
CTTCTTCTGCAGCATCAGCCTGCACATCGTTTGACTCTGCAGTTTCGGCAACACTCGCTTCTGCAGCAGACTCAGCATCGGCAGGGAAATCAACCTCAATTGGGTGCTCGCGTTCACCACCAACAATTGAATATGGGGGTGAGTTCAAACCAAAGTAAATGCGCGGCTCAAACTCGCCAAGCTTACCGCTGGTTGGAATGCCGTTCTCAAGGAAAACCGGCTCACCGCCCGGTGAGCGCTGATTACCGAAAGCAGCAACCAGGCCGTAGCCGTGCGTGTAAACCAGCGTCCGGTTGTACCAGCCATCCTGCGCGCTGATATCGATTTCACGCGGCGCAGACACAGTGTCTTCGATACGGCCATCAATTTCGTAACGGTCAACGCTCAAAGAATTACCGAAACGGTAGTATTGCTTGCTCTGCTCCAGCTGCGCAAATGTTGGTGCAACAACAGCAGGATCCATGATCCTAATATTTGCTGCCGCGACAGCATCGTTGCGCAGCGCCCCCGCCTCAGCGTTGGTGACTGCCTCATACCGCTGCACTTCAACATTCTCTAGACCGAACGCTTTGCGGGTGGCGGCTATGTTGTGGGCAATAAACTCTGACTCCAGGCTCTTCTCATCTGGCCCGACGCGGAACTGCTGCACACCCCACGGCACAGCTGTTGTGAGCACCAGCGACGACACAACAAAAAGCGCAGCACCAATCACCGATACCCGCCATTTACCGTTGCTAGCGGTAATGATAAAGAGGATCGCAACAACCACACCAATCCCTGCAAGAATCTGCAAACCTGGGATCAGCGCATTAGCGTCAGCAAAACCCGGGCCGGTAAAACGCCCGCTGCTATCCGACAGCAGAAGGTACTGCCCCATCCAGTGCTGCAGGCCGGTCAGCAGCACCCAAATTGCGGCGAGAATCAGAGCCTGGATCCGCACACTCTTTGAAATGCGGAAAACACGGCCGGTGATTTCGATACCGCCGTAAACATAAGACACTGCAAGAGAGGCAACTAAGCAGACAAGCACAACCAGCTGCAGGTAGGAGATTAGCGAGACGATAACGGGAGCTTGGAACATGAAGAACTGGGTGTCAAGACCAAACACCGCGTCAGTCTGCCCGGTAGGTTCACTGTTTATAAACAGCAGAATTTCACGCCAATTAGCCGCCACATTAAAACCGGCAATAACACCGAAGAATGCGGGGAAGAGCCAGCGCAGCACTTTACGTAACGGCTCTACAATCTGCTGATACTGTGCAATCTGATTTGAGATCTTCGCGTAAACCGGGCGCTTTCTAAACGCAATCTCAAGCGATAAGAAAACCGGCACAAACATGCCAAGAAAACCGGCTATAAATGCGACAGCGGTTGCGATCCACTGCGTGAATAGCACGCTCTCAAAACCCAGCTGCGTAAACCACAAAATATCTGTGTAGAAGTTGGCAGCTGCGCCCAATAGGAGCACCAGGGCACCCACGATCAGCACCGAGATAAGTAGCGGTGAAGGTTTTCTTTTTCGAGCACTTACCGACGGTGCTGGATTAGCCATTACTCCCCTTTAGGTGTTTCAATTCAAATGTTGCCCCTATCCTAGCGGGGCAAACACCTAATCTCTTGAGAGTTCAAACCTCACAGCCCAGTATTTCGCTCTCAGCATTCACACCGTTCGCAAAATCACGAATAGCGGTGAGCGCTTCATCAAGATTTTTAACCGCGCGCAGGGTGATTCCCGCAGGCAGATCCTGTGGCAGATCGCGACAGTTAGTCGCCGGGAAAAGCATCAAATCGCTCCCCTTTCGCTGCGCCGCATAAATTTTTTGCTTCAAACCACCTATCGCACCGATCGTTCCGGCGGTGTCAACTGTGCCGGTCACAGTTATATTGTGACCGTGCGTCAGATCTTCGGGCAGCTTCTTATCAAGCACTGCGAGCGCGAAAACCGCTCCCGCGCTCGGCCCGCCAATATCTTCGATAGCGTAGGAGACCTCTTCAGGGGCGTCGAAATTTGTTTTGGTGAAGATTCCAATAAGTTTTCGACCCTCAACCTCTACGGTTTCTGCGGTGACGGAAAGTTTTTCGCCTGCGCGCAGCACCTCTACTTTGGTGTTTGCCTGCTTACTGCTGTTAATTATTTGACTAATCTGTTCCGCTGAAGTGACCGGTTTGCCGTTTACTGTGAGAATTTGATCGCCCTCTTTAAGAAGGTCGATGAATTTCGAGTTATCGAAAAAGCCTGCAACCTCGAATTTGACTGGAATGTTTGCGCCAAGATAGTTGAGTGCGGCGACCGCTGCTGTTTGCTGCGCTGAGGTCATTGCTGCCTGCTGCTGTTGCAGATAGTCGTCGAAGTTGGTGTTTTCTGGATAGATTTGACTCATCGGCACAATATCTTGTGCCGGATCCAGCAGGGCTGGAATAAGACTTGCCAGCGTCGGTTTTGAGCTGGGGTTGCCGAAGCTGTTGACCGCCACTAGGTTGAAGGCGCCAGTGTTTGCAGCATCTGCGGCGTCTTTTACCTGCACAAAATCCATATGTTTTGCGTTTGGTTCGCCTGAGTTGAGCTCACCGAGAGTGTTTAGCACTATGCCTGGGCGCTCCACAACATAGTCAACCGGTGTCACAGCAGCGAGCACGGCAAAAACTACGACCCCAGCAGCCCAATAGATTTTGCGGGATCGTTTGCGCGTCTTTTGCAGCGGCTGCTGGTTAGCGCTCGACTGCCCCCGCTGACCGTTCGCTGTTGGCGTGTCATCAATATTCACAAATGCAGACTATCAGCAGGATTCGCCGTGTTTCTGCTAGTAGTTTTAGATTAATACTTGATGAAGGGATTGCTTTGAGCGAGGGCAACAAATCTAATCCGTTTGGTTTTGATCCAGAAGAAATTCGCCGCATGTTAGAGCAGATGCTGGGCGGTCAGGGTGCTGGTGTGAACGCAGAGGGCGCGCAGTTCTTCGGTCAAATTTTTTCTGCTTTTCAGGGCGGATCGCACTCTGACGACGGGATAGACTGGTCTGTTGCCCGTAAAAGCGCATTAGAGACGCTCTCGCAGGCGACGAAGCCTTCAGCAGCCAGCAGTGAAGAGTATCGGGCTGCGCTGCTGCAGGCGATAACCCCTGCAATGCTCTGGCTTGATGAGGCGACCGCGATTGGATCCACCCCGCACGCACCCCGGGTTATTGATCGGGTGGAGTGGGTCACCGCAAGCGTTGACACTTGGGTGCAGTTTGCGGCCCCGGTTGCTGACTCGGTTGCCTTAGCGATGCGCGCCTCGCTGGCAGAGCAGATTCCGGAAGAAATGCGTGAGATGGTTGGTGGGGCAACTAAAATTCTTGAGCGTATTGCCGGCACGATATTTGCCTCCCAGCTCGGGAGCGTGATTGGTAGACTCGCGCAGGAGGTGCTTGCTGGCGGCGATATTGCGGTGCCGGTTGTGAGCGGTGAGGCTCACGCGGGCGGCACTTTTGTGTTAGAAAACATCACTTTTTTTGGCGCAGACTTAGATATTTCTACAACTGATATTGCGCTCTATTTAGCTGTGCGGGAGCTCGCGTTTGCCCGCCTCTTCCGTCATGCGAAGTGGTTGCGCCCGCACGTTCTATCAGCGATCACAGAATATGCGCAAGGAATCACCCTAGACACCTCTCAATTGCAGGATCTGGCGCACGATTTTGATCCTGCACACCCTGAGGGTGTTAATGAGCTATTGAGCTCGGGGGCGCTAATTCCGCCGCGCACAGAGCAGCAGGAGCAGGCGCTCGCGCGTCTCGGGCATATGCTGGCTCTCATCGGTGGTTGGGTTGATGCGGTAACAGATGCCGCCACCAAGAATTTGCCTGCGGCGCCAGCAATTGCTGAAATGATTCGGCGGAAGAGTGCTGTCGGTGGGCCTGCTGAACAGGTGTTTGGCACGCTAGTTGGTTTGGAGTTGCGGCCGCGCAAACTGCGTGAGGCTTGTGAGCTTTGGGCTCTGATTGCTGACCGCGGTGATATTCAGCTGCGTGACAGTCTGTGGGATCACCCGGATCTGCTGCCGACCATCGCTGAGGTGGAAAATCACGGGGCGCTGCTTGAACGGCTCGGCCTTGGTGGGGGTGCGGGTGCCGCCACAGCAGAAAACGATCTGGATGACGATCTACGCAAACTGTTACGCGGTGACTTTGACCGCTAGTTAACAGCTGTTAACAACCGTTAATTCGTAAAAATAGCACTGAATACTGTTATGCATGTATCTCAGCACAGACTTTTTACGGATCAGCCCACTGTTTGCCGCAGCTTGGCTTACGCCAAAATCGTTAAGATTTGGTTTCAGCTCCCCGCAGTTGATTATGGGCAACATGACAACGGCAATAGAAAGCGTTATATCTCTGCTTTTGCAGGGGGCAAGCCTCGCTACCATCGAACGTCACGCCGCTCGGCAGGGTGTGGGCAGGGAAGAGCTCACAGAGCTTCTGCAGCTGCTCTCCCCTGTGCTTGATAGATTGCCTGACCTGCCGGACACAAACCTCGAAGAGCTGCTACCGCACGGCTGCAGGGTTAGCATTGCAGCAGCGCCACTGTCGCACGCTGACGGCGCACAAACCGTCAAACTCTTACAGTCGGCTTTGGAGGGTCTCGGGCTGCGCGTTGTTAATGAGGATCCCCAGGTGTGCATTAAGCTCAGCAGATATCTGCTGACCAAAACAAATGCTGATGCCAAGGAACAGTTAGCAAGACCGGTTTTGCCGGTTATTTTCGCTGACTGTGACATCAGAATCGGCCCCACAATTAATAAACTCGGTTTCCCGTGTGTCAGCTGTCTAGAGCACAGTCGAGTTGCGGCAGATCCCGAAAAACCGCTTCTCGCAGCGCAGCTTATGAGCCGCAAACCGCTCACTGAATCTCCGCTGAGCATCGCCCTGATTGCCCCCACCGTTGCGCAGCTCTGTCAGGCCGCGCTTGGCGGCGCAGCCAGCACGGTTGGCAGCAAACAGTATGTTTTTGATTTCACCTCGCCGCCCCCACTTTTTGCCGAAGCGCAAGAGATTACAGCAAACCCTGATTGTTTGTGCAGTGACAGCCCACTAGAAGTAAGAGACGGGAATCTTTGCCTCACGCAGAAAACGTGACGGCTTTTCCTGCCCCTCTTGGGCGAGTGAAATTCTAAGCACATCTCTGGCTCTAGTTATTGCAACATAGGCTAGACGTCGCTCTTCCGCAACCGCCTGCTTGCTGTGCGCCCGCCGATTTGGCAGGCTGCTGTCTGTTGCGTTAACTAAATAAACGCGAGACCACTCTAGACCCTTCGCAGCGTGAATTGTGAGCAAACGCACCTGCTCCATCGCGGGGCTCAGACCCGCATTCTCTAACTCATTTAAATGTTTTCGAAACGCATTCAAAGAAACCCGGCTCTCACCCGCCAACCGCTCAAACTCTCCCAGAACGGCAGTAAGGCGAATAGACTCCGGCGTTTTGGTGCTGCCCGATACCGCATGCATTATTTCCGCAAGCAATCGCTCGGTGTGCGCCGGTGAATCAGCATGCGCATGACTGCTGTACTGCTGCAAAAGAGCGGTAAACTTCATAATCTCTTGAGCAGAGAAGAACGGCATATCAGCCTTTGTCTCGCACGCAATCCCATTTGCCCTAAGCGCCGCACCAAACTCTGTGAGATCAAAGCTGGTGCGCGCCAAGATCGCTATCTCGCTGGGTTTTATGCCGTTCTTCAGGTCAGCGTTGATCGCTGTCAAAACAGCCTGCACTTCCTCGCTGCGAGTTTCAAACACCGCCCCACGCACCGGGTAGCCGCTGCGCCCGCGCACAGCACTGAGGGTGAGAGCGCCGGGCCGATCCGCAATTAGAGTGTTTGCGCTGGTAACAATTTCTGCTGCCGAGCGATAGTTTTGCTGCAGCAAAAACTCCTGCGCCAAAGGGTGCTCCCTGCCAAAATCAAGCAGGAAACGCTGATTTGCGCCAGAGAACGAGTAGATAGTTTGGCTCGCGTCACCAACCACACAAATATTTTCCCTATCGCCAAGCCAGATATTAAGCAGCTCGTACTGCAGCGGAGAAATATCTTGAAACTCATCAACAGTAAAAAACCGATACTTCTTGTGCACCTCACCGAGCAGCTGCGGATCGTGCAACAGCATTCCAGCTGTCAAACTAAGCACATCATTCCAGTCCATTAACCGCTGTTCAAGTTTGCGATCTTCATAAGCCTGCATAACGCGCAGCACATCAGCCACGTCAAGATCTCCCCGCAACCGGTCGGTCGCGGTAGCGTGTGCCGCATATTCTTCGATGGTGAGCAGCGACACCTTCCGGTAGTCGACCTCTTCAGCCAATCTTTCAAGGCTCGTCTCATTAACCGCGAGCCCCTGCTCAACAGCAACCTCCTGAAGCAGCGGTTGATTGTTGAGAATCAGCTCGGGCAGCGAAGAGTTTGTCGTTTTGTGCCAGCCGGCAGCCAACTGCTGCATAGCCTCCGCATGGATCGTATTCACAGTCACCCCGGTGATCCCCAAAGAGCGGAGACGGTGTTTCATCTCGAGCATCGCCTTGCGCGTGTATGTGATCGCTAAAACATGCTCTGCGGCATAGACTCCAGTCTGCACCCCATAGGCAATCCGGTGTGTTATCGCTCGTGTTTTACCGGATCCAGCACCCGCACGCACCACAACAGGCCCGATTAGCTGTTGCGCAACAGCACGCTGAGATTCATCGAGTGAGCGCAGAATGTCTTCGGGGTTTAATGTCACCCTGCCTCCTTAGGCTATCTAATTAAACAAAAAGCCTGTTTTCAGGCTCTGCTGTGGCGTGCCTAGATGGTCACTCAGGAAGGCAGTTTACGCTGGAAACTATGACAAGCACCCCTTTAATTTTAGCTGCTTTAGCAACCAGCGCAGTGGCGAATCTAAACGCAGTGGCTGCGCGCAAGCACACTCTTAATGAAGATGGTGAGTGCACCTCTGTTGTTGTCACAACAGATCACAATGAAGTGATTGTACGTGTCCCGATGAACGACACCGCAAACGCTGAGCTCTCGGCCGCTATTTTGGGGCAGAATGCGCTGACCGGTGGTGCACGCGCACAGCTGCCCTTCGCTGTGCCAGAAGTGTTAGGGGTTACCCGGTCGGGGGATTCACGCGCGGTGGTTTCAACCTTTATCAGCGGCGCAAAATTTGCGGTCGGCGATCTATCGCCTGACGCCCTTCTAGTGGCATCAATTGCCGCCTGCCTAGATGCTTTGCACAGCCTGCCCGGGCACCTGGTCTCTGATGCCGGGCTGCCGGTCAACAATAACGAACAGTGCCGAGCTAACGCTTTGCGTCTGGTTGAGCGGGCAAGCGCAAGCGGGTTGCTGCCTGTCGCAATCAGAGAATACTGGCTGGGCATTATCCGCGAGCAGGCGCTCTGGGATTTTGCGGCAACACCAATTCATGGCTCCTTAGACGCCTCACAGTTTTTAGTTCACGACAACGCTGTCACCGGAATTCTCGGTTTCGGCAGCCTCCAGGTTGGTGATCCCGCCCGTGATTTTGCTTGGTTGTACGGCGCACCCGCCGGTGTGCTTGAAGAGGTTGTGCGACGCTACTCTGAGCGCACCGATATGGCGCAGGAGTCTCTCGCACGTCGCGCCCTGCTCTACCACGAATTAGAACTGGCAAAATGGCTGCTGCACGGTATCGAGACCCACAATCAGGAGATTATCGATGATGCCGTTGAGCTGCTTGACGGTCTGGTAGAGAAAGTTACCACCTCAACAGTAGCGCCAGTGCGGCGGGTAACGAACGAGCAGCTTGCAAAAGATGTTATCTCCAGCACCCCAGCTGTTGCCGCAAGCACCGGCAGCGCAACTGACGATCTTGCAGCTCTTGACGGTCTTGACGATGATCGCGTTTTTAACCAAGACACTGACTTCATTGAGCCGCTGCCCGAAGAGTTAACTCCTGCACAACAGTCTGAAGAGCAGGAATCTTCTGAGCAGAATCAGGCTTAATTCATAACCTCGTCGAGTTTTCCAAGCGCCTTAGTCAGACGGTGCAGCTGCCGGCCGCTAGGTGCGCTGGCGGTAGAAATCTCTATCCCCTCTCTGACGTAGAACAGAGTTGCGCGCACCTGCTCTAGATTGAGCGCATTGTGGGCGGCGAATAGTTCACGATAGATTTCCACCTGTGTTAGGCTTCGTGCTTTCTCGCTGTCAGTAACCGGCGCTTTACCCGTTTTCCAGTCAACAATCTCATAGCGTTCTGGTTCTTCTGAAATCAGAAATACCGCGTCAATTTTTGCCTGCAGTGGCACGCCTGCTACCGAAGCTGCATAATCCTGCTCAACCTCAAGCGCTTTTAGACTCGTGAAGCGAGATGCTTCAAACTTTTGGATCAGTTCGTTAAGTTCCCTGCTTTCTGCAAGGGTTGCGCCCGGATGCGGGTCGGGAACGGTTTCAAACAGAGCCAGCTTTTGCGCACTCGCCCCCGCTGATGTGAGTCGACGCTCAACCCACTCATGAAACTGCGTGCCGAGAACCGTTGCGCTGAAAGGCCTTGCAGGTATCGGCCGCAGTTTGTTACGCAACAGTTTTTGTGGATCGTCTAGAAAATCAGCGACCTCGCTCGTGTTGAGGTATTCCGGCCGCGTCGGCTGCTTTAACTGGTGTGTCTCTCGCTCTAAGAGCAGTAATTTTTGCCAGTCACTTAAAACCTCAGCCCCGACTATCCCCGCAGTATCGCCTGTATCAAAGCGGGTCAGCTGCTCTCGCACCGCCGCAGCGCTAGCCTCTACCTGCTGTCTTCTCTCCCCCAATGCATCATGCGGCCAGGAGATAAACTGTCTCACAGTCTCAGCCTTCGGATTCTCCTTTGGCACCTCGATGTCGCTCGTGTCAGCGTATTCTGGGAGCGCGTCGTCGCTGAGCTGAAACTCGGCGTGGGAGGCAAAACCGCGGCTGTCGTAGGCTGCGCACGCCGCACACGGCACACCGCTTTCGCGCACCAGAGAGGCATTCACAAGCTTAAGCGCTGCAGCGCTGACGGGTGTTTGAGAGCTAATGTTGTGATCCAAATGATTTTCAACAATATGCAGCGCCTCAGTTAAAAACACACTCGGCTTTTCAGCACGCTTCCCGTTTCCCCTAAAGTAACTGCTGGTGATATACAGCGTCTCTTTTGCTCTGGTGTACATCACATATGCAATTCGGCGCTCATCATTAATGTGTCTGAGAAAAACATCTGAAACATAGGGCGGCTTTCGCCATCTGAAGTGCTTCGCACGCTCTGCATCAAGTTTTTTTATGTCTTTTTCTGACACTTGCGCTTCATCTGCTGGAAAACTCTTAAGCAGTTTTTCGAGAGCTTCGCGCAGACTGTATGAGTCAACACGCCTATCAAGCTGTTTTCGCAACCGCTCACCGGGCAGGTCGCTTTTTTGCAGCACCTCACTGGGTGTTCCGTTTACATCTATTTGCGGCAGATCGTCAGAGTCTAGCCTAGAAGCGTAGTCTAAGCGACCTTCTGTCATCCAACCGAGCTTTGGTGTCACCTTTCCCGGGAATGCACTTTGGTATTGAAACGGCGCAAACACAACATCCCATTCAAGACCTTTTGCCGCGTGTCCGGTAATTATTTGCACCGTATCTAAGCTGGGTTTAATCTCTGCCTGACTCTCCCGATCCTCCGCCTGTGATGCACGCAGCCAGCGCAGCAAACCGGTAATTGATGTGTCTCCGGTAGTGCTCTGGTAGCCAAGCAGATACTCGGTAAACGCATAAATATTGCCGTGTGTGTGAGGTTTCAGAGCGCCAGTTTGTTCCCGGTTTTTAGGGTGCGCCGCTAACTCAACCCACAGCCGCATCTCGCGAACTATCTGCTCGATGAGGGTTGTAATGTCGGAGTTAACGTACCCGTGCAGACGTTGAAAAACCGCTTGTGCTTCCTGCAGGCGAGCGTATCCGTGGTTAGAAAAATCACACCCCGCAGGTCGTTTTACCGGCAACTCATAGAGTGCAGCAATGTTGCTAACAATGTCGTCAACACTGTATTTAAGAGCTTCGCTTCCCTCCGTCTGCGCTAGGGAGCTGTTTTCTCTGTTTGCTTTCGTAAGCTTACGTGCGTATACATTGAGGGCCCTGATGTCTGTCAGCGGCACCTCAAAACGCGGCCCGGTCAGCACCCGCACCAGTGATTCGCCTGCGTCAGCGTCTCCCAGGCAGCGCAGCACCGCCTGAATTTCTGTAATCTCAGGTGTGCTCAAAAGCCCACCACCGCCAACAATTTCTGATTTAATCCCGCGTCGCGTCAGCGCCTGCTCGACAGTCGGCATCACACCACGATTGCGGGTAATGACAGCAATAGTTTTTTGTTTATCTGCGCTGGCATTGCTTCTAATGCGCAGGATTTCATCCGCAATAAACTCAACCTCGTCACTATCGTGGGCAAATAACCCAACCGTCACCCCTGCGGTGCTTGTTTCTAGTTCACTCTCAGCAGCCAGCCGGTTAGCGGACCTCTCAGCAAGAGCCTCGTCAGGGTGCCTCAGCGGTTGCACTCGAATATCAGCTCCCTTAAGAGATGCCCCTCTAACCTCTAGCTCCTTCCGCAGAGGCGACACTGTGTGGTTGGCGACCTCCAGTATCGGAGCGGCATTGCGCCAACTAATACTGAGATTAAGCACCTCAAAACTGGCAGGATCTTCAGCAAAGTGCTCACCGAATTTTGTGAGAGCCGAGGCTGAGGCACCGCGCCAACCGTAAATTGACTGATGCGGATCACCAACCGCCATAATGTTTTTGCCTGCGAAAAGGTGCTGCAACATTTGCGTCTGACCGGCGGAAGTATCCTGCACCTCATCAAGCAGCACAAATTTAAAACTGTCTCTCAGCTCCGCTCGCGCGATTGAGTCAGGCTGCACCAAAATATCTATCGCCTGCGCAACCTGATCAGAGAACTGCATCATTCCCTTTTCTTGCTTCAGTTTGCGCAATCTTGCAACGAAGGGCAGCAGCGCATCGGTTTTATCCAGTTGCTTAATAAGATTTCTCACGAACAGCTGTCGCGCTGTCTCATTGCGTGCCACGGTGCTAAACCCGTCAGAGACAGCCGTCTCAAGCGTCTGCCGAAACTTTAATCTGTCGTCACTCCACCGTATAAAACCGTTGTCAACAATCTCATTTTCAAGGCGCAATAGAATCTGTGGCAGGTCTGAGCGTAAACCTTCAAGCGCTAGCAGCTCTTCTCTGCTGCCCTCTGCAAGCACTTGCTGCGCGAGGTTTAGAGCTATAGGCTCATCAATAATTGCGGCGACTTTACGGCCCGTGTAGTGCCCGTATTCGTGCACGATGCGGCTAGCAAACGCGTTGTAGCTGGATATCTCCGGCCGTTCTATGTCAAAAGAGACCGTCTGCTGCAGTGACTCAGCGTGCGCAATCTGTTCCTGCGTAAAGTGTGCAAAGTTAACAGGGTTTAGCACTGCATCAAAAAACTCAAGCACGTTTTTTGTGATCCGCGCCCGCAACTCGTTAGTTGCTTTATTCGTAAACGTGAGCCCTAAAATTTCACTGGGGCGTGCGTGCCCGTTCGCAATTAGCCAAACTACGCGTTGCGCAAGCGTCGCTGTTTTACCCGACCCCGCACCGGCTAACACCAACACCTGTCTACCGTGCTCGGAAGAAACAGGATGCTCAATAATTGCGGTCTGCTCTTCGGTGGGCCGAAAATAGTCGCTAAAATTTCCGAGCGCACGCGCTATCTCGAAGGCTGAAAACACTTGGTATTTATCGGTCAAGATCGTTTTCCTTTGCTTGAAAGCTAACCGGCGGCACCACCATCTCAGAGCAGGCGTGTGTAAAACCCCCTGGCAGGTGTCGTGAACAGTGCGACGCTGGCTCGGCTAGAAATGTGCTCCCTTTCAGATTTGCGATAATGTCTCGCACAGTATCTTCAAACTGTTTAATAAAAGCTTCGCTGCTCGCTAAGTTAGCGTCTGAAACTTTTTGAAAATTATTTTTCTCAGCATACGGATGCGGTTGCAGAATACCGGCTGCATACTCGCCAGCAGGCGGTGCGCCCTGCGTCAGCAGCAGATATAAATAGGCCTCTAGCTGCAGTTTAGCGCGCGCTATTTCCGTCGCGCTTCTGCTCGTCTTAATGTCTATAACGCGCTGCACCGGCTCATCAGCGCCCGTCGCCTGTTGCAGCAAATCTGCGCGCCCCTGCAAAAGCACAGCTACGCTCTCCCTATCGAGGTCGAGGTTTACGACCCCCGAAAGCTCCGCCTCAGCTTTTGTCTCACCGGTCTCCCAATCAGAACTGTGCTTGAGCAGATTCTCAGCCATATGCTTGGTTATCAGAAGCTCTGACTCAGGGTGGGCAGCGTCTGCACCAACCGCTTCCCACGCTCTATCAATAAAATTTTTCAGCTGTTCTAAATTGGTTTCACCGGCGACAATCAGCTCAGCAATTTCATGCACCAGCATGCCGCGGTGCGCAGCAAATCTGTTCCCCTGCTTGTCGCCCGTCAAATCACGCACTACTGCGTTAACCGCGCACTCTGCAGCAGTTTGCAGTTTTGAGGGGCTGAGCCGAAGCGCCTCTTGCGTCGCATAGAGCGGATCGCTCTCTAATTTTTCACGCAGCCCGAACCAATTTTCAGGTCTTGCTGCAACAACCCCGTTAGCCGCCAGCGCAGCCATCTGCGAAGCAGCAAGCGTGTCTGCTGGATTTAACTCGAGGCGCGACCGTAAAAACGCAACCTGCCCCTCTAGGGAGTCGCTTCCAAGCTCTTTCCCAGCAGCTAAATAAGGGGCAAAGAAACCCCAAAACACGCTCAGGGGCTCTGTCTCACTGTCGAGCCCGAAAGCCGCTATAGAACAGCTGGCGCGCGATGCAGCAAGATACAACAGCGCCAACTCCTCTGCAAAAAGTTGGTTTCTGCGCAGCGCCCGTAACACCGTCGGATCGGTCTCTGCCGGGGTGCCCCACCGCTCGGCTTCTAAACGATCGAGGAGCTGCGGCAGCTCTAACAGTGAACCGCGTAGCCTCAGGTTTGGCCAGAGGCCCTCCTGCAGCCCGAGCAGCGCCACGTGTTTAAATTCGGTGCCAATAACAGCGTGCGGTGTTGCAACACGCACACCCTTACGATGCTGTGCTGTGGAGAGCACATCCTGCGGCACATCGCTAAAAAGCAGCTCAACAACAAAGGCTGCAGGATCTTTTGTTTGCGACTGCTCTTCATAGCGTGTGATCACATTTTGCAGCGCCACAACCGCATCCAAAATCTGGTTGGCGTGCATCTTTTCTAGGTGCCCACCCTCGATGGCCTGCGTCTGCAACTTATCAGCCAGGTTGAGAGTATTCCACAACTCCCAAAACACTTGAGACGGGGAGGCGGTGCCCTGCTCTGTCGCATGACGTGCGCGGCTCAGCGTTGTCAGGAGTTTACGAAACTGTGGTTCTATCGTTTCTGGTATTGCAGTATCGTCTGCACCAGTGCTAGCGCTCGCAAGAAGCTCTTCAAGCACCGCTGTGACAGCCGGTTTTGAAGCGCTTCCTTTGGCCTCACACCCTGCGACCAGCATCGCAGACCGAATCTTCCGAATCTCACTCTCACGTAGGTTAAACAGCGGCCCACGAAGCCACTCAGCCGCCTCAGCCCAAGAGGCAGACCGCCCGCTATAGCACAGCAGCATCATCTCTAAGAGGTGCCTGCTCGCACTAATTTCTGACAGCACCACCCCGCCACCGGTTGAGTGCGCGGGCACGCGCCGCAAATTTAATGCCGCCACAGTGCGATCCACATGCTCACGATCCCGGCAAACCACGAGCATTTCTTCCCATGTGACGTTTTGACCCGCTGCAGCAAGAACTCGGCGCTGACGCAGATCGAGAGCCAAGCTATCAAACAGCTCTGAGCTTGAATCACTCAGAAACGATTTGATTGGATACTCGGGAGCTGCATAAACATCATGCTTTGCAGCTGCTGTTTTGCGCAGTTCAGCAAGCGCCAGAAACAGGTTAGAGATAAAGTCGCTTACTTCTACACTCTGCCTGTGCTGAGCCCTGTTGCACACAATTTCACGATAGTCAACACCGGGGATTTGCGGCAGAGCTTCCCGAAAAAGCAGCAGTGCCTTCGCAGTGATACCGTTTGCCGGAGTTGTTTCTGCTGCCTCATCTCCGGCAACCCACAATCGTTTACCTGCGCCCACACAAGCCAGAAGAAAACGCACCATCGGAATTGTGAGCTGCTCTGCATTGTCGACAATCATAAGCTCTGGAATCTCGCTGGAGTTTTGTTGCAGCACCCGTGCTGCGGCATTTACCAAACTTTCAGCGGTGTAGGCGTTGTCGTTGGCTGCCCGCCTTTGCGCTTCCGCAACAACGGTGTGGCAGCTTTCCCATATTTTTGAATCGACTCTTTGCTTGCAAACTTCTTGCACGGCATCTGCGCCGTAAGTTTCAACAATGCCCCAAAAGTCTCTCAGTTGTGAGTAAAGCAGCGCAGACTCTCGCAACACAGCCAGAGGGTGCACAGCATCTGCCGCCCTAATTTGAGATTCAAGCACGAGGCGCAATAGATTTTCTTGCTCGCCCGCGTTTAATAACCGGGGTGGTGTTGCATCTAGCCGCGCCGCGTCTGATGCGAGCACATGAAAAGCGAGTGAGTTGACGGCTCTAATATCAGACGGGCGCACACTGTCTGCAAAATATTTACCGGCACGATAGTTGTTTAACTGCACAACAGCGGCCTGCCTGCTCGGGCTTAAAAAAGCTACAGAGTGTTGTGTCACAGCCGCTGCCGAGCGCCAGAGAAAAGAGCTCTTGCCCGTGCCAGCAGCACCCGAAATCAGCACGTTATGCCGCGGCGATAGCACCGGGGTATCAGCCTCTAAAGCGAGGTGCATAGCTTTATGATTTCGCATGTCATCAAACTTACCTGTGGGGTATATAACTTTATAACGACCTTAAGTCACAGCCGGTGCGCTCTGAGCGAATTTTTGCCACTAATCACCTAAATTTTCAGCACAGCTGGCTAGGCTAGAGCCACAAAGGACAACTACAGAAAGTGTGCACAAATTGGAGATTCGCGTAGGCATTCGCAACAATCCGTCAGTTATCAGCTTTGAAAGCTCTGAATCAGCTGCTGCGATTAAGGATCAACTCACCAGCGCGCTAAACAACGGTGAAAAAGTCGTATCTTTAAAGGACGATAAGGGCCGCGAAATAGTGATTGTTGTTGAAGCCATCACACACGTTGAAATCGGTGCGGATCAGCCTCGCAAAGTGGGCTTCATCAGCTAGTTTCCGCAGTCGACACTACTGTCGCTGCAGCAACACAGCCACCTCAGCGTGCGCGGTGTGGGCAAACATATCAAACAGCCGAGCGCTTTCGATCCGAAAATTTTTCAAACGCGCAATGTCTGCAGCGAGTGAGCGCGGATTGCAACTGGAGTAAACCACCCACTCTATTTCTGGGCTTTCTCTGATCCAGTCCGCAAGCTCTGTTCCAATTCCCCTGCGTGGCGGATTAACGACAAGCAGATCCGGTCGCTTATTAGGCGGCAACTGCAGCGCGTATTTTGTTGCGTCTGCGGCCACAAAGCGAGCGTTACTGCGCTGTCGTCGCGCGGCTTTGCGGGCAGCTTTTACCGCCGCCGCACTGATCTCAACTCCCTGCACCTCGCCCGCCTCCGGCGCAAGAAACAGACTAAAGCCACCGACTCCGCAATATAAATCCAAAACACGGCGCGGCCCCACCTGCTTTACCCACTCTTGCGCCTGCTGATAGAGCGAGATTGCGACCTCAGTGTTCGTCTGGAAAAAACTCTGCGGCAGCAGATAGAGGGTGACATCTTCAAGTTGCATTGCGAGCTCTGCACCCCAGAGCACCAATTCTTCTTCGCCCTCAAGCACTGCTTTGTGTTCGGGCAGCAGATTAACTGTGACAGTCACCGCTTCCGGCAGTGACTCACGCAGCGTGCTAGCCCGTGCCGCAAGTTTTCGCACGGCGCGCAGTGACCGCACAACAAAACGTACAAGCAGCTGCCCTAAAGGTGAAACCGTCACCAGCACAAACTTTAGTTCGCCACGTTTTTCTGTCACGCTGTATGGCGAAAGCCTGGTGCTGTTTAAAAACTCTAGCAAAATGCTGGCGGCGCTATTGATTCTGGGATCTTGAATTGGGCAGTCAGTTAGATCTATCGGCGCTCCGTCTGGCCGCACAAGCCCGAGAGTCAAAGCACCGCCTCTGCCACCCACAACAAACTTCGCTTTGTTGCGAAAACCTGCAAGTTCGCTTTTAGCCGGCGGCAGCCATTCAAACCCCTGCTGCCCCGCTACCTCTGCGAGCAGCTGTGCGGCAGCCTGCTGTTTCAAAAGAATCTGCTCATGATACGGCACCTGGATTTGTGTGCATGAGGTGCACAGACCGGCGTCATATTTAACGCAGTTCAGCATCTCGCTGCTAAGTGCTGCAGAATTATCTGCAACAGTTAAACGCAAATCTCGCGCGCTCAAGCGGTTAGACCCAGTGAATCCATGCGCCGCATATGTTCTGCGGTAATTTCGGTAAAAATCGGCTCCATACCGGCCGGATCAAATTCACGCCGCTCACTCAGTGTCAGCACCTCACTCGCAAGCAGTAGAGTGTCACCGACAAGGCGCCGCCCCCACAGTGCGAGACGATCAGACAGACGCGGATCAGCCGCTATTTCCTGCCCAAGCAGCTGCTGCAGGCGGCCGCGTCCGGTTTCATCGTGCAGCACTCGAATTGCTTCTTTACGGTAGTTATCATTTAGCCCCTCAGCGAGGGAGGCAAAGAAACCATCAAAGAGACCACCGACAAGCCACACGCTTAACACGTGTTGGTGCCAGTCGGGCACTGCCAGACGCGCGCGAAAACGGTTCACTGTGTTAGTAAATGGACGCATCACCTGATGCGGTTCTTCACCGCGACGACTCAGCTCAGTCACAAAAGCTTGATGTTTTGCGAGAGCATCGGCAGCAATTTCGGCAAGCGCCTCTTTCGCTTCCAGCTTTGATGCGCCAAGCACCGCCTGTGTTGCAGCCTCGTAGAGCGCGAGCTGTGCAATCGCAACCACCCCAAGATACGGGATTATGCCCGGCGCAAACTCTGCAACTTCAACACGAACGACCGGTTCAGTGCTATTTCCAAGCATTGAACGCGAAGATGCCGTAGGCTTCTTAAGGCGGCGCAACCAATCGAACACGCTGATAGTTTACCGGCTGCGATGCAAATTAATTGCATTCAATCACGGGGGCGGGCGAGTCAATTCTCGTGCAGAGCTCCTGCCGCCGCGACAGAAAAACCGGTGTCAAGACTGTTTTGACGCCCCGCAGAACAGGAACAGAATCTTGACTACATTCACAGAACTCGGCATCGACGACGATCTCGCCAGTGCTTTAGCAGACACCGGAATCATAGAAGCCTTTCCGATTCAAGAACAGACTATCCCCCTTGCCATTTCGGGCCAGGACATTATCGGACAGGCAAAAACCGGCACCGGTAAAACATTCGGTTTCGGTCTCCCCCTGCTGCAGCGTCTAGGCGCAAACCCAGATCCGGGTGTGAAAGCGCTTGTCGTTGTACCAACCCGTGAGCTTGCAGTGCAGGTTTATGAAGATCTAACAGTCGCTGCAAAAAAACGCAGCACCAAAATAGTGCCCATCTATGGCGGTAAGGCATACACAGAGCAGATAGCACAGCTGAAGGCGGGTGCACAGGTTGTTGTCGGCACCCCCGGTCGCCTGCTCGACCTTGCCGGGCAGCGTCTGCTCGACCTGAGCAAAATCAGCCAGATGGTGCTCGATGAAGCTGACAAGATGCTTGATTTAGGCTTCCTCGCAGACATCGAAAAACTTTTTTCGCTCACCCCGCACGACCGTCACACAATGCTCTTTTCGGCAACAATGCCGGGCACCATCGTCGCGCTCGCGCGCCGCTTTATGCGCCGCCCGATCCACATTCGAGCGACCGATCCAGATGAGGGCGAAACCCAGGCAAACATTAAACACGTAATCTATCGCGCACACGCACTCGATAAAGACGAGATGATCGGCCGCATTCTGCAGGCTGAGGGACGCGGCAAGACTGTTATTTTCACACGCACCAAGCGTGCCGCCGCAAAACTGCAGGAAGAGCTGAAAGACAGAGGATTTCCAGCTGCCGCGGTGCACGGTGATCTGCGCCAGGATCTAAGAGAGCGGCAGATGGCCGAGTTTAAATCCGGCAAGAAAGATATTCTTATCGCCACCGATGTCGCAGCGCGTGGCATCGACGTTAATGATGTGACGCATGTGATTAACCACACGGTTCCAGATGATGAAAAAACCTATCTGCACCGTGTTGGGCGCACCGGTCGCGCTGGCAGCACAGGCATCGCTGTTACTTTTATTGACTGGGAAGATATGCACAAGTGGGCGCTTATTAACAGTGCGCTAAACTTCAATCTTCCCGAACCGCCAGAGACATACTCATCGAGCCCGCACTTTTTTGCCGATCTGAATATTCCTTCCGGCACCAAGGGTCGGTTAGCGTCCGCTGGGCGCGCTGGTAGCGCTGCTGGGCAGTCTTCAAAACGCTCTCACAAAAATCCTGCCGAGCAGCACGAGAAACGCGCACGTCAGCGCACGCGCCGCCGGCAACCAAGCGCCGAGACCGACACTAAAGCTGGTGCCGAGAAAACAGCACAGCCGGTGCGCACACGCCGTAGGACACGTCGCCGCAATCGCACTAATTCGGAAAGCGCATAGCCTCACGGAGTTTGTAAACCGTGGCCGCATCAGTGGTTTCATCACCGATGCGGTTTGCTTTGCCTGCGCCGTGAAAGTCGCTGGAGCCGGTTATCAACAGATCCATATCTTTGGCAATCTGCTCTAAAGCCGGAATGTGCTGCGGATTGTTTTCCGGGTGCCGCAGCTCTATTCCCCGCAGTCCCGCATCGACGAGCAACGCAATTTCTCGCCGATCAAGCACCTCATCATTGCGGATCGCGGCCGGGTGCGCAACAACTGTAACCCCACCCGCCCCGGTCACAATCTCAACGGCTTCGACCGTATCGAACATATCGTTAGGCACGTAGTATTTGCTGGTGTGGCTGAGCAGCGTCGCAAACGCTGCGCCGCGATCTCTGACAATCCCCTGCCGCACAAGCGCATCAGCGATGTGTGGGCGCCCAATAGATTCAGAGGAGTTAGCGACAATCTCTTCCCAGTCAATTGGAAAATCTTGCGCCAGGCGCTGCACCATTTCCTCAGCGCGGTGCGAGCGCGCCTCTCTAATCTGCCTGAGCCTTAGGGTGAGCCGCGGATCCGCACTGTCAAAACCGTATCCCAGCAGGTGCACGCCGAGCGATCCCAGTCTGGTAGTGAGCTCCACTCCGGGAACAAAATCTAACTGCAGTTCGCTCGCAGCGCTGCGCCCCTCTTCCCAGCCGCGCATTGTGTCATGATCGGTGAGCGCGAAACCTTTAAGGCCCTGCGCTTTTACCAGTCGTGCAATTTCAGACACACTTGTTGTGCCGTCAGAGTATCTGGAGTGGGTGTGGAGGTCGTACTGCTCAAGGCTCACGGCTTTCAGTTTAATGTGCGTTATGAAGTTCGCTTTAATGCGCGTTATGAAGTTCCCTGCAATACTTGATTACATGACTGAAACTACCAAGAGCACTCCAAAAACCCACGAGGCTGAGATCAGCAATGAGGCTCGTGCAACGCTAACAAAAAGCGATGCCTTCACCGCATACATGAGCTCCCATTGGGAGAATCTTCCGGTTTCTGAACCAAGCGAGGCTGAGGTTGCACCGTATGCTGCAAAGCGTCGTGCTGTTTTAAGCGCGGCTTTTCCGGGGAAACGGCTTGTTATTCCAGCAGGGATCTTAAAACAGCGTGCAAACGACACTAACTATGTGTTCCGTGCTAACACCGCTTTTAGTCATCTCACCGGTTGGGGTTCAGATGCAGAACCGGGTGCAGTTTTGGTTTTTGATCCGATCGAAGAAGCTGCAAATGACGGTGCTAGTCACAGGGTGACGCTCTACTCACTGGCACCAGCAGGCCGCGGTTCAACAGAATTTTTCGACCGCGCAGATATTGGTGAATTCTGGGTTGGCCCGCGCCCTTCACTGCAGCACATTAGTAAGCATCTCGGCATTAACACTGCCGATTTGAGCGAGTTTGTAGCCGGCGATGACGACCTCGGGCTGGAAGATGCCGAACTTAGCCGCGTGCTTGCTGAAATGCGCTTAGTGAAAGATGAGTATGAGGTGCGCGAGATGCAGGCTGCTGTTGACGCCACTGCGCTCGGCTTTGACGATGTTGTGGAAAATCTACCGCGCGCAATCGAACACGCGCGCGGCGAACGTATTGTTGACGGAGTGTTCCACGCCAGGGCGCGTCTTGAGGGTCACTGGGTGGGTTATGAAACCATCGCCGCCAGCGGAGCTCACGCCTGTGTGCTGCACTGGGGTGCAAACAACGGGCCGGTTAATGCTGGCGACCTGCTGCTGCTCGACGCAGGTGTTGAGGTTGACAGCCTGTACACCGCTGACATCACACGCACACTGCCTGTTTCTGGTGAGTTCTCACCGCTGCAGCGCAAGATCTACCAAGCAGTTTACGACGCTGCTGAAGCCGCGTTTGCAGCTGCAAAGCCGGGCGTAAAGTTTCATGAGGTGCACGATGCCGCGCTCGCAGTTATTGAGGAGCGTGTGCGTGAGTGGGGTCTAATTCCTGCTGAGCCAAACCCTGATGTGCCTTTCCACAAGCGTTTTATGATTCACGGCACCTGCCACCACCTCGGTATCGATGTGCACGACTGCGCTGAAGCACGCCGTGAAATGTATTACGACGGCGTGCTGGAAGAGGGCATGGTGTTCACAATCGAGCCTGGCCTCTACTTCCACCCGGGCGATGCGACCGTGCCGGAAGAATACTGGGGTATCGGTGTGCGGATCGAGGACGACGTCGTTGTCACTAAGGACGGCGTGCGAAACCTCTCAGCTGATATTCCGCGCACAGCTGACGCGGTTGAAGCGTGGGTCAAGACGGGTAAACGCTAACGGTGTGAGTCGTAGGCGTGCTGATTCAATATCGAGCGCGCCCGGTGCACATGCTGCGGCAGTGTCTGTAGTTCAAAACGGTCCGGCCGCAGCTGTGTCGCCGCCACAAATCTACTGGTGCGTCCGGTAGCAAAGCGCACAATCGCAAGCAGCGCACCGAGCCCAAGCCCGAGTAAAACCGCTGGCAGAATCGCAGCAAGAGAAAATGCGCCGGTTGTGACAACCTCAGTGAAGGCCCAGATCATACCGATACCCAAACCGAAATAAAGACCGGTAAAGGCCCCCTGCAGCACGACTTTGCCGTATGTCAAACTCACGAGTGGACGCTCAACCAGCTGCAGTCCGCTGCCCACAATCTGCATCTCAGTTGCGGGCACACTCCCGTTTTCAGAGAGCACATCAACCGCATGTTCTGCTGCACGAATATCATCGTAGGTTGAAACAACCTCGCTGTTTCTTAGCTCTGGGAGGGCTTCTAGTGGTTTACGTCGGTCGCGCACAATTGGAACATTCACCCTTCTATTGAAGCACCTGGCGGCTTTAGAAATCTTTGGAATACCCGTAAACGCGCTAAACCACAGGTGTAAACGCAAAAATACAAGCAAAACGGTAGGCTAGTTTCGTGTCAAACAATCGCGTCTTTATTACTCGTTTAGCCAGCCGCCCTGTCTTCGATCCATACGGTGACCGAATCGGCAAAGTGCGTGACGTTGTTGTTGTTGAGCGCAAAGATGATCCGCCCAGAGTGGTTGGTTTCGTGATTGAGATCCCCGGCCGCAAACGCGTATTTGTGCCTATTTCTGACATTGTTTCAGTAGAGAGCGGGCAGGTTATCTCGAACGGTCTGATTAATGTGCGCCGTTTTGAGCAGCGCGGCGGCGAACACCGCGTTATCGCTGAAATCGTTGGCCGTGTGCGTCCACTGGTTGCAGGTGCTGAGAGTGCTCGCATTGAAGACGCTGCTCTCGAGCAGACCCGCAGCGGTGAGTGGGTTATCTCAGAACTGTTTGTAAAAATTCCGAAAAACACGGGGCCTTTTGCGCGTCCGGTTAGTAAGGTCGTGACCTGGGGTGAGCTCCAGCATCGAGAAAACCAGACCGACCCCAACTCTGCTGAGCACCTCATTCAAGAGCTTGTCGACCTAAAACCTGCCGATCTTGCCGAAGCGCTGCTGGAGCTGCCGTCTAGTCGCCGCAAAGAAGTGGTTTCGCAGCTACCTGACGATATGGTCGCAGACGCGCTTGAAGAGATGGATGAGGCAGATCAGCTCGCAATTCTTGCTTGGCTAAATTCGGATCGTGCAGCTGGCGTGCTCGATCAGATGGAGCCTGATGACGCCGCCGACCTCATCAGTGCGCTGCCCGACCAGCACGGTGAAGAGCTTTTGGGGCTGATGGAGCCGGAAGAGGCTGAAGACGTGCGGCGCCTGCTAGCCTACGAGCAGGATACCGCCGGCGGTTTGATGAACCCCTCTCCCATTGTGCTCTCTGCTGAATCAACGGTTGCTGAGGCGATGGCGCACATTCGCAACTCTGAAGTGCCGGCGGCTATGGCGGCTGCTGTTTATGTCACACTTCCCCCGTTTGAAACCCCAACAGGTGAGTTTAAAGGGATCGTTCATTTTCAGCGGATGCTGCGCTACCCGCCACACGAAACGCTGAGCACTCTGCTCGATGATGAGATTGAGCCGGTGCGCGTTGATCAGAGTGCAGCGGAGGTGGCGCGCAGGCTCGCCAGTTACGATCTTGTAGCTGTGCCGATTGTTGATCAGCACAACAATCTTCTCGGGGTTGTCACAATCGATGATGTGCTCGATCATTTGTTGCCCGATGACTGGCGTCACGCTGATGAAGATATGCGGGGAGGTAAGTAATGGCACGTAAAAATAATTCATTCAACGAGCCCAGTGACGACAATCAGACGCCACAGCCCTCTCGCTCTGATCGTTTCGGGCAGTGGTCTGAAAGCATTGCCCGCGCAATGGGCACCCCGGCCTTTTTGGTGATCCTGACGCTGTTCTGTGCGGCCTGGCTGCTGTGGAACACTTACGCACCGGAGAGCTGGCGTTTTGACTCCGCTGCTATCGGTTTTACGGCGCTGACCCTGATCCTTTCGCTGCAGGCAAGCTATGCGGCACCTATGCTGCTGCTCGCGCAGAACCGGCAGGACGACCGTGACCGAGTGCAAATCGCGCAAGACAGGCGGCAGGCAGAGCGCAACCTTGCCGACACAGAGTTTATGGCACGCGAGGTTGTTGCGCTGCGTATTGCTCTCCAGGATCTACCCGACCGCGACTGGATTCGCCAAGAACTGCGCACAATGCTGCAAGAGCTGGAGCAGGAACGGGAGGCGCAAAATACCACAGCAGATGACGATTCAACAGCAGCTGAGCCCGCTACAGAAGTCTTACCCGACTCAACCGCGGAGGATCAGCTCGTGAAACCCCAAGAGCAGACTCGGGCAATTAAGCTTGAACAAGATCCTTTAACCGGTCGCATTGATATTGTTCGCCCAGAAGACAGTTAGGCGTGCTGCGTGAGCCTAGAAAAGGCAATCTATCGTGCGCTTGAGACGGTTATCGATCCGGAAATTCGGCGCCCGCTAACTGAGCTAGACATGGTGCGCGAAGTGACTGTTACCGATAGCTTTGCAACAGTCAAAATTGATCTCACTATTCTTGGCTGTCCAGCGGCAAACCGGATTGAAAACGAGGTGTGTCAGGCGCTAGACACGGTCGCAGGGTTAACAGGCTATGAGCTCAAAATGGGTGTTATGGATCCTGCGCAGCGCAAAGCGTTGATCGAAAAATTGCGCGGCGGCAAGCGTGACCAGTTTGGCCCTGATTCTCTCACTCGGGTGATAGCCGTCACAAGCGGCAAGGGGGGCGTCGGCAAGTCTACGGTTACCGCAAATCTTGCGGTGGCGTTAGCGCAAATGGGTCGCAGTGTTGGAGTTGTCGATGCCGATGTCTTCGGCTTTTCAATTCCCCGTTTATTGGGTTTGCACGAAGAAAAACCTGAAAACAGGCCAACTAAAGTCGGTGACATGATTATGCCACCCGCCGCACACGGTGTGCGCGCAATCTCGATTGGCATGTTTCTCGGGCCAGAAAACGCCGGAAGGGCCGTGTCCTGGCGCGGGCCAATGCTGCATCGCACAATCGAACAGTTTTTACGCGATGTGTGGTTCGGAGATCTTGACTATCTGCTCTTAGACCTGCCGCCCGGCACAGGTGATATCGCAATTTCAGTTTCTCAGCTGCTGCCCCGCGCCGAAGTGCTGGTGGTAACCACACCACAGTTGCAGGCTGCAGAGGTTGCAATGCGCTCGGGCGAGCTAGCTAAAAACGCTGGCCAAAAACTGTTGGGGATCATCGAAACCATGAGTGGCTACACCGGCGCAGACGGCTCCGTGGTAGAAATTTTTGGCTCTGGCGGTGGGCAAACGGTTGCTAACTCATTGAGCGTTCCGCTGCTTGGAAAGCTGCCTCTCTCCCCCGCGTTCGGATCTGCGGGAGAGCGCGGCATCCCAGCGGTGTTAGCCGCACAAACCGACCCCGCAAGCCAGGCGCTCGTGCAAATTGCACAGGATATTGATGCGCGCGGGCGCAATTTGGCGGGTAAAAAACTCCCCCTCGGCGTCCTGTAGCCACTTAATTTAAAGCGGACTCACAAGCAACTATTTTTTAGGTTGCTTCAGAATCAAACGGCAGCGCACCTGCGCCGTTTTCAATCTGAGAGTTGAGAGCAGCTGCGGTTATTGCAGCACCGCTCACCCCCTCTGCTGTTTCACCAGAAGATGTCACCTGCACGGATCTTGGAGCTGCTGCCGCTCTCTTGCGAGCTATCGCGGCTGCATCCTCAAGATCGCCTTCAGCAAGCGCATCGCGAATTATACGGCGCGGATCATACTGCCTGGGATCAAGCTGTTTCCAGTCAACGCTGTTGAACTCCTCACCCATTTCTTCCTGCATGCGCTCTTTTGCGGTCATCGTCATGCGCCGCAGATTTTTCACAAACTCGGTGAAGCGCGCAGTTATCTCAGGCAGTCGCTCAGGGCCAATAATCACCACCGCAATAACTAGGATCACAATGATTTTGTCGAAGGAGAGGCCCATAAATTTCTATTCTACTCTTTAACTATCTGTCGCTCGTTTATTCGTGCCCTATGCTTATAACGTGAGCAAAATCGAGAGCAACTGGCAGTACACCGAGCAGTTCCCCGTAGAGACTGAGCATCTGGCGAAGGCACGACGGCTCTCTCTAGAGCTGGGTGTCACGCCTGTCAGTCGCTCCATTGCAGCAGCACTCAGCAACACTGTGCTCATCTCGCGGGCAAAACAGATTTGTGAGTTGGGAAGCGGCCTTGGTGTATCTGGCTTAGCGCTGCTGCGCTACGCTCCGCAGGCCCATCTGACCTCAATCGATATCGAACCCGAGTATCAGCGACAGTCTCGCCCGCTATTTGAGGAGGCTGGCGTCTCGGGCAGCCGGCTGCGCATGATCCAGGGGGATGCTATGGAGGTGCTCCCTCGGCTAAACACCGGTTCTTATGATCTGCTCGTTATCGACGCCGATCCGAAGAATCTGCTCGCCTATGTTGAGTTTGGTCTGCAGGTGATTCGCCCCGGTGGTTCGATCATTGTGCCAAATGCGTTTAACGAGGGTCACGTTTCTGACCCTGCTGCGCGCGATGAGGTGACACAAAACTTCCGTGATCTGCTTGAGATGATGGCCGATTCACCCGCCGTTTCAAGCCAGCTTTCCCCTATCGGGAACGGCCTGTTAACACTGACCAGACTGCCTTAAAGTTACCCAACCACGCGGGTCAGCACATCACGCATTTCGGTCGCTTCATCGTCATTGATTGAGACAACGAGGCGGCCGCCACCCTCAAGAGGCACTCGCAACACAATTACCCGACCTTCGCGTTCGGCTTCCATCGGCCCATCGCCGGTGCGTGGTTTCATTGCCGCCATTGTTCCTCCTTGTTGCAGATGAATACAGTCTCTATTTTAGCGCGCGCTCCTATTGCGTCGCTGGCGAAAGCCTGAGCGAGAGCACTCTTTAGCCTTCTGAAGTTAGCCCAATAGAAACTTGCGCAGAGAGTCATAGCAGTCGGTTATCTGCTGCACCGGCACCGCCTCCGCATCGGCGTGCGCAAGCAGCGGGTCGCCCGGGCCGAAGTTTATCGCTGGGATTCCCATGTCACTAAAGCGCGCAACATCTGTCCACCCAACTTTTGCCTGCGGCTCCTCCCCAACCGCTGCCACCAATGCCTGCGCTAACGCAGCATCAAGACCGGGGCGTGCACCCGAGGCAAGATCCACAATTTTAACCTCATCGGCTGCCGTATCTGCGAAAAAGTCTGTGACGAAGGCGGCCGCATCCTCCGCCGACTTATTCGGCGCGAATCTGTAGTTCACCTCCACTGTCACAAGATCGGGAATCACGTTTCCGGCAACACCGCCGTTGATCCGCACCGCGCTCAGCCCTTCGCGATACACCAGACCGTCCACTTCTACAGCTGCAGCTTCAAAAGCTTCAAGCTTTGTTAGGGCTGCTGCCGCCTTGTGTATCGCGTTAACGCCACGCCACGCTCGTGCAGAGTGCGCACGCTTACCGGTGAAAATAACTTCAGCTCGCAGAGTGCCGTTACAGCCACCCTCAATCGTGCCGTTGGTTGGCTCACCCAGAATTGCAAGATCACCCGTGAATAGCTCTGGATTGTTCCGCAGCGTGCGGCCGAGTCCGTTCAGATCACTCGAGACTTCTTCATGGTCATACCACACCCAGGTGATATCGAAAGCCGGTTCTGTGAGCTCGAGAGCTAACACTAATTGCACACCGACACCAGCTTTCATATCAACAGTGCCGCGGCCCCACAACATTTTTCTGCCAGTTGCGTCAGTTTCAAACCGGGTTGGCAAATTATTGTTCAACGGCACAGTATCGATATGCCCGGCGATAATAATTCTTTGGTCGCGACCAAGCTCTGTGCGGGCAACGATCGTGTCACCGTCACGCACCACCTTTAGGTGCGCTGCTGTCTCAAGCAGCGCCTGAATATTATCTGCCAGAGTTTTTTCATTACCCGACACTGATTCGATGTCACAAATCTCTTGCGTGAGTAAGACAGGATCTGTGCGCGCGGAAAGCTTACGGGGTGAAAAAGTGTTAGACATACTTTCAACTCTACATATTAAGCCCTATTCTTGAGGGTATGACTAACGCAACTATTGTCTCCGAAGAAACCGCCTGGGGTTGGGCCTTGGTCACTAGCACCAGCAGCGGAACAACGCTTGACGCGTGGTTTCCAGATCCGAAATTGGGTGCACCAAGCAGCGCCGATAAGGATCAGATAGCTCCAGAAGCAGTGCAGCCAAGCGAGGAACGCGATTCTCTGCGTGACGTAGTGTTCAGCACTGAACGTATAACCGTAAATCTGCAGCAGCCTGTCGCAGACACGAAAGATGCATATCTGCGACTGCATCTTTTGTCTCATCGAGTTGTGCTGCCAAACAGCATTAACCTTGACGGTATTTTTGGTCACCTCCCTAACGTTGTCTGGACAAGCTCAGGACCAATCGCTGCCGACTATTACGCTGCGAATCTACCCCGTTTAAAGCGTGCCGGGTTAACGGCGGTGGGGCTCGATAAATTCCCGCGGCTCACCGACTATGTTGCGCCGAGCGGGGTGCGCATCGCTGACACGTCTCGCATCCGTTTGGGCGCATACCTCGCTCCAGGCACCACCGTGATGCACGAAGGCTTCGTTAACTTTAATGCGGGTACGCTCGGCACTTCAATGGTTGAGGGTCGCATCTCGCAGGGTGTTGTTGTGGGTGACGGCAGCGACATTGGCGGTGGCGCCTCAATTATGGGCACCCTCTCCGGTGGCGGAAAGCAGCGGGTCACAATTGGTGAGCGCGCCTTGCTCGGCGCAAACTCAGGCATCGGCATCTCTATCGGTGATGACAGCGTCGTTGAAGCTGGTCTCTATGTCACAGCGGGCACTAAGGTGCACCTTCCGAAGGGTCTTGGAGCAGAGCATCCAGAACCACTCACGGTGAAGGCGGTCGAGCTCTCAGGTGTTGCTAATCTGCTCTTCCGTCGCAACTCAACTACCGGATCAGTTGAGGCACTGCCCCGCACCGGCGCAGGTATCACGCTAAACAAGGATCTGCACGCTTAACCCTTAAGTAACCGGATGCATTTGTGTGAAAAGGCTACCGAAATAAATTTTCGGTAGCCTTTTCACACAATATAACAGCTTATTGATGCCTAACTAGCGCTCGAGGTGGCGCAGAGTCTCACCAATATAGACCTGCTGTGGTCGACCGATTTTGGTCAGGCTGTCTTGCTGCGCCTCGCGCCAGTGCGCGATCCAACCCGGGAGACGACCGATCGCGAAGAGCACAGTAAACATGCGTGGATCAAAGCCCATAGCGCGGTAGATAACACCGGTGTAGAAATCCACGTTCGGGTAGAGGCGCCGCTCTTTGAAGTAGTCATCTTCAAGCGCAATCTGTTCAAGTTTCTTCGCGATATCAAGCAGCGGGTCATGGATACCGAGCAGATCGAGCACCTGATCCGCGCTTTCCTTCACAATACGCGCACGTGGATCATAGTTTTTGTAAACACGGTGCCCGAAGCCCATCAGCTTCACGCCCTCTTCCTTGCGCTTCACCTTTTCAACAAAGGCTTGAACACCCTCACCCGAGTCTCGAATCTGTGCGAGCATAGTCAGCACAGCTTCATTAGCGCCGCCGTGGAGCGGGCCAGACAGCGCATTAATGCCGGCAGAAATCGAAGAGAACATATTTGCGCCGGTTGAGCCCACAAGACGCACGGTCGAGGTTGAAGCGTTGAATTCATGGTCGGCGTGCAGAATCAGCAGGCGATCTAAGGCCTTCACCAGCACCGGGTTAATCTCGTATTCTTCAGAGCGTAAACCGAAGTTCAAGCGCAGGAAGTTCTCAACGTAGCTGAGCGAGTTGTCTGGATACAGGAACGCCTGACCAACAGATTTTTTATGCGCATAAGCTGCGACCACCGGAAGCTTTGCAAGCAACCGGATAGTGTTTACCTCAACAAGCTCAGGATCACTTGTGTTCAGCGATGACTCATAGAAGGTTGACAGCGCTTGAATACCACCAGAGAGCACTGCCATCGGGTGCGCAGTGTGCGGCATTCCCTCAAAGTAATAGCGCATATCTTCGTGGAGCAGTGTGTGACGACGAATTTCAGCGTCAAAACTCGCCATCTGTTCAGCGGTCGGCAGTTCGCCGTAGATCAGCAGGTAAGCCACCTCCAGGAAGGTGCTCTTTTCTGCAAGCTCTGCAATCGGATAGCCGCGATAGCGCAGAATACCCTCATCACCGTCAATATAGGTGATAGCCGAACGTGATGGTGCGGTGTTTACGAACCCGTAGTCGACCGTTATATGCCCGGTATCTTTTGCAAGCGCGCTAATATCTAACGCAGACTTGCCGTCCGTAGCCTCAATAATCGGCAGTTCAGTGGTTACACCGTTAATCTCAAGCTTTGCTGAAGCACCTGATCCAGGTATATTCTTCGGGCTCACATTATCTCCTTGCTTTGGCGCGGAAGTGTTACTGCAAGCGAAAGGGTGTCATCGCTGGCACTTCTAAATAGCCTATCTGAAATTTCCTGAACGTAAGCGATCTGCAGCGGCTGCTATCTTTTCGTCGGTGGCGGTGAGCGCAAAACGGACGTGTTTAGCGCCTGCTGCGCCATAGAAAATACCCGGCCCGGCAATAATGCCACGCTCAGCCAGGAAACTGATCGAATCCCAACAGTCAACCCCCTGCGTCGCCCACAGGTAAAGGCCGGCCTCACTGTGACTTATCTGCCAGCCACCGCTCTGCAAAGCTGGTAAGAGCACCTCTCGACGCACCTGATATCGCTGTTTCTGCGCACTAACCGCATTGTCGTCAGCAAGCGCAGCGACGGTTGCCGCCTGAATCGGAGCAGGCACCATTAAGCCTGCGTGCTTCCGCACAACGAGTAGCTGCGATATAAGTTCGGCATCCCCAGCCACAAAAGCGGCTCTATACCCGGCAAGATTAGACTGCTTGCTGAGTGAGTACGCAGCCAGCACGCCGGTCATCTCTTCCCCCACAACACGCGCGTCTAAAACTGACGGAATCGGCTCTGAATCCCAGGGGGCTTCCCAACCAAACTCGGCATAGCACTCATCAGAAACCAACACCGCACCAAGTTCACGCGCGCGAGTGACAGCCTCCCGCAGCTGCTCCAAACTCAATACTCGGCCGTGCGGGTTCGCGGGTGAGTTGACCCACACAAGTTTAGTGTTCTCCGGCCAGTTAGCGGGATCATCACACGGCACGGCCGCAGCGCCCACTAACGCTGCCCCCATTTCATAGCTCGGATATGCAATTTCCGGATACACTACGGCATCACCCGCACCAAGCCCGAGCAAAAACGGCAGCAGCGCCACCAGTTCTTTTGACCCGACGGTCGGCAGCACATTCGTTTCCGCTAACTGCACACCGCGGCGCCGCTGATACCAGGCGACTATCGCCTCACGCAGTTCAAGACTGCCCACTGTCGCCGGATACGCCTGCGCCGCACTCGCGTCTGCAAGTGCCGCACGGGCGCTGTCGGGGGTGGCGTCAACCGGCGATCCGACAGAAAGATCGATTGCGCCCTCCGGGTGAGCCTTTGCCCTATCAACGTAAGGCTTAAGAGTATCCCAGGGGTATTCAGGCAGCTGTCGCATTACTCCCCCTGCGGTGGCAGCGCTGCTATGAGCGGGTGGTCAAAATCATAGGCGCCAACTTTTGCGGCTCCGCCAGGTGAGCCTATCTCGTCAAAAAACTCAACGTTGGCGTTGTAGTATTCCTGCCACTCATCAGGCAGGTCGTCTTCGTAGTAAATCGCTTCTACCGGGCACACAGGCTCGCAAGC
Source organism: Canibacter zhoujuaniae (assembly GCF_011752005.1). Taxonomy (NCBI): domain Bacteria; kingdom Bacillati; phylum Actinomycetota; class Actinomycetes; order Micrococcales; family Microbacteriaceae; genus Canibacter; species Canibacter zhoujuaniae. The sequence goes on along the minus strand of NZ_JAAIJZ010000001.1, from coordinate 176,135 downwards.
ACCGCAGTCGACACACTCATCGGGGTGAATATAGAGTGAGCGTTCGCCCTCATAAATACAGTCAACCGGGCACTCATCGACACATGCACGGTCTTTCACATCTACACACGGCAGGGCGATCACGTAAGTCATACGTCTATCCTAGACAGCTTTCAATAAGAGCGCGCTCAGAACTACCACCCAGTAGGAGAAAATTAACGCGGGCCCTGCGGCAATAAATTTTTGAGCTTGCGGATCGCGCGATATCAACCGCCCATCCGCTACTTTTACCGCGATCTTTAGCGTCACAAACAAAAACAGTGAAACCAGCGCACAGTAAATAACTATTACGGCAGGCGCCACATATGTGAGCATTCCGATCAGGAGGGACGGAAACAGTTTGACATCGCCCCAACCGATAGCGTGTGGCGCAACAAGTTTCAGCACAAGCAGCACAGCAGAAACGCCTAGCGCCCACAGCAAATGTGCAACAGCAGCACCTTCTGCAAACCACAGTAAAACACTGCAGACGGTAGCGCTTAACACCAGCGGGTTTGGCAGGCGACGCTCAGCAAAATCGATCCGCACCAAACAAATGTGGATAGCGAGCAGGGCTCCGTGCAACAGCAGCTGCCACACAGAAAGCCCGGCAAACATCGCTGTTACCCTGTGATTACCGGGATAGAACTGGTTGCGGGTGTCGCAATCTCATCTGCCACAACCGCAGTGCCGATGCCATTATCGGTAAGAATCTCCAGCAGCACCGAGTGTGGCTCGCGGCCATCGATAACAGCGGCCTGCGGCACACCCCCGCGCACTGCGCCGATACACGCTTTCATCTTTGGAATCATGCCACCGGCAAGGTTTGGGAGCAACTCTTCAAGCTCCGAAACGCTCATGCTGCTGATCAGAGACGCGGTGTCCGGCCAGTTTGCGTAGACGCCCTTAACATCTGTCAGAATAACCAGTTTTTCGGCCCCGAGAGTTGAAGCGAGCGCCCCTGCGGCTGCATCGGCGTTAATATTTAACGCTACGCCGGTCTGTTTCTGGTCGGCGGCAATTGATGACACCACCGGGATAAGCCCGCGATCAAGCATCGCTAAGACAGGATCGACACGCACGCTGATAATATCGCCCACCTGCCCAAAGTCGATTAGCTCGCCGTCAACCCGCTGCGGCTCCCGTTTTACGGCGTTAAAAAGGCCGGCGTCAACACCGCTGAGCCCGATAGCGAACGGTGAGTGCGTGTTTATCTCATCCACCAAGCGCGGATTAACCTTACCGGTGAGCACCATTCGCACAACCTCCATTGCTTCTGGAGTTGTGACGCGATACCCTCCCCGAAACTCACTCTGAATACCCAGTTTTGTGAGCATTTCATTGATCTGTGGCCCGCCGCCGTGCACTATCACCGGACGAATACCGGCCAAGCGCAGAAAAACCACATCTTCCGCAAACGCTTGGAATAGTTTCGGATCAACCATTGCATTGCCACCAAATTTGATCACCATGATCTTACCGTTGTATTTTTTCAACCACGGCAGGCTTTCAACTAAAGCAGCAGCTTTCAGACGGACCAGTTCGGGGTCGCTGTGATCATGAAAAACGCTCATCAACTCACCTAGCTTGAATATGCACTGTTTTCGTGCACGTAGTCTGTTGTCAGGTCGTTGGTTCGAATAGTCGCGGTGTAAGAGCTGTCACCCACAGCCGCAAACAAATTGATTTCAACCAGTGTGTGTTTTGGTCGCAGATCGCACTCTGCAACCGGTCGATCCGGCCCGCCATTGCTGCACAGGCGCACGCCGTTAAAGCTGACATCAACCTTGTATGGATCAAACACCGCGTTTGTGGTGCCGATCGCTGCGAGCACCCGGCCCCAGTTCGGATCATTGCCGAATATCGCTGTTTTGAAAAGATTGTTGCGCGCCAGTGCACGCCCAACCTCTTCTGCGTCTCTTTCGCTCTTGGCACCCGTTACCGTAATGTCGATCGTGTGACTGGCACCCTCTGCATCCGCCTGTAATTGCGCAGCGAGCGAGTCACAGACGGCGGTGAGATTGCGGGTAAATTCTGTCGCATCAACATCTGCGTCACTGACCCCGCTAGAGAGCAGCGTCACCTGATCGTTTGTCGACATGCAACCGTCGGAGTCGAGGCGGTTAATCGTCTGGCCGACAGCCGCCTCAAGCGCCTGCTGCAGTTCTTGCGGCGCAAGTCTGGCGTCTGTTGTAATCACCACCAGCATCGTTGCAAGACCCGGCGCAAGCATTCCGGCACCCTTAGCGATCGCACCGATACGGTATCCGTTTTCACCCTCGATGTGGGCTGTTTTAATAACGGTGTCGGTTGTCATAATCGCTTGCGCGGCTGCGTCACCAGCTGCTGTATCCGAGGCAAGCTGCGTTATAGCGCACTCAACGCCGTTAAGAACTGCGGCACGAAAATCTGCGCCGCCGGCGCCGATGAGACCGGTCGAACACACCTGAATTTGTGCTGGGCGCGTTTCACCGAGTTCCCCACCAAAACGCTCTGTAATTAGGTGAGCTGCGCGGTTAGCGGTTTGCTTCGTTGTCTCATAGCCAAACTCACCCGTAAAGCAGTTTGCGCCGCCTGAATTTAATACAACCGCGCGAGTATTTTCAATGTCGACGCTCTCAGACCACAGAATCGGGTTTGCTTTGGCCCTGTTGCTTGTGTAAACGGCCGCTCCCACAGGATTCTGGCCAAGATTAACCACTGCAGCAAAATCAAGTTTGCCGTTTTGCTTGATACCGGCTGCAACACCAGCAGCAACAAATCCTTTTGGGTGTGTGACGTTCATGGCGCGATTCCGTTCATAGTCAAGCCGGTAGATTCCGGCAGTCCAAGCGCGATATTAGCTGACTGCACAGCAGCACCGGCGGTGCCCTTTGCAAGATTGTCGAGAGCTGCCACAACCACTACACGCTTAGCTTTTTCGTCAACCGCAACACTCATAACGCAGGTGTTCGCACCGATAGTATCGGCAACTCGCGGCTCTACACCCGCTGGGAGTACGTGCACAAAAGGTTCGTCAGCGTATGCATTCTCCCAGGCAGCGCGCACCGCAGCGGCTGTTACCCCGTCACGGAGTTTAGCGGTGCTGGTGGCGAGAATACCGCGCGCCATGGGCACCAGCATCGGGGTGAAACTTAAAGTTACCCGCTCAGAGGCTCCCGCTTTGCGCAGTGATTGCAAAATCTCGGGAATGTGTCGGTGGCTGCCGCCAACAGCGTAGGGGCTTGCCGATCCCAGCATCTCGGCGGCAAGCAGGTGCGGCTTTAAAGTTTTGCCGGCACCTGACGGGCCAACCGCTAAAGCCGTCACAATATCAGCGTCCTCTGCCAGCACCCCGGCTGCAAATCCGGGCGCTAGTGACAGCGCAACAGTTGAAGCGTTGCATCCGGGAGCCGCGATCCGCCCCCTACCCGCTGTTAGTTCGCGCGCGAGCACCTCTCGCTGCCGGGTGCCATGCACCGCATCAATAATCAACTCAGGCACACCGTAAGCCCAGATGCCAGCAAATTCTGAGCCGTAATACTCCTGCCAGTCTGCCGCATTTTCAAGACGGTGATCTGCGCCGCAATCAACCACAAGCTGCGTGTTTTCTAGTTTTGCAGTTATTGCGCCTGAAGCCCCGTGCGGTAGCGCAAAAAACACAATGTCATGCCCGTCAAGCACCTCAGCGCTAATTTTCTGCAGCCGTAAGTGCGCCAGCGACCGCAACTGCGGCTGATGCTGCCCCAGCAGGTCACCAGCACTAGAGTGCCCGGCAACGGTGACAACCTCAAAATCAGGGTGACCTGCGAGAAGACGCAGCAACTCACCTCCGGCGTATCCGCTAGCGCCAGCGACCGCAATTCGATAAGACACAATCACACCTCACGCAGACGAGCGCCAACGGTTTCTGCCGCGCGCGCTACGCCCTGCAGCTTGGCTTCGCTTGCTTCCTCAGCTTTCAGCGTGCGATCCGCAGCACGGAAGCGCAGTTTGAAAGTCAGCGCTTTCTCGCCCTCGCGCACACTGTCACCACGGTAGTCATCAACCAACCGCACCGACTCGAGCAGGTCACCCGCACCAGCAGCAAATGCTGTCTGCACAGCGGCAGCAGGAGTATCAGCGGCAACCAGGAGGGTGACGTCCTGTGTTGCGGCAGGCATTGTCGAAAGCTGTTGTGCCTGCGTCACCTGCGGTGCGAGCTCAATCAACTTATCTAGGTTCATTTCGAGCGCTGCAACAGCAAACGGCAGGTGCGCAGCCGCAACCACCTCCGGGTGCAGTTCACCGGCAACTCCGATAACCTCACCCGCTAAAAGCAGCTCAGCGGTGCGTCCGGGGTGAAAACCCGGCCTGCTAGCCTGCCGCACATCAAGCTGTGCGCCGAACGACCATGCGATACCGCGAGCCGTTTCAAGTGCGTCAGCCCAGTCGTAGGTGCGTTGCGTTTGCGCGGAGCCAGCCTGCTGCGCAGCCCCGGTCATGAGGGCGGCAACCATGCGCGGCTGGTCAGGCAGTGATGCATTAAGTTCAGCGATAACCTCAGGAGACGGCAACTGTGCCATCGGCGGCACAGTCTTGGTGCCGATCTTCGTGTTACCGTTTTCTGCCACAAAGATTGAACCAAACTCAACCAGCGCCACATCAACCAGCCCGCGGGAGTGGTTGCGCTGCGCTGCTGTGATAAGCCCCGGCAGCAGTGACACCCGCAGATACGGTGCCTGACCGTCCAGCGGGTTAGTGAGCCGCACCGCGTTTACTTTGTAGTTAAAATCCTCGGCAGCAAAGGTTTCAAGCTGTGCCTGGCTAACAAAAGGCGCGATAATAACCTCTGTCAGACCGGCCGCTGCAGCAAAGTTTGCTGCACGCCGACGCAGCTGCTGCGCACGGGTGAGCCCGCGCCCTGGAGGTGCAACAGGCAGCTGCGATGGAATTTGATCGTAGCCGTTGATACGCGCTATCTCTTCGATAAGATCTGCCGGACGTGTCAGATCTGCGCGCCAGCTCGGTGCGGTCACTCGGTAGCCGCCGTCTACAGCCGCAACCTCACACCCAATCATTTCTAGTGCCGTAGTTATGCTTTCAGCGCTGTAGTCGACACCAACAAGTTTTTGCGGTGCATCAGCTGCTAGCTCTATCGTCACAGGTTCATGCGCTGCGGTAAGTCGCGCACCCTCCGCAGATGCAGAGCCACCACCGTATTCAACGAGCAGGTCAACCATACGCTGCGCTGCCGCTTCAGCAACCAACGGATCAACGCTGCGCTCAAAACGCTTCGCCGCCTCACTCGGCAGTTTGTGGCGACGCACAGAGCGCGCAATTGAAACAGGGTCAAAAGTGGCCGCCTCAATTAGCACCTCGGTTGTCTCCGCGGTGGTCTTAGTGCTCTCGCCGCCCATAACACCGGCCAGACCGATTACGCCGCTGTCATCGACGATGACGAGGTCTTCTGTATCAAGTTTGCGCGTGGTTCCGTCAAGCGTGACCAGGGTTTCTCCCGCGGTGGCGCGACGCACACCGAGGCCGCCCTGAACCTTTGCGGCATCGTATGCGTGCAGTGGGTTGCCCAGTTCAAGCATGACGTAGTTTGAGATGTCAGCGGCAAGACTCAACGGGCGCTGACCGGCTAGCAGCAGGCGCGCAACCATCCACTGCGGTGTCGGGCGCGACTGATCTACGCCTGTTACTTTGCGCACGACAAAGCCCTGCACACCAGCACGACCGCGAATCGGTGCCTGGTCGTCAAGTTTCACAGGGAAACCGGAAAACTCAGACTGCTTACTGCGCGCAGTCAGTTCGATTGCTGGATCGGTGAACTTTGCGCCGGTTGCGTGTGAGTATTCGCGAGCTACACCGCGGATGCTAAAAGCGTATCCGCGATCCGGGGTGACATTTATTTCCACCGCACTGTCACCGGTGCCAAGCACGTCATGCGCAGGTGTTCCAACCGGCGCATCAAGCCCTAACCTGCGGAGGGTGATAATACCGTCATGATCCTCACCCAAACCTAATTCGCGGGCGGATGCAAGCATCCCGTCAGAGACGTGCCCGTATGTTTTGCGCGCGGCGATCTGGAAGTTGCCGGGCAGCACAGCACCGGGCAGGGTTGTGATGACTTTATCGCCAACCTCAAAATTGTGTGCACCGCAGACGATACCCCGCACATCCGCGCCGCCATCTGCTGCGGTTTCACCGGCGGGCGCAACGCGCACCTGACACCAGTTAATTGTTTTACCGTTCGAGTGCTCTTCGGGAGTGCGTTCCAGCACCTCACCAACAACGATCGGCCCGGAAAAATCAAAGCTGTGTGTGTCTTCTTCTTCAAAGCCAACGCTCACAAGCGCAGCGTGCACAGCGTCAAGCGATGGGTCCTTAAGCTCTACGTGCTCGTTCAACCAGCTGAGTGGGATACGCATTAGATAAGTCCTCCGAACTGTGCATTGAAGCGCACATCGCCCTCAACCATGTCGCGCATATCGTTGATGTTGTTCCTAAATTGGAGGGTCCGTTCGATACCCATACCAAACGCAAACCCCTGGTATTCATTAGGGTCTAAGCCAACCGCAAACAGCTCGTTAGGGTCAACCATGCCGCAGCCACCCCACTCGATCCATCTCGCACCGCCGCGTGCATTCGGAAACCAGACGTCCATCTCTGCGCTCGGCTCGGTAAACGGGAAAAAGTTTGGCCGCAGCCGGATCCTGGCTTCCTCACCAAACATGCGCCGCGCAAAGTGCTCAAGCGTGCCCTTCAAATGCGCCATCGTTAAACCTCGGTCGATAGCGATTCCCTCAATCTGATGGAACACAGGGGTGTGCGTTGCGTCCAACTCGTCTGTGCGATAGACGCGCCCCGGCGCAACAACGTAAAGCGGCAGCTCGCGATCCAACAAGGCACGCACCTGCACCGGGGATGTGTGCGTGCGAAGCAACAGGTGTGCGTCAGTTGGGCTGACATAGAAAGTGTCAGCTTCAGCGCGGGCGGGATGATCCGGGTCAAAACCTAAGGCGTCAAAGTTGTACCACTCATGTTCGAGCTCTGGGCCTTCGGCCACTTCCCAACCCATAGCGATGAAGATGTCTGAAATTTCTTCCATCAACTGCGCAAGCGGATGCCTCGCCCCCACCGCGCGACGCGGTGCGGTGGCGGTCACGTCAACAGTTTCTGCGCGCAGCCGCGCTTCCGCTTCCTGTTTTGCCAAAACTGCTTCGCGCTGTGCGTAGGCGCTTTCCACCCGGCCGCGCGCCTGCCCCATTAGCTTGCCGGTTTCAGCTTTCAGCTCCTTTGGCACCTCACGCATCAGCGAATTTAGTTTCGCAAGAGCAGACTGCTCACCTGTGTGCTGAGTTTTTGCCGCTTTTAACTCAGATAGATTCTGTGCGGCCTCACACGCTGCGAGCGCGAGCGTAACAGCTTCTTGAACGGTTTCTTGGCTAATTGGGTTCACATCTGACACAAATACTCATTCTAGTGCCGTTTTGAACGGCCGGCTATGTGCGCACACTGGCGGTGCGGGTGCGCGTGCTCGCAAGCTAGCTGTGCAATAGATCTATAATTTAAGCAGTATGCAAGCTAGTGTTTTTGAAAGTCACGCCAGTCGCGGTTTTGTCGCTGGTGTGATTGCGCTGTTTGCAAGCAGTGTCGGTGCTTTGGCGCATACGCTCGCCGGTGCTGCTGCACCAAGTCTGACAGCAATTGTGTGCACCACTCTCGTTGCCTGGCCGTTTGCGCTGCTTGCAACCGGTCGCCGCTGGCGTGCTCCGCTGCTGACGCTGTCTGTGCTGTTAACGCAGACTCTCTTCCACTGGGTGTTTGTTGGGATGGCCGGCCTCTCGCCGACCGGGTTTCTTGCCAGCTCACACCAGCATTCGCACGCTGTGCCTAAGTTTGTTTTTAACGTCACCGGTCATACCAGCGAGCTGTTCTTGAGCGGTGCGCAAATGTTTTTAGCGCACGCTGTGGTAGCTGCTCTCACTACGCTGCTTCTGCTCAACGCTGCTAAGGGTGCGGATCGTGTGCAGCAGACCGTGTCATATCTGCGGCACAGGCTGCAGTTTTGTCTGCATCGTGCAACCGTATCGCACATTTTGCCCCCCAAGCTCTCTGTTGAGCTGCCGGGTGCGGAGCATCGACCCTCCCTAAAAATTAAGGATTTTACTTTCTCCGGTATGCGCTTTCGTGGACCGCCAGCGCACAACAGTTATTGCTAACAAATAATTGTTTCTAGGGGAAAATATGTCTATTAGTAAAATTTTGCGCCCTCTAGTCGCGCTGTGCGTTTTAGTTTTTGCGACTGTGCTGCCGGTTACGGCTGCGTCTGCGCACGACAGACTTGTTGATTCCACACCCGCCGCAAATGAAATTTTGGGCGCGTCTCCCAGCGAGCTGACACTGCGTTTTAGCGCAGCGGTGACAGACATCGCTGGCGGCAATGTGGTCACCATTAGTGCAAAGCAGCAGGGTGAGGTTTCGACGGGTGAGTTAAAGATTGACGGTGACACTCTGACGCTGCCGATTTCTGCTGAGCTGAACGGGCTCTATTCGGTTGCTTGGCGTGTTGTCTCCTCAGACGGTCACCCGATAGAAGGAAGCTATGTGTTTGGCGTTGGTGATGTCACAGCCAAAGAGCTCGCCGACTACGCTGCAGGGCTTAAGAACCAGCAGGTAGGCCAGGCTACCACTGCGGCAGAAGAGGAGCCTCCCGGTGCGGCAGCAGTAGTTTGGGCTTCAATCGCTGTGTTCGTCTTTGCTGCGATTGTTATCGCGGTTATCGTCTGGTACCAGCGCAATAACAGCGCGCGCAAATAATCAAGATTAATTTACGTTTTAAAAAATTTTTAAGGACATTTCTATGTTTAAATCATCTGTTCGCAAATCAGCCGCTGCGACCGCTCTTGTCGCCCTCGCGCTCGCTACCGGTGCTTGCGCTAACAACACCGATGCAGCATCGACAGACGCACACGAGTCACACGCGGAGCATGAGTCGCACGCTCACAATGAAGCGCATATGCACACTCATCACACTTGGGTAAAATCTGCCGCTGCAGGTGAGATGACGGCTGTCTTTGGTGAGCTGCACAACGAAGGTGAAACTCCGCTCGAACTGACCGGTGTGACCAGCGACAGCGCTGGCTCAGTTCAGGTGCATGAGGTTGTAAACGGCATGATGCAGGAGACCGCAACTAATCTCGTGATTGGGCCAGACGAGACGGTCGCCTTTGAGCCGGGCGGGTATCACTTCATGCTGATGGATCTAAAGCGCGATATCCTCGCCGGTGATTCAGTGGCTCTCACCCTCACCTTCAGCGACGGCTCGACTTTTGAACTGACAGCCGAAGCACGCGATTACGCTGGCGCAGAAGAGGGTTATGCCGAGCATGAGGCAGAACACGACCACGATCACGACCACTAATGACAAGCGATAAAGATGCGCAGGCTGACGCTGGTGTAACAACCGGCGTCAGCCGTCGCTCACTTTTGGCTGGTGCGGCAGCGGGTTTCGGTGTTGGCGCAGCCTCCGTCTTTGCGGCGCACGCCTTAAACAGCTCAGCACGCGCCCCGAAACATGCTGAGCAGTCTCTTAACGGTGATACGGTAATCCCCTGTCACGGTGTGCATCAAGCGGGTATCACAACTGAGCCGCAGAGTCACGCCAGGCTGCTGGCGTTTAATCTGCACGCTGCAACAGACGCTGCTGCATTAAAACGTCTGCTGCGCGTGCTAACGGACGACATTGAAGCTTTGACGACCGGGCAGGGAGCACTCGCTGATAACGAACCGCAGCTAGCGGCAAGCCCGGCAGGTCTCACAGTCACAGTTGGTTTCGGCGCAGAGCTAGTAAGACGTGTTAATCCGCGGCGTCTTCCGGAGTGGCTTGCCCCGCTGCCGGATTTCAGCCGTGACGCACTGCAGGAAGAGTTTGTTGGTGGCGATCTGCTGCTCCAAATATGCAGCGACGATGCGCTCACTGTTGCACACGCATCACGGATGCTGCAAAAAACGGTGCGCGGTTTTGCATCCCTCTTCTGGTGTCAAGACGGCTTTAGACGCGCTTACGGTTCTGAAAAGAGCGGAACCACAATGCGTAACTTAATGGGTCAGATAGACGGCACAGTAAACCCAAATGTTACTAGCGACAGTGACATGAGTGAGACTGTTTGGCTAGATTCTGCTGCCAGCTGGCTCTCCGGTGGCACAGCTTTTGTGCTGCGGCGCATCCGCATGGAGATGGACACCTGGGATCAGGTAGATCGTGTCGGGCGTGAAAATGTTGTTGGGCGCACACTTGCAAACGGTTCTCCCCTCACCGGAAATTCAGAGTTTGACGAACCCGACTTTGAGGCCACCAACGCTGTTGGGCTACCGATAATTCATGCCGGTGCGCACATTCGCAGAGCGCACAGCACACAGAGCGCAGAACGGATTCTGCGCCGCTCATACAACTATGATGCGGGTAGCGAACAGGGGCTGCTGTTTATCTGTTTTCAACAGGATCCCTTGCGCCAGTTCGTGCCGATTCAACAGCGGTTAGATGAGCTTGATCTGCTCAACACCTGGGTGACACATATTGGATCAGCGGTGTTTGCGCTTCCGCCCGGTTGGCAAAAAGGCGGAATGCTCGGGGAAACCCTGTTTGCTTAGCCTAATTCACGCACCAGCCTGCTGTTGGAAGGCGCTCGTGTAGAGACAGACAGCAGCAGCGGTAGCAAGATTTAGTGACTCAGCCTGCCCGTATATGGGAAGTTTTCGCACATGATCACAGCGTTCGCGTTCTTCGCTTTTTAAACCGTGTGCTTCATTGCCAAAAATCCATGCGGTGCGCTGACTGAGTATCGGGTCGAGCGGCTGCAAATCGGTGCCGCGAATGTCTGCCGCAATCGTTAGCAGCCCCACAGCTGTGAGTGTGTCTAAAACTTGCACACTGTCACGCTCATAGCTGATTGGGAGGTGAAACAGTGAACCGGTTGTGGCTCGCACCACTTTCGGGTGCCACGGATCGATGCTCTCCCCCGCAAAAATTACGGCGTCAGCTCCGGCAGCGTCTGCCGCCCGCAGCACAGCTCCGGCATTCCCCGGGTCACGCACATCAATTAACACAGCCACAAGTTTTGCGCTTGTCACCGTTTCAGCAACAGGCGGGTTCTGAATATCAACAACAGCAACAACCCCCTGCGGTGTTACAGTGTCACTAAGAGCGGCAAGCACCTGTTCACTAACCATTTCGATCCGCACACCGGCGGCATCAGCATCACGATCCAAGTTCTCGAAACGTGAGCGGCCGGCGTGCGTTGTGTAAATAACCCGCACCCCCGCAGGCTGGAAGCGCAATGCTTCCTCTACGGCGTGTGGGCCTTCAACGATAAAACGCCCTGTCAGGAGCCGCTGCTTTTTCTGCTGCAGCACCGCCACCTTTTTAATTTGTGCAGATTTTGGGTTTTCGATCACATAAAAACTTTACAGTGAACTTCTAAACACAAATCGGGCCGCTCCCAAAAGAGCGGCCCGATCCACAAAACACCTACAGGTTATGCCTTTGGTGCAGAAGTGTCTTCAGGCAAAGCGTCTTTAGCCGCCTGCACAAGCTGTGCGAAGGTTGCTGGCTCGTTGGTAGCAAGCTCTGACAGGATGCGACGGTCTACCTCGATACCCGCCAGAGACAGGCCCTGGATAAAACGGTTGTAGGTAAGGCCGTTTGCACGAGCACCGGCGTTGATGCGCTGGATCCAAAGGCGGCGGAAGTTGCCCTTGTTTTTACGGCGATCGTTGAATGAGTACTCGTATGAGTGGAGCAGCTGCTCTTTAGCCTTGCGGTAGAGACGTGACCGCTGACCGCGGTAGCCTGATGCGCGATCGAGAACTGTACGACGCTTCTTGTGCGCGTTGACTGCGCGCTTTACTCTTGCCATTTGTGTTTATTTCCTTTAAATTCTTTTAACCTTAAGCGGCGAAATACTTCCTGCCCCAGCCTTTAAAGGCCTAGCAGCTTCTTAGCCTGCTTGACGTCACCCTTAGCCAGTACCTGGTCAGCGTTCAGGCGGCGCTTACGCTTAGACGCCTTCACCTCGAGGTTGTGACGCATACCAGCCTGCTGCTTCATGATCTTGCCGCTGCCGGTTACACGGAAACGCTTTTTAGCGCCCGAATGGGTCTTCTGCTTAGGCATTATTTCTCCTTGTGAGTTAGTACTGCACGAAAGGCGCGCAGTAAAAGTTAGAGCTAGTCTTTCTTAAGAGGCAGACTGGCCGCTCTTCTCTGCACGAGCAGCGCGACGATTAGCCTTCTCTTCTGCACGGCGCGCATTCTGCGCGGCACGTGCTTCAGACTTGTTCTTTAGCGGTGCAATAACCATCACCATGTTTCGCCCGTCGATGCGTGGGTTTGACTCTACGGAGCCGTGCTCAGAAATATCCTGAGCAAATTTTTGCAACAACTGCACACCGAGCTCTGGCCGAGACTGTTCGCGACCACGGAACTGAATCATCGCCTTGACTTTGTCTCCCGCTGAGAGGAATCCAATAGCGCGCTTCATTTTTGTTTCGTAGTCGTGAGTGTCAATCTTCAGGCGGAAACGCACTTCTTTAAGCACTGTATTCGCCTGATTGCGACGAGCCTCTTTCGCTTTCTGCGCTGCCTCGTATTTAAACTTGCCGTAGTCCATAATCTTGGCTACCGGCGGTTTTGAATTAGGGGCAACCTCGACGAGGTCGAGATCCGCTTGCTGGGCAAGATTGAGTGCGGTGTTGATATCGACGACACCCACCTGCTCTCCGCTTGGACCTACGAGTCTTACCTCGCGGGCGCGGATTCGCTCATTCGTACGTGGTTCGCTGATTGCTAGCTCCTTCGTTTGGTGATGGCTGTGCGCTTGCTTTAAGCACACCACGAAACGAACATAGAGTAGGAACTACTCTGCACCCTCAAGCTATCCCGACTGGCTGCCGGGACGGAGTGCCAACTACCCGCAACCTCTTTATTAACGAGTGCGCAGGTGGGAGATTATCCGCTTCAAATCTCAGAATTTCTGAGAGCCACTTCCAACTATAGCAGGTTGTAGGGTTTAATTATGAGCATGACTGGGGCATCAAACTCTGAAAATGTGAACACTCATGCAGCGGCAGATGTGGCTAACGCAACCCGCGATATTGCTGAGGTGCCAGCGGTTGAGGTTATCACAACCGCTGCCGTGCACCTGTTAAGCGCCGCTGCGATAAAGGTTGGTTTGGCAGACAATCCAGAGGAAGAAACCGATTTGGACGAGGCGCGCAAACTGATCAACGCACTTGCAGGCCTCATCACAGCAGCAGCACCGGAGATTAGTGACGTGCACGCGCGCGGTCTCCGCGACGGGCTGCGCTCAGTGCAGCTTGCATTCCGCGAAGCATCAACTTTCCCCGACGCCCCCGGCGCTGGCCCGGGCGAGAAGTGGACCGGTTCGGTTATCTAACTTCAGTAGGATGACGGAAACAGCACAGTTTAAACTCGGTTTTCAAGACTCTCTCTCGGTTGGGCTTGGTATTTTCCCACTCGGGATCGCCCTCGGCATGCTTGCAATTGAGCTCGACCTGCAGTGGTGGGTTGCGCCGCTCACCAGCCTTATTGTTTATGCTGGCAGTGTCGAGTTTATGCTGCTCTCACTGTTTGCCTCAGACGCATCACTTTTAACAATTGCAGCGCTGGTGTTTGCAATAAATTTCAGGCATGTATTTTACGCATTCTCCTTCCCTCTCCATCTGGTGAAAAACCCGGTGGCTCGTTTTTACTCGGTGTTTGGCCTGATCGATGAGGTTTACGCCACTTACTCGGGTAAAGACACCGCTGAACTCACCGGCACCCGTGTCGTCACGATGCAGGTAATCAGTCACCTCTATTGGTTGGGGGGATCACTGCTCGGTGTGGTTATTGCCTCAGCTCTGCCAGTTGATCTACACGGTTTTGAGTTTGCTCTCTGCGCGCTGTTTACGGTGATGTTTATCGACGCGTTCAGCAGTCGCCGACAGTTGCCGAGCTCAGTATTAGCGGGTATCGCCGTGACAGCCGGAATGTTAATGCCGGGAGACTTCGACCTGCTGTTATCACTGCTTATCTTTGCTGCTCTGCTTGCGGTGCGCGCAGTGTTTAACTACAGGTCTGCCAAAGGGCCGGCTTTGGGAGGCGAGGTTTAATGCACCAGCCAAATTCAATTTATATAATTATCGCTGCGCTATTGAGCGGCGCTATCACCTTTCTATTACGCGCTGTGCCCTTCATGATTCTTCGTCCACTGCGACGGTCTGTTGTGGTGCGCCTATTCGGCGCCTGGATGCCGGTTGGCATCCTGCTAATTCTGTCGGCGATCACTTTTCGTGATTCATTTACAGCTTCCGAACAGTGGTGGATTGCGCCGGTATCTTTAGCGGTCACAGTTATCGTTCATCTTCTGACCAAGCGCAACACAACCCTGTCAGTTGTTGCAGGAACTGTGACCTTCGTTGTTTTAACTAATCTGCTATAACGGCTCTGCAGCTAGTTACCGGCAGGCACAAATTTAAGCCTTACACTATCAATTCGCTTCGAAAGCACAGTGTTTGACTCCCATGCCGCACTAATGTTTGCAGCGATACTCTGCACTGCTTCACGCGAGTGACCCGGCGCAATCCCAAGCACGAGTTCAGCCTCAACATTGGTGAGATCCAAACGCGGATCTAATGGCATCAAAGTCGCGAATCTGACCCGCTTATCTGCGCTGGTTGCAAATTCTTGCACCGTTTTCGCAAACTGATTATCAGCCCAGCCAGGAAGTAAGACCTTTCCGCTGGCGATCTCTTCAAACCGTGGAGCTCTAACCCCCACTCGCGTAGCAGAGCTTGCAGGGTCAATAACGATTAAGGGTGTCTCCTCTTGAGCGGCTGCGATAACCGCCTGCGGCACCGGCACTGGAATGGGTCTTGCCGTGCCATCCCAGGCGCGCATAGTTTCTGTTGAGGTGAAAACAGGCATTGCGGTGCGGCCGTCGGGCGCGGCTACCGTCACAATAGAAAGCTCTTGGGTTTTTTCGACAATTTTCCCGGAGTCGGTGACACCAAAGTCACCTCCCTCAGCAACGAGTGGAATCAAAACCCGAATTTTTGCAAACTCTGCAAGCAGCTTTCTCTCAGCTTCCGCTAATCGCGTGAGAGCCTGCGCTACGAGTGTCGGATCAGCAGCGGCGACAGCGTCCGTATAGCCAGCAACTCGTGCAATAAAGCGCTCTCTGGCACCGGCATACTCTGCAGGGGTCTGGCCGTCGTCGTTAGCAAAAGCTGTGCCGTGGTGGTCGAAGCTGCGCCCCGCCCAAGGGAAACCCGCCGAGTCACCACTTCCCCCCGCGGTCTGCCCCTGGGGCAGACCGGTTGGAGTCGGCGTGTGTTGCGGCCGATCACCGGTTGACGGAAGTTTTTTGATTGCCATGTTATGAAGCTACTGCAAGAGCCTCTTCGAGTGTGAACTTACCGGCGTAGAGTGCTTTACCCACAATTGCGCCCTCCAGACCGAGCGGAACAAGTGTGCGCAGAGCTTCGATATCTGCAAGCTCAGCAACCCCGCCCGAAGCAACAACGGGCTTGTTAGTGCGCTCTAACACGCGCTGCAGCAGATTAAGATTTGGGCCGGCAAGAGTGCCATCTTTTGCAACATCGGTCACAATATACCGAGCACAGCCGGCAGCTTCGAGACGATCCAGCACCTCCCAGAGGTTTCCGCCCTCTTTTACCCAGCCACGAGCGGCAAGGGTGTCACCACGCACATCTAACCCGACGGCTATTTTCTCGCCGTATTCTGAAATAACCTTCGCAGTCCAGTCGGGATTTTCGAGCGCAGCGGTGCCGAGGTTCACACGGGTAGCGCCTAGTTTAAGAGCCCGCTGCAGACTCTCATCGTCGCGGATACCACCCGAAAGCTCGATCTTTACATCACCGGTAGCCGCCATCACTTCACGCAACACTTCGGTGTTGCTACCGGTGCCAAAAGCTGCGTCTAGATCAACCAGGTGAATCCACTCAGCGCCGGCATTAACCCAATCCAGTGCCGCATCAACAGGGCTACCATAGCCGGTAACCGCGTCGGCTGCTCCCTGCACGAGTCTGACGGCCTGCCCCTCGCGTACATCGACAGCGGGCAGAAGTTCAAGCTTGGCGTTGTTTTCGGTCATAAGATTCCTGACGTGTGTGAGTGGCGTATTTTTAAATGAGCTACCTAAGCGAGTTTATCCAGTTTGACAGCAGCTTCAGCCCGGCAGAGCCTGATTTTTCAGGGTGAAACTGGGTTGCGCTCAATGGCCCGCACTCAACAGCGGCGATAAATTTCGCTCCTTCATGTTCGGCTGTTGTTAGCAGCACCTCTTCACCCGCGAGAGCGGGAGACAGAGCTCTTACCCCACCGTTCTCGTAGCTGCTTACTGCGTTGCTGTGCACGAAGTAAAAAGCTTCGTCTGCAAGGCCTGCAAACAGCGTTGAACGCGGATCGACTGCGACGGTGTTCCACCCCATGTGCGGCAGTGTTTTTGCCGGCAATGCTGCAACGCTGCCGGACAGGATGCCGAGACCAGCGGAATGCACCTGCCGCTCAGTGCCTGATTCAAATAGTATTTGCTGCCCCACGCAGATGCCCATAACGGGTTTACCGTCTGCGAGGCGTTCGTTGATAGCTGCAACACCGTTTACCGCGGTCAGCTGCTGCATTACAGCGTCAAACGCCCCAACACCGGGAACAAACAAACCATCTGCTGTCGCAATAAATTTTGGATCAGCGGTCAGCCTAACCTCTGCGCCAGCTGCCTGCAGCGCTTTTACTGCGCTGTGCACATTGCCTGATCCGTATGCGAGAACCGCAACCACCGGGCTGTTCATACGCTAGAGAACGCCCTTAGTTGAAGGAACACCCTTAATATTCGGATCAATCGTCTTTGCGGTGCGGAAAGCTCTGGCAAATGCTTTGAACTCGGCCTCAGCAATGTGGTGCGGATCCCGACCGTTTAGCAGCCGCAGATGCACGGTTAGACGCGCATTGAAAGTGAGTGCTTCAAAGAAATGCCGCACCATCGAGCCGGTGAAGTGTCCTCCAATAAGGTGGTATTCAAAGCCCTCTGGCTCGCCTGTATGCACGAGGTATGGGCGACCAGAAATATCAACAACCGCCTGCGCGAGTGCCTCATCAAGTGGCACTAGAGCGTCACCGTAGCGGGAGATACCGGTCTTATCACCGAGCGCTTCGAGAATTGCCTGGCCTAAGAGAATTCCGGTGTCTTCAACTGTGTGATGCACGTCAATGTGTGTGTCTCCCGACGCACGAACACGCAGGTCGATTAACGAGTGCCTAGCAAAGGCATCAAGCATGTGATCAAAAAAAGGCACTCCGGTATCGATGTCAGCCAGACCTGAGCCGTCGAGATTTAGGTCTAAGGAAATCTGCGACTCACTGGTCTTACGGGACTTAGTGATCTGCCGTGCAGTTGCAACCATGACGTTCTTTCTATATCACCTGATGTGTCTCATTTAAGAATATCGCGAAGCGCTGCCAGCACCGCTTTATTCTCAGCTGCGGTGCCTATTGTGAGACGTAAGTGCCCGGGTATTGCAACTTTACGCACCAGAATGCCTCGGTCGAGGAGCGCGTCAAAGACAGCGGACGGGTTATCGAAGCCGTCAATGAGCAAAAAGTTTGCGCCCGACTGCCACGGTCGCAACCCCAAACTCTGCAGCTCGGCAACGACTAACGCACGCTGCGCACGGATCTCTGCCACTGCTTCAAGCATGAGAGGTGCGTTGCGCACCGCTGTTAGCGCTGCCGCCTGCGTCAATGCAGAGAGGTGATACGGCAGGCGCACCAATCGCAAAGCATCGATAAAAGCAGGATCGGCCGCTAAATACCCGAGCCGCACACCAGCAAAGGCAAAAGCTTTGCTCGTCGTGCGCGACACCGCCAACCGTGGGCGGCCGTTAAGCAGAGTGGTTGCGCTTGGGAGATCTGTCTCAAACTCATGGTATGCCTCGTCAATTACGAGCACTCCATCAAAGGCATCATATGCTGCAATAATCGCTTCGCGCGACAGCGTTGTGCCGGTTGGGTTATTTGGGCCGCACAGCAGAACCACGTCCGGCTTGTGCTGAGCAATCTTGGCAGCCACAAACTCTGGGCTGAGCAGAAAACCTTCTTCGCGAGGGATTTCAATATATTCAGAGTCGGTGCCTGCTGCGAGCAGCGGATACATAGAATAGGTCGGCCCGAAACTCAGAACTGAGCGGCCGGGACCAGCAAAGGCCTGCAGAATATGCTGCAGCACTTCGTTAGAACCGTTAGCTGCCCAAATATTATCTGCGCTCAGACCATCACCTAAATAGTCTGCAAGTGCTTCGCGCAGCGGCCTAAACTCACGGTCGGGATAACGATTGAGGCCGCTAAGCTCGTCAGACAGCGCAGCAAGAATCTGCTTCTGCACCTCCGGATGCACCCCGTGCGTGTTCTCGTTTACGTTGAGCGCAATCGGAACATCAAGCTGTGGAGCACCGTAAGGAGTCTGCCCGCGGAGGCTATCACGCAGCGGCAAGTCTTGCAGATCTGTCATATTAAGATGCTATCAGTCGAGAATCCCAACCTCAGCGGCACTAAAAACACGCTCAGCATCATTAAACTCAAGCGGCACTGCAACCGGCTCATACGCCTGCACTGCAGACGATGGTAGTTGGTTCAAAGCGACAATGTCGGCAACAGTGTCACGCGGGTCTGCTTTTGGTGCAATCTCAGCAGCAATCTGCCACAGTGACTCCCCCGGCATTGGAACAACATAACCGAACTCAGCCCCCGACACTTCGGCGGTCGCCTCAGCGGCCGTTGAGTTGATAGCAGAAATAAATAAACCGCCGGCTAGCAGTGCACCAAGGCCGAATGCAGAAAACACAGCCTTACCTCTGCGCGTGAGTCTCAAGTGCGTGGACTGAGAGTCTTGAACAGTGGTGTTGTAAATTGTGTTGCTCATTTTTAACCCTCCAATTGCCGAACATTTGTTCGGAACATATGTTCAGTTTATTCCGAAAACTTTATTAGAACAAATTTTTGGAATAAAGTTTCTATAACGAGGCGTTTTGACTTGTAAAATCAAGTGTTTGCGCCTACGGTGTTAATTAACAACCAGCTAATCATGAGGGTGTATGACTTTATAACGCCCTTAAATTCAGGAGCACCGAGAATGCGCCAGTCTGACGAGAATAAGCCGCTCAAAAAACGCACCCAAGCGGTGCTCGACTACATAACTGAATATGTTGGCGCGCACGGTTACGCTCCCTCACTGCGTGAGATCGGCATTCATTGCGATCTAAACTCGCTAGCGAGCGTCTCACATCAGATCAAAGTGCTTGAAGTCGGTGGCTACATTCGTCGTGCGCAGGGCCGCAGCCGCGCCCTCGAAATCATTGACACAGAAGCTACCGCTGACACTACAAGCAATCTCACCACCAAACCACAGCAGCGCCCCACCGTTGACCCCGCGCACAATGAACAGACTTCAGTCGCTTTACTGCGTGAATCGTTCACTATGGTGCCACTGCTTGGGCAAATCGCTGCGGGTGTGCCGATCACCGCCGAAGAACAGGTCGAAGACACCATGCCGCTGCCAAAGTCTCTTGTTGGTGAGGGCAACATCTTCATGCTGCGAGTCGTTGGCGATTCAATGATCGACGCGGCAATCTGCAATGGTGATTATGTAGTGATCCGCGAGCAGGCTGATGCCCAAAATGGTGAAATAGTCGCGGCAATGCTTGATGGCGAGGCTACGGTCAAAACTTTCCGACGCCGTGACGGCCACCTTTGGCTGCTGCCACAAAACTCTGCCTACGAGCCGATTCTGGGAGATACCGCCCAAATTCTCGGCAAGGTGATTGCTGTGTTCCGCGCGGTGTAACGACAGGCAAGAGCAGCAGCAATCCCCTGTTAAATTTTTTGCGCTAGCTGATCCGCAAGCCTTTTAACCATCGATTAGGTAGGGCTGCAGCCTCGCATACATTTCATCAGATACCTGTGCGCGCACACGAGTTCCATTTTCAACATAATCAAGCGAAATCACCCGGTTACGTTCGTGGAGTTCTGAGACCACTTCGCCGTGCTCGTATGGAATTACCGCAACAACCTCGTGCGCTGGTCTGGGCAGGGTTGCATCCACAGCAGCACGCAACTCATCTACACCAGCACCGGTTTTTGCAGAAACAAAAATTGCTCGGGGAGCTAAGCCCAACAGCACTAAGCGTTGATTATCATCTATCAGATCAGCCTTATTAAAAGCCACAATCTCTGGAATATCAGCCGCATCAACCTCACCGATCACCTCACGCACAACCTTTAATTGAGATGCGGGATCGGGGTGTGAAGCATCAACCACGTGCAAAATCACATCCGCCTCAGAGACCTCTTCAAAGGTCGACCGAAAAGCCTCGACCAACTGATGCGGCAGAGAGCGCACGAATCCAACCGTGTCGACGTAGGTGAAATTGCGGCCGTCTGCAGCGGTAGCCTGGCGCACAGTCGTATCAAGAGTTGCAAACAACTGGTTTTGCACCAGCGCACCGGCGCCGGTGAGACGGTTCAACAGACTCGACTTACCAGCGTTCGTGTATCCCGCAATAGCCACTGTGGGAACATCACCCCGTCTGCGCGTGGCACGCTTAGTCTGGCGCGCGGGTGCCATCTGCGCAATTTCACGCCGCAACTTCGCCATGCGGGTATTAATACGGCGGCGATCAAGCTCAATTTTAGTTTCGCCCGGACCGCGAGAACCCATACCCGCACCGCCAGCACCAACCTGACCGCCAGCCTGCCGCGACATCGACTCACCCCAGCCACGCAATCGCGGCAACAGATATTCAAGCTGCGCAAGCTCCACCTGCGCTTTGCCCTCACGGCTCTTCGCGTGCTGCGAAAAAATATCAAGGATCACAGCTGTGCGGTCGATAACCTTCACTTTCACAACATCTTCAAGCGCACGACGCTGACTCGGAGCCAACTCAGAGTCGGCAATCACAGTATCGGCACGCAGCTCGGCAACAAGCTCTCTCAGCTCCTGCGCCTTTCCCTTCCCGAGGTATGTCGCAGGATCCGGATGCGGCCGGCGCTGCAAAAGCCCCTCAAGCACCTTGGCGCCAGCAGTTTCGGCAAGTGCTGCAAGCTCGCGAAGAGAGTTTTCTGCATCAGCAAGACTCCCCTGTGAATAAACCCCAACCAAAACCACGTTCTCAAGCTGCAGATCGCGATACTCCACCTCGGTAATATCGTCCAGCTGAGTTGATAGACCCGAAACGCGCCGCATACCGGCACGCTCTTCACGCTCAAGCGCGATGTCAATATCTGCATCTGTGAGCGCATCAAAACTTTCGTCACCTAATGCTTGGGCGCGACCATCGCGAATCACATGCGCGCTGTTTTGAGAGCGCGAAAGGATCCGCTTGATCACATCATCAGATTGCGAGAAATCATCTTCAGCGTTGAATTTTTCAGTGTCCATCTTCCCTAAATCTTACGCTATACACCTGACTAGGAATACCGGATCGATTAGTGCGATACTCATATGGTGAGCGAGCATTATTTTTCTGCAACGCCGGGAGGCGAGTTTACGCCCTACCCCATCTCGGTTGCGCTTGGCGGCCGCGAGCATGAAGTGCTCTCTGCGCGCGGCGTCTTCAGCCACGATGGTTTGGATCGCGGCACAGCGGTGCTGCTGCGGTCTGTGCCCGCGCCACCGGGTGCCGGAAACTTGTTGGATATCGGCTGCGGGTGGGGCGCAATCTCGCTGGATGCGGCGCTCAACTCCCCAGAGCTTGATGTGTTTGCGCTCGATGTCAACGAGCGGGCGCTAGAGCTCACAGCGCGCAATGCTGAAAAACTCGCTCTCGATCATGTCCGTGCTCTCCGGGCGGATCAGCTTCCGCAAGACGTAATGTTTGATGAAATTCGTTCTAACCCACCGATTCGGGTTGGCAAAGAGGTGCTACACAGTTTGATGCGCACTTATCTACCGCGTCTTGTCGTTGGCGGAATCGCCTACCTGGTTGTCGCTAAGAATCTTGGGGCGCTGTCGTTTGAAAAGTGGCTTGCAACTGAATTTGCTAGCACCCACACTGTGTCACGGTTTGCTCGCGACAAAGGCTTCCATGTTATCGCTGTAACACGCACAGCCTGACATAAAAACAGTAAGAACAGCAGCAGTTGATCCTCTTAGACTGCTGCTGGGAGTGTGATTTCTCCTCTGTAAACAATCTCTGCAGGCCCGCTCAGCGAGACGTGTTCTCCCTCTTCAGTCGGGAACATGCGCACGGCCAGCACGCCGCCAGGCACACCGACACGCCAATTATTCGGCATTTCGCTGCCACCCCACTGTCGAAAGGCGAGCGCCGCTGCAACGGCGCCGGTGCCACAAGAAAGAGTTTCGCCGACACCACGCTCAAAAACTCTCATAGAGATCTGGCCAACCCCATCTTTAATAAGTTGCTCGTCTGGGGCAACAAATTCAACGTTTGCTCCCTCTGCCGGAGCTGGATTAAGCGCAGGTGCTTTAGTGAGGTCGAGACTGTTTAAAACATTTTTGTCGGGAACCGCAGCAACCGCATGCGGATTGCCAAGATTAATGCCGAGCGTAGGGCGGGCGACCGTCTCACACTGCGTGGTCACTTCTGCACTGCCATCCAACCGCCAACGACCAAGGTCGACGCTGTAGCCACCGCGACCGACGAGAACATCCTTTACCCCTGCGCGAGTTCCAATAGCTATAGTTTCCCGACGTTCCGGATCTATCAGGCCCTCGGTCAGAAGATAGTGCACATAAGCGCGCACACCGTTGCCGCACATTTGCGCTGTAGAACCATCAGCGTTGTAGTAGTCCATAAACCACTCGGCTTCTGGGTGAGCTGCCGCTAGTTCTTTTGCTTCAGGAAGATTGCGTGTGCGCACAGCACGAATGAGCCCATCACCGCCGACACCAAACCGGCGGTCGCATAGGAACGCGATCTGTTCTGGGGAGAGCTGATTTGCCCCGTCGGCATCGGTGTAAAGCACAAAGTCGTTACCGGTGCCGTGAGCTTTCGCAAACTGGAGAGTGATGGACATGTTTAAATCCTAGCTTGCAGACTCACGCCAAATTTTAAGAATGTCTGCGAGCAGGGCGGTTTGCGCCAGTTCGCTTCTCGAGTCTGCGCTGCTCACCTCTTTTTGCAGAGCTAAGCGTTTAAACCAGCTCACCTGGCGGCGTGCGTAGCGTCGTGTCAGAAGCTGGGTTTCAGCGATTGCAGCAGCCTCGATAATTTCACCGTCAAGCTGCTGCAGCGCCTGCGCATAGCCGATCGCCTGGCTTGCGGTTTTACCCTCTCTGATGCCCAACTTTTCAAGGCGTTTTACCTCATCGATTATGCCGTCCGCCCACATCGCCTCAACCCGGGTATCTATCCGGTTAACCAGTGTTGCACGATCCTCTACGGTGTGCACCAAAAGTGTCGGATGCTTGAGTTTCGGCGCTTCTGGGAGGGATGTTATGGCGCTTTTGCCGGTGATTCTTTTTATCTCTAAGGCACGGATAATACGGCGTGGATTGCGCAGGTCAACGCCCTTTGCAGCCTCTGGATCTTCGCGCTCTATCAGCCGCTGCAGTTCTTGTAAGCCTTTTTCAGCGTAGTAGGTTTCTAATTCTTCTCTGACACTGCTGCTGTGCGGCGCAAACTCTAAGTCATAAAGCGCAGCATTTACGTAGAGCCCGGAGCCGCCGGCTACTATCGGCACGATACCGCTTGCACGCTGCTTGCTAATCAATTCTGCTACTTGATTCTTATAGGCGAAAACGCTCGCTTCCTCACGCGGATCGAGAACGTCAATTTGATGGTGTGGTACACCCCGCATCTCTTCCGCTGTAAGTTTTGCAGTGCCGATATCCATCCCCCGATAGAGCTGCATTGCGTCGGCACCTATAACCTCGGCAGGAGAGCCCAGCGCACGTAGCTTGCAGGCAAGGTTAACGGCCAGCGCGCTTTTTCCGGTTGCGGTTGCGCCGAAAACTGCGACAACCGGCGGCGCTATCGCGGTTAGACCTTTAAGATGCGACATTAGGCCCTAAAATCTACCGTGTTCCCGTGCAGCAGCTTAGGCTCTGCGCACACCAATTGTTGGCATACCGAGATTCACCGCACCACCACGCCCGCCGGCAGCCCCCGGTGTTGGTGCCCCACAGGTCTCAGCTTGGCTGCGATCCCATGCGTCACCTGAGCGGGTGCGACGCAGCCTGTAGTTCTCGTAATCATCCGCTATTAGGAAGAATGGCGCCGCCGAGGTGACGGTTGTGTTCACAATATCACCAGGCCTGGGTGCGTCGGCTCCCTCTGGCACAACGAAGTGCACGAGTCTATTGTCTCTTGCGCGACCAGCGAGACGGTTGGTCTCTGCAGATTTTCTGCCTTCGCTGGCAGTTACGAGAACCTCAACAGGAGTTCCAACAAGTTTTTGGTTTTCTTCAAAAGCGATCCGGTCTTGCAGGGCAACCAGCCTCTCATACCGTTCCTGCACAACCTCTTTTGGTATTTGATTCTCCATTGTTGCTGCTGGTGTGCCGGGCCTGATGGAGTATTGGAAAGTGAAGGCACTTTGGAACCGTGCCTGCTCAACAACACGCATGGTCTCCTGAAAATCTTCTTCTGTCTCACCGGGAAACCCGACGATGATGTCGGTTGTGATTGCGGCGTGCGGAATTTTGGTGCGCACTTTTTCTAAGATGCCTAAGAATTTCTTGCTGCGGTATGAGCGGCGCATCGCCCGCAACACGCGGTCTGATCCAGACTGCAAAGGCATATGCAGCTGCGGCATTATGTTGGGGGTTTCTGCCATAGCGTCAATAACATCATCGGTGAATGCCGCCGGGTGCGGGCTGGTAAACCGGACGCGCTCTAAGCCCTCAATCGTGCCCATGGTGCGCAGCAACTTGCTAAAAGCCTGCCGGTCTCCGAAAGAAACTCCGTAGCTGTTGACGTTCTGCCCGAGCAGAGTTACTTCGATCGCGCCGTCATCAACCAGTGCCTGCACTTCTTTCAAAATATCGCCCGGGCGGCGATCATTTTCTTTGCCGCGCAGGCTCGGCACAATACAAAAGGTGCAGGTGTTGTTACAACCTACTGAAATAGACACCCAGCCGCTTGAAGCCGAATCACGCTTGGTGGGGAGTGTCGAGGGAAAAGTTTCAAGTGATTCAAGAATCTCGATTTCAGCTTCTTTATTGTGCCATGCACGCTCAAGCAACACAGGCAGTGAACCCATGTTATGCGTTCCAAACACAACATCAACCCAGGGTGCTTTCTTTAAGATTGTGCCCTGATCTTTCTGCGCTAGACAGCCACCGACCGCAATCTGCATACCCTCATGCTGTCGTTTCTTACTCGCAAGAATTCCGAGGTTGCCATAAAGACGATTATCAGCATTTTCACGCACCGCACAGGTGTTGATGACCACCACATCAGCCTGTTCACCAGCGGGATTCTTAATGTATCCGGCTGCCTCCAGCGCTCCTGAGAGCCGCTCTGAATCGTGCACATTCATTTGACAACCGTATGTGGTCACCTCATATGTGCGTGGGCTACCATCTGCACGCAATGCTGCCGGTGACAGATCAATCTTTAATGGCTTGTTGAGGTCGATGGTCATAACTACCTATCCTAATAAACCCCATTAATCAATGCCCGCGGCACGCAATGCCTCACGGGCTATTTCGCGTGTCTCATAACCGCTCCAGCCGCGTCTTGCTAGAAAAGCTAGAAGTCTGCGTTCTGCTGTCGCAAAGTCTAGATCATTTAAGCGCTGCGCTCTGTCGAACGCTGTGTCGCAAATTAGCTGCTTTTCTTCTGCTTCGTCGATTTCTGCAAGTGCTGCTGCTATCGCACTCTCGCTGAGTCGTCTCTGCACTAATTTCTGTTTAATCTGCTGCGCACTTTTACCTTTGCGGCCGCGATTGTTCTCTACGATCGCTCTGGCGAGTGCCAGCTCATCGATCAGCATTTCAGCTTCGCATTCAGCGGCTACCTCAGCGCACAGTGTGTGGTTGAACTCCTGTTTTTGCAACTCATTTTCGAGCTCTTTAACAGACAGTTGTTTTCTGGCTAACAACTTAATTGCAGCATCTTTTGCGGCCTCACGAGTAGCCCGATCACCAAAATCTACCGAGATAAGATTCTGCTCATCTATGATCTGCTCATTTCGCACACGCTCCGCAGGTGGAAGCGGCTGCGAAGGCTTGTCTAGCGTTTTTAGTTGTTTTTGAAGCGAGGCGATGACTGTGTCTTTTGAGCTGCGGGGTTTATTGTCTTGAGTTTTTTCGGCGGTTTGCTCGTTTTCAGCACGCGCCCGCCATGCACTAATATCGGTGACTTTTGCACCCTGCTGCGACCTGGCACGCCGCGCTGTCCAAGCGTTTGCAGTTTCAATTCCAGATGCTATGGCGGAGTTATCCGCCATAGCATCATCATCTTCGAACCTAACCGGCATTACGCTGATTTGACCTCTGCGGATCCTTCAGCTGCCTCTTGATTCTGCGCAGCCGGATCTTCAATCACTCCGAGCTTAATCAAAATTTTCTGCTCAATCTCGGCAGCAACCTCTGGGTTCTCCTTCAAAAAGCGGCGAGCTTTTTCCATGCCCTGCCCGAGCTGATCACCATCATAGGTAAACCAAGCACCGCTCTTTTTGATGATATTGTTCTCGACACCCAGGTCGATAAGTGATCCTTCCCGAGAGATGCCCTCACCATAGAGGATGTCAAACTCTGCGATCTTAAACGGCGGCGCCATCTTGTTCTTAACGACCTTAACCTTAGTGCGGTTGCCGACGGCATCACTGCCTTCTTTAATGGTTTGCACACGGCGAATGTCAAGCCGCACTGAGGCATAGAATTTCAACGCCTTTCCGCCCGCGGTGGTTTCCGGACTGCCAAACATCACACCAACCTTCTCACGCAGCTGGTTAATGAAAATAGCTGTTGTGTTTGTGTTGTGCAGGCCACCAGTAATCTTACGCAGCGCCTGCGACATAAGCCGGGCTTGGAGACCAACGTGTGAGTCACCCATCTCACCCTTGATTTCAGCAGCGGGCACCAGTGCGGCAACAGAGTCGATAACAATCAAGTCGACAGAGCCAGAGCGAATCAGCATATCTGCGATTTCTAGCGCCTGCTCGCCGTTGTCGGGCTGCGACACAAGCAGCTCATCAATATTCACCCCGAGTTTCTGTGCGTAAACGGGGTCTAAGGCGTGCTCTGCGTCAATAAATGCTGCAATTCCACCAGCAGCCTGCACATTGGCGATAGCGTGCAAAGTCAGGGTTGTTTTACCAGAGGATTCAGGCCCAAAAATCTCAATAATGCGCCCACGCGGCAAACCACCAATGCCGAGCGCGACATCAAGCGTTACCGACCCGGTTGGGATCACCTCCACCGCTTCACGCTCAATCTGACCCATGCGCATAATTGCGCCTTTGCCAAACTGCTTGTCAATCTGAGCAAGCGCAGTTTCGAGTGAATTTATTTTAGTTTTATCGGCCATTTTTCCTCCATCAAGTCGCGGTGGCAGTAGCGCACCTGGGTTGCCGCCTACAGACTGTCTCGACGCCAAAATTAATTAGCGCAGACAAGGCAAGTAGCCAGTTACTTTGAAGCTACCCCAGAGGTATATGACTTTATAGTGGCCTTATTAGATCTGTGGAGAACTATCTCAGCAGCTGTGCTGTTACAAACATACCCAATATCGAACATTTATTCGATTTTGGCGCGCCGAGAAAGTTTAGGTTACGTCTGAAACTGTTATTTCTGCGGATCAATCAGCCCACGCCCGTGCCGACGATCTTCAGGAATTGCAAAATCATCACAGAGCGCGAGCCACACAGTTTTTGCCGGAACTCCGGCTTCGAGAGCTTCCTGCGCAGTTCCACCAAGCGCAACAAGCCAATGATCGCGTATCAGCACAGAGCTGTAGCTAACACCAAACTCTTCCTCTACAGCGCGCCGAAACTCACTAGCTTTCAATTGCGCCGCTAACCGATTAATTCAGAGCCATGATACTTTTTGAGCAAATCGGCAGGCACAGTATCTGGAATTATCGGAGACACTCCGGAATTCAACTGCTCACGCATCGCCACCCGCTCGCTCACCTCATTGAAGATCACCGACAGCGGAACCTGCAGCGCGGTCGAAACAGCAAGCAGTATTTCACTGGAAACCTCTTTTTGACCGCGTTCAATTTCGCTCAGATACCCGGGAGCAACACGCGCCTCGCCAGACACAGCTCGAAGAGTCTGGTTCTGCTGGGTGCGGAAATCACGCAAAACATCGCCAAGTTGCTCTCGCAGCAATACCATCTTGACCTCTTCTCTTAAACTTCGTTTAATTCAGGACTTAAAACCTACAACAACGGGGGACGATAATTATTCCCACAAGCTTATGAATTTGATAATAATCCACTCAAGTTCACAAACCGCTGAAAACAGTTACGCCGCCGCAATCTGGTTAAGAAGCAAATGTAGAGCGGCCGTCACTGCCGATTTTCGCACCGTTTCACGATCCCCTGCAACTTTATGACGCTCTGCTAAAACACCCCGACCAGTCGCGCAAGCGATGTAGAAAACGCCCGCCTCGATTCCAGAAAAGGCATCTGGATCGGGGCCTGCTACCCCCGTTGTGGAAACACCGTAGTCAGCTGTCACCCCAAGCTTTTCACGCACAGCGCTGGCCATTTGTTCTGCCACGTCAGCACACACCGGGCCGTATGTGCCTAACACATCCGATGACACTCCGAGCAGAGCGTGTTTTACTTCCGTGGCGTATGTCACCGCCCCGCCAACAAACACCTTTGAGGCGCCCGGCACAGAAACCAATGTTGCCGCTAACAGTCCGCCCGTCAACGATTCAGCCACCGCAACGCGTTCACCCTTTTCCGCTAGCCTCTTAACCACTTCCGCAGCAAGAGATGTCAGCTCAGAAGACAGGGCCAAGTTACTCTGCCTTCTTCTTTGCAGCGGGTAGTTTCACTATGTAGTCAATACCGCTGACAATAGTCATAACAACTGCGGCACTCATAATTAGTGTGTTTACCCAAATCCCGGGCTCACCCGTCCAGATCCAGTGCGGCACAATTGCAAGAGGGATCGCTATCGACTGCAGCACAGTCTTAACCTTACCCAACCATGCCGCTGCAAGAACTACTGTATGCGCGGCTAGTAAACGGTGAATCGTGATCCCGATCTCACGGATTAACACAACAATTGTCACCCACCAGGGTAATTCCCCCAAGATTGAGAGCACAACCAAGGCACCACCGGTCAGCACCTTATCGGCGATCGGATCTAGAAGCTTGCCCAGGTCGGTGACCAATCCACGCGAACGCGCCCAGTAGCCGTCGAATGCGTCGCTCGCCATAAAAATTATGAACAGTATTGCACCCCACCAGCGTTCCGGCCCGAGTTCACCCCTGTCAGTCAGCAGCAGCCACAGCACAATAGGTGTCGCAAAAATACGGAGCACGGTTATTGTGTTCGGAAGGTTAAGGTTTGGCTGTTTGGTAGTCACCGCTCTCACCACCTCAGAATCTATCGTCACGCCCGGTTAGCTGCCAAGCGTCTTCCGATTCTGCATCTGAATTTGTCTCTGCAAAATCTGTGTTTTCAGAATGATCTGCTCGTGTAGGCGGTTCCTGACCGCTAACTCGCGCCAAAATTTCTTCCAATTGGTCGGGAGTTACGAGCACATCACGCGGTTTCGAGCCCTGCGAGGGGCCAACAATTTCACGCGATTCCATTAGGTCCATGATGCGACCCGCTTTAGCGAAACCAACGCGTAGTTTACGCTGCAGCATTGAAGTGGAACCAAGCTGGCTGTTAACAACCAGCTCAATAGCTGCCAGTAGCACCTCAAGGTCGTCACCGATGTCGGCGTCGATCTCTTTCTTCGCAACAACCTGTTCAACATCTTTGCGGTACTCAGGGCGTGCTTGCGACTTCACGTGCTCCACAACACTGCGAATTTCGCTTTCAGTCACCCAGGCACCCTGCACACGCACCGGATGCCCTGCGCCCATCGGTAAGAACAAACCATCACCCTGACCGATTAGTTTTTCTGCACCTGTTTGGTCCAGAATAACTCGCGAATCGGTTGCAGAAGCAACAGCGAAGGCGAGCCTGCTCGGCACGTTTGCCTTAATTAGGCCGGTTACCACATCGACGGATGGTCGCTGCGTTGCAAGCACAAGATGGATCCCAGCGGCGCGCGCTAGCTGTGTGATTCTGACGATGGATTCTTCAACGTCGCGGGGCGCAACCAGCATCAGATCCGCAAGCTCATCTACCACAGTCAGTAAGTAAGGGTACGGTTTCAAAACCCGCTTACTTCCCTCTGGCAGCCGAATCGAGCCATCGCGCACAGCTTTGTTGAAGTCGTCGACGTGCTTGAAGCCAAAGCTTTCAAGATCGTCGTAACGCATATCCATCTCTTTCACAACCCACTGCAGAGCTTCTGCAGCTTTCTTCGGGTTGGTGATGATTGGGGTTATTAGGTGCGGCACCCCTTGATAGTTGCTAAGTTCCACGCGCTTTGGATCAACGAGCACCATGCGCACTTCTTCGGGGGTCGAGCGCACAAGCAGGCTTGTAATCATCGAATTGATAAAGCTTGATTTACCAGACCCGGTTGAACCGGCAACTAAGAGGTGCGGCATTTTTGCGAGATTGGCGACAACAAAACCGCCCTCAACGTCTTTACCAACACCGATAGTGAGCGGGTGGGTTGACGAAGCGGCCTTCGGAGAGCGCAGCACGTCGCCGAGCACCACATTTTCACGGTCGCGATTGGGAATTTCAATGCCGATAGCTTTTTTGCCCGGGATCGGCGACAGAATACTAACCTCATTCGAGGCAACCTCATATGAGATGTTCTTTGCGAGCGCAGTTACGCGTTCAACCTTTGTCCCAGCGCCGACCTCTACCTCATACTGGGTAACCGTCGGACCGCGAGAAAAGCCCACGACCTTCGCATCGACCTTAAATGACGCAAATACTCGATCAATTGCAGCAATAATCTCACTGTTGGCGGCTGAGTCTGTCTTTGGCGCTTCGCCGCGGTTTAGCGTTTGCACACTCGGCAGCACGTATCGCTGCTGATCGCTTGCGGCTTCTGGCGGATTTAACGAAAACGGACGATCCTGCGGCCCCGCCGGTGTTTCCACAGTTGCCGACTCTGCGTTATCACTTTCTTCATCGGCGTACAGGCCGCTCGACCGATGCCCCATATTACCGGTATCGCGCAGCATCTGTTCCGCTGCCTCAAGCTCAGCAATCACATCAGCGGTGTGCCGCTGTGACACAGTGGGATCACCCTCTAACGCGCTTTCAAAAGCAACCTCACCGTGCACACCAGATTCAGGGTTTCCGCCGTCCAGCAGCTCGTGCGGATCCACAAAGTTTTCGGTGAGTCCCGCACCCTCAGAGTTTGGCCTGCGCCACCACGGCAGTTTGTCGGTTGGAATGCGCGGCTCCTGCGGTTCAAAACTCTCAACGTCAAAAAGAACTGTTTCGTTTTTCTTGCGCCGCCGCTTCGGTTTTGCCTCTTGCGCTGCAGCAAGTGTCTGCCCTTCAAGTTCCTGCTGCTCAGCGAAGTGCGGTGGCATCACCGCGGTGTCTGGGCTGCCCCCACCAGACTGGTCTTTTTGTGCCTCAGCTTCGCGCGGCTCACCCAACAGCCAGTCCCAGACTTCAATAAGACGCCGACCAATTCGCGTTGGCGGAGTCTTGGTGATGATCAGGAGACTGAGCACCACAAGCAGCGCTAGCACCGGCACAGCAAACCATTTGTGCACCAACGCCAACGGCTCACCCAACAACCAACCCAACAAGCCGCCAGCAGCAGCGAGTGCGGGCAGGCCCTCAGCCGGTTGCGGCCGCACTGTGGCGAGCGCGTGGGCAATACCAGAGGCGCTTAACACGAGTAGCGTCAGGCCAACAGCGATGCGGCGATTATCGTGCACTGTTGACGGGTTGTTAAAAAGCCACAGCGCAAAGGCGATCATTAAGAGCGGCAAGCCAAATACAAGCTGCCCAAACATGCCGCCAAGGGTCCAATCGCTGATCACTTGAGCGGTTTGATTGCCCGCTAAAAACCACTCAAGCGCAATTCCAACAACACCCAACAGCAGCAAAGCAAACGGAAATCCGTCTCGCCTATCTGCCGGATCCATCTTTTCTAGGCGAAAGGCACGCGCCAGCGCCCCGGCACCGTGGGCGGAAGCCGTCCAGACGGTAACCAAAGCGTTTTTTTCAGGTTTTGCAACCTCCTTAGCTGCGGTTTCCGGAAGCTTTCGGGTGCGAGCGGTGGAGGTGCTCCTAGCACCCCCGGTTTTCCGCGTATTCCCGCGCTTAGAACTAGACGAACTCATAGCTACTAATCTAAACGAGCGGTAAATAACTTTATCTGTGCCTAGGCGGCGCGCCCCTTTTTCTTTGGCTCTCGAAGAGCAAGAGCTTGCGGCTATTCTTGGTATTGATGGCAAAACAAGGTTTCGGTCGCTCTAGCGCTCTCATCGCAGCTGGCACTCTTACGTCACGAGTCTTAGGGCTTATGCGGCAGATGCTGCTCGTCTACGCGATCGGTTCGCTCGGTTTTGTCGCGAACTCCTACTCTGCTGCAACACGCATTCCCGGTCTGGTTTATTCACTGGTGATAACCGGCGCCCTAACCGCTGTGCTGGTGCCGCAGATAACGAAGGCGGCGCTCGCAAAGGATCGCGGTCAGGCCTATATTCAGAAGCTAATTACGCTCTCACTTGTTGTCGGATCAGCGCTTACTCTCTTAACCGCCCTCATCTCACCGCTCATTGTGCGTCTTTTAACACCGGACTGGTCTGCCGAGCATCGCGGTCTCGCGCTCGCCTTTGCACTGTGGCTGGCTCCACAGGTGCTCTTTTTTGTGCTCTATACGGTTGCCGGTGAGGTGCTTAACGCAAAGAGCGTTTTTGGGCCGTACACTTGGGCTCCTGTTTTAAACAATGTGATTCACATTAGCGCACTGCTGCTTTTCATCTATTTCTTTGGCGCCGATCCAAACGGTGAACGGGTGTTTGGCAGCACTGATTTTGCGCCGCAGTTTTTGATTGCGGGCGCGGCAAGCCTCGGTGTTGCAGCCCAGGCGATTGTGCTGCTGTTTGCGTTTAAACGGGCTGGTATAAAAATGCAGCTCGACTTTAAATGGCGTGGCTTTGGTCTCGGTGAGATTGGCCGTGTTGCATCATGGACGCTGGCTTCAATGGTTGCCACTCAGATTACCGGTATCTATCAGGGCATTGCGATGAACCGTGCGCAGTCTGGAGAGGCTGGTCTTGCGGCGGTAGAGCTTGCCACACTGATTCTCAGCCTGCCGCACGCCACAATTGTTGTCTCACTAGTTATGGCTTCCTTCACTTCGATGAGTGAAAAGGTGCAGAACGGTGATGAACACGGTTATCGGATGCAACTGCGCCGAGCGTTCTCGTTAACAGTGCTTATAACCGCCCCTATCATCGCAATTTTTGCGCTGCTCTCATTCCCTATTTCGCGGGTGCTGCAGCCAACAGCTGACTCTGCTGTGGTCGGATCGGTTGCGATAGTTTTACTCGCTCTGTCAATCAGTCAGCTGCCGTACAGTCTGGTGTTCGTGTTAAATCGCGGCTTCTTCGCGCGGAGCAACACAAAAACCCCCTTCTTATTAAATGTTTTGCACACAAGCGTAATTATTATTCTTGTCAGCTTTACCTTCGCTTTTGAAACTGCTGACGCAGCCTGGCTCGCCTGTCTTGCAGTATCGCTCGGCTATATTCTCTTCTATGCGCTAACTCACTTAACGCTAAAGCGGCATATCGGCGCTGTGCTCGACGCTGAGACTCTAAAAGACAGTTTGCGTGCACTGTTTGCAACTGCTGCAGCAATATTATTAGCGCTGCTTCTGATGGCGCGTTATGTGATCCCCGATTCCGTCTCCGTGCTTGGAATCACCCTGCAGTTAGATCGTCTGATAACGCCGTTAGCGCTCCCCAACGTTATCGGATCAGAGCTAAATTTCGTCGGCTCAATTTTGATCTGTGTCGTAGTTGGCATACTGACGCTTGCGCTTTACGTCTTGTTCCTCATCATCAGCGGGCATTCCGCTACGCTTGCGCTGCGTAAAAAACTCACACACCGACAGTCACGTCCGTAAACCAGTTACAACAAATTAGGCTTTGGGTGACAGAACAGCGACTTAAGGAATATTCATGACATCCGTCTACACAGTGCGTGCAGCCTCGCGTGCCGAGCAAGAAAACTGGGATGAGTTAAGCGAGCAGAATCCTCTCGGCGGCGAATTCAGCAACTCCAGAGTTTTTGCAAGAGTGAAATCACAGTACGGTTGGCACCCTCGCTTTCTTATCTGGGAAACGGACGGCAAACCCGCGTTTGCTGGTCTTGTGCTTGAACGCCGGATTCCCCTTCTGGGTAAGTTTTGGTATCTTCCAACCGCGCCGGCTCTGCAAGATGCAGCAGAGGTTGGTGCGGGGTTAAAGGCGCTTGAAGAATACGTTAAAACACATGAGCCGACTGTTTTTGCGGTGAGCGCTGAGCCAACTCTGCCCGTCATTCCGGCCGATGATCCAGATACTGTCGCAGGGCGCCACACTCTCCCACCGAGTTTTGCATCTTTAATTCCTGAAAAAGAGGCTCTTGACACTATTAAAAGCCGACTATCGGTGCCCGTGACAGATCTGAAGCGTGGCCGCATGGACGCTATCACCGCTGTGATTGACCTCGATCAGACAGCGGATGAGCTCCTCGCGTCATTCGATAAGAAGTGTCGCAATATGGTGCGTCGTGGGGAGCGTGAAGGGGTCGAGTTTAGGGAGTTGCCGGCCACGCAAGAGACGTTCGATAAGATGTGGAAGCTCATGCACAAGGTGGGTGGTGGCCGCACCGATCTTGTTATTCGGCCGCGCGCCTATCTTGAAAGCTATTGGAAAGGTTTTGCTGACCAGGGTCGTGGGCGCTTCTACGCTGCCGTTGATAACGGTGAAATTTCTGTGCTCGCATTCGTTGTGTTAACAGGCAAAAACGCAACCTACAAAGATGGCGGATCGGATCGCGCTCTGCAGTCTGCTGGCTCTGCAAACTATCTGCACTGGCGAATCATGCTCGAAATGCAGAAGCTGGGCGCAACTTCTTACAATATGTTCGGTGTGGCCCCGGTCACCGCACAGAGTGACACCGATCACATTAACTACTCGCTTGGGCGTTTTAAGCTGTCTTTTAGTAAACGGCGCAGCACGCTTGTTGGTCGCGTTGAACTAATCTTCAACGAGACTAAATACAAACTATGGAGCAGGGTCGGCGCTGGCATTGCTTCTCGCTTGCATGCGCGAAAATACAAAGATTCACAAATGATTTAAGGGCTGTAAAACAATACCGGGGCAGAAATCTTCTGCCCCGGTATTTTATTAAACCCTCACTCAGTTAAGAGCGCAGAGGTTTTCTTAGTCAACCTCCACAACGACCGGCACGATCATCGCCCGGCGGCGCAGTTTGGTTCCCACCCACCGGCCAACGATGCGGCGCACAATCTGCTGCAGTTTCTGCCTGTCTGGCGCGGCTGCACCATCGCGCTTTGCCGCTTGGAATGCATCCTGTATGCCGTTAACTATCTTTGGTTTGATAACGTCAAATTCGCTGTCGTCTTCCGCCATTCCCTTGGTGTGAATATCCGGGCCTGAGACTATCTGCCCTGTCTTTTTAGACACGACGGTGATAATCGAGACGAATCCTTCGGTCCCTAGCACCCGCCGCTCGTGCAGATCATCGTCGGTTACCTTACCAACCGTCTGACCGTCTACGTAGAGGGATCCAACCTCCAGCTGACCCGTAATTTTAGCCCTGCCGTCTTGCAGGTCAACAACGGTTCCGTTCTGACAGATCAGAGTGCGCGTGGTTGGCACGCCGGTTTCAATCGCGAGTGCTGCGTTTGCAACAAGATGGCGATATTCACCGTGTATGGGCATCACGTTTTTTGGTTGCACAATGTTGTAGCAGTAAAGCAGCTCCCCCGCCGCAGCGTGGCCAGAAACATGCACACGGGCGTTTCCTTTGTGCACGACCTTTGCGCCGAGTCGCATGAGACCATCGATCACTCGGAACACTGCGTTTTCGTTTCCAGGTATCAAACTGGAGGCCAGGATCACAGTGTCACCGTGTGAGACACTAACCTGGTGATTGCCCTTTACGATCCGGCTGAGCACCGCCATCGGCTCCCCCTGCGAACCGGTAGACATGTATACAAGATGCTCATCTGGAATTTCCTCGGCATCTTTGAGAGTCACTAAAACGCCCGGCGGCACGTCTAGGTACCCAAGTTCCTCAGCGATCTTCATGTTTCTAAGCATTGAGCGGCCAAGCAAAACAACCTTGCGTTGGTTGTGCGCGGCCGCCTCCAAAACCTGCTGCACGCGGTGCACGTGACTTGAGAAACTCGCCACAACAACTTTTCCAGGAGTGCCCGCAATCACACTCTCGAGCACCGGCCCAATTTCTTTTTCGAGCGGCGTGAACCCGGGAATATCAGCATTTGTGCTGTCGGTTTGAAAGAGGTCTACGCCCTCTTCCCCGAGCCTCGCAAACGCCCTGAGGTCGGTAATCCGCCCATCGAGCGGCAGCTGATCCATCTTAAAGTCGCCGGTTGCAAGCACCAGCCCAGCTGGGGTGCGAATAGCGACAGCGAGCGCGTCAGGAATCGAATGATTTACCGCCACGAATTCGAGGTCGAAACCGCCGCCAGCTGCAACCCTATCGCCCTCGGCAACGACGTTTAACTTTGGTTGCAGACGGTGTTCTTTACACTTTGCTGCAACCAAAGCCAGCGTCAGCTGCGAGCCGTAGAGTGGAATATCGGCGCGGCGCTTGAGCAGGTAAGGGATGCCGCCGATGTGATCCTCATGCCCGTGAGTGAGCACCACCCCAACGATGTCTTGGAGTCGATTATCGAGTAGCGTGATGTCGGGCAGAATTAGATCGATTCCCGGCTGCTCAACCTCTGGGAAGAGCACACCACAGTCTACGATAAGCAATTTGCCATCGAATTCATAAACAGTCATGTTGCGCCCAACCTCACCCAGGCCACCCAGTGGATAGGTGCGCAGCGCGCCCTTTTTGAGTTTGGGCGGTGACTGTATTTCGATCAAAATTGCTCCCTTAACGGCAAATAAACTAACGGGTGGTGCCGGCGATTTTTGGTAGAGCGCCCCCGGCAGCGGCGTTGCGATCTGGTCGGAAGTTTGAGAAATCTACCCCCGGCAGGTTTTTCACAAGCGCCAAGTCATCTTCAATTGTCGCTGCCTCCCACTCTTCTGGGCCGACCAGCGGCAAACGCACGCGCGGGCTACCGATGCGCCCCAGACCATGCAAAATGTATTTAGCTGAAATAGTGCCGGGCACATGGGTCATAACTGCGCGCACAAGCGGCTCCAGCTGTTTATGCATCTCGCGTGCGGCGTGCAAATCTCCCCTATTAACCGCATCAACAATAGTGCGGTACGGCCCGGCGGCAATGTTCGCTGTCACACCAACCAAACCGGTTGCACCAATAGCAAGATGCGGCAAAACGTTTGCGTCATCTCCTGAGAAGTATAGGAGGTCAGTTTGATTCAGCACACGGCTAACCTCGCTGAAGTCGCCCTTAGCGTCTTTCACACCAAGAATGTTTGGGTGTTTTGCCAACCGCAAAATAGTTTCGTATTTAATTGGAACGCCGGTGCGACCGGGAATGTCATAGAGCAGAACCGGCAAATCAGTTGCGTCTGCCACCATTCTGAAGTGCGTTA
Organism: Canibacter zhoujuaniae; assembly: GCF_011752005.1. Taxonomy (NCBI): domain Bacteria; kingdom Bacillati; phylum Actinomycetota; class Actinomycetes; order Micrococcales; family Microbacteriaceae; genus Canibacter; species Canibacter zhoujuaniae. Next base: position 138,270 of record NZ_JAAIJZ010000001.1, on the reverse strand, counting down.
AAAGTCCGGCCTGTGTCGGCTTGTTGTAGTACGGGGTCACAACCATAACCCCGTCAGCACCCGCTTTCTCGCTGGCTTGATAGAGCTCGATCGCATGGGCGGTCTCGTTTGAGCCACCGCCGGTAATTATTTTTGCTCTACCCGCTGAAACAGACTTTGCTACCTCAACGAGCTTAATTTTTTCAGGGTCGGTCAGAGTTGAAGTCTCGCCTGTGGTGCCGGTCACGACGATGCCGTCAGCGCCATCAGAAATGCAACGGTCGATATGCGCTTCCGTCGCGTCCCAGTCAACCTCGCCGTCCTTATCCATCGGAGTGACAAGCGCAACCAATACCTGCCCAAAGGGGTTTTCTTGTTTAATCACCTATCTAGCCTATCGTTTAGCGTTGCTTTAACCGCTGCAGTGTCGCACGAGCGGCCATCATTAACCTGTAACGGAATACTGCAAGCGGCACATCTTGAGTTGGGGCAACTTCCACCACCGCAGTAGAAAACTTTGTTTTATACACATTTAGACCGTTTAATGACGGGTTCAGTTCTGAGCCGATCCCCATCATGTCCATAGCTTCGCATCCTCGTTTGGCGATATCAACACACACAAACACAACCAGTCGTTCGTTGACACTGCGCTTCATTGATGCGGTTGTTGAAGCTCCGTAAAAGTAGCAGGCGTATTTACCGCTGAGCGTCACGAGCATCCACGAGGTGAGCTCTCCGTCAATTCGAGAAGCATAAAGACGCGCATTTTCTTTCCCCAATGCCTCTAGCATCTCCTGATAGTGCTGACTACTCCAGGCTGTGAAACCGTCACGGTTGCTCGTTTCAACCAGAACCCGATGGTAGGGGCTGAAGTCTCTAAAGGCTGCGTCCGTCTCATCTGCACAGACAATCTCTGTGTCACGCAATGACTGTCTCGCCTGCTTGCGGCCGCGCGACTTAAACTTTGCGATAATTTCTTCCTGCAATACTTCGTCAGCAGCTGCCCTATCAGAAACAGTAGTGTCAATAACGACGGTGCGGTCGTGCGTTGATAGCGAATAGGGCATATAACTGTTGTGCACCGCGCGATGGAACAGATCTAGCCGTAAGTGCAGCGCTCCCTGCCACTCTTGTTTTGCAAACTGCTCCAGCGTTTCTAAAAAGCCTTTTTCCAGCTCCGCGCTCGGCTTTGCAAGCCAAACCGGGCCGTGACGCAGCCACACAAAAAATGTTGCATGCCAGTCCATTTTGGTCGCCCGAAACTGCGCTACCAAATCGCCATCAAAAAACACTAAGTAGTAGCCTAGGTGTTTCCTATTTGCTTGGATTTCGTCAACACGACCCCAGTGTTCTGTTTGTTCTATCGGAAGATTAAGCCCTGCCTTCTCGGCGGAGTTTGCATACTCACGGCTATTAACACTCCTAATTTCCCACCGGGCAGTCATACATTCAACACTACCAGCAGAGCTTGTATAGGAGCTGATCTCTTCGGCCCGAATAAAGAGTAATTAACGCCTGCACCACAGTGAGAAGCGCACCGGAAATTCTGTGTGCGCACTAGGCTCAGACACCGCCGCCAAACACCATTCTTGCGGATCAAGCGACGGAGCCCAGGTATCAGCATCTGCAACCGCAAGACTGAACTGCGAGATAACCACAGCTTTCGCTCGAGGGAGCGCTGTCTGGTAGAGCTGCCCGCCGCCGATAACCCAAACCGGTGTGGCGGCTGCCTGGCTGTCCAGTTCGTCTAAGGATCGCAAAATGTTTGCGCCCGCAAATGTCGCACTGTTTACTGTGTCGGCATGAGCACTTGTTACAACATAGTTTTTGCGTCCCGGAAGCGGCCTGAATCGCTCCGGCAGCGACTCCCAGGTGCGCCGTCCCATAATCACCGGAGCGCCAAAGGTGACCTGTTTAAACCAGGCGAGATCGGCAGGAACGTGCCAGGGCATCTGTCCGGCACGTCCGATCGCTCCCCCGCCAGGCGTCTGCTCCCAGCCGGGTAAGGTGCCACTCGCCTGCGCCCAAATAAGACCGATATCACCAGGGTTTAGAGCCTGTCGCGCTAGTTGAGCAAGCTCTGCAACAGGCACGTTAAATAGCATTTCAGGGCTGCAGTCGTGTTTCCGGGTATCGGTATTCATCGCAGGATCCGCAAACTGTTTTACTAAACCGCGACCGGAGCTTTGATGCCCGGATGGTGCTCGTAACCGATAAGTTCGAAGTCCTCAAACTCGTAATCGAAGATACTGTCGCGCTGTTTAATTTTCAACTGCGGGTATGGGTATGGCGCACGTGCAAGCTGGGTGCGCACCTGCTCGACGTGGTTGTCATAAATGTGGCAGTCACCGCCGGTCCAGACAAACTCGCCAAGTTCTAGACCTGTTTGCTGTGCAAGCATCATTGTTAGCAGTGCGTAGGAGGCAATGTTGAAAGGCACCCCTAAGAACATATCCGCCGACCGCTGATACAGCTGACAGCTCAGCTTACCGTCGGCAACATAAAACTGGAAGAATGCGTGACACGGCGCCAAAGCCATCTCTGGCAGAGCTGCAACGTTCCAAGCTGACACAATATGCCGGCGGCTGTCTGGGTCACGTTTTAGATTTTCAACCAGTGTTGCAATCTGATCGATGTATTCACCGTCTGGAGTTGGCCAGTTGCGCCACTGCACACCGTAAACCGGCCCCAGATCACCGTTTTCGTCAGCCCACTCATCCCAGATGGTCACACCGTTGTCGGTTAGATACTTGGTGTTGCTCTCACCGCGCAAAAACCACAGAAGCTCAATCGCGACAGACTTAAAGTGCACTCGTTTGGTTGTAATAAGCGGAAACGCTTCGTTTAAGTCGAAACGGATCTGCCTTCCAAACACGCTACGCGTCCCCGTCCCGGTGCGATCGCTTTTTGCAGTGCCGTTTTCAAGCACGTCTCGAAGCAGATCTTCGTAAGGGGTTTTGATGTTTTTAGTCACGGTACCTAGAACCTTTCTACTATGTAGATTATTCCAGTCCGTCGTCAAAAACCTCTATAACCTGCGTCTCTGCGTCATCCCCCTTGCGCAGCGTCTCGCCGCGGAAGAATCCAGGTTCACGCACCGCCTGCAGGATCATCAGCAAAATACCGATACTGATGACCACCATACCCAGGATGAACACGAGCCCGACGCCACCGATGTTTGAGCCCGAACCAAACTCTGGGTTGATTGAGTCAAACATCGTTTTGAAGAAAACAACGAGCAGCACTACACCGCCAAGACCCGGCAGCAGCACCTTTGAAAGCGCTGCGCCTAGGCCCTGCTTGAATGCAGTATTTCGGAAATACCAGGCGCTTGAAAGCGCGGTAATACCGTAGTAGAAGCAAACCATAATACCCAGGCTCGTGATGGTGTCCCACAGCACGTCTTCAGATATGAATCGCATGATTGCATAAAAGGCTGATGCTACGATCGCTGAGGTTAGCAGCGCCACGTGCGGTGATTTGTACTTCGGGTGAATCTCTTTTAGTTTCTGCGGGAGGGCGCCGTAGTGCGCCATCGCGAGCAGGGTGCGCGCCGGCGAAATAGCGGTTGAGTTAATAGAGGCCATTGCAGAGACCAAAATTGCAACGAACAGCACGATTGCGAACGGCCCCATTACCGGGTGTGCGAGCGCCGCAAAAACATTTTCCTGAATTTCAGGATTGCTAAGCCCCGTGCCTGTATCGCCAAGACCTGCGAAAGCTACGGTTGCGGTCGCGGTGGCCACATAAAGCAGCACGATAATCACGACCAGGATCAGCGCAGCGAGCGACGCAGTGGAGATGCGGCCCTTAGATTCTTTTGTCTCCTCACCCATGGTGAGCACTGTGTCCCAACCCCAGTAGACAAAGATTGAAACGGCGATACCTGCCGCAAATGCGCTGAAGCTATCCACTGCGAAGGGGTTAAACCAGCTGAGCTCTGGCGTGAGCGCCGCGGTGTTCGCCGGGTCTGCGGCGCCGATAAACATCGCGGTAATAAACCAGACGAGCGCAAGCCCTTGGAAAATCACGGTAATAAACTGGAAAACCTTAGTGCTGGTCATGCCGCGATAGCTGATGAAAGTGGCAAGCGCCATAAACCCGAGGCATACGAGAATGTTAATCCCGACGTTTTCTGACAGCTTAGCGATTGCGCGGTCGCCGGTAATTTCTGCAATCACTTGAAACAGAAATTCCACAGCGATACCGGCAAGGTTTGACAGCACAAGCACGGTTGCGGCGATCAAACCCCAGCCGGCCATCCAACCGATCCACGGGCCGAATGCGCGGGTCCCCCAAGTGAATGAAGTGCCTGAATCTGGAAGTGCGTCGTTGAGCGCCCGGTAGCCAAGCGCAACAAGCAGCATGGGGATAAAGCCAACAAGGAAAATTGCGGGTGTCTGCACCCCAACCTCGCTCGCTGCAGGACCCACTGACGCGGTCAGGGTGTAAGCAGGAGCACAAACAGAAAAACCAACGACAATTGCGCCAAGCACACCGATATCACCGGTTTTGAGCCCCTTACGGCTCATACCGGTGACCGAATCAAGCGCACGGGTAGGAGGGGTGGTTGCAGACATGGTTCCTCCGCTTTCGGTTACAACCGATAGATAGTCGACTTATGAGTCAATGCTTTTTAAATTTACACTCAAACCGGAAGATCCATTCGACACATCTTAGTCGGGCTGAATTTTTTGCAGAAATTTTAAATAAAGTCCGCAGAAATCACGAAGATTTAGCTTTAGCTAGTTTTATCGCCTGCCGCACATCCGCGCGCGCTCCTCTGCCGTCCCCCGCGGCTCGGCGGACTATGCCACGGCGATGCCACACCATCCAGTCTTGCGGATCAGCGTCAACCTCAGAGTTCAGGCGATCCATCACCGCTATCGCAGAGCCGCGATCTGGGCGCCCTGAAGCGTTTGCGACAAGGCCCAGGTCGGAAACATCGCGGCCGGCCACTTCCAGCCTGCGGCTTAGTTCAGCCGCCCGAAAAGCAAAGGGCAGTTCAATAATTACCGCCCAGACCCCGATGCCGGCTGTAACTGTCAGCCCGAGAGCAAAGAGCCAGGCAATGGGGTCTGCAATCTGCACCAGTGCAACCACCCGCCAGATAACAGCGATCACATAAATTGTGATGAGCAGCATAATCAGTGCGATACCAAACTTTTGTGCCAGCACTGTGGTGCTTGTTTTTTCTGTCATTAGTTAGCAAACTCCAAACCGAGCACGCGATCAAGCCCCACGATAAGTCCGGGGTCTTGAGTTTGCAATGCTTTAAGAGCGGCAACAACCCCCGCGCGGTAGCTCTCCTTTGAAAAAGTGCGGTGCACTATCTCAAGAGACTCCCCCGTGCCGCCAAAGCGCACCTCCTGCGTCGCAAGAATACCGTGCTGTCGAATTGCGTGCACTGGCACACCCGCTACCTGCTGCCCGCGCGCCTCCTGGTCGACAAACGCAGCCTGTGTGTGCGCTGCTTTAATACTGCTCTTGCTGCGGGCGGCACTGACCATCTCCGCAGTGCGGATAGCTGTGCCGGACGGTGAATCTACTTTAGCCGCATGGTGCGTTTCAACTATCTCAACTGATTCGAAATAGGGTGCGGCTAGCGTTGCTAGCGCGCTGCCGAGCACAGAGCCGAGTGAAAAGTTAGGAATCACCGTAACAGCAGATCCGCACTCTAGCGCGTGTTCTTGCAGTTCGGTAAGCGCCTCCTGCTGCCAGCCGCTGGTTCCCACAAGCACTCGCTGGCCGCGCTCTAGCGCCGCAAAAACTATTTCTTTTGATACCTCATAGTTGGTGACGTCAATTAATATGTCGCCAGCGGCATATTCTTCCGCAGTGGCCTGCCGTCCGAGTGAGGCAGCTAGTTCAAAACCGGCCTCTTTCTCAACAATTTCTGTTATTAGACTGCCCAAGCGGCCGCGGCCTCCAGCAATCACTACCTTTGACATTATTACCCTTCGCATTAAATCGCTTAGTTAGTAGCCGGCGCTCGCCACGTCACCAACTAGCACCAGAGTGTTTGAGTTTTTGACTAGATCTGCCGCGACCTGCTGCACCTGCGCAGCGGTTACAGCCTCGAGTTTTGCCTGCGACGCATCAAGGTGCCAGAATTCACCCGAGCCGAGCTCTGCTCGAGCGAGCCTAGCCATGCGTGTTTCACTGTCTTCAAATGCGAGCGCCGCGGCACCTATCAGTTGCCCCTGCGCACGCTGCAGTTCTTGTTCGCTAACCCCGTGTGCTGCGATACTTTCGAGTTCGCCACGCGCGATCTCTATCACCTGTGCAGTGTTCTCTGGCGCACAACCAGCGTAAATTCCGAATACCCCAGCGCTCGAGTAGCTGCCGCCAAAGCTGTATGTGGTGTAAGCCAACCCTCGCTTCTCGCGAATCTCTTGCATGAGTCGCCCGCTCATGCCGCCACCGAGAATAGAATTGAGCACACCGAACTCAAAGCGACGTTCGTCGCTCGAGGTTATGCCGGGGCCGCCAAGAAGTATGTGCACCTGCTCGCTTTCACGCTGCACAAAACGCGCTGGCTCAGCTGTAATCGCATCCTTCTGCTGCCGATCGCGGCGCGGTGCTGGAGCAGCATCCTTATCATCTGCCCAGATGCCTCCGGCTGCTTGAATAGCGTTTGCGACGTGTGCAACAAATTCTGTATGAGTAATTGCTCCTGCTGCACAAACCACGAGTGTGCGCGGGCTGTAGTGTTGCGTATAGTGCTCCCATACGCTCTCGCGCTGTGCTGCATTAATATCGGCGGGAGTGCCCCCGATTGGGCGCCCGAGCGGATGATTTGGCAGCACTGTTTCAAAAAAAGCTTCGTGCGCAACATCACCGAGGTCGTCATTTGCCATCGCGAGCTCTTCAAGGATGACTCCGCGTTCGGTCTCGAAAGCTCCCTCTTCGATGAGGCTGTCACACACCATATCGGCTAATAGGGTAACCGCTAGCGGCACATCCCGGTCACGCACTTTTGCGTGGTAGCAGGTGTATTCTTTCGCGGTTAACGCATTATTGTCTGCTCCGATACGGTCAAAAGCCTCTGAGATTTCAAAAGCTGTGCGGGTGCGTGTGCCTTTAAAAAGCAAATGTTCGAGGAAGTGTGTTGATCCTAAACTTGCTGGCGCCGCCGGATTCTCAGCCTGCTCGTCTCGTGAGCCCACCCCGATCCAAAATCCGATGGTTGCGCTGCGTGCGCCGGGTATTGATTCAGTAATAATGCGCAGCCCGTTTGGCAACACTGTGCGCTGCAGCAGGGATCCGTCAAGATCAACGCTCAGTTCAGACTGCTCTAAGGGCATTAAGAATGGTTCGTTCAGCACGCAACCAGTCTAGCCTGCGCCTATTTCGATTCTCTCGCTACACCAGCAGACACAGGGTGCCCAGCGTTAAAAATTCCCGGCTAAAACCAGAAGAAGGGTAACCACTACAGTCAAAAGACTGAAAAGTAGCTACCCTTCTTAAAGCGCGGGCGCAATTAAACGAAAATGTTTAACTACTCAGCAGCGGTTTCAGTTGCGTCATCTTTCGCTGCCGCAGTTTCACCCTCTGCTACAGCTGCTGTCTGCTCTTCCAGCACTGGAACCAGTGAGATCTTACCGCGATCATCGATACGACTAATTTCAACGAGGATCTTCTGGCCAACCGAGAGAATATCTTCAAGATCGTTCACTCGCTTGCCGCCATTCAGCTTGCGCACCTCAGAGATGTGCAGCAGACCGTCTTTGCCTGGCAGCAGTGATACGAACGCACCGAGACCCTCACGAAGGTTGACTACGGTGCCCAGGTACTGTTCGCCAACCTCAGGGTTTTGCGGGTTGGCAATGGCATTTACCTGTGCACGTGCCGCCTCAGCCGCATCACCGTTGTCAGCACCGATGTAGACGGTACCGTCTTCGTCGATTGAGATTTCTGCGCCAGTGTCATCCTGAATCGAGTTGATTGTCTTACCCTTCGGGCCAATCAGTTCACCGATCTTGTCAACCGGAATCTTCACAGTAATAATACGTGGGGCGGTTGGCGCCATCTCGTCCGGTGTTGGAATCGCATCAGTGATGAGGTTAAGAATTACCTCGCGCGCTTCTTTCGCTTGACCCAGCGCACCAACCAGCACGTCTGAAGGGATACCGTCAAGCTTTGTATCCAGCTGAATAGCTGTAATAAAGTCGCTGGTACCGGCAACCTTGAAATCCATATCACCGAGCGCATCTTCAGCACCAAGAATGTCTGTCAGTGCAGCATATCGGGTTTCACCGTCAACCTCATCGCTCACAAGACCCATAGCGATACCAGCAACCGGTGCGCGCAGCGGCACACCAGCGTTTAGCAGCGACAGAGTAGAAGCGCAAACAGAACCCATCGAGGTTGAACCGTTTGAGCCCAGCGCCTCTGACACTTGGCGAATCGCGTAAGGGAATTCCTCACGGCTTGGCAGCACTGGAACAAGCGCACGCTCCGCTAGGAAGCCGTGCCCGATCTCACGACGCTTCGGGCTACCAACGCGGCCGGTCTCACCCGTTGAATAGGGTGGGAAATTGTAGTGGTGCATGTAGCGCTTCGAGGTAGCAGGTGACAGTGAGTCAATCTGCTGCTCCATCTTCAGCATGTTCAGGGTTGTAACACCGAGGATCTGAGTCTCGCCGCGCTGGAAGATTGCCGAACCGTGAACGCGCGGGATCACTTGCACTTCTGCGTCAAGGCTGCGGATATCACGCAGACCGCGGCCGTCAATACGTGCTCCCTCAGCCAGAATGCGACCGCGAACTATCTTCTTGGTCACTGACTTATATGCGGCCGACACCTGGTCGAGTGCGCTCTCTTCAAATTCGCCAGCCTCAACACGCTCAGCGATAGCTTCCTTCACACGCTCTTTGAGCTGGTCGTCAGCATCCTGCCGGTCAAGCTTGTCAGCGATCTGATAAACATTTACAAGCTCTGCTTCTGCAAGCTCAGCAACTGCAGCGTACACCTCGTCGGCGTACGGCGGGAATGTTGGGTAGTCTTCGGTTTCTTTAGCAGCCTGCTGTGCAAGCTCTTCCTGGGCCCGCACAAGCTCAGCAATAAACGGTTTTGCTGCTTCGAGACCGTTTGCAACGACCGCCTCATCAGGCTTCTTTGCGCCAGCCTGGATGAGATCCCAGCTGACTTCAGTGGCCTCAGCCTCAACCATCATGATTGCAATATCGTTAGACCCGTCGGCTTTAGTAACCGCGCGACCGGCAACAACAATATCGAAAACAGCGCTTTCAAGCTGTTTCGCAGTTGGGAACGCAACCCACTGATCTTCGATCAGCGCCATGCGCACACCGCCGATTGGGCCAGAGAATGGCAGCCCGGAAATTTGGGTTGAAGCTGATGCGGCGTTAATTGCTAACGCATCGTAGAACTCCCCCGGCGCGATTGACAGCACAGTAACAACAATCTGTACTTCGTTGCGCAGACCGTCAACAAAAGACGGACGTAGTGGGCGGTCAATCAGCCGGCAAACGAGGATCGCCTCGGTTGAGGGGCGGCCCTCACGACGGAAGAATGAGCCCGGAATCTTTCCGGCTGCGTAGGAGCGCTCTTCAACGTCGACAGTCAGCGGGAAAAAGTCGAAGTGCTCACGAGGCTGCTTAGAAACGCTGGTAGCTGAGAGCAGCATAGTCTCTTCATCAAGGTATGCAGCAACAGAGCCCTGTGCCTGCTGCGCAAGACGCCCGGTTTCAAAACGCACGGTGCGTTTGCCGAACTTGCCGTTGTCAATCACGGCCTCTGCAAATTTAATTTCTGGACCCTCCACGGATCCTCCTTTCTATCGAAGTGCCCCACACAATTACAGTGTTTGGGAGCGAGCCGATAGTCAGTTGAAACCCACCCTCTCGCGAGTAGACAACAACCGAACACCAGCTCGCTGGATGCACTATTTATCTGGAAGCGGATCGCGCAGTAGCTTCAGGTTAAATAGAAGCACCACAAAATCAGCTAGTTTAGGCTATTCGCCTGCTGTCAGTCTAGCAGGGCACGCTAAAATTACGCGGTGATTCTGCATCCACCAACGCAACTCAGGAGCTTAAATAATTCGGCAGGTTTACTCTTACTGCGCTACCGCAGACTACTGCTCGGTGATATCAACAGTGCGCACAAAGTCGGCGGAGACTGCCTCACCAACCTGCTTCGCCTGTTCAGGGGTGACCGCAGAATCAATCGCAAGCACCGACAAAGCTCTGCCGCTCTTGTCGTCACGCGCTATTTGGAGGCCTGCAATATTAACCTGAGCCTCACCAAGCACTGTGCCGTACTTCGCAACGATGCCGGGACGATCCTCATACTGCAGCACAAGCAGATGCTCGGAAAGCGGCAGCTCCAGGTCGTAGCCGTTGATGCCAACAATCTTCTCATCCTGTTTTGGACCTGTGAGTGTTCCGGCAACAGACACTTGCGTGCCATCAACGGTGGATCCCTGCAGCTCGATGATATTGCGATAGCGTTCAGCTTCACCACTAACGTTAAAGCGCACCTCAACCCCGCGCTGTTCAGCGAGCAGCGGAGCATTAACGTAAGAAACCGGCTCACTCACGATGTTCGTAAAGATCCCCTTTAGAGCTGCTAAGCGCAGCACTTCAACCTGGTATTCACTAAGTTCACCGGAGATGTTAATGTCGATCGAAGCAATTGGAGCATCAGCAACTGCGGCAAAAACCTGACCCAGCTTTTCGGTTAGCGGTAGCCCCGGGCGCACATACTCATCGATCGCGCCACCGGCAACGTTTACAGCATCTGGCACGAGCTCCCCCGCGAGTGCCAGGCGCACGCTTTTCGCCACGGAAACACCGGCCTTTTCCTGCGCTTCTTCGGTTGAAGCACCAAGATGCGGCGTGAGGTGCACGAGCGGGTGACCGATTAACGGATTATCAACCGGCGGTTCCTGAACGAATACGTCGAGCGCCGCACCAGCGATCTCACCCGCGTTTAGCGCATCAAGCAGGGCTGCTTCATCAATCAAGCCACCACGTGCAACGTTCACAACATAGACGGTGTTTTTCATTGCCTTTAGCTGCTCTGCGCCGATCATGCCTACCGTCTCTGGTGTGCGCGGCATGTGAATAGTGATGAAGTCAGACTTTGCGACAAGGTCTTCGAGAGAGACCAGCTGCGCTCCCAGCTGTTGCGCACGAGCTGCAGACACATACGGATCATACGCGAGCAGCTCAACACCAAAAGCTTTCAGGCGTTCAGCAACCAAGCCCCCAATGCGCCCCAGACCGATAATTCCAACGGTTTTTTCATACATTTCTGTGCCGGTAAACGCGCTGCGCTTCCATTCACCAGCGGCGAGCGAAGCGTGCGCCGGCTGCAACTTCCGCGCGAGCCCCAAAATGTGGGTAACGGTAAGCTCTGCTGCGCTAATCACGTTAGAGGTGGGCGCATTAACAACCATCACACCAGCCTGGGTTGCGGCTGGAATATCAACATTGTCGAGACCCACGCCTGCGCGTGCGATAACCTTCAGGTTCGGAGCCCAGCTAATCGCTTCTGCATCCACTTGCGTGGCCGAACGCACTAGAATCGCATCAGCCTCTGCCAGCGCCGACTGCAGCGCGGCACGGTCGGTGCCGTCAACGTTCACGACGTTAAAATCTGGGCCGAGGGCGGCGATTGTTGCGGGCGACAGCTGCTCTGCGATGAGCACAGTTGGAGTTGCCAATGAAATTCTCCTCTGTGGAAAGACCTGGGAGCTACGGAATTTTAAGCTCTGTCTATAATTCTAGTCGGCTATCGAAGCTGCAACCAAAGCACACTTAACATTTCAGTGTAGATATTGAGGATCGAAAAAAGACCCAAGCCCAAAGAGAGCAGCAGGAGCTGCACAAAAACGCCTCGTGCTCGCATAAACCAGGCAGAAGCTACGCTTATAACCGGCACAATAACCGTCAGCACAAGCGGCACCAGCACCCACCACACAAATCCTTTGCCGTCCGCTGTCTGGTAATTGAGCATGCCGATCAGATTTCCGATTGCCACCCAAACGGCGGCTCCAAGCAGAAAAACCATGGCCCCAAGCAATACAGTTGCGAGCGCTCCCGTAAAAGATGTCAGTCCTAAGCTTTTTTTAACCACCGTTAGCACCCCACAGCAGATAGAAAAATGGCCACGGCATCAAAAGCAGCGCTCCGAGCAGCAGGGCAATGATACGGGTCATAGCACTATTTTTAAGCAATAGCAGAGATAAAGCGAACCAAGCTAAAACCCCTAAAGCCGCACCAAAATAGACAAGCTGCCCCCACACTAGAGCGGTATTACCCGTGAACTGCTGCAGTGTTAAGCCCCAGGCGATACGTGACACACCCCAGGTCACCCAGCCGGCAAACATAACCAGGTAGACCAGCGAGAAAATCAGTGTCGTGGGCGCGATGCTGCGGCGTTCTTTTACCCTCACAGTTGGAGCAAGAGCAGAAGCTGACTCAGTTATATCTTTATCTGACGCTGCTCCACCAGATATCTGCCAGCCGCCGCCGAGAGCACCACTTGCCGACTCCTGTTTTTTGTCTCGCACCCAACCAGCATAACCTGCTGAACCTAAAAACCCGCTCACCATTGCAGTTCGCAAACGGTGAGCGGGTTAAAGCGCTATATAAGGATTTTAGCGAGCGGCTGAACCGTCGGTGTAATCCTCGTCCTGCTGCTGCCAAGCGAAGAGGCGGCGCAGTTCAACACCGGTCTTCTCGATTGGGTGCTGTTCACCCTTTGCACGCAACTCCTTGAACTCTGGAGCGCCTGCGCGCTGATCATCGATGAAGCGCTTCGCAAATGCACCGCTCTGCACATCTGCCAGCACTTCCTGCATAGCTTCCTTGACAGACGGCTGAATAACCCGTGGGCCTGATACATAGTCACCGTACTCAGCGGTGTCAGAGACAGACCAACGCTGTTTGGCGATGCCGCCCTCCCACATCAGGTCAACGATGAGCTTCAGCTCGTGCAGCACCTCGAAGTAGGCAATTTCTGGCTGGTATCCGGCCTCGGTCAGAGTTTCAAAGCCGTACTGCACAAGCTGTGAAACACCACCGCAGAGCACCGCCTGCTCACCGAAAAGATCGGTTTCGGTTTCTTCTTTAAATGTGGTCTTGATAACGCCTGCGCGGGTGCCACCAATAGCCTTTGCGTATGACTTTGCGGTGTCCCAAGCAGAGCCAGACGCATCCTGCTCAACAGCGATGATGTCTGGAATACCGCGGCCAGCCTCAAATTCACGACGCACAGTGTGACCTGGAGCCTTTGGTGCAACAAGGATCACGTCAACGCCCTCTGGGGTTTCGATGTACCCGAAGCGAATGTTGAAGCCGTGCGCGAACGCAAGCGTCTTACCTGCAGTCAGATACTGCTTGATGTCTGCGTTGTAGATATCTGCCTGGTGCTGATCCGGCGCCAGAATCATAATCAGGTCAGCCCATTCAGCTGCCTCTGCAACAGACTTCACAGCAAAACCTGCTTCTTCAGCCTTTGCGACAGACTTTGAATCAGGACGCAGCGCAATCGCAACCTCAACGCCAGAATCACGCAGGTTAAGCGCGTGCGCGTGACCCTGTGAGCCGTAGCCAACAATCGCTACCTTCTTGCTCTGGATGATGCTCAGATCCGCGTCATCGTCGTAGTACATTTCAGCCAATGCTTACTCCTTTATTTCCTTAGTTGCGCTGGGCTACCAGCAAATCTTTTTAGTTTTCTTGCGGATCGCGGCCTGTGGCGCCGTATCCATACGTCGGGCGCTTATTTAAAAGCCCGTTCAGTAATCGATTTCGGGCCGCGGCCGATAGCAATTAACCCTGACTGCGCGAGCTCTTTGATGCCGTAAGGCTCGAGGAACTTCAGCAGCGCGTTAATTTTTCCGCTGTCTCCTGTAGCTTCGATAACAAGCGCATCGTTAGCAACATCGACAACGCGAGCTCTGAAGAGGTTTACCGCCTCAAGCACTTGCGAGCGGGTGTTGTTATCAACGCGCACCTTAATCAATAGGTGGTCGCGCTGCACCGACGCGGATTCTTCAAGCTCGACAATCTTCAAGACATTAACGAGTTTGTTTAGCTGTTTCGTGAGCTGTTCTAGGAGCAGCTCATCTTCGTCAGCAACCACTGTAATGCGGCTGAGACCAGCAACTTCGGTTGGCCCCACAGCGAGCGATTCGATGTTGAATCCGCGACGTGCGAAGAGCCCTGCAACGCGAGTGAGAATACCCGGTTTGTCTTCAACCAAGAGGCTAAGTACCCGACGGGTCATTGTGATTTACTCCTCTTCCCATTCTGGGCTCGCCTCACGAGCGTACTGCACTTCACTGTTGGAAACCCCCTGGGGCACCATCGGCCACACCATAGCGTCTGCGCTCACAACAAAGTCGATCACTACCGGGCGATCATTAATCGCCAGCGCCGTTTTAATAGCGTCATCAATCTCATCTTCGTGCTCCACACGAATAGCGTGGCACGAATAGGCCTCTGCGAGTTTCACGAAATCAGGCACACGTATTGTATCGTGGCCGGTATTCAACTCGGTGTGCGAGTAGCGCCCGTCGTAGAACATGGTCTGCCACTGTCGCACCATACCGAGGCTAGAGTTATTGATAATTGCAACCTTGATCGGAATGTTGTTTGTGACACAGGTCACAAGCTCTTGGTTGGTCATCTGGAAACAGCCATCGCCGTCAATAGCCCACACAACGCGATCGGGTTGCGCCACCTTTGCACCCATCGCTGCTGGCACGGAGTAGCCCATTGTGCCAGCACCGCCTGAGTTCAAGAATGCGTTGGGGCGTTCGTGGTTTAAGAACTGTGCAGCCCACATCTGATGCTGCCCAACACCAGTTGCAAACACAGCCTCGGGGCCTGAGAGCTCCGCCAAGCGTTCGATAACCTTCTGCGGCGCGATAAGACCGTCACTGGTTGGCTGGTAACCACGCGGATACGTTTCGCGCAGCTCGTTCAGACGGCTCCACCATGCGTCAAGGCTGCGCCCCTGCCCGTTGCGTTTTTGAATTGAGACGGCACCAATCAAATCAGAGATGACTTCTTTTGCATCACCCACGATTGGCACATCCGCGAAACGGATCTTTGAAATTTCTGCCGGATCAATATCGGCGTGGATCACCTTTGCGAGTGGTGCAAAGTCTGCCGCCTTCCCCGTCACACGGTCGTCAAAGCGAGTTCCAATCGCGATCAGCAGATCGGCTTCTTGGAGCGCCAAAACGGCTGGCACTGTGCCGTGCATACCGGGCATTCCAAGCATCTGTGGGTGTGAGTCCGGAAAGACGCCGCGGGCCATCAGGGTGGTAACGACCGGGGCGCCTGTCAGCTCTGCAAGCGCTTTGAGCTCTGCAGAAGCTCCCGCTCGCCCTACACCGCCACCGGCGTAAAGCACTGGGCGCTCAGCCTCGGCGATCAGTTCTGCTGCGGCTGTTATCTGCTTGCTATTCGGCTTAGTGCCAGGACGGTAGCCGGCAAGGTCTACATTCGGGGTCCAAACGAAATCGAACTCTTCAATTTGCGCATCTTTAGTGATGTCCACGACAACGGGGCCTGGGCGGCCGGATGTTGCAAGATGATACGCCGCGGCAAGCGCCTTCGGCACCTCAGCCGCTGTCTTTACGAGGAATGAGTGCTTTGAAATTGGCATCGTGATGCCAATAATGTCTGCCTCTTGAAACGCATCAGTGCCCATCAGGTGCGAGAAAACCTGGCCGGTGATGGCAATCATCGGCACTGAATCCATGTAGGCATCAGCGACCGCGGTCACAAGGTTCGTGGCGCCCGGGCCGCTCGTTGCGATACAGACGCCGACCTTGCCACTTGCAGCGGCATAACCTTCAGCTGCGTGACCGGCGCCCTGTTCGTGCCTTACAAGAATGTGACGCAGGTCGAGTTCAGTGGTTGCTAGCGCGTCATAAAACGGCAACAGTGCACCACCGGGCAGACCGAAGACGTCTGTGATGCCCAAGTTGTATAGGCTGTGCAACACCGCTTCTGCACCGGACATGCGGATACTATCGGCTATTGACTGTGGATTTTCGCTTCCTGAGACAGTGCTCATTTGCTCTTTCCTGGTAGAAGAAATAAAAACTAATTTATGTTTTAGCCGGTCACGGCACCCTCTGAGGCTGAGCGCACAAGTTTGGAATACTTGGCGAGCACGCCCTTAGTGTAGCGTGGCGGCAGCGGAGCCCAATTGTTCTTTCGGGTTTCTAGCTCAGCGGGATCTACCAGCAGATCGAGCGTCTTATTAGTGATATCAACCTTAATTAAGTCTCCATCACGCACCAGAGCAATAGGGCCACCATCAACGGCCTCTGGCGCAACGTGACCAATACACAGGCCGGTTGTGCCACCTGAGAATCGTCCGTCCGTCAAGAGTAGCACATCCTTGCCGAGCCCAGCACCCTTGATCGCGCCGGTAATCGCGAGCATTTCGCGCATTCCCGGGCCACCCTTCGGGCCTTCGTATCGGATCACCACAACATCACCATGACTGATCTCACCACGGGTCAGCGCATCCATCGCTGCCCGTTCGCGGTCAAACACACGGGCTGGGCCGGTAAACTCATCAAGCGAGAAACCAGCGGTTTTCACGACCGCACCCTCAGGTGCAAGAGAACCACCAAGAATGGTTAGGCCGCCGTTTGCGTGCAGTGGATTATCGAGTGTGCGCACAACCTCACCGTCGAGCGGTGCAGGGTTGAGCTCTTCAAGATTTTCGCGCATCGTCTTACCCGTGACTGTCATGACGTCACCGTGCAAAAGACCCGCATCAAGCAGCGCCTTCATGATCACTGGCATGCCACCAACACGATCAAAATCTTGTGCAACATACTGACCGAACGGCTTCATATCGGCCAGGTGCGGCACCTTAGAACCGATGCGGTTAAAGTCATCGAGTGTAAGCTCAACCTCAGCCTCACGCGCTATCGCCAACAGGTGCAAAACAGCGTTTGTAGAGCCGCCAAGCACCATCGCAACAGCGATTGCGTTCTCGAACGCTTCTTTCGTCATAATGTCGCGAGCGGTAATCCCCTGGCGCAGCATGTTTACGACCGCTTCGCCAGAGCGGTGCGCGTAGTAGTCGCGACGGCGGTCAGCGCTCGGTGGTGCGGCTGAGCCCGGCAGACTCATCCCAAGAGCTTCTGCAACACACGCCATAGTGTTAGCGGTATACATTCCACCGCAAGCACCCTCACCAGGGGCGATTGCACACTCTACGCGCTTTAAGTCTTCTTCAGAGAGTGTGCCCGCCTTGCAAGCGCCAACAGCTTCGAAAGCATCGATGATAGTTACCGTTTTTTCGGTGCCGTCACTGAGTTTCACCCAACCCGGTGCAATCGATCCGGCATAAAGAAAAACCGACGCCAGATCAAGGCGTGCTGCCGCCATGAGCATCCCCGGCAGTGATTTATCGCAGCCTGCCAGCACAACAGTGCCGTCAAGGCGCTCTGCCATAACTACCGTTTCAACGGAGTCAGCAATCACCTCGCGCGACACCAATGAAAAGTGCATGCCCTCGTGGCCCATAGAGATTCCGTCTGACACTGAAATGGTGCCAAACTGCAACGGATACCCGCCTCCTGCGTGCACTCCCTCTTTAGCGCCCTGTGCCAAACGATCAAGACTTAGGTTGCACGGAGTGATCTCGTTCCATGAGCTTGCGATACCAATTTGCGGCTTATCCCAGTCAGCATCACCCATACCGACCGCACGCAGCATTCCGCGCGAGGCAGCTTTTTCAATACCGTCGGTAACATCGCGACTGCGAGGTTTCATATCGATTTCAGCCATGCAACCTATTCTAGCCCTCAAACACACAGATTGTGACGAGACCGGCACGGTAGGCTAGGTGTCAGTTTTCGCTTAAATTCTGTAGAAAGGCAGCAAAATGGGTGTTGGTCGCTACGTTACTAATATGGGTGTGATTGGCTCACTGCTTGGTGCACTCGGTGTGCGCAAACAGACAAAAGAAATGCCAGCAGACTGGCGCCGCTATGTAGTCTGGTTGAGCTGGGTGCTCAGCTTTATCCTCGCCGTTGCGTCAGTGCGCAAGTCAGAAAATGACAAAGACTACATCGCACGTGGAAAAGCAGCTCGTAAAGAGCACGCAAAACGTGAAAAGGCGGCTAAGAAGGCCGCAAAACGAGTAAGATAAAGGCACTCTAGCGGCCGATTACGCAAACTATTTACCGTTAGTTTTCATAATCAGCAACAGTACGCTTCGGGAACTCCAACATTTACTGTTTCTATAACCTGAATCGAGGCAGCAGTGGCAGAAACAACCCAGCACGTAGAGTCTGCTCCCAGTCAGCAAAGCCGCAGGCGCAGAATTTTGCGCCTGGCTCGCAAACGTGAGGTAAACCGCGTCGGCAAATTACTGCGTTCGCAAATGATTGGTGGGCTCATCATCATGGGCGCAGCACTGCTCGGGTTTATCCTCGCGAACTCACCCGCCGCAGACTGGTTCTTTAACCTGCGTGGCACCTATATTGGGCCCGAAGAGCTCGGGCTGCGGTTGAGCGTCGGGCACTGGGCGGCAGATGGTCTGCTCGCTATTTTCTTTTTCCTCGTCGGCCTCGAGCTGAAACACGAGTTTGTGCACGGCGAACTGCGTAAATTCTCAACCGCGATTGTTCCAATCGCTGCCGCATTTGGCGGTGTAGCGACTCCTGCGCTTTTTTACCTCGCCTTCAATTTCGGGCAGCCAAGCGCTCACGGCTGGGCCATTCCGGGCGCTACCGATATTGCCTTCGCAGTCGCTGTGCTCGGGCTGATTGCTCCCGGCGTGCCAACAGCGCTGCGCATGTTTTTGCTAACACTCGCGGTGGTAGACGATCTTATAGCTATCCTCATAATCGCGCTTTTCTACACCAGCGAAATTCAGCTTTGGGCGCTTGCAGCGGCAGCCGTCCCAATCCTTATCTACGCTTTCCTGACGCAAAAATTTACAAAATTCTTCGATGAGCATCACTGGCTAGCTTGGTTTCTTCTGCTGCCTCTTGGTGTTGTTGCGTGGGCTTTCTTCCTTATCTCTGGAGTGCACGCGACGATTGCCGGAGTTATCCTCGGGTTTACTGTGCCGGTCAAGGGCAAACACGGGTTGAATCTCGCTGAGCGTCTGGCTTATCGTTTCACTCCGCTCTCTGCCGGAATTGCTGTGCCAGTCTTTGCTTTCTTCTCAGCAGGGGTGTCGATCCATGGAGAAGCTCGTTTTCCGTTTGACCCGATTGCTCTCGGCGTGATTGCCGGTTTGGTGCTTGGCAAGCCAATCGGGATCACTCTCACGACATGGCTGGTAACACGATTTAATGGCGCAAACCTTGATGACTCCATCACCTGGCGACAGCTCATCGGTGTCGCATCTCTCGCCGGTATTGGCTTCACAGTTGCCCTGCTGATTGCCGAACTCAGTTTCACCGATCCGGCAGATCAGGATACTGCGCGTCTTGCTGTTATGTGCGCCTCACTCCTTGCGGTAGGTTTGGCTTCTATCTTGCTTTACCAGCCGAAGAAACAGCGACAGGCTGCGGTTGAGCGCAACGAGAAACAGCTGTCGGAGCTACAGGACGACTGAACCCGTAACGGTGGAATCGCCACTGCTACAGCTTAACCACTGCGCAGACACGCTGACTAAATTGTGTTTTGCTTCCGACCAGCGGCTGTGTTAAAGTTTTATCTGTTGTCAAAAGCAACGCGCACCTCTAGCTCAATTGGCAGAGCAACTGACTCTTAATCAGTGGGTTCCGGGTTCAAGTCCCGGGGGGTGTACGAAAAACCCTGGAAAATCATTGATTTTCCAGGGTTTTTACTTTCTCTACTCGATAGTCCCTATACTAATTTCTGCAGCACCCGCTTTCACGAAAGGCCGAAGATGTCTAGCTCTGCAACCACAGCCGATTTAGAGTTCGCGCTCTCACTCGCTTCTCTCGCTGACAGTATCGCACTCCCCCGCTTCCAAGCTGCAGACCTACAAGTCAGCACCAAACCTGACCGCACCTACGTCACAGATGCCGACAAAGCGGTGGAAGAGGCACTGCGCGCAAAAATTCTTGCGGATCGCCCGAACGACCAATTTTTTGGTGAAGAAACCGGTGCGGGAAACAGCCCTGCTCACACCGACCCTGAAGCCAACAGCACGAGCACTCGAAAATGGATTCTTGACCCAATCGACGGCACAAATAACTTCTTACGCGGCATCTTTAACTGGGCAACGCTGCTCGCCTTAGAGGTCGATGGCAAACCGGAGCTCGGGGTTGTGTCTATGCCCGCTCTGAATACTCGCTGGTGGGCGTTAAAGGGGCACGGTGCGTTTAAACAGGTTGGCACCAATCCGCCACAGCGGCTGTCTGTGAGCGGGGTCGCTGATTTGGCAGACGCATCTCTCAGTTTTCAAAGCATCCAACAGTGGGAAGAGGCTGGCAAACTGGATGCGCTATTAAACTTGCGCCGCGCAGTGTGGCGTGATCGCGCTTACGGTGACGCATACTCTTATATGGCGCTTGCCGAAGGTCTGCTCGATATCGTCGGTGAGTTCGATATCAAATCATACGATGTTGCCGCTGTTGCAGTTGTTGTGAGCGAAGCAGGTGGCAAATTCACGGATATCGAGGGCAACGAGACCGCCTGGTCGGGTAGCGCTTTTGCAAGCAACGGCAAACTACACGACAGGGTATTAGAGATGGTGCGTTAACCCTCGCTACCCGATCATCTGCGCTGCGTTACACTCCGCTCCGGTCTACTCGTCTGGCACCAGCACAGGGGTGTCGCGGTTTAGACTGCGGCCCTGGAAAAATGGTTTGCTTCCAGGGAAGAGAGACCACACCGCCATCAGCAGCATACCGAAGAGGATGGCTCCGATTCCTATCACGAAGGCGCCACCAAGCCCAAGGATAACCGTCTCACTGTATCCCTCTGAGAGCATATCTAGCGCGCTCTGGATGAAAGCATAACCGAGCATCAGACCGCCGAGAGCTGGGATAATGCCGCGCATCCACAGGTTTCGAGCACTGTCTTTCAGCGTGTCACGGTAGTACCAGACACACGCAAATGAGGTAATCGCATAGTAGAGCGCAACTGCGAGCCCCATTGAGGTGAGAGAGTCGGCCAGCACATCTTCAGAGATTGCTGAGACAAGCACATAGTAGCCGATAGCAGCAATGCCCAGAATTAGAGTTGAAAACCACGGCGTCTTCCAGCGTGGGTGCAGCTGCGCAAATTTATCTGGCAGCGCACGATACACCGCCATCGACAGGGTGCCGCGTGCGGTGGGCAGGATCGTGGTCTGTGTTGATGACGCCGCAGACAGCATCACCGACAGCAGCAGGAACCAACCCCACGGGCCAAACAGTGCGCTACCGAGAACGCTAAACACATCATCCAGGTGTGCAGCGTTCGTCAAGCCAAACTCGGTATCACCAAAACCGGCAAACATCATTGCGGTAACCCCGGCACCCACGTACAGCACAATCAAGACGATGATGCACAGCATCGCAGCTCTGCCTGGAGTGGTGCGTGGGTTTTTGGTTTCTTCGTTAAGCGCGAGGCAGGTGTCCCAACCCCAGTAGATGAAGAGGACGAGCAGCACGGCCTCAATAAACCCTGAGTAGCTGTTGATTTGCGTGACATCAAACCATGCCCAGTCGAAGTCAGTTGATCCTTCGTATGTGCCTTTCAAAGCGTGCACGAGAGCAAGCACCGCAAACAGCACCATCGCAAATATCTGGATCCCAACGAGAACCATCTGAAGCTTCTCACCGATTTGCACACCAATAATGCTGATTCCCACCATCACAGCAATAAAAATCACAGAGGTGGTCACAACAATGGCCCGGTTGCTAGCGAATTCTTCATTACCGAGCAGAAGCCAGAAGTATTGGCCGGTAATCTCACCGACGTTCGCGAGCACCATCACCGAGGAGACGGCAACAGACCAGCCACCAAGCCAGCCGATGACCGGCCCGAAAGCTTTTGTGCCCCAAACAAAAGTGGTGCCGCAATCGGGCATCTCGCGGTTTAACTCCTGATAGGCCAATGCGGCGAAAATCATCGGGATGCTGGCGATAATAAACACGATTGGCGCCTGTGCTCCAACCGCGATGATTACATACCCCAAAGTCGCAGCAAGTGAGTAAAGCGGCGCGGTTGAGGCGAGACCGATTATGGTTGAGCCGACCACCCCTAGAGCGCCGTTTGCTAAGCCTTTACCGAGGTTCTTACCGCCACTTTGTGCCTCAGTGCTGAGTGCAGATCTCTCCATGCCTGCTCCTTCGCAGTTGTGTTGTTCCGCTAAAATCATACTCTTAACGGGCAGGGATCGCTATTTTCGAGGGATCCTAGCCACCCACTGCTGGTGCAAACGAGCATCTCGATCTACTTCTGGATGAAAAGAAAAGGCTGTTATATTACCGGCACGCACCCCGACAACACGCCCACCAGGTAGCTGCGCAATAGTTTCAACTCCAGGAGCAACCGACACCACCTCAGGGGCCCTAATAAAGGTAGCCGGCACCTCTAGATCGTCAACAACAAGGCTTGTCTCAAACGATTCTGTCTGCCGCCCGAACGCATTGCGCCTGACTGTGACAGGCAGCACTCCGAGTGTTTCCTGCCCCGGAGCTTTCCCCTCGATATTCTGTGCGAGATAGATTAACCCGGCACAGGTTGCAAATACTGGTAGCCCATCAGTTATAGCGTTTTTCAAAGGCTCAGCAAGCCCGAATGAGCGCGCCAATTTATCAATCACAGTGGATTCACCGCCGGGAATAATAATCCCGTCAAGCTCCGCAAGATCGAGGGGCCTGCGCACTCTGCGCGTTGCAATGCCGAGCTCTGTCAGCACAGCAATATGCTCCTCTACCCCACCCTGCAGTGCGAGCACACCAATCAGCAGTGTGCTCGCAGCAGTGGTGGATTCTGCGCCGGCTACCATCCACGTTCCGCGAGTCGATGCGGGGCGGGAATATCGGCGACGTTGATACCGACCATTGCTTCGCCGAGATTACGGCTGACCTCAGCCAGTGCTGCCGGATCGTCGTAGAGGGTTGTTGCCTTTACGATTGCCGCTGCGCGCTTTTCTGGATTGTCTGATTTGAAGATACCGGATCCAACAAAGACACCCTCAGCGCCCATCTGCCGCACAAGAGCAGCATCAGCAGGAGTTGCAACTCCCCCGGCGACAAACATCACAACCGGGAGTTTGCCGGTTTCTGCAACCTCAGCCACCAGGTCGTATGGCGCCTGCAATTCTTTGGCAGCAACAAAGAGCTCATCTCGGTCGAGGCTGCGCAAGCGGTTAATCTCACCGCGGATAGTTCGCATATGGCGCACCGCTTCAGACACGTCACCGGTGCCGGCTTCGCCCTTAGAACGAATCATTGCCGCGCCTTCTGTGATGCGGCGCAGCGCTTCGCCGAGGTTTGTTGCGCCACACACGAATGGCACATCAAAATTCCATTTATTAATGTGGTGTGTGTAATCAGCGGGGCTCAGCACCTCTGACTCATCAATAAAATCGACGCCGAGCGATTCCAAAATCTGCGCTTCCACGGTGTGACCGATACGCGCCTTTGCCATTACCGGGATCGAGACAGCATTTACGATTCCGTCGATTAGGTCGGGATCGCTCATGCGAGCAACGCCTCCCTGCGCGCGAATATCGGCCGGCACGCGCTCCAGTGCCATTACTGCGCTGGCGCCGGCATCTTCAGCGATGCGCGCCTGTTCCGGGGTTACGACGTCCATAATGACACCGTTTTTGAGCATGTCTGCGAGACCCCGCTTCACACGAGTGCCTGCTGTTTGAGTGTTGTTATCAGTCATAGCAACATTCAATCGCGCTAAAGTGGTCTAAGCAATATGCCAAACTTTGCGTGTTGCAATAGACCACTTAGGCAGGTTTGAGTGTGCGATCTGAAACGACCACAGAAATCTCGATAACAGTCGATAAGAGCAGAGAGCTAGCCGTGCCCCTACAAATCGCGGAGGGGATTCGCTCTCTGCTGCAAACAGGAGCACTAACCCCGGGAGACAACCTTCCGAGCACCCGCACGCTCGCCGGGCAGCTGGGAGTGTCACGCGGTTCAATGATCGCAGCTTTTGAAGAGCTTGCAGCCGAAGGAATTCTCCTGCCGCTAAGAGGTTCGGGCACGCGCGTAAATCCGGCACTCGCATTTTCAGAGTACTCGGCAGCAACCGCGCTCAAAAACCAATATGCAGCACCAAGTGAGGCATACGACAGTGCACCCGATCTCATCGACCTAAAACCGGGCGCCCCCGACGTTACTCTCCTCAACACTCCCGCCTGGCGCGCCGTCTGGCGCGATGCACTAAAACACACCCAAGCTGATCCGCTGACAAATCTGCGCATTCAAATCACCGACCACCTGCGCCACAGTCGCGGCATGCTGGTGGATCCGAAAGATGTAATTTTAACGGCTGGAGCAAGAAGCGGCCTGCAGCTCTTAAGCACAACACTCGGTGCAGCAATCAGCACAGTGGGAGTGGAACAACCCGGCTACCCGGGCCTGCGCTTAGCGCTTTCCGCACTGGGTAAACACATGACCACAATCTCACCCAAACTTTCGGCAGTGAGTGCTCCCGATGCAGCCCTGGTCACTCCCAATCACCAGTATCCTAGCGGTGACCCGTTAGCGGGCGAGCAGCGAGTGGCGTTAGCGACATGGGCCGCCCAAACTAACACACTCTTAATTGAAGATGACTTTAATTCAGAGCTGCGGTATAACGGTTCAGCGCTCCCAACGCTAGCAAGTCTCGCGCCGCAGCACACGATACTGTTGGGAAGTTTCTCAGCCCTGCTCGATCCCGCACTAAATGTTGGATATCTAATCGCACCCCCAGCCATGCGCCCCCTGCTACAACGAACGCAGCAAGATCTTGGCTCTCCCGTAAACACTGTCACCGCAGCAGCCCTCTCTGAGTTTCTCGCACGCGGTCATTTAAAGCGTCACACACAGCGCGCCAAACGTGTCTATCAACGCCGTCGCAATTTAGTGCAAGAGCTGCTGAGCAATTTAAATGCCGCAAAACTGCTGCCGATAAATGCCGGTCTGCACAGTGTTCTGCTGACAGAGCGCCCCGCTGAATTAGTGACAGCCGCTGTAGCAGCGCAAGGGTACCGCGTGCGCACACTGGATGCATACTGGGCTGGCCAAAACTACCAAAACGGTATTGTGTTCGGTTTTGGCGCGCTACCAGATGCTGAGCTAATCAGCGCACTGCACGCAATTACCGCAGCCGCTAAGGCATAGAGGTTTAACAGCTGGGTGGCCCGTTAAACACTATCCGCGCATAGAGTTGCGTAGATTCAGAGCGGTTTTAGCTGCTGCAATTTCCGACCAGGGGGCGGATCCGTGCGCGCGTTCAATCGTGCTTTCTGGCCCTTTGCCCGCGAGCAAAACCACTGCTCCTGCTGGCGCATTCGTAACGGCAAAATTAATCGCTGCAGTGCGATCCTCAATAACCGTGTAGTTGCTATTACCTGCAGCATCCGCCCCCGCTGTCATTTGCGCAATAATCTCCTGCACAGGAGTGAAGTAGGGGTCGTCCTCGGTAAACACAACATGATCGGCGATCGTTGTCGCAATCCTGCCCATGGGTTCACGTTTACTGGGGTCGCGTGTGCCACCCGCAGCACCAACAACAACCCACAGCTCAGTCTCGGTCACCTCGCGCAACGCCTGCAAGGCTTTTTCAAGCGACTTCTCTGCGTGCGCAAAGTCAATCACAACGTTGATGTCAGACTGCGGTTCCTGCACAGTTTGCATGCGCCCAGGAACACCCGGGAATTCACGCAAGGCTCTAAGCGCATCAGGCACAGACACGCCAAGTCGATTAACCGCTGCAATAGCTGCTAGCGCGTTGTATGCGTTATATCTTCCGAGCATTGGCAGATGCGCCTGTGTCTGCGCAAAGGCATCAACGTTGTTGCCCTCGCGGTCATCACCGGGGTATTGCAGCGTGAAGTCGATCCCCGATGCTGTTTCCGCAATATTTAGAGCACGCCATTCTGCCTCACTGTCGACACCGTAGGTGGTCTCTTCCGGCGCAATACCGCGCAGCCGCTCACACCAGGGATCATCAGCGTTCAACACCGCGAAAGGGGCAGCTTCGATAAGCTTGCGCTTATCTGCGAAGTAGCCCTCCATGCCGCCGTGAGTGTTGAGATGCTCTGGGCTGATGTGCGTCCAGATAGCGACATCCCACTTCACACCGCGCACTCGCTCCATAAGCAGCGCATGGCTGGAAGATTCGATCACCGCCGCAGTTGCTCCCTGATCTCGCATTTCACCAAGAATCTGCTGCACCTGCGGCGCCTCTGGAGTGGTAAAACGCCCTTCAAATTGCTGCAATTCGCCGTCTGCAAGCTCGTATCCGGCCGTTGACAGCATCCCAACTGAGGTGCCCGTAGCGCGCAGGATATATCTCGTCAGCCAACTGGTGGTTGTTTTCCCGTCTGTGCCGGTGATACCTATCACTCGAAGGTCAGCGCTTGGATCACCTGTGAGCGCTACCGCGGCGTCTGCTAGAGCCTGTCTCGCATTGGGCACCTGTAAATAGGGCAGATTGCTTTCGTCGGCTGCGGTTCGACCCTCGCCAAGCACAGCAACAGCTCCCGCCTGCTCTGCCGCAGCAGCAAACTTGTGCCCGTCTACTGAATCACCGTTTATAGCCACGAATAGCGCACCCGGGGTAACCCACTGAGAATTATGGGTTACTGCGGTTACCTCAGTTTTGTTAAACGCTGCAGCATCCAGCAGTTTCGTATCACACACTGCGAAGCCCGCACCGCCCCTAACAGGGACGATGCGGGCTCCAAGCAGCTCAGCAAGTTCAGGCAAAAACATGCCGTCAGTTTATCGGCGCATAACCTTCCGTGCAAGACGGTTACCGGCAAACTGCACAAGCTGCACCAGGATCACTATCAACAGCACCGCAACCCAGGTAACCCACGTATTGTACTGCCGGAAGCCGTATTGCAGTGCGAAGAAACCAAGACCGTTTGCGCCAATCGCACCCGCCATCGCAGACATGTCAATAATCGCAATGAAAGCATAGGTGTAACCGAGGATCAGTGACCC
The DNA here is from genome assembly GCF_011752005.1 of Canibacter zhoujuaniae. Lineage (NCBI taxonomy): Bacteria > Bacillati > Actinomycetota > Actinomycetes > Micrococcales > Microbacteriaceae > Canibacter > Canibacter zhoujuaniae. Next base: position 111,185 of record NZ_JAAIJZ010000001.1, on the reverse strand, counting down.
CAAGCCCTCGGGGATAACCACCGTCAGCAGGGTTCTAAACCGGCTCGCACCCGCCGCCCGGGCAGCTTCTACAACGCCCGGCGGCACAGTAACGAGATTCTGCTCAACCAGACGGGAAATACCAAAGGTTGATGCAACAACCATCGCGAGCGCGGCCATCGGCGTGCCGATTCCGCTTCCTAAAATCGCGCGCGCCACAGGCTGCAGCGCCACCAACAGAATAATAAACGGGATTGGTCGCACAAAGTTGACCAAGAAGTTCAAGATGCTGTAAACCGCCTTATTTTCCAGCACGTTACCCGGTCGGGTTGCATAGAGCGCAACACCCAGCACTAGACCCGCCAGGCCACCGATTGTCAGCGCGATGGCAGACAGTGTCAGCGTTGCCAACAGCTGCTCTGGCAGCATCGGCAGCAGTTTGATCAGGTCACCAAATTTGTCGTTCATTTTGCCTCCCCTCCAAGCTCCTGCACAGCAGCGATTTCAGCCACCGCACGCTTTGCCTGCGCAATCTGTTCGGCGGTGCCGTGCAGCGCAAAGGTGAGATGCCCGAAAGTATAATTATTGATCTCATTCACACTGCCGTAGACGAGTTCAGCATCAGCGCCTGAGCGCACTAAGCGCCCCAAAATTTCGGTGCGTGCCGCCGCTGAATCTCCAAGGCTAACGGTAATTAGATTCTCGCCGTGTTTTTCTATCAGGCGCTCGAGGTCTTTCCCAACGGGAATACCAGGGATCACGGTGCTCACAAAACGGCGCGTGGTTTTATGCTCGGGGCTCGAGAACACCTGCTCGACCGGCCCCTCTTCAATCACACGGCCGTTTTCCATCACAGCAACGTGGGTTGCAAGGTGCTTAATAACATCCATTTCGTGAGTAATAACGAGAATTGTGATCCCCAATTCGCGATTTACTCGCCGTAACAGTTCGAGCACATCAGAGGTGGTTTGCGGATCCAGTGCGCTAGTGGCTTCATCCGCCAACAGCACTTTTGGGTTCGTGGACAGCGCCCGGGCGATACCAACCCGCTGTTTCTGCCCGCCTGACAGCTGATCAGGGTAGGCGTCGGCGCGATCCGCAAGCCCAACAAACTCGAGCAGCTCCCGCACCCGCTCTTTCCGCTCTGCTTCCGGGATTCCTGCGATTTTCATCGGAAACGCAACATTCCCCGCAACTGTGCGCGAGTTAAACAGATTGAACTGCTGGAAGATCATGCCAATCTCAGTGCGCAGTGCCTGCAACGATTTTTCACTCGCACCAACAACTTCGTGACCATCGACAACTATAGAGCCTTTAGTTGCCGGGTCGAGCGCATTAATCAACCGCACAAGGGTTGATTTTCCCGCGCCTGAGTATCCGATAACACCGTAGATGCTGCCCTGTGGAATTTCAAGGCTGACGCTGTCAACGGCGGTAATATCGGCCTGATTCTTCCGTCTTGCCGGGTATATCTTCGAGACATCTCGAATTGAGATCATTGACATGTGCTTCCTCCAAGAACGAAGCTGCGGCACGACCCGCGATCAGCGTTTCGTGCCACAGCAACCTCTGTTTTATGCCTACTTGCTGTTGTTTCGAACAGCCTCTTCGGTCTTAGCCAGCGAGTCCTGCAACTCTTTGTTGTCGATCTTTAGCAGCACTGCGGTGCCACCTGAGTTTTCAACTACGCCGTCCTGAACAGCTTTGGTGTTCTGGTAGATTTCAACGATCTTCTTGTAGGTTTCGTTGTTTTCGTCGCCCTTCTTTACGGCGAAGACGTTAACGTATGGGAAAGCCGCTGGATCGTTAGGGTCGTCCTGCGCGATCGCATCACCGGCGGTAAGACCGGCGTTACCAAGGAAGTCATTGTTGATGATCGCTGCATCAACATCGGCGAGTGCGGGTGCGAGCTGCGCAGCATCAAGCTCAGTGATTTCAACCTTTGTTGTCTCAATGTCTTCGGTGGTTGCGAATGGGTGGCCGCCATCCTTCAGCTTCAGCAACCCAGCTGACTGCAGCACAAGCAGTCCACGACCGCGGTTAACCGGATCGTTAGGGATAGCAACCTTTCCACCCTCTGGAATGTCTGCAACCGAATCATGCTTGGTTGAGTAAAGACCGAGTGGGTAGATCGCGGTTGAGCCAAGAGTGGTTAGATCGTCGCCAGACTGCACATTGTGGTTAGCGAGGTAGAAAATATGCTGGAACTGGTTGATATCGAGCTCACCATCAGCAAGTGCCGGGTTTGGCAGAGAGTACTCACCGAAGTCTACGAGCTCAACATCGATGCCCTCAGCCTCAACTGCTTCTTCGAAAGTGGTCCAATATTCATCAGATGCGCCAACTACGCCGATCCGCACGGTTTCTGACTTGCTCTCACCCGAGCAGGCAGCGAGACCTGCGGCCAATGCCAGTACGCCAGCTGCTGCAAATAGTTTCTTAAAACTTGCCATTGTGTTTCCTTAATTGTCTATCGATTTAAGCAGGCCGTGCTTCAGCCTGTGACCCTATTAGCGTATGAAACACTTTAGGCACGCTTCAATTAGTATTTAATATTTCGTAATATACGCTCGTAACAATCGGCTGCGCTAGTCAGTGACCACACGTGCTGAGCTAGGCGAATAGACGCGACAGTAACTGCTCTGCTGCTTCTCGCCGACCGGTGAAAAACGGGGTCTCTTCGCGCACATGACGGCGTGCGCCGGTTGCACGCAATTCTCGCATGAGGTCAACGATGCGCAGCAGGTCGTTAGCTTCAAACGCTAACAGCCATTCGTAGTCTCCCAACGCAAATGAGGCCATCGTGTTTGCGAGAACGTCACCGTAGTTACGTGCGGCGAGTCCGTGCTCACGCAAGAGCTGCCGACGCTCTTCATCCGGCAAGAGATACCAGTCGTAGCTGCGCACAAAAGGATAAACACAAACATAATCACGCGGTGTTTCCCCTGCGAGAAACGCCGGAACGTGACCCCGATTAAACTCCGCTGCACGGTGCACAGCCATGTTTGACCAGACCGGAACTAAACGGCCAGCTCCCACCTCGGCAATAACGCGATATGCCTCCTGCAGCACTTCAGGGTTCGGAGCGTGAGCCCACAGCAGCAAATCTGCATCAGCTCGATAGCCGGCCAAATCGTACCAACCGCGAATAGTGAGCTCCGGCAGCTGTGACATGCGCTGCAGAATCTCTGCGGTCGGGTTCTGGGTGTGTGCTGACTTGCCGCGATCCACCCGAAAAACGGCGTAAATTGTGTAGTTTATTCCTGCGTTTACCTCTTCAGCTACTGCTGAGTGATCAATCGCTGTCATCTACTTGCCCCTTATTAGTAGCAGTCTTAACTTGTGAAGGTCTTAGTTTTTTGGAACGCAATATCGTAGTGAGAATCAAGACGTTTTGCGGCGAATATCAAAGCAATATAGAAGGTGAGAGCACCTATGACTAACGCTAGTGCGGCACCGCCGATCATGAGTGTCAGATTTTCAGTAAAGATACCGACACCGATCACAATGAGCGCCGGCAGAGACGGCACAAACACCAAGAACATGGCAGCAAAACTAGAAATTATCGCGTCACCACCGCCACTATTTTTGGCGCTCCCAGGCTCAGGCGCAGGGTATGGCAGATAGACCGAAACAAGCATTGCGACCCCCCAGCAGCCAAGCAGGAAGCCGAGCGCAAGCGGCAGTATCACTCCAATGTATTGTGGTGTCTTATGCAGCACCGGCACAATAATCGCCGCAAGGCAAACCATCGGCGCCATCACGCTGCCAGCCGCTACGTAGCGCCCAAGCAGATTAGCGCGGTTATTAATACCAGCCGTGATGTTCACCCATGAGCTTGGGCCGTCTTGTCCAATCTCGTTCGCTAGCATCAGACCGCCCATCCACGCCACGATTAACACACCCATAAAGCCCATAAACGGGGTATCTTGGACCACCGACATCATAATAAAAAACGCAGCCATCACTGGTGTGAGCAAAATTGCCAAACTGTAGCGTATATCGCGACGCCAGTAGCGCAGCGCCTTTCCTGCAACCGCGCCAAGTGCATTCTGCGGTAACCAGCGCGGCACCAAAGCCGTCACCTTTGCAGCTTTTGTTTCACTGCTGCCGGATAACGCCATCTGTTGGCCGCGTTCGAAAGCCACCTCCCACAGTTTCCATAGGATTACAGCGCTCGCACACAGCACAAAAACTCGCAAAATCGCGCCGAGAAAATCACCAGATCCAAGCGCCGGAGCAATTGCGAAAGCCCCGCCGAGCGGTGTCCAGCTGAGAATTTCTGCAAATATGCCGCCGACCTCCACAATAGATGTAAGTAGATCCGTATCTGCTGCCTGGAACAGTAAAGAGGTGCCGTAAGCAACAATTATCAGCGCAACGATACTGAGAGCGGTGAGAAGTTCACGTTTACGCTTTGAGAGACGTAAGCCCACCCGCCAGGCGCTAATCGTCTGGGTAATGAGCAGCATCAGCAGCAAACCGGCTGCTGATGCCGGAATCAAAACGATCAAATATAAAACGACATTCAGCCCGTTCAATGCCCCCGTGCCGAGCAATTGGAAACCCCAAATAAGCTGAAATACGGTTTGCACCACTACTACAACAGCCAGCACCCAGAAGGGAATAGAAATCGCTGCCGCAATAAGCAGCGGCTTCTGCAGAGATTTAGCGCTGCGACCAAAGGTTGCAAACCTGCGGGCGTCGAGTGCGCTATCACCGCCGAGCGAAAAAAACGCAGCAGAAAGCCACAGCACAGCTATCAGCACTCCAACGCGGGCAACGTTAAAGAAAAATTCATTAGTAAGATACGTACCACTTACAGTTGTATAAACCAGGAAGGCACCATAACCCACTAAGGCCATTAGGCCATAGAGCATCAGCAAACCGGTTGTTAGGATGACGTTCCAGTTGTTTTTAAAACTGCGCGACAGCAGCTTCCACCGCAGCCCAGTAATTAATTTCACTGATTCAGCCATGACAAATCTCCCTGGTGTGCTTCGGCCCCAACGATTTCGATGAATCGCTGGGTGAGAGTGCCGCCAGCACGCACCTCGTCTAGGGTGCCCGCCGCACGCACCTGACCCTCAGCAATAATCGCGACGTGCGTGCAGAAACCTTCAACCAATTCCATTACATGGCTGGAGATCACAACAGTGCCCCCGCGCTTTACATACTCCGTTAAAAAGTCACGAATCGTCTGGGCTGAAACAGGATCAACTGCTTCCAAAGGCTCATCTAGAATTAGCAGCTGCGGCGCGTGAATGAGCGCACAAGCGAGTAGAATCTTCTTTGTCATACCCGCTGAATAGTCGGTCACGAGTTTGCCCTCAGCGTCTGCCAGACCGAGAGTCTCCAGCAGTGAGTTAGTGCGCTGCTCAACAGTATCTGCATCCAGACCACGAATAAGACCGACGTAAGTTAAAAGCTCACGACCGGTCAGCCGGTCAAAAGTGGGCAGACCGTCTGCGAGCACACCCATCTTAGATTTCGCAGTGTTGGGATCGCGCCACACATCGTGCCCGAGCACCGACGCACTCCCCTGCTCCGGGCGCAGAAGACCGGTAGCCATACTTAACGCAGTAGTTTTACCGGCCCCGTTTGGTCCGACAATGCCGTAGCACGATCCGCGTGGGATTGTGAGCGATAAGCCCTGCACAACCCAACGCCCGCTGTAAGATTTCGCCAGCTCCTGCATCACCAAAGCAGGAGCTGCAGCGCTCGCATCATCGTTATTTTCGTCAACTGTTTTGAGCACTTCATCATCCATACTTTCAAGGCTAGCAGTGCTGTTCATTTACGCAAGATAGTAAAAATCGGCTGCCGAGATAATTTCCACTATTGTTAGCGGTATGCGTATTTTGTCTATCCAATCAGCGGTGTCATACGGTCATGTCGGCAATTCTGCGGCGGTTTTCCCGCTGCAGCGCATGGGGCATGAGGTGATGCCTGTCAACACTGTGCTGTTCTCCAATCACACCGGTTACGGCGCGTGGCGCGGCCCGCTCATCAGTGGCGATGATGTCACCGACGTCATCACCGGCATTGATGAGCGCGGCGGCTTAGCAGACACAGACCTGGTTATCTCCGGCTATCAGGGCAGCCATACGATAGGTGATGCGATTCTTGGCACTGTTGAAAAGGTGCGCGAGCGCAATCCGCAGGCTGTTTATTCTTGCGACCCAGTGCTCGGCAACAGGTTTTCAGGCTGCTTCGTTTCTCCTGAGGTGCAGGAGCTGATTCGCGATCGCGTTGTGCAGCACGCAGACATTATCACCCCAAATCAGTTTGAGCTGGGTTTCTTAACAAACACCGATCCGAGCGATCTTGAATCAACGCTCGAGTCTGTGCGCAAAGCGCAGGCGATAGGCCCCAAGACTGTGCTTGTCACCAGCGTCTTCCGCCCTGATGCGCCAAGCGACACTATCGAAATGCTCGCGGTGCACGAAGATGAGGGGTGGCTCATTCAGACACCACGCCTCGGCGGCAAAACCAACGGTTCTGGCGATGTTACCCAGGCTCTTTTTGCGTCACACTTCGTAGGCGGCAAATCTCTCAAAGAGGCGCTCGAGCTCACCACCTCTAGCGTTTTTGAGCTGCTTGAAAACACCCGAGCCGCCGGCACCCGCGAACTGCAGCTGATCCAATCACAAGAGGCATACGTCAGCCCCAAGCACAGTTTCGTCGCGGAACGCGTACTCTAATTATGGCCCTGCAAAACAACCGTCCTGTTGCTGTTATCACCGGCGCCAGCCGCGGCATCGGCCTGGCCACCGCTACCCTGCTGGCAGAGAGCTTCCATCTTGTTCTCGTAGCACGCAATGCCGAGCTGCTGCAGAAACTGGCTGCTGACTTTCCGAGCGCCCAATATTTTGTGGCGGATCTTGCGTCTGCCGTCGATATCACAAAACTCGTGGCACAATTGCAGCAGCTTGATCGTATCGATGCCTTAGTGCACTCAGCTGCTGTGATTGGCTACGGGCCGATAGCTGCCGTTGATGAGGAAGCAGCTACTAGCTGGCAAAATATTTTTGCGGTTAACGTGACCGCTGTTGCGCAGCTCACCGCCGGACTTTTGCCGCAATTACGGCAGTCACACGGCACGGTTGTTGCCGTCAACTCTGGCGCCGGTCTAAACGCAGGGTCTAACTATGCCTCATACGCCGCCAGTAAGTTTGCGCTCAAGGCAGTGACCGACTCACTTCGTGCGGAGGAAGCGCCCAACGGTGTACGGGTGACAAGCGTGCACCCGGGTCGTGTGGCAACGGATATGCAGAAACAGTTACGTGCGGCAGAGCATGGTGAGTATCATGCGGCAGACTACCTGCAGCCAGAGACAGTTGCCGCTGCGATCCAAAATGCTATTCTGGCGCCCGCTGCAGCAAGCGTCGATATGATTAGCGTGCGTCCGCTGTAGCACGTTAAAATTAAGTGTTGCTTAAGTCCAAACTACGAACAGAGAGCACACGTCTAAATGCTTAATCGCACTTCAGCCGAGAACAGCGAAACAACAGATCTGAGCAAACAAAAGTTTCTTGGTGAAGATCGTTGGTGGCATCTGACCTTTGGCACGATCATGGCCGCCACGCTTATTTTCTTCCTGGTTTGGGCGCACGGTTACGTGCCCGCCGGCAACTTCAATATGTTGCTAATCGCGGCTATCGCGCTCGGGCTGTTTATGGCCTTTAACATCGGCGGTAATGATGTCGCTAACTCCTTTGGCACCTCAGTAGGTGCCGGCACGCTGACGATGAAGCAGGCGCTGCTTGTTGCGGCAATTTTTGAAGTAGCTGGCGCGGTAATAGCGGGCGGTCAGGTCACCGAAACGGTGCGCAGCGGGATCGTAAATCTAGATGTTTTCACATCCTCTCCCCTAGATCTTGTCTACATCATGATGGCCGCTCTTTTGGGGGCTGCGGTGTGGCTGCTGATCGCAACGAAGTTTGGTCTGCCGGTTTCTACCACGCACTCAATTATCGGAGCTATCGTCGGCGCCGCACTCACCACCGGATTTATCAAGGGCAACAATGGTGTGCTCGAAACAGTGCAGTGGAATCAAATCGGGCAAATTGCTGCGAGCTGGGTGCTTTCCCCGCTGCTCGGCGGCATTGCAGCCTACCTCCTGTTCGGGTTTATTAAGCGGTATATTCTGCTCTACAACGAAAAAGCGGATCGCCGTCTCGCGCAGCTCAAACAAGATTTTATGGAGCAGACCAATGCTTCTGAGGAGTCTATCGACCGGATCGGCCTGATTCAGCTTTCGGCTTATGCAAACGCACGCCTGCCAAAGCAGGAGTCAAAGGCGATTGCCAAGGAAGCGCGTGAGGCTCTGGCACAGGGTGACGATCCGACTATTCAAGCGAAATACGATCATGCTCTGCGACAGCTTGATAAGGGTGTTTCTGAGGTGCAGGCGCACCGCGCGCTGACAGTGTGGGTGCCGCTGCTGGGTGCGGCTGGCGCGCTCATTATCACCAGCATGCTGCTCTTTAAGGGCCTGAAGAATTTAAACTTAGAGTTTTCTCAAGTGCAAACAATAACTATTTTGATTATGGTTGGCACGCTGACTTGGTTTGCGCTCATGGTGTTTGCCAACACCTTAAAAGATAAGAATCTTTCTCGCGCGACCTTTATACTCTTCTCGTGGATGCAGGTGTTTACAGCGGCCGCCTTTGCTTTTTCTCACGGCTCGAACGATATCGCTAACGCTATCGGTCCTTTTGCAGCGGTGCTTGATGTGCTGCGCACCGGCGCTGTGTCTGAGGAGGCTGTCGTCCCGAGCGCTGCGCTTTTCGCCTTTGGTGTTGCGTTAATCGTTGGCCTGTGGTTTATTGGCCGTAATGTCATCCGCACGGTTGGTTCCAACCTCACCAAGATGCACCCAAGCTCTGGTTTTGCTGCCGAACTTGCCGCTGCCATCATTGTGATGCTGGCATCACAGTTTGGTCTGCCGGTTAGCTCAACCCACATCCTGATTGGTGCCGTGCTTGGCGTTGGCATGGTTAATAGCGCCGCCAACTGGCGCATGATGCGCCCAATTGGTCTTGCCTGGGTCATCACACTGCCAGTTGCTGCTTTAATCGGCGCTATCGGTGTGGCCGTGCTGCAGTTTATTTTTTAAGCAACCCAACAATGCAATATGGCCTGAACGTACTTCTGTACGTTCAGGCCATATTGCTCTGTAACCCGTGGGGCTTCAGATTACTAAATGCTTCCTTTACTGTGTCTGGTAGCCGAGTTAAATATCGAAAACTTACTGCTCACAGGTTTTGGTTATAGCTGACACTATGAAACAAAACTTGGGGTTAAAGGATAGCGGTAAACCTCACCACGGTTTGCAGCGGCACACGCAATAATCGGGAACACAATTGACATCACAAGAGCTGCAAAAGCGATTATGGCTCCTATGATTACAAGAACAACTGGGAGCACGAACACAGACAGCGGAATGCCAACTAAAATAAGTAGCCACGCAGCCACAGACCAAATAAACATCATGATGGCAAAGTTAAGCGCATTTGCTGATGCCTGCCTGATAAATTGACTGCGTTTCCGATTCAAGATGTAAAGCACTAAAGGAACCAGCCAGCCAATTGTGCCAGCTGAAAATATAGTTCCAATCGGCATCGCAACATGCGATATCACTGCTATGTTTCGCTCTTCGCTTGAAGGCGTTACGTTTGTTATATTATTCATTTTTCTTCTCCCAGCACTGTTGCATTAATTGCGGTGACCAGATCCGCATAAAGGTCTTCAACATCTTCGATACCCACAGAAAGCCGCAACAGAGATTCAGGTATCGAGTCAGGCTCAGCAGCGTGTCGGCGACGGCGTTCAACCAGCGACTCTACCCCACCAAGGCTCGTTGCGGGCGTCCACACCTGTAGCGCCCGCAAAACATCGTCGGTTTGCTCAGGGGTTGCGTCCAAAGTGATAGAGAGCACGCAACCAAAACTCTGCATCTGAGCGGCAGCCCGCTCATAGCCCGGATCTTCCGGCAGCCCCGGGTATCGAACCGCCTGCACAGCAGGGTGGTCTTTTAGTCGCCGTGCGAGCTCAAGCGCATTCGCATTAGCTTTTCCAACGCGCAGAGCAAGCGTGCGCACACCGCGCAAACCAAGCCACGCCTCAAACGGCCCTGCGATAGCGCCATTGCTGGTGCGATATGCCTGCATTGCATCATAAAGCTCTTTATTTGATGTTACGGTGATACCCAATAAAACGTCTGAGTGACCGGCGATACTTTTAGTTGCAGAGTGCGCAACTATGTCTGCACCCAACGCCAACGGCTGCTGCCCGAGCGGGGTCGCAAAAGTGTTATCGACTGCGGATACAATGCCCAGACTCTTCGCAGCGGATAAGATCGCAGGCAAGTCAGCCACTTCAAGCATTGGATTAGTTGGGCTCTCCAGCCACAGCAGCACCTTTGGCGCTGCGTAGTTTACCGAGTTTGCGTCAACCCCTGCTGCTGCAGCAGCATTAGTCAGGTCTTCTAGCACTGACTCAGTATTTTCTATATCTAGACGAACAACTTTCACAACGCCACGCTGCTCTAACTGGTTAGCGATTGTGACGGAGGCCATATACGTGTGCGCTGGCATCAAAATAGTTCCGCCGACCGGCACCAGGTTGAGAACGGAGGCGACAGCCGCCATACCGGAGGCAAAAAGCAAACCGGGCAGCTGCCCGCCTTCAAGGTCGGATATTACCTGCTCGAGCCCATCCCAACTCTGGTTTGTAAATCGTGCGTAGCTGTCTATTCCCGATGGCCCCACCTGCCGGTATGTTGAGGACATCTGAATTGGTGGGTTCACCGGAGCATTGTGTTCGTGCGCTGGGCGCCCTCCCACTACCAGTCTTGTGCTTGGCGATAACTCTGGCTGTTGTGTCATGCTAAAAAAATCTTTCGCTGTTCTTTTGTGTCGACTACTGCTGATGCTGGCTAATTAGGTTGTTAATTTTTGCGCTCTCGCACGGGGTGACCAGACAGTATTGACACCCGGTTAAACATATTTATAGTTGCGGTGAGCAGCTCAGCGGCGGCAAATGCTTCTGTGCCGAGAGTCTGTAGTGCGCCAGCTAGATCCGCAAGAGAATCTTCTGTGAGTGGCAGGCGTGTGCCCGCTTCAGCAACCGCGAGCAGAGCCTTCATGCGCTCATCGTAAATATTTGTTTCTCGCCAGGCAGGGAGCAGATCAAGCTGCTGGGATGTTAGACCCGCCTCGCGTGCTGCGGTTGTATGCGCCTCGAGGCAGTATGCGCAACCGTTCAGTTGCGAAACTCTAACCATAATTAACTCGCGCTCAGCCGCAGAGATGCCGTGGCCCTGGATTGCTTCGTAAACTGCATCATTATAAGCCAGCGCAGATTTCCACGCTGCTGGGGTTACCTTATCGATGTACGGTCGCTTCACTTTTACTCCCTATCGTCTTTACAGTCTCAAATATAACCCTAGAGAGTATTGGTTTATTTCGCTGTTATTTTTAAAACCTGTGTAGCTTTTGCTGACAAACAATAATTTTGATAGGGTTAGAAGCTCCACGCTAGTGGAATGATGGTTGAAAATTTGATAGCTATAATGCTTCACTTTCAAATCTCAATAATTAGGGGCCGATCGGTTTCGACACGTCGATTTGAGACATAGAGAAGCGAGCCGAGGATGCAAGTTATCTCGTAAACGCTCTTGCAAAAAATAGGTGCAGAATCAAAGCGCACCGACTTCGCTCTCGCTGCCTAAGCGCGAGAGACTGAAAGTCCGTCAGACAGGGTTTGCTCTCGCCCCTGCCTCTGGCGTCATCCAGAGAGCTTGCTGATTTAACGTGTTGCAGGTTAAATCAGGACTTTTTACTGCAGCTGGGCCTGTCGTTCAAGGTGTTCGTAACAATGAACGGGGTCGAGTAAAACGTTTAACGAACTACGCTCGTAGAAGGCTATGAATCATCGAAGTGGACCCGGGTTCAATTCCCGGCGGCTCCACCAGACCGGATGTATTCCACCATCACATTCTTGGTGAGAATTATGCGGAAAAACCTCTTTGATGCTTTTCATGGTTGACGAGCTTGGGTGGGCTCTACTGATAGGCTTGCTCCGGAGGATGAATCATGGACGATCTGTTACTCTCTGCTCGGGAACTTTCAAAGAAGTACGGTAAGAATAGCTCGTATGCTTTAGAAAAATTCAATGGCGATTTTTCTGCAGGTGAGTTGGTTGCTGTAATAGGCTCAAATGGCGCAGGCAAATCGACGTTGTTCGATATTTTAGGAGGCCTGATTAAGCCAACCAAAGGTGTGCTAAATACTTTTGTTGATAACACCCAAATCGGATGGTGTCCACAGTGTGAGGTCATCGATTGGTCCCTAACTGTCCGCCAAAATATTTCTCTGGGTTTTGAACTGAGAACTGGGTCTTTTCGACGCTCTGATCAGATTGAGCAGGTTGCTTCGCTACTCGGGTTGGCGGGATATTTAGACCGAACTGCAGAGACTTTATCTGGCGGCGAGCTGCGCAGAACACAGATTGCGCGCGCTATCATCGGTAACCCAAAGTTAATGATTCTGGATGAGCCAACAACCGGGCTAGATCCTTCAGCAATCGATACGGTGTTCAAATACTTGAAATCGCAAACTATGGCGGGTGCAACAGCACTGGTCAGCACTCACGAAACATCTAAATTTGCTAACTACTGCACACGAGTAATAGCGATTGATCGTGGGCGAGTCATTAAAGATATCGAAGCGGCCAAATTTATGGAATATGCGCCACAGAGCAACGATCTCTGGGATGCCTTTAAAGCTTGTGTAGAAGACAGGGCGTAGGTAATGAAAAGATCACTTATTCTGACCAAATACCATCTTGCTTCTTTGTGGAATTGGCGTAGCGTTTACTTAAGCCGGATCATCGAGCCTGTGGCCTACTTCATATTCCTAGTGGCTGGCATTTCTGGCATAGTGTCGAACGGCCTGTTCACAGATTATGCATTGTATGCGTTAACAGGCATATTCTGTTTACTAGCGTTTCGGACATTCACTTCCACAGTCTCTGATGTCTCCAATGATAGGAAGTGGGGCGTTTATGCAATATTCAATATGCAAGGAGGAAGCCCGAGCGCTTATCTACTGACGATAATTGCTGTGAGCGCCTTAGTTTTCTTGGTGCAAGTGGGAATTCTGATGATTGCCTGGGGCCTAACGGGCGGCATGGGTGTTACGGGGCACACATTTATAATAACGCTCAAAGGCGTGGGTATCGCATTTTTCATTGTTGCGGGATGGGCTGGACTTGGCGCTGCTATCGGTGCTTTAGTCGATAGCTACTACACAAGAGATATGATATCCACGTTAACCTCATTACCGGTTATTCTTTCCGCACCGCTATTTTACAAGTTGGATTTTGCGCCACAATACCTGGTTTTTATTGCGCAAATTAATCCGCTTACATATCACGTTCAGTGGGTGCGGAATGCAGATGTTTATAGCATAATTTTCGCGATTGTTTGGGCTCTTGTATGTTTTTCGATTGGAACTTTCGCGTTGCAAAGGTCTGATCGGGTTAGCAAAGAACGATAATTTTAAAATTATCCTTGCTGTTTGTTCCCATGTAGAAGAGTCTCTCAGAATCACGCGATTCTGAGAGACTCTTCTAAGTGAGAGATGCCTAGAGCGAGTCTCCTAGTTTGCGTTCCAGTTTGATCCGCTTCCTGTTTAGCCGAATTAGAGCAAATGTGTGCTGCGCGATAAGCGTGCCAATCTCTCTCGCCGAGGGCAGGTGACGGTGAGCGAGTTCCTGATCAATCTCTGCCTCACGACCGTCTGCTTTCATCTCTTCAATGAGTGCTTGCGCTTCTTGCACAGAATCTTGCGATAGCGGACTAGCGGCAATCTCCCTTTTTACCGCTTCCAACTCAGCACGAAGCTGCGTTCCATCTTGTTTCCTAAACAACATCATCGACCTCGAATACAGTAAAATGCAGCCTTACCAAATGTTAACCAAAAACTACCCATTTGTGCTGATTGAAGAATACTTGCAGAATTAATACCCATACCTACGAGACAGCGTAGGAGCCATACGGGAACAAAAAATGGGTCAGCTACTACCGGATAGCTGTCTGCGGAGAGTGCTTGATGATCCACAATCTGAATAAGGGTATCGCCAGCAATTTCGTAATGCGTGGACACGGGTTTACCCTTGGCATCAATAGCCCACGGTTTCTCCACAAAGGCTGCTAGCGAACCGTCAGCATTAAATACCGCCGGAACCTCATCTTTGAATTCAAGTATTTGCCCCTGCTCAAGATCAATTTGATACTCATATTCCGTTGGGGCGCTAGGACTGCCAATTGTCGTTAGCATTTGCACACCCCCATCGCCAACAATTACGGTCTCCGAAAAACCACCCTTACTTAGGTATGTAACGCCTCCTTTGTCTAGCAGCACTGCCTTTTCCCATTCAACGGATGGAGCTGGAGTGACAGTAATGCTTGAAGAATCCGGAGAATCAAACGTGATTCCCTCATTGAGATTCTCCGGGATAGTCACTTCGCCGGATCCGAGTGAAATAGCGCCAATTGATTCATGCGGCATTACAGAGGACTCGATAATGAGCGAGTCATTATTAATAGCAACTTGTTCGAGCGCTGCTTCCACCTCCTGTACGTTAGTGAAAGATATATCTGCACTTTGAGCAGCATCGGCAATCCCTGAACTTAGGAATACCAACGATACTGATGTCGCGATTGAAGTTAACACTTTAACGGTCTTTTTCATGTACACTCTCCTTTCTGTGTCTGGTCAGCTGTGCTGAGTGCTCTTACAGGTATGTCAGTGGCATGGCTGCGTTCTTTGTCGCAACTGTTGACATCACACCATAAAGTGTCAGCCGTGCAACACTGATGAATGTCGAGGTACGACCCTGACATTCATCAGTGTTGACAAGTTCCGCCGACTAGTAGATTCGAAGAGCCAAGAAAACTGGACAATACAGAAAAGTTATGGTGACGGAGATGACAGGATCTGCAAAGAAAACTGGTTCTCGGTTGTTGGCGCTGACGACTGCCGGGCTGCTGAGCATGGGGCTGACTGCCACGCCGGGCGCGGTAGCATTTGCCGGCGAACCAAAGATCGAACCGAAGAGCACGACTGTGGCGGAGGCGGGCTACGGTAACCTATTGTGTAAATTGTTTCCGGATTGGCGTATATGTAAGAAGAAGTGATGTGCGCAGGAGATTTCGAGGGTTTTCGTGGTACTACACGCCCACGAACAAGGGGCTATAAATTAGCATATTTCAATACGGCTGCTGTCACGGTAGTCCTAGAACTGATGCTGACCCTACGCCTTGATTCACCGAGTAACTACACCACTGTTGTTCTGGTTGGACTTTCTTTTGTATTAGCTGTGGCTCCGTGGATTGGGCTTTTAGGAGATCTTTTTTATATCGCGCTTTTTGTAGCCGTGGGTCTATCTGATTACGGCTCCATATTCACATTTCCCGTGTTTGGCATATTTCTTATCGCCGTAGTCTGGATGATTGAGCATCATGCAATTCGAGTGTGCTTGTTACTAGTGGGGGTGGCGTTGCTCGGGATTGTATTAAGCGACAATCCATTACCGCGCACAGCAAGCGAAGTAGTTCTTGGTGCAATTGTGCTTGCTATCGGTATAACACTCAGAGCATTCGTCGATAAAGAATCAAAAACTGCGCATGAGCTTGCGACTGCTCGAGAGGAATCACGTCGAGCGCTCTACTCAATCCGGGGCGAGTTGGCTGCCCAATTGCATGACACGATCGCAAAGGATCTTGCCCAAATAGCGATATTGGCGCAAAACCTTGCTGCAGCCCACCCTGATATTGCTGGCAAAATCAATCCGCTTACAAATATTGCTCAAGATGCTTCCCGTCGGCTGCGGCCGATGATTATGGATCTCAACCTTTGCGCAGATACACCAAGTTTAAGCGCGGCTGTAAAAGAATCCGCAGCGATGCTACGCTTACGATCTATCACGCTCAACACGAAGATGGTTGTCGATATCGACCAGCTGCTATCACGTCATACTTTGCTTACCGCTGCCTTATTCGTGCGTGAAGCAGCTAGCAATGCACTGAAATATGGGCAAGCTGAATCCACGGTAGAGCTCTACGTGGATCTCGATGGTAACGAAGTAGCGTTAATGATGAGTAATCAGATTAGTACAGAGCCGATTGATCACGCACTGACAGGCGTGTTCGGACTGGCGAACTTGCAATCACGGATTGAGAGCGAGGGTGGAAACTTAAGTTTCGCATCTACCGGATCCCAGTGGATTATTAACGCCACTATTCCTAACCTATCCCCCAGCAATGTAGGAGGTGCCGATGAGTGAGGGCATTCGTATCCTGCTCGCTGACGACGATCATATCATTCGTGACGGCCTTGCCAACTTGTTGAGCCTACAAGATGGAATCACTGTGATAGCAGCTGTCGAGAATGGGCAAGCGGCGTTACGGGTCTTAGTAGACCAGCGAGTAGACGTGGCACTGCTAGATGTGGATATGCCTGTCCTAGATGGGGTGGGCACAGCAAAAGAAATCGGGCGAATGTATCCCGATGTTGCTGTGGTGATGTTGACGGCGTTCGAACATGTAAGTTCGCTCGCACATTCCTTAGCACATAACGTACGAGGGTTTCTCACCAAAGATATTCCGGCTCCTGAGCTTGCCCAGTTGCTCAAACAAGCTCACAGCGGCCAGCGTGTGTTCGGGCCACGCCCGACCCAGATACTCACAGAGTCTTATATGGCATCCGGTAAAAACGATCCCGCCTATGATGATTTCAGGCAAAAAGTAGACCACCTCCCAGGCTATCTACGTGCCGTGTTTGATCTGCTCATTCAAGCCCTGCCAAACAAAACCATCGCCCGCGAGCTTGGGATTACCGAAGCTACAGTGCGTTCGTATATTTCTGAACTCTTCACCGCCACCGGCTTTACCAATCGAGGCGAACTCACCATCACCGCCATCAAAGCTGGATACTAAACACAATCTGTCTGGCCGAGCTACTGTCGTCACGATACTCGCTTTGTATCATCGTCGGCAGCGGCATAGCTCCAGGAGGGGAAAGTGTCGATCTCTCGCTTGTTATATGCGAAAAAGAGTCAAACTGGTTTACCCAATGGAGTACTTTTAGCCATAGGTATTGAATAAAAGAATTAGTTAACGTTAGTTATAGGCAGTTGCTTAATTATCGAATCAGCAATAACGTCACCCAGGATCTTATTGACTCAAGCTGACTCGCGTTTGAGCGAGCGAGTTGGTAAACGCAGCAAAAGTCAATTCTTAGCGGTGTTCTCGGTAGTTGTATCCGATGTAAATCTTGTCTACGAAATACTCGAACATCGTAACGCTGCGGGCAATGCAAGGGTGACAGCGCACCCCTCCCCGGCGTTCACAATCCGTAGCTCACCACCGTGTCCAGTGACGATTTGTTTTGCAATAGCCAGGCCGAGACCCGAACCTGGGCTGCCTGACGATGTGCTCGGGGTGCGGGCCAGGTCACCGCGCCACCCTGGTTCAGTCATGCGATCGATATGCTCCGCAGCAAGCCCCCCACAACTGTCTGTCACACATACTTCAACTGCAGCATCATTGGCGCGCACCCGCACCGACACGGTTCCCTCTGCCTCAGAGTAGGTAATCGCATTAACCAACAGGTTCTGCACCGCACGGCTGAGCAGTGATGCATCACCGAGCACCTCTGCGCTCCCCTCTGCTGTTTCTGCGGAGCCGGTGAGTGTAATATGTCGCTCCTGCGTCAGCGGCCGCAAACCCATCACGAGGTCTGATACGACGTCTGCCATATCAACCGGTTCGCGTTGCATTCCCTGAATGCTCTGTTCGAGATTGGCGAGCGACATAAGATCACTCACCATGTCTGAAGTGCGTTCGGCCTGTGACAGTATTTCACGATAGTAGGCCTCTGGATCAGAAGCCATACCGTCTGACAGCGCCTCCGCCATTGCACGAATCCCTGCAATGGGCGTACGAATATCGTGTGACATCCATGCCATCATTTCACGGCGACTCTCAGTAAGTTCGCGCGCAGCACGCTCCTCAGCAAGCGCTTTTTCGTTATGCTCAAGCTGTTTCGCAACGCGGTGCGCCGCAAAAGCACCAGACACAATCGCTACGGGTGTCGCTCCTCCAAGAATCAGCAGAATCGAGGTCATCGATCCCTGAATCAGCATACGATCGACACCAACGATTAACCCAGCACCAACTGAAAGTAACGACACAAGCGGGGCAAGCAGGAGGGCGAGACGCAGTGAACGTTTCCCAACCAAGACGACTATCCCGGCAGATAGACCACCCGTGATAAGCGCAGTAACAACGACGAGCACAAGTGATTCGGTCATTAAGCTCCCTGCGTATCAAAACGATAGCCGTGTCCCCATACGGTTGTGATGCGTGATGCCTGTGCGGGGTCACGGTCGATTTTACCGCGTAGCCGACGAATATGTACGGTGACAGTTGAGGGGTCACCAAAACCCCACCCCCACACTTCGTGTAGCAGCTCGTCACGCGAGAATACCCGCCCAGGGTATGTCATAAAGAACGCGAGCAGGTCAAACTCACGAAGTGACAGCGGCACCGGTTCCCCCGCAAGCGTTGCCGTACGTGCGACAAGATTAACTTCGAGCTCACGATCCTGTAATACCGTCACCTCGGGCTGTTCTACAGGCTCGGTGCGGCGAAGCACAGACTGCACACGCAACACCAGCTCTCGAGCACTGAAAGGCTTAGTGACATAATCGTATGCACCAAGTTCAAGCCCGAGAATGCGATCCTCAGCATCACCCTTAGCAGTGAGCATAATCACCGGCACATGGATTGCAGCATCGCGCAAGCGACGTACAACATTCAGACCATCAAGCTTTGGCAGCATAAGGTCGAGCACAATCAAATCGACTGTCTCTGCGAGTTCAAGCGCGGCAAGGCCGTCACCGGCCTCGACAGCAGTCAAACCTGCCGCGTCGAGGTAGTCGGTAACGACCTTACGCACAGTTGCGTCATCGTCCACAACTAGCACTTTCGGGCGCCCGTGCGTGGCGTTGCCAGCGAGGTTATCCGAACGTGAATGCATGGGTTTTGACGCCTTTCTCAAACGTTAGAGTAAGCGTAGCATCCTCTGAATATTCAGGCAGGTCAACGAGTTTATACATACGGTCACCGTCAATCGTGAGGGTGCCGTCTTTCACATCACCACCGGTAACGGGTTTGCCGTTCACTTTCACCTGCACATTCGCCCCCGCAGTGCCACTCATAACGAGAAACACCTCTTTGGCATGGAATCGCAGAGCTAGCTCTGCTCCATCTGCGAGTGCTTCAGAGGACTCTGCGGTAGTGTTCCACTTTCCCTTAAATGTCCACTGATCTAAGTTGAGTGAAGACGCACCGGGGTAGTCTGCCTCCCCCATCTCAAGCTTACCGACGTAGTTTTGTGCACGCGCATATCCGAGATAGGTTTCAGGGGTCTGTGCGCCAATCCGCTTCTTCGTATTTTTCTCAGCGGTTACTTCGCCCGAGGTTCCCAGAAGTTTCTGAATCTCCTTTTCTGTTTCTTCATAGGCTCCCTCTCCGAAGTGGGTGTACTGAATATTGCCCTCTTGGTCAATGAGGTACTTGGCTGGCCAATACTGGTTCTGGTAGGCACGCCAGGTCTTGAATTCATTATCAAGTGCGACCGGGTATTTAATACCGGCTTCTTGTACTGCACGCTCCACATTTTCACGCACTTTTTCAAACGCGAACTCGGGGGCGTGCACACCAACAATCTCAAATCCTTTATCGTGGTACTTCTCATACCACTCGTTCAGATATGGTTGGGTGCGCACACAGTTGATACAGCTGTATGTCCAGAAATCAACCAGCACGACCTTACCTTTGAGCTTTTCTTTGCTAAGAGGATCTGAGTTAATCCACGACTCAATCTCCTGAAAATCAGGTGCTTGATTGTTTGAACTTGAAGCTGAACTAGACTTCGATTCTTCGTGCTCGTCGCTGTTTTGCATATCCAGCAGCGAGTGTTCCAGATTTGTGATAGCAGATGGCACTTTATCCGCAGCCCAGGCTTGGAATTGTTTATCAAAGCCGGTGGCTACAAAAAGACCAACAACAATCATGAGCACGCCAATACCACGCTGGAACCAGCCCTTAGGGTTTGCAGCCCATTTCAGTTTTTCAACGAGTTTACGACCCGCCAGGGCGATCGCAAGCAATAATCCCGCCATGCCAATGCAATACATGGAAAGATAAAAGACCGCTTCAGCAGGTCTCGCCGGGAGGACTGTTGCGATCACCCATGCGTAGGTTGGGCTACAGCTTGAGAACACCGGGCCAAGCGCGGCCCCGATACCGACTGCTTGCAGCACACTACTCTTTTGTTCCTGCGCTCCATGTAACAACTTATGACTTTTGTTGGTGAGCGCAAAACGTGCCGAAATACGCGCCCAGAGTTGCGGAAACAGGATCGTAAGCCCCAGGAGTATCACAAGAACACCTGATCCGATCGTCCATACACGCGGATCAATATTGATCAGCGCCGTGCTCGCTTTGAGAAGCAGTGTGAATAGCACCAACGAGACCACCAGAGACCCGGTGATAATAAACGGCCGACGACGATCCTCATTCTGCCCGAGACTGCCTCCGACAATCACGGGCAAGAACGGGAGCACACAGGGCGCAAGCACACTGAGTGCGCCTGCGAGAAGTGAGATAAGTGCAGTGAGCAGCATAGGTTAGTTGTTGCTATCTTCCGACATCTTGTCGTCAGACATCTTGTCGTCAGACATCTTGTCATCCGACATCTTGTCGTCAGACATCTTGTCATCCGACATCTTGTCATCCGACATCTTGTCGTTTTGAACTTCCGAAGACTTTTTATCGTCTTTCATCATGGAATCGCCCTGCTGCCCGCAAGCAGTCAGACCAACAAGAGCGAACGGAAGGATGGCCAGTGCAATAATTTGTTTTTTCTTCATGTCATAAGTCTGACAGGGGAATATGGCATCTTTTAGGGTGAAATCCTTACGAAATTATGACGTGTTCACCCGTCAAGAATTGGGAATATCGACAGCCAGGCCTAATTGCTGCAAACAAAATGGGAACCGATTCTCACCGGCTCCCATGAAGCAGCACTAGAAAGCACTAATTAAGTATTTGCTTGCTGCTAGTCAAACTGCGCAAGCTGTCTTTCCAGCTTTCGACGTTTACGATTCAGCTTCCACAAAGGAAACAAGCTGGCTGCAACATTCTTTCCAACCTCCTCCACACTCGGAAGATTATGTTGAGCTAACTCGACATTGATTTCTTCTACCGCAACGCCCTCAGCCTTTAACCGCTCAATAGCCTCTTGCGCGCGAAGATTTCCCTCCGTTTGACTTGGAAGAGCTGCAAGCTGCGCCTCAATATCATGCAAGCAAGCCAATAACTCATCTTTCGATCGTCTAGATCCAAACATCAAGACCTACCTCCCAAGCACACACCGTAAAGCAGCATAACCGCGCCCAGCGTCGTAATGCGCATGCGAACAGACATTCTATTTCCCCTAATTTAAGACCAAAAGAGCTAAAGACGGGGGTCAAAAGCCCTTACACTGTGCACTGTAAACCTAAGAGTGTGTGCTTTCTCAGATTAGATCACCCCCGACGCAACTTTGCCACAAAAGTCATGTTTCACAACGTGTCGCCAGCAATATCACAGGATTAGAACTCGATATTTCGCTGCCCATTAGGTCCTATGAATTCGAATACGTTCAGCTTAAATCCCGTTTCACCTCCACTTAGAAAAAATTTTGACTGATAACATACGCAGGATAAAGTTAGTGTCATGCACATCAGATTTAAAAGGCTATTTTCAGGAGCCAGCGCTCTGGCTCTTGTTATGGGCGGCAGCATCCTCCTAGGCACAACCGCGGCAACAGCGCTTGAAACTTCAGACCTGCCTGTTTACACGCCAGAGCAACCGCAGTTTACTCGCGAACAAATTAACCCCGAGTTCCGCAGCGAATACCACTATGCGCCAGTTTTCCAACCCGTGGAAAACCAGTGCTCAAACGTGCTGCAGGGTCATTGGGCGCGTGTGACCTGCTGGACAGATGACGGCGATAACCTAATCGTGCGTGTCGAGTTCCTGCACCGCAGAGGAGCTGTTGGCGCATACATTAAGGAAGACACCGCAACTCAAAACGACGGCGGAGAAAACCGCCGTTTTGACGGTCGAATTAAAAAGTTCTATCCGATTCCTGCAGAAAACCGCACCGCAGATGGGCGCCCCTATCTAATCTTCAGCATGAAGTACTGGGAGTCAGAAGATTTCTACATTGAAGCTGTAGACAACCTCGGTAAAACTTACGCCGACTACCTTGTACGGGTCACCCAAAATGTCAACCGTGAATCGGATGCGGATCCTGTTGTTGCACGTCAAGCTGTAACCTACGACAAGTCTTTCTACAAGCTTTCCCAGCCTCTGCGTTTCGAAAAATATGAGGTTGTTGACGGGCAGCTTAAAGCTGTGTACTCGATGATTAATGCCGATCCTGCGCAGGCAGATTTGCTGGATAAGATCGAGATTTGGCCGGTTTCAGCAGAAACATACACTTGGCGACCTGAAAACACTGACGGTCTGTGGCGTCCATACGTTGAGGTTCCAACTCGTCCCTTGGGTTGTGATGCCCGCAATTTGGATGTTCCACGCGTCTCAAAAATTGCTGCTGCTGAAGCACCTGGGCTTGAGATTCTTACATACTCTAAAGACTCTGCTGAGTATCCCCTCGTGCGCGATGGTGCAAAAACATCCATCTACGTTGATGTGAAACCAGGTTGGGAGCGTCTGCAGTACGAAACCTGGTCTATTGGTTGCTCTAACTCTTTTGGGCGACCAGGTCAGATTCGCCCATATCAAGGGCAGGTGACAATGCCGGAGGTGTCACTGCTTAGCGTCACCAAAGATCTTGGTCCGGAGGCCGCTGCAGCTGTAGCCAAAACGCAAGAATTTGGTGGAACGGTTTCATACCCGGCTGGCACCTACACCCAACAGTTTGCAAACACAACAGGTTGGCAGGGTCTTGACTGGTCTGGACGCCGTGCTTACTCATACGAAGGCGCAAGCTATGATTGGGCGACGACCGGGGGCGGCACCTGGAATGCTCCTATCATGCCTGCTGAAGCGACTGTGACCGTAACGGAGAATGCCGTTGCAAAGCCAAAGTTTGCGACTTGGGAAAGTGCCGTGCCAGGCGCACAGCCACTGGTAGCAACATCGGCCGCACTTGCGGTTAATCACGCTGGTGCAGCAAGAACGGCTCAGAATACTGCGAATACATTTGGGGATCTTCCAAACTGTGCACCTGGAACTCCAGCACTGCCACAGGCAGGCTGGGAGACCGGCAATCACCCAGACACCGCGCTTTACACAAATGCGCGTGTCGGTAATGAGATAACGTGGCAGGGCTGTGTTCCTACACCTCCGAAGCCGCCTGTAGTAGATGAGTGTGGCCCTGATAATGCTGCCTACACGCTGCCGGAGAATACTGAGGATCTTACCTGGGAACTCAACGATGACGGCTCGATAACCGCTACCGCTGCAGCAGGTAAATCATTTGCAGACGGCACAACACGCATTGTTTACGAAGCTCCGGTGGATTCAAATGTGAGCTGTGATGATGATTCTGTAACACCACCAGATGATTCAACAACGTCACCAGAACCTCCGGCAACACCACAGGATCCACCAGCAACACCACAGGATCCACCGGCAACCCCAGAGAAACCAATAACTCCGGAAAACTCGAAGGCCCCTGTCAAAGTAAAAGCGAAAAAAACTTTGGCTGAAACCGGTTCTTCAAACACCGCAATCCTGTGGACGAGCGTGCTACTTCTGGGATCGGGCTTAGCGATGATAACCGTTAAGCGTCGCAGTAACTAACTGTCGTTACTGCTTATTCCCTCTGCCACGGCACCCCTAATTGGGGCTGCTGGCGAAATCAAAACCCGCTGAATACTCTGCAAAAACACAGCTAATTGGTCTTTATAGATTAAGTAGCAGTGCAGGGTACTCAGCGGGTTTTTGAATTAAAAACAGCCACTTTTGCGCTGCTAAGGCCTGTGCCTGTTAGCAGAGAAAATAACCAATAATTAACTATTGATGGTTGCTTAGCGTTGCGGTAGGCTTGCTCAGGATACCCAGAACCCCTGCCACTACCCCACAACAAGAAGGTGCAGTTTGCCAAGCCCCAACCCAGGTTTGCTACCGCTAAACAACCGTCCCCTTAAAGCAATCGTCTCGCTGCTGCTGACACTCTTTCTCGCAGCTGGTTTTATGTTTGCAACAACCACAGCCTATGCTGCTGAGCCTGACTGGGGCATTCCTGAAACCCAAACTGGGTTGCCGCTCAATAATGCGGCACCTCTCACCAAATTCGATGACGGTCAGAACCACGTCGCCGAAGTATGCCCAGTTGAGCTGCGTGAAATACTGCAAGACCGTGATGGTAACGACATTAAGTTCACAACCGATGATGGACGTATTGTAAACGCAAGCTGGACATTCTGCAATGTTCGACAGGCCTATATCGACGCAAAACAAGCAGCAACCGGGCGCATGCAAGCTGCTCTAACATCACCCGTTTACGATAGTTTCTTTTTCATCAACGGGTATTCCCCATCCAGACTTGCGGATCTCGAACTAATCTCTATGTATTTCCGCGAAAATCAACAGACCGGCGAGATCAGTCTCGGAGTCCCCTATCCCGGAACTAATAGATTCACACCGCAGTTCTCAGGTTTTGCCCCGGGTGACACCCTGTATCGTTCAGTAAACATCCGTGTCAATCACATGAGATCAGCCTACGAAGAGGCGAGCACGGCACTTTTCGCCTTTGGCGCTGGCACGGTTAAAGATCCAAACACACAGACCTTTGCTGATGCTGAGTCTTTCAGTTTCATGACTGCACGCGACCTAAAGGTTGACGGTCAGCCAAGCTCCCTGTTTGATACCCGTGATTCACAGATCCTTGTGGATGCCCAGGGGCGCGAAACAGCAGTCTGGCAAAAAGTGTACTCACGAAACACAGACGGCCCAGAAGTTAAGCGGCTCTACCAGTTTACGCTCGACGTTCCGGCAGGCCAGATCACTCAAATCCAGTTCCGCAACAACTTCTCAACCAGAGGTGTCACAGCCGGAACAATCACATTACGTGAGGGTGTGCACCGTATCCCAGAGGTTGAGGTGATCTCGGTGCTTGATAAGGATTACCGTCTCGCACGCGGACTCATAAATGCCGCAGGTGAGCCGGACGTGACGCAGCCTATCGAGCCGCGAGAACTGGCAGCGAGCTTCACGCCTCTGGATCTAAACCAGCCCGAGGATCTTCCCGACAGTATTTTGGCCGCCAATATTATTGGTCGCACAGTCTGGGCGGGTGATACATTCAATGCACGTCAATTCGATGATGCGTTCCCAAACTTTGGCTTAGCCATGACTGAAAATGAGTGGCTAGAACGCACAACAACAAATGCAGCCGGATATGTTGCTGTTGGCACCGATCTGAAACAAGAGCCT
Source organism: Canibacter zhoujuaniae (assembly GCF_011752005.1). Classification (NCBI taxonomy): domain Bacteria; kingdom Bacillati; phylum Actinomycetota; class Actinomycetes; order Micrococcales; family Microbacteriaceae; genus Canibacter; species Canibacter zhoujuaniae. Next base: position 85,618 of record NZ_JAAIJZ010000001.1, on the reverse strand, counting down.
GTGGCTGACAACCCCGATGTTCTAAAAACTTCGAATATCGAATTTGAGTACGGGGTTAACGCCGCTGATGGGCGTGTGCAGCTGCGCAAGCATTTCTACCGCACCTTCCGGTTGATTCCAGCCCAGTTACAGGCGCAAAAAACTGATGCTGAGACCGGCGCAGCATTGGCGGGGGCAAAATTTGAACTGTGGTCGCATGACGGCAGCATGAAGCTCATCGATAAAACATTCACAAGTGATGAGAACGGCCAGATAACACTGTTTGACACCGCAGGTCAACCACTTAACGAAGTTATGACAGATTCCTTCATTGCTTCACTCCCGCACGCAGATGACAACGGGATCATCGAAACCGAGCGTGGCTATCTGCTTGAACCCGGCACTTATATGCTGCGCGAAGTTGCGGCGCCGCAGGGTTATCAGCTACCTGACAGTGCTGACACTTTGGTGGAGATTAGTAAGCGTGATGACAGCACGCGCTATGAAGCTGTCACAGTTGCAGTGCAAAATGTGCGAGTTCCAGCTCAGAATCTGACTCCACCACCAAATCCTGCAGAAGACCCTGTTAAACCGGTAACACCAATCAGCCCTCAAGAGCCGAAACCCGCTCCACATAAGCTCGCAGCTACGGGAGCAGAATTAACCCCATTAGTGGTGCTCGCAGGTGCTCTTATCCTTTCTGGAGGTGCGCTACTGCGCCGAAACTATCGTCACTAGTTTTATTGAATTTGAAAGACTCTTCTGAATTCAATAGAATGGCGATGAGTGAGACGAGTTGCAGCTCATCAATCTCAGGTGCAGCAGGAGTGTCAAGGCTGACGCGCCAGCAGGCAACAAATTCCAGTGCGGGAATGATTAAACCAAGGAAGGTTTACAACAAATGAAATTTAAGCGTACCCTCAAAGCATTAGCCCTTGGCTCTGCGCTCACGCTAGGACTCTCAGCATGTGCCACCAACGGCGGTGCTTCGTCGAGCGGGGAATCCAACGACTCCGGCAGCACTGAGCTGACGATGCTCGTTCCAACCTACTCTGACGCTACTAAGGGCCTGTGGGAAAAAGTTATTAAGGGCTTCGAAGCGGCTAATAAAGGCGTGAAGGTCAGCCTTGAAGTTGTGTCATGGGACGACTTAGACAAAACCGTTGCAACCCGAATTCAGGGCGGCAAAGCTCCTGATATTTACAACGGCGGCGACTTTACCTCTTTTGTGAGCGAAGAGCTACTCTACCCAATTTCTGAAGTTACCAGCCCAGAAACCCTTGACGATTTCACTGATTCATTTATCGAGAATGCTTCTGTTGACGGCGTGCAGTACGGCGCTCCGCTGATCGCTTCAGCACGTGCGCTCTTTGCAAATCAGGATCTCCTCGATAAGGCTGGCATCACCGAGTGGCCAAAGACTTGGGACGACCTAAAAGCTGCAGCTCTCAAGATTAAAGAGACCACCGGCAAGTCTGGCTACGGCTTGCCACTCGGGTCTGAAGAAGCTCAGGCTGAAGCTGCGATCTGGTTCTATGGCGCCGGAGGCGGTTATGGTGATGCTTCTAAGCTGACCATCGACTCAGCAAAAAATATTGAAGCAGCACAGTACATTAAAGGCCTCTACGATGCTGGGGCCACCCAGCCTGATCCACAGGCCTCACAGCGTACCCCACTGCTGGATGTCTTTGTCCAGGGCGAAATTGGTTTCCAGATTGGTCTGCCTCCAACGGTTAAGCAGATTAAAGAGACCAACCCAGACCTGAACTACACAGTCGGATCTATCCCAACCAAGGACGGATCTCCGTTCACCCTAGGTGTTGCCGACCACCTTGTAGCGTTTAACACTGGCGGCGAAGAAAAGAAAGAAGCGATCAAGGCTTTCTTCGATTACTTCTACTCAACCGATGTTTACACCGACTGGGTAACCACTGAAAACTTCCTGCCAACAACAGATTCTGGCAACGAAAAGATGAGCTCAAACGAAGACATTAAGGCCTTCCTCGAGCTGCTCCCAGACGCAAACTTCTACCCATCTGCAAATCCGCACTGGCAGGATGCTGCTGTTTCGATGAAGCAGAACTTTGGTCTCGTCATCACGCAAGACCCTGCTGACGTGCTGAAGAAAATTCAGTCTGAAGCTGACGCTGGTTAATAACAGCTAAGGTTACTGAAACTATCAGAAGTGGCCGTGCCTGCTTGTACGGGCACGGCCACTTCTCTTATTTCTGCTACGTGATTTAAACCTTTTCCGATCCCGTCGAACTGAACCGAATTATGACTTCTAAACAACAGGTCTCCCACAGCGGTGTGGCTCTAAGACCGCGCGGCACTAGGCTGAGTGATTCAGTCCGGGCTTTACCCTGGATTGGCCCAGCTACGCTTCTAATTTTCTTAGTAGTGATCTTCCCGGCTGGGTTGATGTTCTTCAACTCCACAAGGAAGATCTCCCGCTCAGGTATTGATAAAGGCTCTGTGGGTTTCGAAAACTACACAACCCTATTTGAGAATCCGGCACTCCCCGGTGTTATTCTGCGCACGCTCATTTGGGTTGTCGTGGTTGTGGCCGTCACAGTTGTGCTGTCGTTAGCAATCGCACAACTTTTAAATAAAGCTTTTCCGGGGCGTCGCATAGTGCGCATGATAGTTGTAATTCCGTGGGCTGCATCAGTGGTTATGACCACAATGGTTGTGTACTACGGTCTCGAGCCGTTCATCGGTATTTTCAATAAGTTTTTTGTGGACACAGGCATTATTTCCGAGCCTTACGGTTTCACAAAAAATCCCACCTCAGCTTTTATCGCTGCAATTGTTGTAGCAATTTTCGTCTCACTGCCGTTCACTACCTACACCCTTCTTTCTGGCTTAGCTACAGTCCCAGCTGATGTAATTGAGGCCGCTCGGGTAGACGGCGCAGGACCGATCCGAACATACTTCCAAATAGTGCTGCCCCAGCTGCGCTCAGCGTTAGCGGTGGCCGTGCTAATTAACGGTATTAACGTATTTAACAGTCTTCCAATTTTGCGAGTTATGGCCGGCGCAATGCCCGGTAACGAGGCTGACACAGTGATGACTTTGATCTTTAAATACATAGATCGCGGTCAGTATCACATCTCGTCAGCGCTTTCGGTAATCGGTTTTATCATCGTCATGATTATCGTCGCAGTTTATGTCAAGGTTGTTAATCCACTGAAGCAGGGTGATTAATTTGGGCGCAAAAGTAACCACAGGTCATCGTGTGAAAAAATACACTAAACACCAACTCACGCTGTCGCAGTTGCTGCTGCGCTGCTGTGGCGGTCTGGTGTTGGCGGTGCTATTTTTAATCCCCTATGTTGTTATGTTCTTTGGCTCGGTAAAGTCAAAGCAGGAAATTCGTAGTGTCAACCCAACCTATCTGCCGCAAGAATGGCATCTAGAAAACTACATCAACATGTGGAGCACCCCCGAGACTCCGCTTGTCAATAACCTAGTCTCAACGATCGTCATTTCAGTTGGCGCAACCCTGCTTGTGCTCCTGGTTGCTCTGCCAGCGGCCTACTATACAGCCCGCGTGAATTTTCCAATGAAGAAAGTTTTCCTTTCTTTGGTGATTGTCACGCAGATGCTTCAACCCGCGGTGCTGACAGCCGGTCTGTTCCGTGAGTTTTCTTTGCTGGGCATCAATAACACTTGGCTTGCAATGATTCTGGTTAATGCCGCTTTTAACCTCTCATTTGCAACATGGATCATGCACTCTTTCTTTGCGTCGATCCCGAAAGAGATTGAAGAAGCAGCGCAGGTTGATGGAGCAAGTCAGTGGAAAACACTCACAAGGATTAACCTTCCGCTTGTCTGGCCGGGTATTGTCACCGCGACCATTTTCGCGTTCGTTGCCTGCTGGAATGAATTCGCAGCCTCACTTGTGCTTCTCAACTCCGCAGAGCTGCAGCCGCTATCAGTGGCGCTGACAAAGTTTGTTGGCCAGTATGAAACTTCTTGGCACTATGTTTTCGGTGTCTCGATTATTTCAGTTGTGCCAGTGGTAATTCTGTTCATGCTCATCGAGAAGCGCCTAATTGGTGGTCTTACTGCAGGTGCTGTGAAGTAAACCGCAGGTGTAAAGCCCCACGCCTCGCAAGATGCCGTGGGGCTTTACACTGATCTGCTCCGGTAGCTTTTACAGATGCCCGGCAGGAGGTTTTTCTACGGCGCTCTCCAGTCGCAGTAAGAACTGTTTCGCAGCCACCCCGCCGGCGTAGCGTCCGATGTTTCCGTCGGCACGCACAACTCTGTGACAGGGCACCACTATGGGAAGCGGGTTCAAAGCGCACGCTGTTCCAACAGCTCGCGCAGCTCCCGGATTGCCGAGGCACTCAGCTATCTGTCCATAACTCAACGTCTGGCCGTATTCTATTTGGGGTAAGAATCTCTGCACTGCCAGTCGAAAACCACTGCCCGACCCAAAGTCAACTGGTAGCGAGAAAGCCCGCAACTCTCCCGCAAAATATGCTTTAAGCTGCGCTACAGCGTCTGCAAAAGCAGCAGGAAAACACTCAGCCGTTTGTCGATACTTTCGCGAATAGGCTGCGCGCAGTTCGACAAAATCTTCAGCGTCTAATCCGATACGCACAAGGTTTTCATCGTATGCGATAAGCAGCAGCTGCCCTATCGGTGATTCAACTTCACAGTAATTGAGCCGTGCCATCTCTTGCGTTATGCCTCTCAACTCAACTCAGCTCAGCAACCACCCGCTGCACAACTTTAGAGTGCCGCGGCAACCGCCAGTGACTGATACCGTCGAAGGGCACCTCTGTGCCGCGTCTAGAAAATTTAGGGTTAATAACCCGATCAGAATTTGAGTATATTGAAACAACGTTACTCGCATCGGGCGCTGTAATATTTAGATCCAGCTGCAGTGTCTCAGTGACAGCGCCAAAGAGCGCTTTCGCAAGCTGGCTGTCAGGCTCTCCGGCCCAAGGCGCTCCAATCCCAACGAGTTTCTGCACGCTGCACTGTTGCGCTACAAGCAGACCAAGCAGCCCGCCCAGTGAATAACCGACAACGTTTACCGTTTCGCCTTCCGGCATCGCTTCGCAAATATGTGCGACAGCATCGTTTAAATCCTGCGGGCCGAGTTTTGCATAAACAGGCGCGATAAATGGAATCTTGGCTTTATTGAGAGACAGCGCAAGTTTACGAAGCTCACCGGGAAATCCCATTGCACCGTGCAGAAGCACCGTCGTTGTTCCTTCTATCGCGGTTGACTGAGGCAGGGGACGATGGTTTATGGCTTTGGGTATCAGACGCAATATGTCGGACATAGCAACTTCTCTCAGTTCAAGCGACACAGAAAAGCTTAGCGCGGAATCAGATAATCCCGCTCACTGCCGCAAAAGCAGGCACCCTAGTCTTCAGAGTTTAAACGCGGTTCCACACGATATTGGGGATGGAATCCGGATTTATCCGCATAGAACGCCCGAATGCGATCCATATCAGCTGCAACATCACCGGTCATCTGAAGCGTCGGCCCCAGCCCAACCGTTCTAGTGTGACGATCAACATAACCTAGAGTGACGGGCATACCTGTTTCCATCGCGATCCGATAAAACCCAGACTTCCAACGACTGTGCCCCTTCCGTGTGCCGTCAGGGGTGATAACCAAGCCATACACCTGCCCGGAGTTCGCCATGCGAATAATTCGGCGCACCAGCCCGGCAGCGTTTTTACGATCCACCGCGATTCCGCCAAGACCTCGCATGAGTGGCCCACGCCACCCCTTAAAGAGAGTGTCTTTGCCCAGCCATTTGACCGGCAGTTTAAGACGCCACGAAATTGCGAGCATAAACACAAAATCCCAGTTGGAAGTGTGCGGTGCACCAATCAGAATCGTTGGTTCATTTGGCGCCGGGGCCGTCCGTAATTTCCACGGACTCACCACCCAAAATAGGCGCGCGAGGAAATACCTAATCACTCCCCCAGTCTATTGCGCTGCCGCATTGCGCGCTCTGCTTCGCGCTTATCCTGTTTTTCACGGAGTGTCTGCCGTTTATCGTACTCCCGCTTGCCTCGCGCGAGCGCTATCTCCACCTTCACTCGCCCGTCCAGGAAGTAAATCTTGAGCGGCACAATCGTCACTCCGCCGTCGCGAGTCTTCGAAAATAGTTTGTCAATCTGCTGCCGGTGCAGCAGTAACTTGCGTTTGCGGCGCGGTGCATGGTTTGTCCATGTGCCGTTAATGTATTCAGGAATATACGCGTGTTCGAGCCACGCCTCACCAGCTTCAATAAAGCAGAACGCCTCGTTGAGAGATGCGCGACCCTCTCGCAGCGACTTCACCTCGCTGCCTGTCAACACAACACCCGCCTCATATGTGTCGAGAATGTGATAGTCATGCCGAGCTCGCTTATTTGAGGCGATGAGCTGCTCGCCGTTAGCCTGCTTTGACATTTAAACCCTCAAATATCTTGTAATCGCGACTTTGGCGGCTGCGGCAGACAGAATAATACCAACCACCAACAGAATCGGTGGCACTATGAAAGCCTGTTCAAGACTGATGTAGCTTGTGAACGGCACCTGAGTCACGAGGAAGTCTTGCACAAAGAACTTCACTATTCCGAGAGTTGCTGCGCCGGCAAGCACCGCTCCGATAACCGCAGCAAAAACCCCCTCAAGAATAAACGGGGTTTGAATAAAGCGGTTAGAAGCACCCACCAAACGCATGATGCCAATTTCACGCCGGCGGCTAAAGGCTGACAGTCGGATCGTGGTTGAGATCAACAGCACAGCCGCAACCAACATTAGACCCGCGATCGCAACAGCTGAGTAGCTTGCAACACCCAGGAACAAAAATATGCGGTCAAGGAGACTCCGCTGATCAGAAACACTCTGCACACCAGGAATCCCGGAGAAGGTTTCTACCAGAATTTCAGACTGTGAAGGATTCTTTAGTTTCACCCAATACGTTTGGTTTAACTGTTCCGGGCGGGTTATCTCTACGATCGGATTGCCCTTAAACTGCTTCACAAACTCTTCGTATGCGGCATTGTGATCGACAAAGAAATAGTCTTCAACATACGGCGCAAGACTGTCAGACTCGAGCGCATTTGTAACCGCCGCAAGCTGCTCTTCGTTCGCATCGGCGCCAGCACAGGTTGCAGATTCATCAAAGTCGGTGCACATATAGATTGCGACCTGCGCCCGGTCATACCAGAAGGTTTTCATCTGCTGCACCTGCAGCTGCATCAAAATTGCCGCCCCCACGAAGGTGAGCGATACGAAAGTCACCAAAATGACAGACACAACAACTGAGATGTTGCGGCGCAAGCCACGAAACACTTCGCCCATAACAAAAGAGAATCTCATCGGACCGGCCCCACCTCGTCGTCGTTGTTTCGCTGCGCAAGCCCCAGACGCTCTGCAACTCCGGGTTCAATCACCGGCTCAACCGGCTCCACAGGCGGTGCTGGCGGTGTTGGCTCTGCGCTGACAGCGTCAATTACTGTTAGATCGGGTTCGGCTATCTCAGGCGCAACCGGCTGCGCTACTGGCGCCTGCTCGGCAACAGCTGGCGGGGCAAGCTGAACGGTTTCTACTGCAGCTGTCTGCGGCGCCACACGCAGACCAGCTTTGCGCAGATCCTCGATCGGGATAGAGGCAGTTTCGCCGTATCCGCCGCCCTGTTCATCACGCACAACAACTCCGTTGGCAAGCTCGATAACACGCTGTTTCATAATGTCCACGAAGGTCGCTTCGTGAGTTGCCATAACAACTGTTGTCCCTGCAGCATTGATCGCCTGCAGCAACTGCATAATACCGAGGCTGGTTGCCGGATCAAGGTTTCCGGTTGGCTCATCAGCGAGGAGGATCGCGGGCTTATTCACAATTGCGCGCGCAATCGCAACACGCTGCTGCTCACCGCCCGACAGCTCATGCGGGTAGCGTTTACCCTTACCGCCTAGGCCCACCATTTCAAGCACATCGGGAACAGCCTCTTGGATGTAGCCCCGCGACTTTCCAATCACCTGCAGCGAAAACGCAACGTTTTCGTAAACGCTCTTATTTTGAAGCAGGCGAAAATCCTGAAATACAGTGCCGAGATTGCGTCTAAAAAAAGGCACTTTCCGGGTCGAGATCTTGTTCAGATCGTGCCCGAGCACGTGCACCTTACCTTCGCTTGCACGCGACTCTCGCAGTATTAGCTGCAAGCAGCTCGATTTGCCCGAGCCGGAGGCACCCACGATGAACACAAACTCGCCGCGGTCTACCTGCAGAGACACACTATCGAGCGCTGGGCTACTGTTGCCGCGGTAGCGCTTAGTGACATTATCGAAAGTAATCATGGTCTCTTAACGTTACGCGGAGGGTCGGCAGATTAAGCCTCGGCACGCCCAGAACCTACTGATTCTCAGGAATTTGCTTGCATCGAACGCCATCTAATACCGGCTGCAATAAAACCGTCAAGGTCACCGTTAAACACAGCATCGGGCTGCGAAGACTCGTATCCGGTGCGCAGATCTTTGACCAGCTGCTGACCGTACAAGAAATAGGAGCGAATCTGGTCTCCCCAGCTAGCTGTCACAGAGCCAGCAAGCTCTTTCTTTTTTGCTGCCTCTTCTTCCCGCTGCAGCAGCAACAGGCGGTTCTGCAGCACTCGCATTGCAGCGGCGCGGTTCTGAATCTGCGACTTTTCATTCTGCATCGAAACCACTATGCCGGTTGGCAGGTGCGTGATCCGCACAGCAGAGTCGGTTGTGTTAACCGACTGCCCGCCGGGGCCTGAGGAGCGAAAAACATCCACCCGGATATCGCTCTCAGGAACCTCAACTGTTGTCGCTTCCTCCATAAGCGGAATAACCTCCACGCCAGCAAAGCTGGTTTGGCGTTTGTCCGCCGATCCGAAAGGACTAATACGCGCCAATCGGTGAGTGCCCGCTTCAACGGACAGTGTTCCGAAAGCATAGGGGGCGTCCACTTCGAAAGTTGCTGACTTAATGCCCGCCCCTTCGGCGTAACTGGTGTCCAGCACTTTTGTCTGGTATCCGTGCTGCTCAGCCCAGCGTAAATACATGCGCAGCATCATCTCGGCAAAATCCGTTGCATCATCGCCACCAACACCGGAGCGGATCGTGACCACTGCCGGATATTCATCGTATTCGCCAGAGAGCAGCGTCTGCACCTCAAGGTCAGCAATTACTGTCTCAATAGCTTTAAGTTCAGCCTCCGCCTCTTTTGCAAGCGCTGCCGCTTCTGTTGTGTTGCTCTCATCGGCCAGTTCGAGCAGCACCTCAAGATCGTCAAGACGGCTCTCAAGCTGCCGGAGCTTATCGAGTTTGGTTTTTGTATAGGAGAGCTGGCTGGTCACCTGCTGCGCCGCCTCTGGATCATCCCAGAGGTCTGGCGCGGCGGCCTGCTGTTCGAGATCAGCAATCTGTGATGCGAGCGCTCCCATATCAGAAACCGATGCAATGTCGGCGAAGGTTTGCCGTGCCGCTCTAATACGGGCGCTAAATTCAAAATCAGCCATACTGCCTATTAGTGTAGCTGAGGGCAACTGGGTCACCGCACAAAAGTATCTAACGACTAAAAACGTTTGTGTTTTTGCGTTTTAAATTCGGAATAAGTGGAATTTCCCAGAAACATATGTCAGAATCGGAGTGTGAACACCAAGCAAGCCCCCACCTTAGATGGGATTTCAAAGCAGATTATCGAGCAACTGCAGCTCGATGGTCGCAAAAGCTATGCTGAAATCGCTAAGGTTGTGGGACTTAGCGAGGCTGCCGTGCGTCAGCGCGTGCAGAAGCTCACAGACTCCGGAATCGCGCAGATAGTTGGAGTGACAGATCCTATGCGACTGGGCTTTAATCGTTTGGCGATGATCGGGGTGCGCGTCTCGGGCGACATTAGAACTGTCGCTGAGACACTCGCAGACATGCCAGAAGTCTCCTACCTCGTAATGGTGGCGGGCGGCTTTGACATCATGATTGAAGTGGTCTGCGAGGACGACAACGACCTCATTGAAGTACTGAACGGCAAAATCCGTGCAGTCGAGGGCGTTGCTGAGACAGAAACATTTATGTATCTGGCAATTAAGAAACAGAAATACGACTGGGGAACACGATAACCATGTCTTTTGATCCAAACGCAGCAGTAAACGTAGCTGCCCTACAGGAGAGTGCTGGCAAACATCTCTGGCCACACTTCACCTCACGCAAGGTGCTGAACGACGGCATCCCGGTAATCACCCGCGGTGAGGGACACCACATCTACGATGCTGCCGGCAAGCAGTACATTGACGGCCTAGCAGGTCTGTTCGTTGTGAATGCTGGCCACGGCCGTGATCGCATCGTTGAAGCAGCAGCGAAGCAGATGAAGGCACTTGACTACATGCCACTCTGGTCATACGCACACCCTGCAGCAATTGAGCTTGCAGAGCGTCTGGCTGGCTACGCACCAGGTGATCTCAACCGCGTCTTCTTCACCACCGGCGGTGGCGAAGCCGTTGAGACTGCCTTCAAGCTTGCCAAGCACTACTTCAAGCTGCAGGGCAAGCCAATGAAGCATAAGGTGATCTCACGTTCGGTTGCCTACCACGGCACCCCACAGGGCGCACTTGCTATCACCGGTATTCCAGATATGAAGAAGTTCTACGAGCCGCTGACTCCGGGTGGTCACCGTGCACCGAACACCAACTTCTACCGCGCCGCTGAAATGGGTGCTCCAAGTGAAAACATCGAAGAGTTCGGTGAGTGGGCTGCAAACCGTATCGCTGAAGCGATTGAGTTTGAGGGCCCTGAGACAGTTGCTGCTGTCTTCCTGGAGCCGGTACAGAACTCAGGTGGCTGCTTCCCACCACCACCGGGATACTTCAAGCGTGTCCGTGAAATCTGCGATCAGTACGATGTGCTGCTCGTCAGTGACGAGGTAATCTGTGCTTACGGCCGCATCGGTGACTTCTTCGCATGTAATGCACTGGGATACACCCCAGACATCATTACCAGCGCGAAGGGCATCACCTCAGGTTATGCACCACTCGGTGCAGTAATCGTGAGCGATCGTATCTACGAACCGTTCAACAACACTGACAACACCTTCTACCACGGCTTCACTTTTGCTGGTCACCCAGTATCGTGTGCTGCGGCGCTCGAAAACCTCGACATTTTTGAGGAAGAGAAGCTTAACGAGCGCGTTGTTGAGAACAGCCCACTGTTCCGCAAGGAGCTTGAGAAGCTGCTCGACATCGATATCGTTGGTGACGTGCGCGGTGAGGGCTACTTCTTTGGTATCGAGCTTGTGAAAGACAAGACCACCAAGGAAACCTTTAACGAGGAAGAGTCAAACCGCTTGCTGCGTGACTACCTGTCACCGCACCTGTGGGATGCCGGCCTCTACTGCCGTGCTGACGACCGTGGAGACCCGGTAATCCAGCTCGCACCACCGCTAACTATCGGCCCAGCAGAGTTCGAAGAAATCGGCGGCATCCTGCGTTCAGTTCTGAAGGACGCATCGAAGCAGCTCTAAGCTATAGCTAGTTAATTAATAGTTAGCGTTGCAGTGCCTCGGGAAGATTTTTCTTCCCGAGGCACTTTCGTTTAAACCTGCGCAGAAGCTCTGATCGAAAAATCCTGCCCCGCGATCCCTCCCTCACCACCGTGCTGTGGAGGGATATCGTGACCTATGATAGAAATTAGCCTTTCAGCAAATTCGCAGGGAGGCGGTCCCTGTCCAATACACCTGAGGAACATCACTCCTGTGACAAGCACAGCAAAAACCGCCGGAAATCTCTCGGCACTGGATAAATTCTTCGAGATCACTAAGCGCGGCTCAACCGTCGGTAAAGAAATCCGCGGTGGCGTCGTCACCTTCTTCGCGATGGCCTACATCGTGGTGCTAAACCCAATCATTCTCGGCGGCAAAGAAGACATCGCCGGGCAGATACTCGACCCCGCGCTCGTGGGCGCGGCCACCAGCCTCGCAGCGGGCTTCATGAGCATTTTGTTTGGCGTTATCGCTCGCCTACCGTTTGCTTTTGCCGCCGGACTCGGCATGAATTCATTCCTCGCAGTAAATGTTGTGGGCCTTGTCACCTGGCAGGAGGCGATGGGCATCGTTGTTATTAACGGCCTAGTGATCTGCCTACTAGGGGCGACCGGCGCACGTCTGGCTATCTACCGCGCAGTACCCGCCTCACTAAAGGCTGCAATCAGCGTTGCGATTGGTTTCTTCATCGCTTTTATCGGGTTTGTAAACGCCGGGTTCGTCACCCGCACCCCGGGCGGCCCACCGGTACAGCTTGGAACTGACGGCTCGATCGTATCCCCACCAACCGTCATTTTTGTGCTCACCCTGATCCTCGCTGGGGTGCTGGTTGCCCGTCGCGTTAACGGCGCTATTCTGATAGCTCTGGTCATTGGCACGATTGCATCAATTATTTTTGAGGCGATCAGCCCCATCGGTTCAAAATATGCGCCTGAAAGCAATGGCATCGGCTGGGAGTCGAGCGTGCCCACCCTGCCAGAGGCAATCGTAACCCTGCCAGACTTCTCACTCGTTGGCCAGGTCGATGTTTTCGGATCATTCGCGCGCGTTGGCATAATCTCTGCGCTTATGCTGCTCTTCACTCTGGTCTTTACCAACTTTTTTGATGCTATCGGCACCATGAACGGCCTCTCGAAAGGCGCAAGTCTGCAAGATCAGGCTGGCGAGTTTCCGCGCATTAAAAGCGCTTTCCTCGTGGAAGGTGTTGGCGCGGTTGTTGGTGGCGCAACTTCAAGCTCCTCAACAACTGTTTTCGTTGAAAGCGCTGCCGGTATTGGTGAGGGTGCGCGCACAGGCCTAGCTTCGATAACCACAGGTGTTCTCCTGTTTTTGACCGCATTCTTTACCCCGCTCACCGCTCTCGTTCCGATCGAGATCGGTTCGGCTGCCCTTGTGCTTGTTGGCACCATGATGATGAGTCAGGTGACAGAAATTGAGTGGAGTGACTTCTATGTTGCACTGCCAGCGTTCCTAACCATAGCTGCGATGCCGCTCACCTATTCAATTGCAAACGGCATTGGTGTCGGCTTTGTTTCGTACGTGCTGATTAATCTCTTTGGTGGCCGGGCAAAGCGGGTGCACCCAATCCTGTTTATCGTTGCGGCTGGGTTCATCCTATTCTTCACACGTGGGCCTCTCGAGAGTCTTTTGAGTTAGGCCTACTGACCTATAAACCCACTACAGTCTTTTGCGGGGTCTCGCGGTTTAGCGATGCCCCGCAAAAGGATCTGCTGTTTTAATATGGGTGTTAACTATTGCGGTAATAAAAAACCTCGGTTTAGTTCACAAGAACCAAACCGAGGTAATTATTAAAACTCGTAATTTATCGACGCAGACCGAGGCGCTCAATGAGGCTGCGGTAGCGCTCGATATCTACCTTCTGCAGGTAGCCGAGCAGACGACGACGCTGACCAACGAGCAGCAGCAAACCGCGACGTGAGTGGTGGTCGTGCTTGTGGGTCTTCAGGTGCTCGGTGAGATCCTTAATGCGACGTGAGAGGATAGCAACCTGCACCTCTGGTGAACCCGTGTCACCTGGCTTGGTTGCGTACTCTGCAATGATTTCCTGCTTTACCTTCGGGTCAAGTGACATGAGGCACCTTTCGTGTTGCTGCGCGGCGCCGGTCACCCTTTGTGCCGGCTCTCTCTAACCGCGGCCGTTATACGGCAGCCTTTCAATCTTAGCACTAGCATCTGACTTAACACCACACAGTCAAACAAAACGACACCCTCCAGCGCCCGCTAGGCTTAAAATTATGAACCTCAATGCCCTCTCATACTCCGACCTCACTGAGCTAAGGAATCTCGCCGAGCGTGTCGCTCGTGATGCCGGCACACACGTCCGCAACTTACGTGAAAAAGGCGTAACAGTTGCTGCCGCTAAAAGTTCACCGGTAGATATTGTGACGCTCGGTGATCAAGCAGCAGAGCAGATTATTGTTGCGGAGTTGCGCGACTGGCGTCACAGCGACGCGATCCTCGGAGAAGAGGGCACGAATCGCGCTGGCGCGTCCGGCATCACTTGGATCCTTGATCCGATTGACGGCACAACCAACTATTTCTACAACCAGCCGAACTATTGCGTTAGTGTCGCTGCCTGCGTTGCCGACACCAGCTACAGCGAAGGATACCGCGCAGTTGCCGGCGCCGTCTATGTGCCCACCAGCGCAGAGCTCTTCTCAGCTGCGGCCGGATTGGGTGCCGCTCTGAACGGGAAAAAATTGCGGATCAACGAGGCTGCGCCACTGTCTGAGAGCCTTATCGCAACCGGATTTGGATACAGCGCCAAGAAGCGAGCCCGTCAGGCAGAAGTTCTTTTAGAGGTGCTGCCCCGGGTGCGAGATATCCGTCGTTCCGGCTCTGCTGCATACGATCTCTGCGCACTGGCAGCTGGTCGCCTCGACGCTTACTATGAAGCAGGCTTAAAAGTTTGGGACTACGCGGCTGCCGAACTAATAGCACGTGAAGCAGGAGCGACAGTAACCGGAGCAGCCGCAGCGGGTGTTATAAGCAGTAAGCCGGGCACGCCACTATTAATCGCGGGCCCGGCCGAAACTGTTAAAGCGCTGCAGCCGTTGCTGCCGGCACTTAAGTAACTGGGGATTACTTCACACCAAGCAGGTCAATAACGAATACCAGCGTCTTTTTTGCGAGTGGATGGCCGGGTGCCACACCGTATGCGAGACGTGGCGGCACAATGAGCTTCCTGCGACCGCCAACCTTCATGCCTGGGATGCCCTGCTTCCAGCCCTCTACGAGCTGTGCGAGCGGAAAGTTGATGCTCTCGCCGCGACTCCATGAAGAATCAAACTCTTCACCGGTTTCGTAGTCAACACCGAGATAGTGCACGTCAACAGTTGACGATGCAACAGCCTCGGCACCATCGCCAACCACGATGTCTTCAATCACGAGCTCAGTCGGTGCTGGCCCTTCTGGGAAAGGAACTTCTGGGCGTTCTAAATTAGTCATATTTCAATTCTTGCAAACATGCCTGAAAAATCTCAGACAGTACTGGGTAGGCTTAAAGGGTGAAGTTTGCGCACATAAAGAATTCATCAACCTCCGTTCTTGAACTCGCTGTAGTGTCTGGCGACCGCGCAATCCCAGTTTCTTTGCTCGGGCAGTCGGCACGCACACTGCAAGAACTCATCAATCAAGGTGCGACTGCTCTTGACCTGCTCCGTGAAGCACTAAGCTCAGCTGGCCCAGAGGCTGGAGTGTCCTTAGACAGCGTCACCTGGGGCCCAGCAGTAATCGCACCACCGGTGACCCTAGCTGTTGGCCTAAATTATGATGAGCACGCTAGCGAATTAAGCCTGGACAATGATTCCGGGCCGGTGCTCTTCTCACTGTTTCCAAACTCATTGGGTGCGCACGAAGCAACCGTTGAACTTCCGACGGCGGTAACGCGGGAGGTTGATTATGAGGGTGAGCTCGGCGTCATCATTGGCAAACCCGCAAAGAACGTCAAACTTGAAGAAGCGCTCGACTACGTTTTTGGTTACACAGTAGTAAACGATATGACCGCCCGCAATCTGCAGTTTCAAGAACCGCAGTGGTCACGCTGTAAATCATTCGACGGCTTTTCGCCGGTTGGCCCGGTTGTGGTAACCGCTGATGAAATCCCTGATCCACAGAATCTTGCTATCACAACAGACTTTGACGGGCTGCGCGTGCAGGATTCAAACACCCGTTTTATGATTCGCTCTGTCGCGCAACTGATTGTGTCGCTCTCGCAGGCCACTACACTGCAACCGGGCACTCTTATTTCAACCGGCTCCCCCGGCGGTGCCGGCCGCAGCCGCAAACCCCCGCTTTATTTCAAAGAGGGCACCGAGTGCACTGTCACGATCGAGGGTATTGGCGCGCTCACAACACGCACCGTTGAGATTTAATCTATGCGCCAAGCCGCTTCGGTTGGCATAAATTTTGTGGGCCGGGTTGTTTTTGAAACAACCCGGCCCACAAAATTTGTTTAATTAGCTTTGCGCTTAAGAGGTCTTTTAGCCCTCACCTAGAGCGCTGGTGCTGTCAACCTCGCTCCGATCCGACACTTTGTGCGCTTCACGCACCGCATCGGTATCTGGCGCCAGGCCCGCTAGTTTCGCTGGTTGCAGCAGCTCTTCAAGCTCATCTGCATCGAGCAGGTCACGTGCGACAACCAGGTCACGAATAGGTTCGTTGTTAGCGAGAGCTTCTTTTGCCAGTTTGGCTGCCTCTGCATAACCGATAACCGGTGCAAGGGCAGTGATCACGGTGACAGAACGCGCAACAGTGTCAGCGAGGTGTGTCTCATTTGCGGTGATACCGTCAACACAGTTCACACGCAGTGTCTTGCAGGCGCGCTCGAGCCAGGTAATTGACTGGAACAGTGAGTGCGCAATAATCGGCTCGAAGGCATTCAGCTGCAACTGCCCGGCCTCAACAGCCATCGAAACAGTCACATCAGCGCCGGCAACATTGTATGCAACCTGCGACACCGCCTCTGGAATCACCGGATTAACCTTACCGGGCATAATCGATGAGCCAGCCTGACGAGCTGGCAGATTAATCTCACCGAGACCCGCCTGCGGCCCTGAAGAGAGCAAACGAAGGTCGTTAGAGATTTTTGAAAGCTTCAGGCCCAGACGCTTTAGCGCCCCTGAGAATGTCACAAAAACGCCGGTGTCGCTGGTTGACTCGATAAGGTCGCCGGCCGTTTCAAGCGGAATACCCGTCACCTCGCGCAGATGCTTGATAACAGCCTCTTTGTATCCGACAGCCGCGTTAATCCCGGTGCCAATTGCTGTGGCGCCCATATTCACTTCATAGAGCAGCTCAACAGCTTCCTGCAGCCGGTCTAGATCTTCACGCAGGGTCACACCAAATGCGTTGAATTCCTGGCCGAGAGTCATCGGCACAGCGTCCTGCAGCTGAGTGCGACCAACCTTTAGAATGCTAGAAAATTCTTTGCCCTTGCTCTCGAATGAGCTTGCTAGCAGTTCGAGCTCTTCAAGCAGATGACGAATAGAAAACACCAAAGCAATTTTGATCGCGGTCGGGTAGGTGTCATTGGTTGACTGACTGCGGTTGGTGTGATCGTTCGGGTTAATGAACGCGTAATCACCCTTCGGATGACCTGCCATTTCAAGCGCACGGTTCGTGATTACCTCGTTTGCGTTCATGTTTGTCGAGGTGCCGGCACCACCCTGCACCACGCCAACAACGAACTGGTCGATAAGCGCACCGCCCTTGATCTCTTCACACGCTCGATCAATATAGGTTGCTTTCTGCTCATCTAGCGCACCAATTTCTAGGTTGGCCCGCACCGCAGCCTGCTTCACACAAGCGAACGCCTTAACAAAATCGGGATAGACAGAGATCGGGCGCCTAGAGATCGGAAAGTTCTCGAGCGCACGTGCCGTGTGCACGCCCCAGTAAGCAGTGGTTGGCACCTCAACTGAACCGAGTGAATCGGTTTCGGTGCGTGTTAGCGTTGCGAGGTAATCTGCCATTGTGTATTGCTACTCCATTGTCACTGCCGACACCTAAGCATCGGGGTCTAATACTTGCTAGCACCTAGGCTACTCCCTCTAGGTCGCTTGCGCACTAAAACGCGCTAAATCTGAAACGGCAAATTCCGTTATTTTTGACAGAGCTGCGCAGGCAGCTAACTTAGAACTTTGATTCGCTTTCAACTAAACGGCGGATCCGATCCGCAATCGGCGGGTGGGTAGAAAACATGCGCTGCATCGCTCCGGGGCGAGTTGGATCGGCGAGCCACATATGAGCCATCGATGACTGTTGGCGCTCAAGGGGACGCGCATGACTACTAATCTTGTGTAGCGCGCTAGCAAGAGCTGTCGGGTGTCTGGTTATGAACGCGCCGGTTGCGTCTGCAAGATATTCCCTCTGCCGCGAGATCGCAAGCTGCACAACTGTTGCAACCAGCGGCGCCACAAGCATCGCGACCAGGCCAAAAACGAGCACTACCGGGTTATTGTTGTTATTATTTTGCCGCCCAAAAAAGGCCATGCGCATCAGCACATCAGAGAGAATGCCCACAGCAACCACAAGACCGTAAACAATCATATTGACGCGAATGTCATAATTGCGCACATGCCCCAGCTCATGCGCCATAACTCCCTCAAGCTCAGCGTCGTTAAGAATCTCTAGCAGGCCCGTTGTCGCCGCAACTGACGCGGTCTCTGGGTTGCGACCTGTGGCGAAAGCGTTCGGAGCAGGGTCGTTAATGACATACACCTTAGGCATTGGCATTCCGGTTGTGATAGACAAATTCTCAACGGTGCGATACAAACGCGGATTGTCACGTTCAGAAATCTCTTGTGCGCCAGACATCGCAAGCGCTTGCCGGCTCGCCATAAAGTATTGGAAAATCGCAAATAAAATTGCGCCAGCAACAACAGTAACGCTCACTGCAGTGCTGCGGTATGCCCAGCCGGCAAGCAGCCCAAGCCCGCCAATAATGAGTACGAAAATGAGCATATACAGAATAGTGTTCACCTTATTGCGGCGAATAGCGCTGTACATACTCCCCCTTTATGAAGTGTTTAGGAGCCGAAATCAATGCGGGGTGGTTCAGAGATAGCCGCCAGCTCTTCAACCTCAAAGAAATCACGCTCTTTAAAGCCCATCCCGCGCACAAAGATGTTGTTCGGGAATAGCTGGATCTTGGTGTTGTAATCGCGCACACCCCCGTTATAAAAACGACGTGAGGCTTGGATTTTATTTTCTGTGTCAACCAGCGCGGACTGCAACTCAAGGAAGTTCTGACTAGCCTGCAGCTGTGGATAGGCTTCGGCAACCGCAAAGATACTCTTCAGCGCCTGCTGCATCTGCCCCTCTGCCTGCGATGCTTCAGCCGGGGTTTGTGCGTTAATCGTCGCGGCTCTAGCGCGAGTCACGCTTTCAAACACACCCGACTCGTGGCTGGCATACCCTTTCACGGTTTCAACCAACTGCGGAATGAGATCTGCCCGGCGCTTCAGCTGCACAGTGATATCACTCCAGGCTTCATCAACCCGGTTGCGCAGTTTAACCAGCGAGTTGTAGGTGACGACCACATACAGGCCGAGTACAAGCAACAAACCGGCTGCCACGAGCCCAAGAATTAGTCCAATTTCCATACCCAAACTCTAGCAGTCGCATCGTTACGATCCCCTGAAACTACAGCCGCTAGGGATAACCGCAGCCTGTGTAACACTCCCAGATACTGCCGAGAAAATTCTTCTACACTAAACAGTCATTAGACGTGACAACAATATTTACTATTGAAGGAGCAGATAATGCGCGTATACATTGCGGGAGCTACTGGACGAGTCGCAGAACAGCTGATCAAACGGTTGACTGAAAACGGGCACACCGTTGTGGCTGGAGCTCGCAAACCCGAGAAGGTGCTTACCCGCCCAGGCGTCACTCCGCACGCTCTTGACCTGCACGCAAGCGTCGCTGACCTCACGCAGCTGCTGAAAGGCTGTGGCGCGGTTTATTTCACAGCGGGCTCGCGCGGCAAAGACCTGCTGCAAACAGACGCGTTTGGAGCTGTCAAACTAATGCAGGCCGCAGAACAGGCGGGCGTCTCACGCTTCATTATGCTGAGCTCTATTTTTGCGACCGAGCCGGAAAAGTGGTCGGATCCAAATTTGGCAAAGATCACCAATTACAACATTGCTAAATTTTTTGCGGATCAGTGGTTGCTGCACCAAACAAAACTTGATTACACAATTGTCCAACCGGGAAATTTGGTTGAGGCAGAGTTTGGCTCTGGCAAGATTGCGGTGCATGTTTCACAGTCACAGCCCAACACAATTCCCAATGTTGCTCATGTGTTGGCAGAGGCGTTAGAGCAGCCGCGCACAATCGGAAAAATTATCCAGATGAGTGATGGGGAAACACCCATTAAGGAAGCGCTCGCAAATTTATAGCCGTAGATTCAATTAGCTGCTTAAAAGGGAGCTGATTATTTGTACCCCCAGTCGGACTCGAACCGACACACCTTGCGGCAGCAGATTTTAAGTCTGCCGTGTCTACCAATTCCACCATAGGGGCGCCAGATATCGAGCATAGCACTTTGTGCGCCTGGGCGACATCTCACCCGCTGGGAATATATCTTGCGCAAGAATAGATAACTGCTGTTAAATTTCTAAAAAGAAGGAGACATAGTTGTCATCAGCCAGCACTTCGCCAGCACGAGCCGGCAATAAAAATATCGCTCGCGATATTGCGTTTATCGCAGTGTTTGCTGCATTAATTTGGGCTTTCTCGTTTTTGAAGATCCCTGTTGGATCGCTCGGGGTGCCAATCACCCTCCAGACTTTTGCGATCGGCGTGACCGGCTTTCTTCTGGGGCCTTGGCGCGGTTTTGCAGCAACCCTGCTATACGTAGCACTCGGCCTGCTTGGGCTCCCCGTGTTCGCTGGCGGCACCGGCGGTTTCACCGTGCTGGCCGGCCCAACTGCCGGATACATTATCGCCTTCCCGCTGTTTGCGCTCCTGTGCGGCATCGTTGCAAAGCGCTGTCTGTTAAAACTCAGCGGCGTGAAGCTCTGGCTGACTCTCGGCCTGCTTGGTTTGGTTGCTAGCTTTATCACTATTCACCCGCTCGGCATCGGCGGCCTAGTTATAAACGCCGATCTCGCACCCGCTGACGCGATCAAGGCAGATATGCCGTTCTGGCCGGGCGACGCGATTAAAAACTTCGCTGCTGCAGCGGTTGCAGTGTTCGTGCACAAAGCTTTTCCACGACTGCTAACTGACGATTAAGCGCGCCCAAAACAGCGCAAGAGTTTCTAGCAGTGATTAAGTTTGATGCAGTGTCGGTAAGGGTGGCTGGTGCGCTGCCAGCCACCCCTGCGCGCGACCTCATCACAGACATAAACGTCACGATTTCAGAAAAAATTGTCGCTCTTATCGGCGCAAACGGCTCTGGTAAATCAACGCTGCTACAGCTTATTAACGGCCTCACAAAACCGACAAGCGGCACGGTTTCAGCACCCGATCGGGTTGGTTTCGTGTTTACCGACCCTAGTGTGCAGCTGCTGATGCCAACGGTCATCGAAGATATTATGCTCTCGCTGCGGCAGCTGCCCCGCAGCGAACGCCGTGCCGCAGCGTTTCAGACGCTTCGATCTCTCGGGCTGGAAGATCTTGCAACACGCAGTGTGTATGAGTTATCTGCGGGCCAGCAGCAACTAGTTGCCATCGCAACAGTGATGGCAACCGATCCTGAAGTTTTAGTGTTGGACGAACCAACCACTCTGTTAGATCTGCGTAACACCGAGCTTGTAAGCCGTATGCTCAAACAGCTAGCCGAGCGTGGCGTGCAGATTCTTATCGCAACCCACGATCTTGAGCTTGCCGCAACAACCGACCGGATACTGCTCATCGCGGATGGCAAAATTGCGGCAGATGGCAACCCAGAAACAGTAATTTCCAGCTACCGAAAGCTGTCTCAGAGTGGTTAAACGCGGTCATTTTCTCGGTCTTTACTGGCCAAACCCCGGCTGGCTGCATAATACACCCGCTGGGGTGAAAGTTAGCGCGCTTATTCTCTTTAGCGCGATCGCCGCATTCGTGCGCAGTCCACAAGTTATTTGGGCGCTTATCTGTTTCACACTCATTCTCGGACTGACCACGAAACTACCTCTCCGGGAATTAGTGCGCCCACTCCAGCAGATTTGGCTGCTAATTCTCGTGTTCGGAGTTATACAGTTACTGTTAGCCTCCGTTGCAAGCTTCTTTAGTGTGATTGGAGTGATGATCCTCTGTGTGTTAAACGCAACAGTTTTAATACTGACGACCAGAGTCTCTGAGCTCCTCGAACTTTTTAGAACCTGCTGCACTCCCCTGCGTCTCTTCGGGATCGATCCTGAACGCCCTGCGCTCGCAGCCGCAATCGCAATATCCGCACTGCCAGTGCTACTAGGTCTGGTTGAGGATGCTCGTATTGCGGCAACCGCGCGCGGCCTCCAAAGCAGCATCCGAGCACGCACCCTGCCGGTTATTCTCGGCGCTGTAAAGCACGCGGAAGACACCGCAAAGGCCCTGCAAGCACGCAATTTAGTGTAGTTTCAAGTCTCTACCCGAGTTCGGGCACCAAACTTTGGCTGTTTATGCCGAAGAAATTACAGCTACCCTAAATAGGTGTAGGCCCCCGATTGGGCAGAATCGGGGGCCTACTTTGGGTATCTCCTACAGTAAAATTGGGCAGAACCGTAGGGAGCCCGCTCACCAGTTCGTTGCCGAAGAGGTGAAGTCTTTATGCGGTTGCGAGCCTGTCACGCAACGCCCCAAGCTGTCGGTTTAGTTCGCCGGGCACGCGGTCGCCGAATTTTGCGAAAAATTCTTCGGTCAGATCGCACTCTGCAAGCCACGACTCAGCGTCAACGTCAAAGAGTGCGTCTACATCACGCTGCTCCAACTCAAGACCGGAAAGTTTTAACTCTCCAGCTGCTGGTACTCGCCCAATCGCTAGCGCCTCGCCGTCTACTTCACCGCTAACCGAGCGGAGAATCCAATCAAGGACGCGTGAATTATCGCCAAAGCCCGGCCACAGGAATTTGCCGTCAGCGTCCTTACGGAACCAGTTGACCTGGAAAATCTTAGGCGCTTTATCACCAAGGAGCTCGCCCATCTCCAGCCAGTGCCCCCAGTAGTCTGCCATGTTGTATCCGCAGAACGGCAGCATCGCGAACGGATCACGCCGCAGCTGGCCAACGGTGCCCTCCTGCGCCGCAGTTTTTTCTGAAGAGATGGTCGCGCCCATAAACACGCCATGCTTCCAGTCGAATGACTGGGCAACGAGCGGGATGTTTGTTGCGCGGCGACCGCCGAACAGAATTGCGTCGATTGGCACTCCGCTGTCGGCTTTCGCCCACTCATCGGCGAGAGTTGGGGTCTGCGTAATCGGCACAGTAAATCGTGAGTTCGGGTGTGCTGCCGGGCGGTTATCTGCTGGTGTCCAGTCATTGCCCTGCCAGTCGACGAGATGCTCTGGCACAGCGTCAGTTTTGCCCTCCCACCAGACGTCACCGTCGTCTGTCAGCGCAACATTTGTGTAAATCGTGTTGCCCCAGAGTGTGTTCATAGCTGTTGGGTTGGTTGACTCACCTGTGCCCGGCGCAACACCGAAGAACCCAGCTTCCGGGTTAATCGCATACAGTCGACCGTCTGCACCGGGGCGCAGCCAGGCAATATCGTCGCCGAGGGTTTCGATTTTCCACCCGGGAATGGTCGGTTGCAGCATCGCAAAGTTAGTTTTACCGCAGGCTGAAGGGAACGCAGCCGCAACGTGGAACGCTTTGTTGGTTTCGGTGTTAGTGGCTTTAATCAGGAGCATATGCTCTGCGAGCCAGCCCTCATTACGGCCGAGCACGCTCGCAATACGCAGCGCGAAGCACTTCTTTGAGAGCAGGGCGTTGCCGCCGTAACCGGATCCAAAAGACCAGACTTCCAGAGTCTCTGGGAAGTGGCAAATGTATTTTGTTTCATTGCACGGCCATGCAGAGTCTTGCTCGCCAGTTGCAAGCGGCGCGCCAACACTGTGCACGGTGCGCACCCACTGCTTCCCCGCTTCAATTTCACGGTAAACTTCCGGCGTTACGCGAGCCATGATGTGCATGTTTAGCACAGCGTAGGGTGAATCAGTAATTTGTAAGCCCAACTGGGTAATTGCGCCACCGACAGGGCCCATCGCAAATGGGATCACGTACAGAGTGCGCCCCTGCATAGCACCGTCAAACAACGGTGTTAGCTCAGCCATCATTTCTTTAGGATCACGCCAGTTATTGCTGGGGCCGGCATCAATCTGCTCTTTTGAACAGATGAAGGTGCGATCTTCCACGCGCGCCACATCATCAGCGCTTGAGCGCGCTAAAAAGGAGTTGGGGCGAATATCGCGGTTGAGTTTGATGAGGCTGCCAGCTGCAACCATCTCTTCTGTCAGCTGGTTCCACTCAGCTGCACTGCCGTCACACCAGTAAATATTTTTTGGTTTGACGAGAGAAACAATCGATTCCACCCAATCGATTACTTCCTGGTTTGTAGTCTGAACTGTCTCAGTCATTTGCACCCCTGTGTTTTGTTCGCTCCGCACTCTGCCCGCACGGCAACGATTGGTTACTTCAATTTTGCGGGTTGCAACAGACCCGCAACACCAAATTTCGCGGCAAAAATACAGTTTTTTGACATATAATCAAAAAATGAGTGATTTAAGGGTCTCAAAAAATGCAAAATTTACTGCTGTAGCAGAGTCCGGGCCTGGCACTCCAAATCGTCCCGGTATCGATAACTTAATTCTCGGGAAGCGTCTAAAACATTTTCGGAAAGCCGCAGGTCTCACGCTTGAACAGCTCGGCGCGAGCGTTGGCTTAAGTGCCAGCCAGCTCTCACTCTATGAAAACGGCAAACGCGAACCGAAGCTGACGATACTGCAAACCCTTGCACGCGAACTCGGCACCGATATTCAGAAACTGTTTGCCACAGAAGCCCCAAACCGCAGATCCGCGCTAGAAATTGCGCTCGAACAAATGCAGCGCACAACAATCTATAAAAATCTTGGTCTGCCGCAGATCCGCTCACCCAAATCCGTCCCCACAGATACGCTCGAAGCAATCGTGGGTTTGGGTAAAGAGGTTCACCGCCAAGCACAGCAGCGCGCCGCCACCGCAGAGGGCGCAAAACAGGCGAACACCCTGCTGCGCGATAAAATGCGCTCACGCAATAATTATCTGCCCGAAATTGAAGAGATTGCCGAAGATTTAATGGCGAGCATTGGGCACACAACCGGCGCTCTAACCCACCGCGCAGTTGATGTGCTGGCAAATAAGCTTGGTTTCTCCCTGGTGTTTGTGCATGATCTGCCAAGCAACACCCGCTCGATAACCGACCTTGAAAATGGGCGGATCTACCTACCGCCGGCATCAATTCCGGGCGGGCACGGGCTGCGCGCACTCGCGCTACAGGCAATGGCGCACCACGTGCTCGGGCACGAAACGCCCTGGGATTATGCACAGTTTCTGCAGCAGCGTCTTGAAATCAACTATTTTGCTTCCGCCTGCCTGATGCCAGAGAAGCGCACCGCCGACTTTTTGCAGGCTGCAAAACGCGAGCGCAACCTCGCAATTGAGGATCTGCGTGACGCATTTGGTGTCACCCATGAGGCTGCAGCGCATCGCTTCACCAACCTCGCGACCGAGCATTTAGATTTACGCGTCCATTTTTATCGTGCGACTGCCGCCGGAGTGTTGGTGCGCGGCTACCAGAATGACGGTCTTGAATTTCCAACAGACGGCTACGGGAACGAAGAAGGGCAGCTAATCTGCAAATACTGGGGTGGTCGCACTGCGTTCAAGCGAAAGAATCGCACTAACGAGTTTTACCAGTACACCGACACCCCTGAGGGCACTTTCTGGTCGAGCGCACAGACTGGTGAGAGTGAAACCGACGGCGGTTTTTCGATTACGTGCGGTGTCAGCTTTGATGACGCCAAGTGGTTTCGCGGCCGTGATACGCAGAAACGCACAGTCTCGCTGTGCCCTGCTGAGGAGTGTTGCAAACGGCCTGATGAGCTAATGGCTGAGCGGTGGGAGGGGAAAAGCTGGGCGAGCGCCCGAATGCACCAGCACATACTCTCACCACTGCCATCAGGCACTTTTCCGGGCGTTGACGAGGCCGAGATGTACGAGTTCTTAACCCGTCACGACGCAGAATTTCAAGGATAGATCGTAAAAAGTCTCGCGCACCCGAACTGACTTAACTTAGTGTTTGTGTCTAGTCGGGCGCGCGAGACTAAAGATTTAAAAATTTAGGCCGTTAGTCACCTTTTGGGCGTGCCGCAAATTCTTCAAACACAGCGCGCGGCTCTTGATTTGCTTCAATTCCTACTGCGTCACGACGCCAGAAGAAATGACCCACCCAGCCGCCGAATACGCGCACCTTGCGCTCGAAGGATGGGATCGCCATACCGTGGTAGAAACGGTGCGCCAGCCAAGCAACGTAGCCCTTCAGCTGCACTTTACGCGACTGGAATACACCGGTGTTCAAGCCGAGACCGGCAACAGCGCCAAGGTTGTCGTGCTTGTACTCCACAAGCCCCTCACCGCGCAGCGCGGAAACAATGTTGCGCGCAAGCAGCTTGCCCTGACGCACAGCGTGCTGTGCGTTTGGAACACAGAACCCGCCAGGCCCAGGAGTGTTCGAGATATCTGGTGTTTGCGAGGTGTCACCGGCTGTCCAGGCACCCTCAACGACAGCACCCTCCTCGGTAGTCACCTGCAGTGTTGGGCTGCCGATAACGTGACCGCGTGGCCCAATAGGCAAGTCGGTGTCGCGCAAGAACGGACGCGGCATAACACCAGCTGTCCAAATGATCAGGTCTGATTCGTATGCCTCGCCGGTTGACAGCTGAATCTTACCGTCGGTGGCGTCCTTAAGCTGGGTGTCAAGGTGAATTTCCACACCGCGACGAGTCTGGTCTGCAACCACCCAGTCAGCCAGTTCTGCGCTCACCTCTGGCATGATGCGCCCCATCGCTTCGATGAGGTGAAACTTAGTTTCATCAAAAGTGATCTCTGGGTAACGCTGCAGCATTGAGGTTGCGAAGCTGCGCAACTCTGAAATAGTTTCAATACCGGCAAAACCACCGCCAACAACGGTCACAGTGAGCAAACGCTGACGCTCGGGTGAACCAGCAGGCAGTGACGCAGCACGCTCAAAGTTGCCAACCAAACGGTCGCGCACAGCTGCCGCCTCTTCAATCGTCTTCATGCCAATTGCGTTGTCGGCGATACCAGGAATCGGGAAGGTGCGAGACACTGAGCCGGTGGTGATCACAATGTGATCGTAGACAAACTCGGTAGTACTGCCGTCAGTGAGCTGAATGGTCGCACTCTTTGCGCTGTGACTGATACCGGTTACCTTGCCGTGCAATTCTTTCGTGTGCTTGAGATGGCGACGGCGTGACACCACGGCGTGGCGTGGCTCGATTGATCCCGCGGCTACCTCTGGGAGGAACGGCAGATACTGCATGTACGGCAGCGGATCAACAATGGTCACCTCTGCTTCGCCCTCACGCAGGTGCTTCTCAAGCTTCCATGCGGTGTAGAAACCGGCGTAACCGCCACCGACGATCAGAATTTTCTTCGTCACAGACGTATGCTCCTTGGAACTTATGCTCGGCAATTTTATGCTTTGCGCGTGTAATTTGGGATTTCCACCCAATTAACAACTATATCTATCTAATTTTGCAGTCACCAATTAGTGTGCTGCGGGATCAAAATCGCTCGCTGCCAGCGCGATATCTCCGATCGGGTTAACTCCGGGGCCAGCCGCCAGCGCGTGCGCAATAAGAGCGTGCAGACACTTCACACGGGTTGGCATTCCTCCGGCGCTCACTCCTGAAATCTCAGCAACTTCACCGACACTGTCGCGATCGGCAATAAAGGATGTGTGCGCACTCTCATACTGCGCGCGCAACTCAGCATCGTCAGCCAAGCGCTCATTCAGCTCAACCATGAATCCGCTAGCCTCCAAGCGCGATGCGGCAGCTACCGCCGCAGGGTGGCAGAGATAGTAAAACGTTGGAAACGGTGTGCCGTCTTCTAGCCGCGGCGCCGTCGCAACAACGGTTGGCTCCCCGCTTGCGGTGCGGGCAGCGATACCGACAACTCCACGAGCTTGGCGGCCAAGCTGCTCTGTCACGGTGGCGATATCGACGGCGGTTGGTTTTGTATACGGTGGACGAGGCATCAATTCTCTATTCGGTCGGAGCGGCAGGATCAGTATCGGGATCCACTTCCGGATCTGTTGCATCAGTGGCGGGATCAGGCGGAGCATTTTCAGCATCAATCTGTTTTGCGGTTCCCGCGATAACGGCTGATGCAAGCAGATTTGTCACCCAGCTCTGCGGCGCTTGGGTTAACTGCTCTTCAGTTTTGTGATGTTTGGTGGGCGTCAGGTCAATATCCATAATGACACTCAGTTGTGTCTCACCCGGCAGCACATAAGAGAGTCGGTTGCGCGCCTCAGCACGCACATAGCTTGGGTCGTTCCAGGCCTCAAAGGCCTTTTGTTCGCGAGCCTGCTCTTCTTTCAGCTTGGTGAGTTGCTGTTGCAGCTGCGCAATTTCCTGCCGCTGGTTCACGTAAACACTAACCTGCGGCCCAATCACGAGCACACCACTCACGATGATCACAAAAAGCAAAATTGTCATGCCGCCAAAACGCAAACTCGCTGCCCAGTCGCGCACATAGCCACCCCAGCGGGAAATACGGTTTTCGGCCATAGGGGATCGCTACCTTTGTTTTGCTTTTGGGATTAAGGATACTTACGTTCTAGTTTTAGTGTGCGCTGTATTCAAAATTAAGTGGGGCAAACTGCGTCAGTCTGCCCCACCATTTTAGAACCGTCCTCTAAAAATTAACCTACGAAGCGCGGAAAAGCCTCCGTGCCAGCGTACTCAGCTGACTCACCAAGCTCCTCTTCGATGCGCAGTAACTGGTTGTATTTCGCAACGCGGTCACTGCGGGCGGGTGCACCGGTTTTGATCTGACCGGTTTCAAACGCAACCGCCAGGTCTGCGATGGTGGTGTCTTCGGTTTCACCTGAACGGTGCGACATGATGGTGGTGTACTGGTTGCGCTGCGCCAGTTTAATCGCATCTGCGGTCTCGGTTAGAGTGCCGATCTGATTCACCTTCACCAGCAGTGAGTTTGCCGCACCTGATGCAATACCGTCACCCAGACGCTGCGGGTTGGTGACAAAGAGGTCATCACCCACAAGCTGCACCTTATGACCGAGTTCTTCGGTGAGAGCAGCCCAGCCGTCCCAGTCGTTCTCGTCGAGCGGATCCTCGATCGAAACAAGCGGGTACTTCTCTACCAGATCTTTGAAGTACTCAATCATTTCGGCCGCACTGCGCGCCTTCCCCTCAAAGGTGTAGGTGCCGTTCTCGTGGAATTCGCTTGACGCAACGTCGAGGGCTAGCGCAATATCGGTGCCTGGCTGGTAACCGGCGCGCGTAATAGCTTCAAGAATTAGGTCGAGCGCAGCAGCGTTGTTTGGCAGGTCTGGCGCGAAACCACCCTCATCACCAAGCCCGGTGTTGAGACCCTTCTCTTGCAGAACCTTCTTCAGAGAGTGGTAAACCTCAACACCCCAACGCAGCGCCTCTGAGAAGGTCTCAGCGCCGAGCGGAGCAATCATAAACTCTTGAATATCAACACCGGTATCAGCGTGCGCACCACCGTTGATGATGTTCATAAGCGGCACCGGCAGAGTGCAAGCGGTTGGCCCACCAATGTAGCGGAATAACGGCAGATCGGCCGATTCAGCGGCCGCAGCGGCAACAGCAAGACTGACGCCAAGAATTGCGTTAGCGCCAATTTTTTCTTTGTTGTCACTGCCGTCTGCTTCAATCAGGGTTTGGTCGATCAAACGCTGGTCGTCGGCTGGCAGACCTTCAATGGCTGGGCCGAGGACTGAAAAAACACCCTCCACAGCCTTCTGCACGCCCTTGCCAAGGTAGCGATCCTTGTCACCATCACGCAACTCATATGCCTCAAACTCACCTGTTGAAGCACCCGACGGCACCGCAGCGCGGCCGACTGAATCATCTGAGAGCACGACCTCAACCTCAACGGTTGGGTTTCCGCGTGAGTCAAGAATCTCACGGGCAAATACTGCATCTACATAAGCCACTGAATTTTACTCCTTCATGGTGGATAGCCGACCAATCCCGGTCTAACTATAAGTGTAACGAAGCGGTTGCTTTAACTTTCCGCAAAAACTTTAAAATCAAGATCGTGCATCGACGTGTGCTCCGGGCGCACGTTTGCAAACTCTGTGAAACCGTCAAGCTCGAAACGATCCAACAGCGGACGCACATTCTTGGTGCGTGTAGCGATCTGCACCCGGGCACCGCTAGCGATAAGCTCAGCCTTGATCCGCAAAAGCACTGCCGGATCCACCGCCTTATCAGCGATCAGCGCAACAGCACGTTGATCCGCAGCTGGTGGCAGATCAATCAGATCGATAATGCGCTCAAAGCCGATGGAGAATCCAACAGCGGGCACCGACTGGCTGAGGAAGCGGCCAATCATACCGTCGTAGCGCCCGCCACCGCCGACCGAACTGCCAGAGCCTGGATGCGCGATCTCGAAAATTGTGCCCGTGTAGTATCCCATGCCCCGCACCAGCGTCGGATCGAAAGCTAGTCGTACGCCCGCGGGGAGCCCCGGCGCTACCATCTCACCGAGGGAGATGAGCGCGCTGGTTACCTCCGGCGCTAAATCGTTAGGGAGCACTGCTGCAATACCAGACTCGGTGAGCGCAATATCCCCCGCACAAGCGGCTTCACTATAAGAGTTCAGTATGTGTTCCAGTTTTACCGCAGGTGTCACAAACTCAGCGCCAAAACCGCGCAACTCATCAATAACTCCCTGCACCCCGATTTTGTCTAGCTTGTCAATCGTTATCAGAACTCGATCCGAGTCTGCAGCGTTGAACCCGCAGTAGTCAAGGAGCGCAGCTAGCAACCTGCGATCGTTGATACGGATGACGCACCCAGCGAGCCCAAGCCGGGCTAGTGCGGCGCTTGTAGCAGTGATTAGCTCTGCTTCAGCGAGCAGGCCAGGCTCACCGATGATATCAATATCGGCCTGCACAAACTGCCGGTAGCGACCCTTCTGCGGGCGTTCGGCTCGCCAGACCGGCCCGATGTGCACCGCCCGGAAGGTTGCCGGCAAATCTGCTCGGTTGCTTGCGTAGTAGCGGGCCAGCGGCACTGTTAAATCAAATCGTAAACCGAGATCACAGAGCACATCACCTGCGCCTGTTGCGACAGCATTCTCAAGCTGTTCCTGACGCAGCCCGCGCTTCAGAATGGAGAATGACAGTTTCTCATTATCACCCCCGAGACCTGCGTGCAGCCGAGCATAGTCTTCAATTACCGGAGCTTCAATCTCATCAAAACCGTGCGCCGCATACACCTCACGGATGATTGCGAGCGCGCGCTCGCGTTTTAGTTTCTGAGCCGGAAGAAAATCGCGCATCCCACGCGGTGGATTCACCTGTTGAGCCATACTAACTATCTTGCCACGCGCTCGGTTAGTTCTCGCAAAGTCTGTCGCAGCGCCGCATCGGGGTCTACACCGTCTGCGTTTGCTTCCTGCACCAAACGCAAAAGCTCTTTCCCGAAGTCGCGTTCGTTTATTGCTTGCTCTTTCCCGGTGGTATTGCTCGCCTGTTTTTTGTCTGTCGTATCGGCTTCTGCTGCAGTGAGAAATGCTGTCAGCGACCTGCGCACTGCAGCATCTTGATGGTGCGCGATCCGATTCATCATTTTTGCTGCTTTGGCCAGAGTCGGCATCGCGCTGGGGATCCCGTCAAACACGCCCCGCACCGCGCGGTGAGCGGTGGCATCACGTTTCAGATTTTCCCACTCTGTCTTAAGCTCCTCACTCGACATATAACCGCGATCGCTGAACACATGCGGATGTCTAGCGATGAGCTTTGCGGCGAGCGCCTCACCAACTGAATCTAGGTTGTAGCCCTCCCCTGCCTGGGCTGCAATCTCGGTGTGAAAGAGCACCTGATAAAGGACATCACCAAGTTCTTCTGCAACAATCTCAGCGGATTCACCTGCTTCAATCGCCTCAACAACTTCCGCAGTCTCTTCGATCAGATATTTAAGCAGCGATGTGTGGGTCTGCTCAGCGTGCCACGGACAGCCACCCGGGGAGACCATCTGACGCACAACGGCACGGGCGCGCTCAATCCCTATGACCCCGGTTGCAGAGTTTGCGCTCACGCTGCGAGAATCTCTCTCACAGCGCGTCTTGCAGCCTCTGCGCTTTCAGCATTGCAAGCGGCTGCGGCCGCCTGCTGGCACTGTTCCATAGTGTAACCGGCAATCGCTGCGCCAACCACCGGCACGGCATTAGCTGTCATTGAGAGGCTGTTTACCCCAAGCCCGACAAGCACCCCTGCGAGCAGCGGATCGCTCGCGGATTCCCCGCAAACTCCGATCGAAACAGCTGTGTCAGCGCAGTTTTCGCCAAGCGCGCGCAGCTGTCGCAAAAGAGCGGGTTGCCACGGAGAATTAAGATGGGCGAGGTCGGTGGCCATTCGGTCTGCGGCCATAGTGTATTGCGCGAGGTCGTTAGTGCCAACGCTGACAAAATCCACAACTTCAGCGATCTGGTCAGCCAAGCCAACGGCTGCTGGGGTTTCAACCATAATGCCGACGTGTTTTAAGCCTGCGTGGCGCGCCTCTTCGACAAAGCTGTGCGTCTCTTCAAGCGTTGCAATCATTGGCGCCATCACCCACACATCAGTTTCTGGCACTTGAGTTGCTGCCTGCGCAATCGCGGCAAGCTGTGTGGTCAACACATCTGGATAGTTCCAGCTTGTGCGGTAGCCGCGCACACCAAGCGCAGGGTTTTCTTCAGCTGCGGGAGTTACAAACGGAAGCGGTTTATCGCTGCCGGCATCGAGTGTGCGCACAACGACTTTTCGGCCTTTAAAACCCTGCAACACTTCTGCATACGCCGCCACCTGTTCAGTCAGGCTCGGCGCTGTTTCTCTGCCTAGGAAGCAGAATTCTGTGCGGAACAAACCAACACCCTCAGCGCCACGTTCGACCGCTGCGGCAACATCCTTGCTGCTCCCAACGTTCGCGAGTATCTGTACGGTCTCGCCAGATGCCAAACGACCCGGCCCTGCAAAAGGCGGAAGGTCGCTCAAAAGCTGTGGTGCGGTGCGCGCATCCAGTTTGTCGCTATCGTTTGGCTGTCTGATTACCTCAGCCGTCTCCCCGTCTATAACAATCTCTTCCCCGTCTTCCAATTCGGCAAATGCTGCCGCATCAATCACCGCCGGGATGCCAAGTGCACGCGCCAAAATAGCTGTATGCGAGGTCGGGCCACCTGATCCGAGCACAATACCAAGACAGGTCTTAGGGTTGAGCGTTGCGGTGTCAGCCGGCGCTAGATCATGTGCCACCAGGATGAATGGTTGCTTCAGGTTCGGGATGCCGGGCAGCTGCTGCCCGGTCAGTTTCGCCACAATGCGCGCACGCACATCTCTCACGTCGCTGGCACGCTCAGCGAGCTCGCCTCCGCCGGCCGTAAACTGCCGGGCGATATCGCGCAAAACATCCCACACAGCGTTTGCTGCGGGCCTGCCCTGATCGATAATTTTTGCGCCGGCTTCGCTGATGATCACAGGATCCGCCGCAAGTTTAGCGGTTGCAGCTAAAACCTCCTGAGCGGTGCCCGTCGCCGTCGCGGCTAACTCCTCTAACTCCGCCGTCACCTGTGTCACAGCTTCAATAACTCGTTGCTTCTCGGCTGCACGCTCATTTTCAGCGATAGTGCCGTGTGCTATTGGTTCGCTCACCGGCGCAGCCATGCGCGCCACAGGCCCGAGCACTCGTCCAGAGCTCACGCCCAAAGGCCTAGTTGGCGCGCTGTGGTTTCGAGCGTCAACAGGTTGCGGATCGGCACCCGCGGCCGCAGCAGCCGGTTGCTCCACGAGATTTTCAACTAGCTCGCCAAAGCCGTCCGCGATCATGTTTTCGAGATGGTCGAGCGCCGCAGTTGCGTCTGCTCCGTTTGCGCTGAGTGTGACAGTGTCACCACCGCGGGTGCCGAGACCAGCCACCATCAGTGGGCTACGGGCGCTCACCGCGTCGCGTCCTGCTTTTTGGATAGTGACGCTCGCGTTAAACTGCGCAAGCTCTTCAGCGATGCGGCCAGCAGGTCTCGCGTGCAGCCCCGCAGCGTTAACAATCGTAGCTGTGCGCCGCACTTCATCAGTCGCTGCGGTATCAACGCTCACAGTCGGCTGCTCAGCGGTATCGCCAAGCTGCTGTTGTTTCGGGATCAGGGCGGCGCGTGCTTCCTCTGCCACTTCATCGATACTTCCACCGGTAGCAGCGCGCACTACACCAGCCAGCAGACCTTCGACAAACGGCGCCGAGATAATTCGCACATCCAGGTCAGGATCGGGCAGAAACTCAAGCGCCATCTCGGCTGACAGGATCGCTGATCCGAGATCAACGAGCACAAGCACTCCGTCGCCGCTGTCCACCGCAGCAATCGCTTCGGCGACAGCAACCGCATCGGTACCAAATTCGCCCTCTGGCGTCCCAGCGGCAAGCGCAAGCGGGGGCTGCTCTCCCGAAATCATCTGCAGGGCGAGATCTCGAGCTGCCTCTGCAAGCGGCAAACTGTGTGAAACGGCGACGATACCAACGGCCATACTGATCCTGTCCTTTGAATCTCTACCACCGAGTTCGCAGACTGATCAAGGATTTAAAAACTCGACCAGTCTGCGAAAACAGTAGGTTTCAGGGTGAATCCGAGTTGTTTACCTTAGGCGACGCTGTCTGCCAGCGCACGGAAGAGGTATGCGGTTGAGGCTGAACCGGGATCAATATGCCCGATACTGCGATCTCCCAGATAGCTTGCTCGCCCCTTTTTCGCAACTAGCGGCCCGGTTGCATCACGCGCAGTCTCAGCTTTATCAGCTGCCGCCGCGAGCGCGTCGCTAAGCGCAGCGCCGTCTGCCAGTTGTTTATCTAGCTCGTCGAGAGCGGGAAGCAAGACATCAACCATGGTTTTATCCTGCAGCTCGGCTTTGCCGCGGGCTACAACACCCTCAGCTCCTGCACGCAGCGCTGCTGCAAGGGCGCCCGCATCAAGTTCGGTAACCTCTCCGGCTGAAACGCCAAAGCGTAGGAAGAAAGTGCCAAACAGTGGGCCGCTTGCACCACCGACGGTGCTTACAAGGGTCATGCCGAAGGCTTTGCCAAGCGCTGCAACAGTATCTGGGTTGTCAGCGGCAAGCTTATCTGCGGCAGCTGTCGTGCCGCGAGCCATGTTGGAGCCGTGGTCGGCGTCACCTATCTCTGCGTCTAGATTGGTTAAATACTCTTTATTTTCACCAACTGTGTCACGAAATGTGTTGAGCCAGTTTGTGAGCTGTGCAATTGAAACCGTCTCAGTCATTACTTGCCCCACCTTAATGCTGGTGTCTTTACGGGTGCGTCCCACAGCTTCAGAATCTCATCGTTTGCTTTCAGGATCGTGAGCGAGCACCCGGCCATATCCAGTGCTGTTATGTAGTTACCTACAAGGTTGCGCGCTACTTTAACACCGCGTTCTGCAAGCAGCTTCGCTACCTCACCGTACATGAGGTACAGCTCAATCTGTGGCGTAGCGCCGAGACCGTTCACCATCACGATGGTCTCCGATCCTTGGAAATCGAGATCTTCAAGGATGGAATCCACCATCTCCTTGGCAATGTCAGCTGCCGGCGCTAATGCAACGCGGCGACGACCGGGTTCACCGTGAATGCCAACTCCCATCTCCATTTGGTCTTCTGGCAGTTCAAAAGTTGGGTGGCCGACGTGCGGCACTGTGCAGCTTGTCAAAGCCACGCCCATCGAACGGCCGTTAGCTATAACCTCTTCGGCGAGTTTCTTCACGCTCTTAAGGTCTTGCCCGGCTTCGGCGGCAGCGCCGACAATTTTTTCGAGAAGCACGGTGAGGCCAACGCCACGGCGACCGGCTGTAAAGCTTGAGTCTTCAACAGCAACATCGTCGTTCACGATGACGCTGGCAACTTCAACACCGGTTTCAGCGTTTGCCAGCTCTGCTGCCATTTCAAAGTTCATGACGTCGCCAGTGTAATTTTTAATGATCTGCAGCACACCAGCTCCGCCGTCAACGCCTTTAATCGCGGCGGCAACTTGATCTGGGGTTGGTGAGGTGAACATCTGGCCGGCAACAGCGGCGTCCAGCATCCCCTCACCGACATAGCCGCCGTGCAGTGGTTCGTGACCTGAGCCACCACCAGAAATCACGCCAACCTTGCCCTGCTTTGGCCCCGCAGCGCGGTATACAATCTGATGTTCAAAATCCACTCGCACACTATCGTGCGCCGCGGCAACACCCGCGAGAGATTCGGCAACAACCTGCTCCGGATCGTTTATGAGTTTCTTCATGCGGCTCTCCAATCGGTAAGTTCTCGCTTTTCGCAAAAACGAAAGCGCTCTTCCATTTTCCCGCTAAGTTGCTGAAAAACTGTTGCACACGGCGATTGCGCAAAGCTATTCTGTCTGGGTTTTTGGGGGTGCGAAAATATTTTCAAAAACTCTCGCAATCCAGGCAACCAGGTCTCCGTCTAAGGCTTCATCGGGCGACAGTTGCGGTGCATCCCACTGCGAGACGTAGCCCTTCTGCAGACCGCGCGGGAGCGGCACAGTCATCCGGCCGCGACTGTCATCATATTCAGCCCCAGGATAGAGGCGCACAAGGCGCAGCTGGCGTGACTCTGGCAGGGTGACCGCCTCGATCCGCAGCACACCGTCTAACACAAGCACTTTGGTAGCCCCCAGGGCTGCAGCGGTTTTACGTATACGCGTCACCTTAACCAGTTCAGCAACCTGCTCTGGCACAGCACCGTAGCGGTCTGTCAACTCTTCGAGCACGAGATCAATTGCGCCCTCGGCAGCGTTCGGGTGCGCCGCCGCCGCAAGCTTCTGATAGGCCTCAAGACGCAACCGCTCCGAGTCAATAAACTCATCGGGAATGCGCGCATCCACCGGAATTTCAATCACCAGCTCAACGTTTTCTTTAATATCTTCACCCTTAAAGGTGTCAACCGCCTCGCCAATCATACGCAGGTAGAGGTCGAATCCAACACCCGCAATATGCCCCGACTGCTCTCCGCCAAGCAGGTTGCCAGCACCACGCAGTTCGAGGTCTTTCAGCGCCACCTGCATACCTGCACCAAGCTCGTTGTGCTGAGCGATAGTGTCCAGACGCTCATAGGCAGCCTCGGTCAGCGGTTTCGCCGGATCGTAAAGGAAGTAGGCGTACGCTCTTTCCCGGCTGCGCCCCACGCGACCGCGCAGCTGATGCAACTGGCTGAGACCGTATTTTTCTGCACCGTCAATAATGATCGTGTTCGCGTTTGCGATATCCAGTCCGGTTTCAACAATGGTTGTCGTCACCAGCACGTCATACTGGCGCTCATAAAAGTCAACAACCACCTGCTCTAGCTCGTTTTGTGCCATCCGGCCGTGCGCGACAGCAACACGTGCTTCCGGCACCAAATCCTGTATTTTCTTCGCAATGCGATGGATCGAACTGACCCGATTGTGCACGAAGAAAATTTGCCCCTCACGCAGCATTTCACGACGGATCGCCGCCGCCACCTGGGCTTCATTAAACTGCCCGACGAACGTTAAAATCGGGTGTCTATCTTCAGGCGCTGTCGCCAGGGTCGACATTTCCCGAATTCCGGTCACCGCCATCTCCAGCGTGCGAGGAATCGGGGTTGCACTCATTGCGAGCACATCGACATTCGCCTTCAACGCTTTTAAGGCGTCTTTGTGCTCAACGCCAAAACGCTGCTCCTCATCGATAACTACAAGACCAAGATCCTTGTATTTAACGTTTTCACTCAGCAAGCGATGGGTGCCGATAACCACGTCGATACTGCCTGCGGCTAGGTCGCTAAGAATCTGTTTGGCTTCTTTATCTGTCTGAAAACGGCTGAGTGCTTTTAACCGCACCGGAAAACCGGCAAAACGGTTCTGGAAAGTTTCAAAGTGCTGTTTTACAAGCAGCGTTGTTGGCACGAGAATAACAACCTGTTTATTATCCTGCACGGCCTTAAATGCTGCACGCACAGCAATTTCGGTTTTCCCAAAACCGACATCACCAGACACTAAACGGTCCATCGGTCTTGAGCTTTCCATATCCCGTTTCACCGCTTCAATAGCGGCCATTTGATCCTGCGTTTCAACGTACGGGAATGCTTCTTCCAGCTCGTTCTGCCACGGTGTATCGGGAGAGAACGCGTGCCCTTTGGCCTGCGATCGTGCGGCATAAAGCTTCGCAAGCTGGATCGCTATATCGCGCACCGCCTTGCGTGCTTTTTTCTTCGCACTCGCCCAGTCACTGCCGCCCATTTTTGAAAGCTTCGGTGCTTCTGCGCCAACATAACGCGATAGCTGCCCAAGCTGATCTGTTGGAACAAAAAGATTATCGGCTGGCAAGCCCCGTTTACTCGGCGCATACTCGAGCACCAAATACTCGCGCTTCTGCGGTTTCTCACCCGGTTGGTCGGCGGGAATTTCACGCTGTGTCAACTCTATGAAGCGGCCAATACCGTGCCGCTCATGCACAACATAGTCACCCGCTTTCAACTGCAGCGGATCAACCACGTTTTTTCCGCGGCGACGCAGTGGTTTGTTTCCGCGCATCTGCTGCTGACTGAGCTGTCTGCCAAAAAGTTCAGTTTCGGTGGCTAATAGTAAGCCGCTGCCAGCGCTGGCGAAACCGGATACTGCTTCTCCGATCGCCACATACACAATTTTTTCTTGCGGATCGTCGGGCAGCGCAGGTGTTTTCTCAACCGGCAGTCCGAACTCAAGCAGAATTTCTGTGGCGCGGTCGGCAGCGCCGGTGGAACCTGCCACAACAACCGCATATTTATTGTCCTGCAGCCAGGTTTTGATGAGTCCCGCGGTGTGTTCTGCCGGATCGCTTCCTACGCTTGTTTCAAGCGGTGTTGCTTCTACACTCTGGGCGGAGTCTGCAAAGGTTGCCATGGTGTGCCAGACGGTGTGCACCCCCTGCGCACGTACCTGGGTAAGCGTGAACATACCGGAATGATCGCCATCGGGCATGACAGGAACTGTGTTAGACCCCTCCCCTGCCGCAGCAGACCAAGCAGCGGCAAGAAACTCAGCGTTCGTTTCAGCGAGACTGTCAGCTCGCGCCACCACCTTTTCTGGGGAGACAACAGTGACCCAACTGTTTTCTGGCAGCAGTTCAGTTAGTGCGTACTGCCGCTCAACCAGATACGGCAGCAAACTCTCCATGCCTTCTGCGTTGATTCCCGCGGCAATCTTTTCTAACAGTTCTGACTGTTGTGGCATGGTGGCGCGCAGAGCACCCGCACGAGAGCGCACGTCAGGAGTCAGCAACAGTTCACGCGCTGGCCAGATATCTAGATGTTTGATTGAGGCTGCGCTGCGCTGGTCTGTCACTGCAAACTGGCGCAGATCGTCCACCTCATCATCGAAAAAATCAATGCGCACCGCTGATTCTGCCGCCGGCACGAAAACGTCAACAATACCGCCGCGCACAGCAAACTCGCCACGTTTTGTCACCATATCAACACGGTCGTAGCCGAGTTGCACAAGAGTTTCAGCAAAGCCGTTAGGCCCGCCCACACTAACCCCGTTAACGAGTCGCAAAGCTTCTGCGTCTGCCGCGGCCGGTGAGATTGCCTGCAAAATAGCGCGCACAGACGCGACCACTACGAGAGGGGTTTTTCCGTTGTGCTTACGCAGTTTGTTTAGCGCAACCATGCGTTTGCCAACCGTCTCGCGCGACGGGCTCAACCGCTCGTGCGGCAGTGTTTCCCAAGCCGGCAGTTCAACAGTTTCAGCCTCTGGCAAGAGAGCTGTTAACGACAGTCTCAGCTGCTCTGCTTCACGACTGGTCGCCGCCACTAATA
Organism: Canibacter zhoujuaniae; assembly: GCF_011752005.1. NCBI lineage: Bacteria > Bacillati > Actinomycetota > Actinomycetes > Micrococcales > Microbacteriaceae > Canibacter > Canibacter zhoujuaniae. The sequence continues at coordinate 46,087 of NZ_JAAIJZ010000001.1, read as the reverse complement.
GGAGCGGACCAAGTTTGCCCTGTTGGATCCTGCGTTTATAAATTGCCGCAAGCAGCGGTGCTCTCAGCCCGTCTAACAGCGCAAAATTAGTGTCTTCTGTGGCGGCTGCTAGCGCAGCCTTGAAGGTGGTGTCGTGCTGCAGAATATTTGTAATGCTGGCAATGCTCATCTCAAGCTTCTCCTGACCCTAGACACGACCGTGAAATTTTTGCTGTGCTGCGGTCAGGCCGTTGTTTATGATCTCAAGTGCGGCATCCGCAGCGTCAGCGATGAGCGCTCCGAGGTTTGCCCGCTCTGTTTTTGTAAACGGCGAGAGCACAAAATTAGCGACATCCATCTGCCCGGGTGGGCGGCCAATGCCGATCCGCACACGGTTAAAGTCTGGAGTGTTTAAAGCTTTTGCGATGTCCCGCAGGCCGTTGTGACCGCCGTGCCCACCGCCGTTTTTAAGTCTCACCGTGTCAAAGGGAATATCTAATTCGTCGTGCAGCACGATAATGCGTGCGGGTGCGATATTGAAGTACTTTGCAGCGGCAGCCACCGGCCCGCCGCTGGTGTTCATATAGCTGTGCGGTTTCGCAAGCACAAGTTTTGCGCCGCCCGGCCTCTCCCAACCCTCCGCGATCTGATTGTTTGTGCGATGTGAGGCAAAACGAGCTCCGATACGGTGAGCCAGTTCTTGCACCGCCATTTCGCCGATGTTGTGGCGCGTTTCCTCATAGCGGGCACCGGGGTTTCCGAGCCCAGCTATCAACCATGTATCGCTCACGGGATCACTGCTTTCTTATTTACTGCCGGATCTTGACCTTTGTATGCAACAAGACCAAAGACCCGCAGGCATTTACTCAGAAATACCTGCGGGTCTCGTTTAAAGAATGCTTTACTCAGCGCTTTCCTCTGAGTCTTCTGCAGATTCTTCAGCAGACTCTTCATCAGAAGCTTCTTCAGTCTCATTAAGCTCATCAATGGTTGATTCAGTCTCAACCACAGGGATAGCTACCTGCACGATAAGCGCTTCAGCATCGCCAACAAGCTCAACGCCCTTAGGCAGTTCAACGTCGCCAGCGAGAATCTGAGTGCCTTCTTCAGCACCTTCAACGCTAACACTGAAGGCCTCTGGAATATCGGTTGCTGGTGCGCTCACCAGGATTGTGTTGGTCTCCTGCAGCGCGGTGGTGCCTGCGAATGGCTCGCCCTCAACGTGCACAGGAACTTCAACCTCAACGGTTTCGCCCTTAGAGACAACAACAAAATCAACGTGCTCGATGATCTGACGCACTGGATCCTTCTGCACATCCTTCACAAGTGCGAGCTGTTTGCCACCCTCGAATGAGAGCTCCACGAGCGCATTCTTGTGACGCACGATTAGGCTCAGCGGGTGGGTCTCTACAGTCAGGTGCAGTGGGTCGATCCCGTGGCCGTAAACAACAACCGGGGTCTGACCGGCTGCGCGTAGCTTACGCGCTACACCCTTACCAAAGCTCTCGCGCACAACTGCGTCGAGCTTGCTTGCATTGCTCATAATTTACTCCTTACTAACGGGCGGCACCGAGGATGGTGTTTGCCCAAACTGTGTTTGTGCTCTCGTCGAGACACACGGAAACCAGAAAGTCTGGGCGCCCGCGTCGATAACGGAGTGCTGATTTTTGCTGCGCTGCGACAGATCCGCTACGCGCACCAGCCTCCCTCGCCGAAGTACCGTATAAGCATACCGTATTAACAGATACAGCGCACCCGCAGCACGCTACATAGAGCCACTCTGCTTAAGCTGCGCCCTCAAACATTGAGGTTACTGAGCCGTCTTCGAACACCTCACGAATGGCTGCGGCCAGCAGCGGTGCTATTGACAGCACGGTGAGGTTGTCGAAATGTTTTTCTGCTGGAACAGGCAGAGTATCGGTCACAACCACCTCGTTAATATGCGGCGCGTTTAACACCTCAGGTGCCTTGCCAGAGAAAATCGGGTGGGTTGCGGCAATAGTTACGCCGCGCGCGCCGTTCTTTACAAGCGCCTCGGCTGCCTTTGCGATTGTGCCACCGGTGTCAATCATGTCGTCAACCATAAGGCACCAGCGATCCTTCACGTCACCCACAATTTCATGCACGCTGACCTGGTTTGCTACCTTCGGGTCGCGACGCTTGTGAATAATTGCCAGCGGCGCACCAAGCTGATCGCTCCACACGTCAGCCACGCGCACACGACCCATGTCTGGTGACACAATGGTGAGGTCGTCGCGATCCTTAAACTGGGCACGGAAGTGCTCGAGCAGCACCGGCATCGCAAACAGATGATCCACCGGACCGTCAAAGAAGCCTTGAATCTGCGCGGCGTGCAGATCGACCGACATAATCCGATCGGCGCCTGCCGCCTTAAAGAGATCTGCAATCAGACGGGCTGAAATTGGCTCACGGCCGCGACCTTTTTTGTCCTGCCGCGAGTATGGATAGAACGGCACAACAACGGTAATGCGTTTAGCTGAGGCGCGCTTTAGAGCATCGACCATAATCAGCTGTTCCATCACATTCTCGTTGATGGGGTCGATGTGCGACTGCAACACAAACGCGTCGGTGCCGCGCACGCTTTCATTAAAACGTGCGTAAATCTCGCCGCTCGCAAAAGTGCGAATCTCGGTTTCTAGCACCTCTGCGCCCAGTTCAGCTGCAACGTTGTGTGCAAGCTCAGGGTAGGCGCGACCCGTAACTAGAACAAGCTTCTTCTGCCCGGCCTTTTCAATTCCGCTCATAATAGTTAACGCTCTCCATCTTTGGGAATATTTGCTGCTGCTGCGGCTTTTGCTGAAGTAGTATCTGGGCGGTTAGCTGCCACCCACCCCTCAAAATTACGCTGCGCGGCAACACTCATTGCGAGCGCGCCCGGCGCAACCTCCTTACGCACAACGGCTCCTGCCGCTGTGTAAGCTCCTGCTCCAATTGTGACCGGCGCAACAAGCACACTCTTCGATCCAACGCGGGCGCTCTCCCCGATATTGGTGCGGTGTTTGTTTACGCCGTCATAGTTGGCGATGATAGTGCCAGCGCCGATATTAGCTTCTGCTCCGATGCTGGCGTCTCCCACATAACTTAGGTGAGGCACTTTCGCCCCGTCACCAATCTGTGTGTTTTTTGATTCCACAAAGGCGCCGATCTTACCTGCGACGCCGAGGGTGGTGCCCGGGCGGATGTATGAGAATGGCCCGACTGTCGCATTCGCAGCGATTGTTGCGCCGTGCACCTCTGAGCGCAGCACGAGCGCATCCGCGCCAACAAATGTGTCTGCGAGAGTTGTTGCCGGCCCCACAACCGCACCGGATTCAATAACTGTGTTACCGCGCAGTATCGAACCGGGCTCAATAACAGCGTCGGCTGCAATTTGCACAGTAACGTCTACGTAACTTGCGGCCGGGTCTGTGAAGGTCACACCATTTCTTTGATGCTGCTCGATAGTGCGGCGGTTGAGCTCTGTGCCAGCTGCCGCAAGCTGCACGCGATCGTTGACGCCCGCAATAACCCAGCTGTCGTCGGTTGCGTGCGCGAGCACCCTACCGCCGCTTGCAAGAATCTTCGCGGCCGCGTCGGTCAGGTATTTTTCTCCCTGCGCGTTGTTGGTGTCGATAGTTTGCAGCGCAGCAGCTAACGCGGCGGTGTCGAAAACATAAATTCCGCCGTTAATTTCGGTTATCTGGCGCTCTAAGACGCTTGCGTCTTTTTCTTCCACGATGCCAATAACGTCGCCGCTCTCATCGCGAATAATGCGCCCCAGGCCTTTCGGATCGGCGAATATAGCAGACAAAATAGACATCTGCGCGCCCGCTTCGCTGTGCCCAGCGAGCAGGTTCTCAAGTGTGGCAACGTCAATTAACGGCACATCTCCGGAGAGCACGACCACATCGCCCTGAAAGTGTTCAGGGAGCGCACCAAGAGCGCTCTCAACAGCACGTCCGGTGCCCGGTATCTCATCCTGCTCAACAATTAGAACGTCTGGCGCGAATGCGCTAATGGTTGCAGCAACCCGTTCTTTTTCGTGTCGCACAACCGCCACAATATATTCTGGGTTTAGGCCCTCGGCGGTTGTGAGCACGTGCTCGATCAAAGCGCGACCGCCGATCGGGTGCAGCACTTTCGGCAATGAAGATTTCATTCGCGTACCCTGACCCGCGGCCAAAATCACAACCGCTACTGCCCGGCCATCACGCATCTAAGTACCTGCCTCAAGCGAATAGGTTATATCAGCTGTTGCTGATCGCTCCGCCTCCAGGATTCGAACCTGGACCTAACAGCTCCAAAGGCTGCTGTGCTGCCGTTACACTAAGGCGGAACAGTGGCAACCGCGGTGCGGCTGTCACCGCGTTCTATTCTGCCAGAAACATTTCGTAGCGTGAAATTTCTGGCAAACTTTATTCTTATGACAAAAGCAGACGAGGTCACCCGCATCCTCCAGGAATGGAGTCAGTCGCGACCCGACCTTGATTTCTCCCCCCTAGCAGTGTTTTCGCGCCTGCACCGCGTGGCCAAACAGCTCAATCGCGCACGCGGGGCAGCGTTCGAGGATGCTGGTCTCGAACTCTGGGAGTTTGATGTGTTAGCCGTGCTGCGGCGCGCCGGCGCTCCGCACCGCGTCAGCACCAAGGTTTTAGTGAGCGAGACTATGGTCACCAGCGGCACCATGACAAACCGTATCGATCGCATGGTGCGGCGGGGCCTGGTTGTGCGCACCCAAAACCCGGACGATGGCCGTGGCGTGCTCGTTGAGATGACCGCTACCGGACGTGATTTGGTTGACCGTGCGGTAGAAAACCTCACCGCCGCCGAAGCGGCACTGCTGAGCGGAATGACCCGTGCAGAGCGCGACCGTCTCGCAACCCTCCTAACGAAGCTGTCAGTTGTCGTCAGTGCTAACGAGTAGCAGCTCTGCTGCGTATGCACCGTTAGCTCCCTGCGCTTCAACAACACCAACAAGGGCGCCGAAAGCTGGATTCAGGCCATAATCTGGTTTTTCCACCAGCACCTGCACTTCCCAGTCTCCCTGCTCTGAAGCTTTAGCAGTAGCCGCAGCAGCTGCCAGCTGCACACGAATCTCAGCCTCTGCAATGTTGGTTTTACCGCGGGCGATAACCTCCCAGGCTGCGTCAGCATCACGCACTTCAAAGGAGGCAGCGTAAACCTCTCGCAAAGCAAACTCGACGCCCTCACAGTTTTGCAGGCTATCACCCGGTAATTTAGGTGCCGTAGCGGGAGTTGGGCGTATGCTGTATCCGTCTAGTAGCGTCGCATACTGCAACAGCGCGATGTCGTCGTAGGCACGGCCAGCCAAAGTAACTCCGACGGGCACTCCTGTGTCTGACATTGCCCCCATCGACACGGTTACCGATGGGATGCCAAAGTGACGCAGCGCGTAATTGCCATTGGAGAAGAGCACACCGTTAAGCCAGGTGTGATCATTCGCCGCCTGCTCCCGCTCAGAGTCTTCGGCACCGATATCTGCGTTTGCAGGGAACACGATTCCGTCATAGCCGTTAGCGGCGAGCCAGCTTTCAAACAGTTCTTCACGAAGCCTCACAAGCGCGCGTAAACCGTCAGCAAAATCTGCTCGTTCGCGCGGATCCGCAAGCCCCTCCTGCGCATACTTTACAACCGCACGATACCGATTTTCGTAGTCTTCAACCTCCTCATAGCGGTCGGGCAGAGTGCCCGGCCAGAGCGGGAAAATCGTGTCTGGGTCGACCGCAGTAAGGTCTGGAATGTTTGGATCACCGTTCGCCAGCAGGAAGTCATTCCAACCGAATGCCAGGAAGTGATTAAATTCGGTGTCCATCCAGCCGTCTGGGAGCACACCGAGGCGCGCAACATTCTCACCTGCGGGTTTGTCTCCCTCATACTGCTCAATGAGCGGGAAGTCGGTTTCAACCACGGTTGCCCCGCATTCTTCGAGGCGTTTAACGGTTTCGGCCCAGAGCTCTAGCACACTCTCGCGCACCGGCATTGGGAAGTTCGGATCTTTACCGAGGTACATGCGCGGCGCAGCGAAGGTTTTACCCTGCAGTGCCTCACTGTCAAACAGGAGAGCGTAATCTGCCGGACGGTGTGCGCTCGGTTTCGGTATGTCGATAACGTTTTGGTGCCGCCAAAAATCGCCGCGTGTCTCACTGTCATCAGCGACCAGTGTGTTCAAAATACGCAGCATGTCTGCCATAGAACGGGTGTGCGGCACGACCACGTCGCGTGCTGGAAACAGCGGCCAGTTGCCACGGATAGACAGCACGCCCCAGCTCGGAGTGTAGGCGCATAAACCGTTGTTTGAGGCTGGGCTGCGACCTGAGGAAACGGTTTCTTCTCCCATCCCGAACACCGCAAAATTTGCTGCTGTGGCAACAGCTGATCCGTTTGAAGAGCCGGAAGCGTAAGCAGCTGCGAGATAGTTGCGATTGTATGGATTCTCTGCCCGCCCGTAAACACCGCGCTGCATACCCCCGTCTGCCATCGGCGGCATGTTTGTCTTACCAATCAACACGGCGCCTGCGGCTTTCAGCTGTGCAACAGTGAAGGCATCCCACTGCGCAACCAGCCCCTGAAACGCCGGTGAACCACTGGCAACTGTCAAGCCCTCTGCCATATATGAGTCTTTAATCGTGTAGGGCACACCTTCTAGGGGGCGAGCGGTGCCGTTCGCCCAGCGTTCGTGCGACTCACGCGCAGCGGCGAACATCTCCGGGTTGAATACGATAATCGAATTGAGGGCTGCTCCGCCGTGATCAAACTCTGCGATTCGGCGCATATACGCTGCAAGCACCTGCACCGGGCTGAGCAGCCCGTGTGCATAGTTCAGCAGCAGCTCGTCGATAGAGATTTCGTAGAGATTAATTTCAGCACTCACAATTTAACTCACAATTTCTTTTAATAGACGGACAGCTGGTTTAATCGCTTCAAAAGTTTCAATACGGTTGTGGATGACGCTTGTGCGGCGCTGCCCGAGCGACTGCTTTGCGGGCAGCATGCGCACCCCCTCAAGGGCACCGAAAGAGGCTTCGGTGCTTAAGGCAAAGGCGAGACCTGCTCTCACAAGGCCGTGAATCATCGTAATATCATCAGTGCGCACAAGAGCGGTAGGGCTGTAACCCTGCGTTGAGCAGACGTGCCGCAGCACACGATCACTCGCTTCAGTGTCAGAGCGACTCATGATCCACGGCACATCCCGGATCTCGGCGAAGTCAATCTCAGTTGCTTCGGCGAGCGGGTGACACTCACCAACAGCAACCATAAACGGCTCATTAATCAGCTCATCGATAAAGAATCGACTGCGATTTATCGGCAGCGGGTCTGCGTCAAACTCGTAAATGAGTCCAAGATTAATTGTGCCGTCCTCCAGCATTGCGAGCACTTCGCTGGGTTCGCCCTCAATTATCTCGATCTGCAGCTCGCGCAGTTTTTCTAATTCAACAATCAGCTTGGGAATCAGCTGTGCGCCGAGAGAGGGATACAACCCGATCGTCATAGTCGCACGCCCGTTTTCGGTGAGCTTGCGGATCTGCTGCGTTGCGCTGTTGAGACGGGCGAGAATACTGATTGCCTCACGCAGCATAATCTCACCGGCGGCAGTTACTGTAGTGCCCCGGGGAGTGCGGTTGACCAGCTCAGTGCCCAGCTCGGCCTCCAACGCTTCAATGTGATGCATTATCGTTGGCAGACCATAGCCGAGATCGTGAGCGGCGCCGCTCAGGCTTTTAGCTTCAGAGACAGCAATAAGCACACGAAGCTGCTGCAGGGTCAACATGCTCTAAGAATAGCAAGCCTCAAGCCATATACACAGTATATAAATACTTACAAAATACTGATATTGCGTATATTGATAAAGCTGTGCTATTCATAGTCTGTGAAACGAATTCTCTCCGCCGCGCAAACAACCGCACCCCACGCAGACGCGATCCGCCGCCTCGCCAGCCACCCCTGGCAGCGGCTGCACGTTCCTGGGCACTCCGGCAAAGCAGAAAACGCTCCCGGTGTCGCCTCCCTCGTTGGCGAGCACGCTCTGCAACTTGACTTCCCGATGCTCTTTAGCGGCATCGATCAGAACACTTGGATTCTCAACAACCCAGGCCGCAAAACCCCACTCCTAGAAGCGCAAGAACTTGCCGCTGAGCTCTGGGGCGCAAGCCGCGTGTGGTTTATTACGAACGGCGCTTCCGGCGGCAACCATATCGCCACAAACGTTGTGCGCGGTCTCGGCCGTGAGTTTATTGTGCAGCGCAGTGTGCACTCAAGCGTGATTGATGGCATAACTCACGTCGGGCTCACACCGCACTTCGTGTACGGCTCCGTTGATACCGGGCTCGGCGCTTCACACGGCGTGACACCCGAACAGATCGAAACCGCGCTGCAAACACACCCCCAGGCAGCGGCGGTTTACCTCGTCAGCCCCTCATACTTTGGCGCGATCGCAGATATTGCGGCAATCGCCGATATCGCCCACAGCCACAACGTACCTTTAATAGTTGATGAGGCTTGGGGCTCACACCTTGGTCTGCACCCTGAGCTACCGCTGAACGCTGTGCAGCTGGGGGCCGACCTTGTTATCTCCTCAACCCACAAGAGTGTCGGTTCACTCACCCAGACAGGCATGATCCAGCTCGGACACGGCCCGCACGCGCAGGCGCTCGAATCACTCGTTGATCGTGTTGTGCGATCCTACCAATCAACGAGCACTAGCGCGCTACTGCTTGCTTCACTGGATGAGGCCCGTCGCAACATCGCTGTGAACGGCGAAAAACAAATAGGCGCAGCACTCGCCGGAGCAGCGCGGATCCGCAAATATATAAAGGAGGATTGGCGCTTCCGTGACGCCACCCCTGATGTACAGGGCATGCCAGATGCTTTCGCGTACGATCCGCTTAAAATCGCCATTGACACCCGCGGCGCAGGTATCACCGGAACTCAACTGCAGTATGAGCTGATCCGCGACCACGCTATCTACTGTGAGCTAGCCACGCCGGCGGCACTCCTGCTGCTTATCGGTGCTGCGTCTCCGCCAGATGTCGACCGCTTTATTAAAGCGCTTGAGTCCCTCCCACCGAGCGATGAAGAACCAGAACGCCTACTTGCGATGCCCGACAAACTCGAGAGCGTTATGCCACTTGATGAGGCATTTTTCGCTCCCAATGAGCTCGTGAGTTGGGAAGAAGCAGCCGGTCGCATCTCAGCAGACTCGCTGGCCGCCTACCCTCCGGGTGTGCCAAACGTGCTCCCGGGTGAACGTTTGACTCCGGAAGCGATCATGTATCTGCGAGGCACTGCGGCCGCCGAAAGCGGTTACGTGCGCGGCGCAAGCGACCCCGCACTCGACACCTTCCGGGTGGTGGCACACGATCAAGAAATCCTCGGCTAGACAGCTATTAAATAACACGTTAAAGAAGACGAAAACATAAGGAATTTTATGTCAGAAACTCAACAAGCAGATCTGCAGCGCGGACTCAGTAATCGACATCTCCAACTCATCGCCATCGGCGGCGCTATCGGCACGGGCCTGTTTATGGGCTCAGGCCGTCTCGCCAGCGTCAGCGGCCCCGCGATCCTCTTTGTTTACATGGTGATTGGTTTCTTTGTATTCTTCATCATGCGAGCGCTCGGTGAGCTGCTTCTTAGCAATCTGAACTATCACACCTTTGGCGACATCGCTAAAGACCTGCTCGGCCCATGGGCCGGCTTCTTTGTCAGCTGGACATACTGGCTCTCTTGGATCGTTGCGTGTATCGCCGATATTGTCGCCATCGTCGGTTATGTGCAGTACTTCAACGAAAATATTCCATTCTGGATCCCAGCCGTTATCGCCGCAACTCTCCTCCTGCTACTCAATCTGCAGCCGGTGAAGTGGTTCGGCGAAACTGAATTCTGGTTTGCGCTCATTAAGATTGTCGCAATTCTTAGCCTTATCGCTGTTGGTATTTATCTCATCGCAACCGGCTTCACAAGCCCGAGCGGCACCCAGGCGTCTGTGCGCAACCTCTGGGAGCACGGTGGCCTGTTCCCAACCGGCCTGCACGGCTTCCTCTTAGGCTTCCAGATGGGTATCTTCGGCTTCATCGGCGTTGAGCTGGTTGGCACTGCTTCTGCTGAGACAAAGAACCCACACAAGACTCTGCCGAAGGCCGTAAACTCAATCGTTATGCGCATCACGATTTTCTATATCGGCGCTCTCGCAGTGATCCTTTCGATCACTCCTTGGAACGAACTTTCTGGCGATAAAAGCCCCTTCGTGCTGACCCTGTCACTTGCAGGCTTCGGTCTCGCCGCCGCCGCAATCAACCTCGTAGTGCTAACCTCTGCCGCCTCAAGCGCAAACTCAGGCCTCTACTCAGGCACCCGCATGCTCTTTGGCCTGTCACGTGACGGGCACGCACCAGCGATTTTCTCAAAGGTTTCAAAGAACAACATCCCGCAGAGCGCAGCAATTTTCTCCGGTCTGCTGGTGTTCTTGAGCATCCCACTGATGGCAATCGGCGGCACTGTGATGGAAGCATTCACAATGATTTCAACAGTGTCTTCGACCTTCATCCTCTTCACCTGGGGTTCAATCGTCTGCAGCTACATCGCGTATCGCATGAAGCACCCTGAGCGGCACGAGAAATCTGACTTTAAGATGCCGCTTGGCAAGGTCATGCCGTGGCTGATTCTAGTATTCTTCGTCTTCATCTACTTCACGCTGCTGCTCAGTGACGCCACCCGCGTGCCAGCCCTGATTGCGCCGCTCTGGTTTGTGATTCTCACCGGCCTGTGGCTGTGGCGTAAGAGCGTCCTGACTAAAGCGGGACGCCCACTGACCCGCTCAGTACCGGTGGTAACCGAAGACGAGCGGTAATGAAGATGGTAAAGCAGAGCCGATAGGCTGGCTTTATGGCGCATCTTCTTGGAGCTGAAAATATCACCCTCGAATACCCAACTAGACGGGTATTCGAGGGTGTAACTCTCGGTATCGCAGAGGGTGATCGGATCGGCATCGTCGGCCGCAACGGTGACGGTAAAACCTCGCTTTTAGCGATGCTTACTGGCGAGCTTCAACCCAGTTCAGGGCGGGTAACCAAGCGCGGCGGTGTCAGATTCGGGGTGCTGTCACAAACAGATCAGCTCACTGAACACGCAACGGTTGCAGAAAACATTGTTGGCGACCGGCCAGAGTATGAGTGGGCGGGTGATGCTCGCGTGCGCGATATTATTTATGGACTCGTGAGCGATTTAGACTGGCAAGGCTCGGTCGCAAACCTCTCGGGTGGGCAGCGCCGTCGCGTCGCATTAGCGGCCCTGCTGGTTGGCGAGTGGGACATTCTTGCGCTCGACGAACCCACAAACCATCTCGATGTTGAGGGCATTGCATGGCTCGCAGAGCACCTAAAAAATCGCTGGCCGCGCTCGCAAGGCGCCCTGCTTGTTATCACCCACGATAGATGGTTTCTTGATGAGGTGTGCAACACCACATGGGAAGTGCACGACGGCTTCGTTGAGCCTTTTGAAGGCGGTTACGCCGCTTATGTGCTGCAGCGCGTCGAACGCAACCGGATCGCGGCTGCGACTGAACAAAAACGGCAAAATTTGTTGCGCAAAGAGTTAGCCTGGCTGCGGCGCGGCGCCCCTGCGCGCACCTCAAAGCCAAAATTTCGGATCGATGCGGCTAACGCTCTAATCGCTGATGTGCCGCCGCTCAGAGACACAGTGCAGCTACAGAAAATGGCTGTGGCGCGTCTCGGTAAAGACGTTGTGCGTCTAACGGATGCGGGAGTGAGCTTTGGCCCTGAACGTCAAATTTTGCGCGACATCACCTGGAATATCGCACCCGGTGAACGCACCGGCATTTTAGGGCCGAATGGCGCCGGTAAATCAACTCTGCTATCGCTAATTTCTGGCACTCTTAAGCCCACCACTGGCAGAGTGAAGCACGGCAAAACTGTAAATATCGGCATTTTAGATCAGCGTTTTAGTCAGCTCGCCGAAATCGGGAACGATAGAGTGCGCGAAGTGCTGGCCAGATACAAAACAGTGTTCGAGGTTGACGGAAAAGAGCTGACACCGTCACAGCTGCTCGAAAGATTGGGCTTTCGCAGAGAGCAACTCTCAACCCCAGTGGCCAGTCTCTCGGGTGGGCAAAAACGGCGGCTGCAGCTTTTACTGATTCTGCTGGAGCAACCAAACGTTTTAATTTTGGACGAGCCAACCAATGATGTCGATGCTGACATGCTCGCTGCGATGGAGGATCTGCTCGACTCGTGGCCGGGCACCCTGCTCGTTGTGAGCCACGACCGATATCTGCTTGAGCGGGTCACCGATCAACAGTACGCAATTCTTGACGGCCGGCTGCGTCACCTCCCCGGCGGAGTCGACGAATATCTGCGGCTGCGCGCCAGCGAAACAACCGCCGCAGGATTAGAAAACGTCTCTTCTAAACAGACAAAATCTGCTTCTCAAGCACCGAGCACCACCGCTAATGCCTCCAAAAAACTCTCAGGTGCTCAGCTGCGCGCAGCTGAAAAAGAGCTTGCTGCGTTGGAGCGCAAAATTTCAAAGCTTGAAACCGCGGTTGCCGCTCTGCACCAAAAATTGGCAGCCCACGACCAGACAGACTTCATTGGGCTTGCTGAGATTACCTCTGAACTAACCGAGGTGCAAAACGAGATCAGCGCTGCAGAAGAGCGCTGGCTAGAACTTAGCGAGGCCGTCGGATAGCTAGCTTGCTCAGACTAAACCAGAATTTCTGCCGAATAAAACTGCCTGTGACCGGCGTCTGTAAAATTATTGAAAACTTTTTGCAACAACCACTATCCGAAACTTAAAAACAGGCCTACTGTGAAACTTATGAGACTTCACACCGCACCACTAAAAAATATGACACGCGCACGTCTGCTCGCAGTATGTGCCCTAGCGGGCGCTCTGTTTTTGAGCGCTTGCGCAACAGCAACTACACAAGCACAGCATGAGCATCTGAAAATATTCGCAACGACCGGATACCTTGCAGACGCGGTCAGCAACATTGCGCCGGAGGCTGAAGTCATAACTATGGTTGGCCCCGGCGGCGATCCGCACACCTACCAACCAACAACCAAAGACATCGAAAATATGCGTGACGCAGATCTGGTGCTGTGGAACGGTCTACACCTAGAAGCGCAGATGGTGCGGCAGTTAGAGAGTCTCGGCGACTCACAATTTGCGGTGGGAGAAGCTCTGTTAGAAGAGGGAAACACAACGCTTATCCCAGTCGAGTCGACAGGCTCTGAGCAGGCGAAAAAAGCTCCCGAGGTTTACGATCCGCATATCTGGAACGATCCCGAACTGTGGCAGCTCGTAGTTACCGCAATCGCCGATAAATTAGCTCAGGTTGATGAGACAAACGCAGACACCTACCGCACCCACGCCGCAGACTACAACGCTGAAATAGCAACCGCTCACGCTGAGGCCAGCACGCTTCTGGCAGCGGTTCCAGAGCCGCGAATCTTGGTTACCGGGCACGATGCATTCAACTATTTTGGGCGCACCTATAACCTCGATGTGCGCGCAACAGACTTTATTTCAACCGAGGCAAGCCTAAGCGCAACCGCGATTGATGAGCTTGCAGAACTAATCGCAAAAAATAAGATTCCACAAATTTTCCACGATAATCAGGCAAACCCGCAGGCGATTAAGAGCCTGGCGGAAGCGGTGAAATCCAAAGGTTGGCGCGTTGTAATTGCGCGCGATGAGCTGTTCGCAGACACCCTGGGTGCAGCACCTGAAGTTGATAGCTACACAGAAGTGCTGTTGCACAATGCACGAGCGATAGCAACGGCATTAAGCTAGAAAGATGAGCACTGCCCCACTCACTATCGAAAATTTGTCAGTTAGCTATGGCAGTAATCATGCGCTCCAAAAAGCAAATTTAACAGTTCCCGCAGGCTCCATGACGGGGGTGCTCGGCCCCAACGGAGCCGGTAAATCGACGCTCTTAAAAGCAGCACTTGGTCTGCAAAAACCATCGCGTGGCAGGGCACTGTTTTTCGGGGCACCGCTGCGCAGGGCACCGTGGCGCGTCGGGTATGTGCCGCAGCTTAAAAGCGTCGACTGGGATTTTCCTGCAACGGCAAAAGATGTTGTGGAAATGGGCACGTTCGGTGTTCCGCATCTAAAAAAACGGGCGGATCGAGCGGCCGCACTCGAGGATGCGCTATGGCGCACCGCAATTGGAAAAATCCAGGATAAACCGATCGGAAAGCTCTCTGGTGGGCAGCGGCAGCGGGTGTTTGTCGCCCGCGCGCTAGTTGCAAAACCCGAGCTGCTCCTGCTTGACGAGCCTTTCACAGGGGTTGATGCACCGAGCGAGCGCTTTATTATGCGAGCGCTTAGAGAGTTTCAAGAGTCTGGCACGACGGTTTTAATTGTGCATCACGATCTGCACACCGCACCAAAATACTTCAGCCATGTCGCGCTTATGAATAAAACAGTGCAGCACTTCGGGCCCACAGCAGAAATTTTGACGCCGGCTAACATTGCAGAAACCTTTGAAATTCCTTTCTCAGCAGAGCTTGCCGCCGGTGTTTCAACCGCGACGGGCGCTATCCGGATTATTGCATCTGGTGATACAAACATTCTGAATCACGATGACGCTCATTGAGTTCTTAACGAATCACACCTACCTCACTGTTGTGATAGGTGTTGCGCTTGCTGCTGCATCAAGCGCGGCGGTTGGCACTCTGATTTACCTGCGACGGCAAGCTCCGCTCGGTGACGTAGTCGCCCATTCCGCACTTCCAGGCACCCTCATCGCCTTTATTATCGGATCCTCCCTTGTCACTGATGCCAGGTCGCTGCCGCTACTGACCGCCGGTGCACTGATTACCGGCCTGTTAGGCGCATATTTAGGGCACCGCATCGCAAAACTCACCCCCATCACAGAAACCACGGCAATGGCACTCATAGCAACTGTTATGTTTGCGGGGGGCATGCTGCTGTTGGGCTATATCCAGCAGGGAAATTTTGCGCAGAAGGGCGGCATCACCTCCTATCTTTTCGGCTCTGCTGGGCAGTTAACACAGGCTGACATCATTCTCAGCGCCGTTATCGCCGCGCTACTCTTTGGCACACTCGCTATAAACTGGCGCGCCTTCCAGCTAACAACCTTTGACAGACAGTTCAGTGCCACACGTGGCATCAAACTAGCCACCTACGATCAGCTACTGTTTTTACTGCTCGCAGCAGCAACCGTTGCCGGTATGCGCGCGGTCGGTCTGCTCCTTATTATTGGTTTTACTGTGATCGCTCCAGCTGCTGCCAGACAGTGGTGTAAAACTCTGCGCAGCACAACCGTCACTGCTGTTGCGTTCGCCTGCGGCGCCGCTCTTTTCGGCAGCTATCTTTCTATCGCCGTTTTCGCGCTACCCACCGGCCCCCTAGTGGTTTTGCTGCTCACTCTAATTTTCTTGTTTTCGATCGCTTTTGCGCCGCAGCGCGGTCTTATCGCTAAAGCTCTTCGAGGTCGCTTATGAGCTTCACCGTCTCTGTTTCAATTCTCACCTGTCTTGCCGCCCTCGCCTGCGCAGTGCCCGGGGTGTACCTCACGCTCAGCAACCGAGCTATGCTCATCGACGCCATCAGCCATTCCCTGCTGCCGGGAATAGTCATCGGTTACCTGCTCACACACGACTTCAGCTCCCCGCTGCTCTTTATGCTTGCGACACTGTCGGCACTGATTGTGACTATTGCCAACACAGCGCTGGCACGCTCGGGTCTCCTCGCTGAGGGCGCATCACAGGGCATGATCGCCCCCGCCCTGCTGGCTGTGGGTGTTATTTTGGTGACCGCGTTTGCCAGAAACTTACACTTAGACGGGCACACCATCCTGGTTGGGGATCCAAACCTAGTTGCGTTCGAAGAATTCTGTTTAGGCGACTCTTGTTTTGGCCCGCGACAGTCTTGGGTGCTGGCGGGTCTGCTGCTGATAAACCTTATTTTTGCCTGGTTTGCCAGACGGCATCTCATGGCCGCCGTATTCGACTACAACTTTGCGCTAACGCGCTCCCTCCGACCCGGTTTAGCGATTAGTGTGTTGATGCTGCTCACCGCAATCACTGTGACAGCCGCATTTGCTGCAACAGGGTCTATTCTCGCGATCACAATGGCCGTTGCCCCCGCTGCAATCGCGAGACTTTTGACACACACAATTAAACTACTTGTGCTGTATGCTCTCGGAGTCGCAGTTGTTATCGCGCAATCGGGTTTTTGGATCGCTTACTACCTCAATCTCCCAACCAGCGCGGCGATCGCCTTCACGTACGGTATCGCATTTTTTGCGGCACTCGGATGGCACCTACGCAAAACGCGCAGTTCCAGAGCTCGCAGTTAGCGCTCTAAAATATGTGAGTCTAGTTCTTGTGCAGAGCAGCAATTGCAATGCGGTGGAAGTCTGCAACAGCGAGCTGCTCGGCCCGAGATGTTGGATCGATACCGCACTCTTCTAATAGTGCGCTAATCGCATCTGCGCTCACAAACTGCGCAGCAGTAGCTTGTGCATTAGGAATATGTACGTCAGACTGTGCAGCCCATGTATCACTTACGAGAGCGGGACGCACCGCCTGGAGAGACTGGCGCAGCATCTTCCTCCGCGTCGCAAAAGCGGCGTTAATGATCTCGAAGGTGAGCCACTTCTCAGTTGCAGAACCGCGCGGCGCAGCAAGTTTTGTGAATCCGACTAGCACCGAGTCAACCCCCGGTACCGGCCAGAAAATTTTGCGAGAGACGGTGCCGGCAAGCTGCCACGGGCCGTACCAGGCTGCTTTAGCGCTGGGCGCACCATAGGCTTTGGAGCCGGGTGCAGCCGCGATCCGCTCCCCCACTTCAAGCTGCACCATCACCAGCACTCGCTGAATCGAAGGGAAGGTCTCCAACAGGTGCATCAGAATTGGCACGCTGACGTTGTAGGGCAAATTAGCAACGAGGATGTTCGGCTGCTCCGGCAGCTCCGTCACTCGCAGCGCGTCGTCGTGAATCACACGAAACTTCGCCTCAGGTTGCAGCCTCACAACAGTGTTTTCAATCTGGGAGGCAAGCACCGCATCCAGTTCAATAGCGGTAACACTAGCTCCGGTTTCGGTCAGGCCGAGTGTGAGAGAGCCGAGCCCCGGCCCCACCTCAAGCACGGTGTCGTGGGCTTTAACACCCGCGATCCGCACAATCTTGCGCACTGTGTTCGCATCGTGCACAAAATTTTGCCCGAGTTTCTTTGTCGGGGTCACCCCAAACTGAGAGGCGAGTTCTCGCACCAGAGCAGGGCTTAACAGCCCTTGAGAACTCTCACCAGACACTAGAGCCCCGCTTTCCAAGAGCCGTAAACAGCCTCAGTGTTGCGATTAAAAATTTCACACATTTCAGCTACCGGCAGATCTGCCACCGCGGCTAGCCGGCGCACAGTGTGCGGCATTAAATACGGGGCATTAGGGCGCCCGCGCACCGGCTCAGGTGTTAAGAACGGCGAATCGGTTTCAACCAACACCAGCGCCTTATCGGCAATTTCAAAGGCTTCACGCAGGTAGGGCGCATTCTTGAATGTGGCCGTGCCACTAAAACTCATATACCAGCCGTTATCGTTGCAGATGCGCGCAAGTTCCACATCCCCAGAAAAGCAGTGGAAAACAGTTTTCGCAGGAGCACCAACACGCAAGAGCGTCTCTACAACATCATCGTGCGCATCACGGTCGTGAATCTGCAGGGCAATCTCGTGCTTCTTAGCGAGTGCGATGTGCGCTTCAAAAGAGGCGGCCTGTGCGCTGCGCCCGTTTTCTTGTGTGCGGAAGTAGTCTAGCCCGGTCTCTCCGATCGCCCGGACACGCGGCTGAGCTGCTAGCCGGTCTAACTCGCCGATCTGAAATTCTAATTTGCCCTGCGCAGCGACATCGGGTGCGTCGTTTGGGTGCAGCGCAACCGCGGCCAACACTCGCGGCTCTATTGCGGCAAACTTGGCAGACCAGACAGAAGTTTCAAGATCTGTGCCCACCTGCACAATGCGCCCCACTCCAACACTTTCAGCACGGTCGAGCGCCGCAAAGGGGTGCAGTGCCTCAGGCCCTGCCGCAAAGTCTAAATGGCAGTGGTTATCGACAACCGATACCGGCAGAGTGTCTGGATCGGCTGGCCACTCCCATTTACGCTCAGCGTCTCCCCAGAAACGAATCTGATTTGCTGCAAACTCTGCCGCAGCCGTAATTTTCCCGCTATCGCGCAGCCCGCTAAAAACGCCAGAGTCGTGATTTTCACACACGCTTATTTAGCCTCGTTAATCTCAACGCGCGGGAAGAGCACCTCCAGCTGAGTTTGCTTGGTGCCAGCTGGCAGCTGACCCCAATTTCCAACCTCACCAAGCGGCTGCTCGTTGAGCGCACCAATGGCGTCGGCTGCGCCGAGCGCCACCCAAAGCTTTTCGGCGGCAACCGGAATCACCGGGTTTAACAGCACAGCAAGCGCGCGCAACCCCTCAGTTGCGGTGGCGAGCACTGTGCCAAGACGATCCCGCTGTGCCGCATCTTTTGCGAGCACCCACGGTTCCTGCTCAGTAATGTACCCGTTCAGCGCGTCAACGATCTCCCACACCGCAGCCAGCGCCTCATGAATTGCGAATCGGTCAATGGCAGCTTCGGCACGCGCAACAACATCAGCAACAAGTTCGGCAATCGCGCGATCCGCCGCCGCTGATTCTGCGCTTTCTGGTTGGGCACTGTCAAAGTATTTTGCGTTCATCGCCAGCACACGACTAGCCAAATTACCAAAACCGTTTGCTAGTTCAGCCTGATACCTAGCAGCGATATCTTCCCAGCTGAAAGAGCCATCCTGGCCGAAGCTGATGGCGCGCATAAAGTAGTAGCGGAACGCATCAGTGCCAAAAGTTTCGGTGATCTCATTTGGGGCGATGCCGGTGAGTTTAGATTTTGACATTTTCTCGCCGCCAACCAAAAGCCAACCGTGCCCGAATACGTGCTTTGGCACCTCCAGCCCAGCAGCCATCAGCATTGCCGGCCAGATTACTGCGTGGAAGCGCAAAATATCTTTTCCAACGATATGGTTGGCTGGCCAGTAGCGTTCAAGAAGTGACTCATCTTCTGTGCCATAGTTGAGCGCGGTGATGTAGTTCAGCAGCGCATCAAACCACACGTAGGTGACGTGCGAGTTATCCCACGGAATTGGAATACCCCAGTCAAAGCTGGTGCGTGAGATAGAAAGATCTGCAAGATCCTGCTGCACAAACGCCACAACCTCGTTACGAGCGCTGGCAGGCTGCACAAAATCGGGGCGCTCTTCATATAGCGCAAGCAGTCGATCTTGAAAGGCACTCATTTTAAAGAAGTAGTTCTTCTCTTGCAGCAGCTCAAGCGGCTTAGAGTGAATCTTGCAGACCTGCTCGCCAGCAAACGCACCGGTGCCCTCTGCAACGTCGGTCTTCGTTTTAAATTCTTCACAGCCGACGCAGTAGAGACCGTCGAATTCACCGGCGTAGATATAGCCGTCATCGTACAGTTTCTGTAAGAATGCCTGCACACCCTTTTCATGGCGTTCGTCTGTTGTGCGAATGAAATCGTCGTTTGAGATGTTGACCTCAGCTAAAAGCGGCTCCCACGCCTCACGAACGAGCTTATCCGCCCACGCTTGCGGATCGGTGTTGTGGGCTGAGGCGGTGCGCAAGATTTTTTGCCCGTGCTCGTCTGTGCCGGTCAGCAGTCGGGTGTCTGTGCCGCGCTGTCGATTCCAGCGCGCAAGCACATCGGTAGCCACTTCGGTGTAGGCGTGCCCGATATGTGGTGCATCATTTACGTAAAAGATAGGCGTTGTAAAGTACTGCGACGGAGAAGACATAGCTTCTATTCTACGGCGTGGTGGGCGGGGTGTGCGCGCTGACGTGCAATCTTTACAGCGGGTGGGATCAGGCCGCGAAAATCTAAGTTGAATCGAAAAACAGTGGCGGCTAATTATTGTACGTTTTCCACAAATTAGGGTGTATTTTGCTCTCTTAAATCAGGAGTATGATGTGAAACATGACAGAAAAACGAGAACCAGTCGTTCAGGAACGACGTGTAGTAACCGCAATCCCAGGGCCTAAATCACAGGAACTGATGGAGCGCCGCAATGCCGTACTCTCAACCGGCATCGGCACCGCACTGCCTGCTTTCATTGAGCGCGCCGAGGGCGCGATTCTCGTTGACGTAGACGGTAACCAAATTGTCGATATGGGTTCAGGTATCGGCGTTGTGACCATCGGCCACGGCAATGAGGGCGTGCGCGAAGCAGCTAAGAAGCAGCTTGACGACTTCACCCACACTCTGATTACCGTCAGCCCTTACGAAGAGTATGTGCGTGTGGCTGAGTACCTCTCAAAGCACTCACCTGTGCCGGGCCCAACAAAGTCTCTGCTCATCAACTCTGGTGCTGAGGCAGTTGAAAACGCTGTAAAGATCTCACGTAAGTACACCGGCAAGAACGGTGTTGCTGTGCTCGAGTGCGCATACCACGGTCGCACTATGCTGACCTCTTCTATGACCCACAAAGCAGTGCCATATTCAGCGGGCTTTGGTCCACGCGCTGGTGACATCCACCGTGTGCCAAACTCATACCCGCTACACGATGGCCTGTCAGGTGAAGAAGCAGCGGCACGCACTATTAAATACATTGAGAAGGCAATCACCGCTGGTGACCTCGCCTGTCTCATTGCAGAGCCGATTCAGGGCGAAGGTGGTTTCACTGTGCCAGCTGACGGCTACCTTCCTGCTCTTGCTAAGTGGTGCCGTGAAAATAACGTTGTTTTCATCGCAGACGAGGTGCAGTCTGGCATCGCCCGCACCGGCACCGTCTACGCATCAGAACAGTTCGGCCTAGAGCCAGACATCGTGCTGACTGCTAAGGGCATCGCCGGTGGTCTGCCAATCTCAGCTGTTACCGGTCGCCAGGAAATTATGGACTGCACCGGCCCCGGCAGCCTCGGTGGCACCTACTCAGGCAACCCGGTTGCCTGTGCTGCAGCGATCTCAGTTTTCGAACAGATCGAAGCTGGCGGCGTGCTGGAAGACGCTAAGCGTATCGAAGAGAAGCTTGGTGGAGGCTTGCGCAAGCTACAGGAAAAGCACCCAAGCATTGCAGAGGTGCGCGGTAAGGGAGCAATGCTCGCAATTGAGCTGACTGAGCCTGGCACCCTCAAGCCTGCCGCTGACGTAGTTACAAAGGTGATTGCTGAAGCCGGCCAGAAGGGTGTGCTGCTGCTTAACGCAGGTCTGTCAGGAAACATTATCCGCTTCCTGCCACCACTGACCCTCTCAAATGAGCTTATTGAGGATGTTCTAAACGTTCTCGATGAGGCTCTCACAGCGGCAACCGCTTAAAGACTAGTGCGTTAAACTGCTCCGCTCCCGAGAAAGGGGGCGGAGCAGTTTTCGTTAGAATTATTAATATGCCAAAAAACGCCGGAACCTTTGCTGTCTCTGCCGCCGATGAACTCGCGGTAACCACACGCGGCGGCTTTATCGAGTCACGGCACGCGGGATCAGCGATTGTGTTATCGCCCGCCGGTGACGTAGTAGTGACGCTCGGCGACCCAAACGCCACAATCCTCACCCGTTCCGCGTTAAAGCCTTTACAGTCGCTCGCAATGCACGAGGCCGGGCTCAGCTTGCCCGATGCTCGGCAAACTGCGCTGTCGTTTGCAAGCCACAGTGGCACGCCAACCCACACCTCAGCTGTGCGGGAAATTTTGGCAGACGCAGGTCTCGGCGAGTCACACCTGCTGTGTCCACCAGACTGGCCGGCAGACACAGCGGCGAAACATCGCATGATCGCTCACGGTAACCAGCCGAGCCCAATAAATCACTGCTGTTCAGGCAAACATGCTGCGATGCTGCGCACCTGCCTCGCTGCGGGTTGGCCGGTGATCCAATACACTCATCCGGAGCATCCGCTACAGCAGCACATCATTGCCACTGTGCAGCGCATGACCGCTGAAAACCCGTCTCCAATCGCTGTTGACGGTTGTGGCGCGCCTGTTTTAGGGCTGTCACTTGCAGGGCTTGCACGGGGGTATCGTCGCATGGCAACCGCTGATCCGAAATCCCCTTTCCCAATTAATCGCACAATGCGTGCACTGCTGCAGGCTGGTATGCAATATCCGGAAATGGTTGAGGGGCCAAACGGTATGGACACCATCGCTATGCAGCATGCGCCTGTTTTTGCAAAGTTTGGCGCCGAAGGCGTGAGCGTTATGGCTGCTGCCGATGGCACAGTTGCTGCGGTGAAAATTCTCGACGGCAACAGTCGCGCCTCACGCGCGGTGGCACTGTCACTCCTGACCTATGCAGGAGCGGTAACCCGGCTGCAGCTGGCTGCTGCGCTTGCAGCAATGCCACTGGCCATCACCGGTGGCGGTCAAAAAGTCGGGGATATCCGAGTTTCAATCCCGAAGCTCAGCGCGCGATAAATTTAGCGTCAGCGAGCGCTCCCGACACTACACGGTCACAAAACAGGTAGCGTTTAAACGCTATAACTGATTGCCCGCAACCGCAAAAGTGTCGCAGGAGGTTGCGCCGTTCTCATACCCACGCATTAACCAACGTACACGCTGTTCGCTGCTGCCGTGCGAGAATGTTTCCGGCTCAACGCTCATGCCCGACTGCTGCTGGATGTTGTCATCGCCCACCGCTTGCGCCGCTGAAACCGTCTGCAGCAACTCCGCTTCGGTCGGTGGGTATAAAACGCGATTTCCTGAGGCATCCTCAACTTGGGAAGCTTCTCCCATCCAGGCACCGGCATAGCAGTCTGCCTGCAGCTCAAGACGCACCATACCACTGTCTGGGCCTACGTCACGATGATCCACCTGACGCAAAACACCCTGCAAATGCTGAATGTGATGACCCCACTCATGCGCGAGAACATACATTTCGGCGAGCGGCCCGCCCTGGGCACCGTAACGCTGCTTTAAAATCTCAAAAAAATTACCGTCGATGTAAATACTCTCATCTGCAGAGCAGTAGAACGGACCGACAGCGTTTGAAGCAGCACCACAGGCACTGGAGGTTGAACCGTTGTAGAGGATAGTTTTTGGATCGTGATACGATTCCACACCAACCTGTGCAGCGCTTTTCGCCCAATACTGCTCTAAGGTATAGGCAGCACCCTCAAAACGGCAATCTTGGTTGCTGTTTGCCTCAGCCCCGGTGCATGAAAAATCTTCATCCTGGTAGGCGGGCTGATACGAGTTTGAGCCGTAACTGGCACCGCCATTTAAAAGCTGCGTGACATCGACTCCCAGGTACTGAACTGACAGGAAGCCGATTATTAAGAGCAGCAGGCCTCCGCCACCACCAATCGCGGCCCCCCGACCAGAGGGGCGAAACCCGCCTCCGCCAGAACGACGACGCACGCTTCGCGAATCAAAAGATGAGTTGTCGTTAAACGCCACTGTCTCTGCACCGCCTATTTAAGAATTCTCGGCTGCGGTATTTTGTGCGGGTGATTCCGTCGCTGTTTCAGCGTCTGCGGCTGCCTCTGCAGCGCTATCGGGCTGTGCGTCAGATTCATCAGACTCATCGTTCTCAGTCGGAAGCTCAACCAACACATCTGAAGTGTCGCGCATATCACCAACGGCGTGCACCTCAATAACGATCAGGGTGATATTATCTCGCCCAGCGTTCTCGAGCGCCTGCTCCATCAGCACAGTAGCGGCCGCCTCAGCACTCTCAGCCTCTGCCAAATAGTGCTGCAAACCAAGATTGGTGAGCTCTTTAGTCAAACCGTCTGAGCAGATCAAAATCCGCTGGCCGGGAATCAGCGCAAGCTCTACAGAATCTGGTATCGGAGCCTCGTTGAGACCAACCGCACGGGTCACAACATTCGCGTGGGGGTGCACCTCAGCTTCCGCAGGGGTGATCGCGCCTGTATCAACCAGATGCTGCACGACAGAATGATCTGTGGTAACCTGCGCCAGCGATCCTTTGAAATACTGGTAAACACGAGAGTCACCGATGTTAAAAACCGTCCAACTCGGGTGTTCTGCAACCTCACCGAAATAGACACCGGTAACAGTGGTGCCGGCACTCATTGCTGCCTCACCAGCTTCAACCGCAATATCAGCAACTGCCAGTGTTAGCTGTTCGGTAATATCGTCGCGGGTGAGCTGCTGCCGGCCACCGAGTTTAAACAACTGCCGCGCAACCGCTGCGCTCGCAATTTCTCCGCCCGCGTGACCGCCCATACCATCGGCAACGGCAAAAATAGGGGGCGCAACAACAAATGCGTCCTGATTATTTTCACGCCGCATGCCAACGTTGGTAATACCGAACCAGGAGAGTTCAATGGTGACATCGCTGTCGGGACGGTAACGCAGTTTTCTTCGACTGCCGTTTTCCCCTTTGCCGGTCATCTCGCTCCCCTTAATAAGCTGAATCAACTACACTATTCTAGCGGTTTCGCCTCAGCCGCACACTACTTCTGCTGCGGCGCCCCCAACTCGGTGATCAACGTGTATATGTGCTGGTTGTGGTCTAAACCAGCGCCCTCTCCGTCTGCCTTAATCTCAAGACCACTCTTGTCTCTAATCCACTGCTCAAATTCAGCGATCGTGGTAAAACTGGCGCCTGTTTCAGCCAGCTTCCGCACTAGAGCACCTTTTGCTGCTTTATTAAAGTGGTTCAGTGCTTTTATCTCCCCCGCTGCCGAACGCTGCGCAACGCGAATTGTAACAAGCGTTACATTCTCCGGCACCGGTGCTAGGGCAACATAATCGTTAGAACGCAAATCAAGCACGAATTCGACGGCGGGCCAGTTTAGCTGCGCATGTGCTTCTCGCCACACACGTTTTAGGCTTCCCTCTAACTCCGGGAGGGCGCTTCCTGCGCTGAGACGGTAGTTCGCTATCGGCTCTGCCGCAGGCGTCAACCCGTAAAGAGCAGACTGGATCGCAACACTGTCACTCACCCATTTTTTTGCAGCCTGGTTGAGCGAAGAAAAATCAAGGTGGTCATAAACAACACCTGTGTATCGCAAAATAGCTGGCATTAGTGGTGTTGGGTGCGCCCGAGCTGTTAGCTGCCGATTAGCTGCGAAGGCCTCTTCGGCGGCTTTGCCAGGCTTCAATTTAAGGGTTTTATGCGCTGCGCTATCCGGCTGTTTAGTCAGTTGCACCAGCGCACGTTTTACTCGCCTATGGGTGGGCTCTAACTTTGCGGTTTGTAAAGCTGCGGCAATAATGGCACTGTCCGGCACCTGAGCGTCGGGTGCAGCAGTGTTCTTAGTCTCTGATGGTGGTAAAAGAACTAACACTCTTATATTTTATGGAGCGCGCACTAACGATCACCCGTGCTTTATATTCGGCACACACAAAAATCCGCCGTTGCCTGGATAAGCAACGACGGATTTTTGAAGTAATTAGAGTGACTAGGCGACGAGAGCTGCGCGCCCCGCAACCACCTGAACCTGATCGTGATCTACTGAGAAGAAGCCCCCCTCAGCATCAACAACGATCTTTTCACCGTTGGCTGTGGTAACGCGCACTTCGCCGTGAGCGAGCGTCGCAAGCACCGGCTCGTGCCCTGCGAGGATACCAATTTCACCCTCGCTGGTTTTTGCGCTAACCTGCTTAGCTTCACCGACCCAAATCTCGCGATCCGCGGCTACAACGCTAACGTGCAGAAGGGCCATGATTAGCCGTTCTCCTTCTGAATCTTTGCCCACTTTTCTTCAACGTCGCTGATACCACCGACGTTAAAGAATGCCTGCTCTGCCACGTGGTCAAACTCGCCCTTAACGATCGCATCGAACGACTCGATGGTCTCCTTAAGCGGCACGGTTGAACCTTCAACACCGGTGAATTTCTTCGCCATGTATGTGTTCTGTGACAGGAACTGCTCGATACGACGCGCACGTGCAACGGTAATCTTGTCTTCTTCAGACAGCTCATCAACACCGAGAATCGCGATGATTTCTTGGAGTTCTTTGTTCTTCTGGAGAATCTGCTTCACGCTGGTTGCAACGCGGTAGTGATCCTCACCCAAGTAGCGTGGGTCGAGAATACGAGAGGTTGAAGTCAGCGGATCAATCGCCGGGTACAAGCCCTTAGACGCAATTTCACGTGACAACTCAGTGGTTGCGTCAAGGTGCGCGAAGGTGGTCGCTGGTGCCGGATCGGTGTAGTCGTCAGCCGGCACGTAAATTGCCTGCAGTGAGGTAATTGAGTGACCGCGGGTAGAGGTAATGCGCTCCTGGAGGATACCCATCTCGTCAGCAAGGTTAGGCTGGTAGCCCACAGCAGATGGCATGCGACCAAGCAGCGTTGACACCTCAGAACCGGCCTGTGTGAAACGGAAGATGTTGTCGATAAAGAGCAGCACGTCCTGCTTCTGCACGTCACGGAAGTACTCAGCCATGGTCAGCGCTGACAGTGCAACGCGCAGACGGGTGCCAGGTGGCTCGTCCATCTGACCGAACACGAGTGCGGTCTTGTCAAACACACCGGCGTCTTCCATTTCGTGGATCAGGTCGTTACCCTCACGGGTGCGCTCACCAACACCAGCGAACACCGACACACCACCGTGATCCTGCGCTACACGCTGGATCATCTCCTGAATAAGCACGGTCTTACCAACACCGGCACCACCGAACAGACCGATCTTGCCACCCTGCACGTACGGGGTTAGCAGGTCAATAGATTTAATACCGGTCTCGAAGAGCTGTGTCTTTGACTCAAGCTGATCGAAAGCTGGTGGCTCGCGGTGGATGCTCCAACGTTCGGTAACCTCAAGAGTCTCACCCTCAGGCAGGTTGAGCACATCACCGGTTACGTTGAACACCTTACCCTTGGTGACGTCACCAACTGGCACGGTGATTGGACTACCGGTATCGCGCACTTCCTGGCCGCGCACGAGACCATCGGTCGGCTTCAAAGCAATCGCGCGAATCAGGTTGTCACCGAGGTGCTGTGCAACCTCGAGAACGAGTTTAAATTCTTCCTGCCCCTCACCGAGGCTAACGGTGGTTTCCAGAGCGTTGTAAACACCTGGGATCGCGTCGTGCGGGAACTCGATGTCGACGACGGGACCGGTTACGCGGGCAATACGACCCACAGTCTGGGTCTGCTCTGCAGTATTAGTCATTTCTTTATGCTTTCTTAGTGGGCTTATGACAGCGCGTCAGCGCCGCCGACGATCTCAGAAATCTGCTGGGTAATTTCAGCCTGACGAGCGTTGTTAGCAAGTCGGGTGTAGTCACGGATCAGAGCGTCTGCGTTATCAGTTGCAGACTTCATTGCCTTCTGGGTTGCTGCGTGCTTCGCAGCGGCAGACTCGAGCATCGCATTGAAAATACGAGATTCGATGTAGGCGGGCAACAAAGCATCGAGCACGGTCTCTGGATCCGGCTCAAATGCGTACAGCGGATCTAGACTGCTCTCATCCGAGTCTCCCTCAACCAGCTCAAGCGGCAAGAGACGCACAACCTGCGGCAACTGACTCACCATGCTGATCAGGCGGTTGTGTACTAAGTGAATCTCCTGCACACCACCGGACGCAGCGTCAGTGGCGTAAGCTTCCAGCACCGCATCACTCACCTCTTTGGCAAGTTCGAAGCTTGGGTTTTCAGTTTCACCAATCCAGGTGCGCACCGCGGGACGGTTACGGAAACTGAAGTATCCAACAGCTTTACGGCCGATGAGATAGTAGACAACTTCCTTGCCCTCACCACGGAGACGCTCAGCCAGCTCTTCTGCTTCACGGAGTACTTGCGAGTTGAAGGCGCCAGCAAGACCGCGATCCGAGGTGAAAATCACGACCGCAGCGCGGACAATATTTTCGGCCTCAGTCACCAGCGGATGATCCTGGTTTGAGTGGTTTGCAACGGCTGACACTGCGCGGGTAATCGCTTTCGCGTAAGGCGTAGAGGCTTCAACACGAGCCTTCGCCTTCTGAATGCGAGACGCCGCGATGAGCTCCATCGCACGGGTGATCTTCTTGGTCGTCTGCGCAGAACGAATTTTCTGGCGGTAGACCCGAAGTTGCGCTCCCATGTCTCTCCTGTGCTTTGTTTTGACTACTTAGTTTAGATGTGGGAGGGAGCTTAGTTACCCCTCCCACACAAAACTTACTTTTTCTTTACGACCAGCTGTTCCTGTTTAATCTCATCGGCATCGATCGCGTCGAACTTCTCGTTCAGACTTTTGCCTTCAGAGGTGCGGAACTCGCTCTTGAATTTATCGATCTGCGCGCTGATTTCAGCAACAGTTTCATCTTCAAGCACGTTGGTCTCGCGTAGAGTGCTCAGTGCGTTTGAGTTGCGCCCGAGGTAGTCGAGGAACTCACGCTCGAAGCGGAGGATATCCGCTACAGGAACCTCATCAAGCTTGCCGTTGGTGCCTGCCCAAATAGAAACCACCTGCTCCTCAACCGAGTACGGAGAGTACTGCGGCTGCTTCAGGAGCTCGGTCAGACGAGCACCACGCTCAAGCTGACGACGGCTTGCAGCATCAAGGTCTGAAGCGAACATAGCGAAGGCCTCGAGTGCACGGTACTGTGCGAGCTCAAGCTTCAAAGTACCTGAAACCTTCTTAATCGACTTAACCTGTGCGTCACCACCAACACGAGAAACCGAAATACCCACATCTACTGCCGGACGCTGGTTTGAGTTAAACAGGTCTGACTGCAGGAAGATCTGGCCGTCGGTAATAGAAATTACGTTGGTCGGAATGTACGCTGATACGTCGTTTGCCTTGGTCTCGATGATTGGCAGACCGGTCATTGAGCCAGCGCCGAGCTCATCAGAGAGCTTTGCACAACGCTCTAGCAGACGTGAGTGCAGGTAGAAAACGTCACCTGGGTATGCTTCACGGCCTGGTGGGCGGCGCAGCAGCAGGGACACTGCACGGTATGCCTCAGCCTGCTTTGAAAGATCGTCGAACACAATAAGCACGTGCTTGCCGCCGTACATCCAGTGCTGCCCGATCGCAGAACCGGTGTAAGGCGCGAGGTACTTAAAGCCAGCAGGATCAGATGCGGGCGAAGCGACGATGGTGGTGTACTCCATCGCGCCAGCTTCCTCCAGCGCACCCTTTACGGCAGCGATGGTTGAACCCTTCTGACCGATTGCAACGTAAATGCAGCGCACCTGCTTGTTTACATCACCTGATTCCCAGTTAGCTTTCTGGTTGATGATGGTGTCAATTGCAATCGCGGTTTTACCCGTCTGGCGGTCACCGATAATCAACTGACGCTGACCACGGCCTACTGGAATCATTGCGTCGATAGCCTTGATACCGGTCTGCAGCGGCTCATGCACTGACTTACGCTGCATTACGCCAGGAGCCTGCAGCTCGAGCGCACGACGTCCTTCTACACCGGTGATCTCACCGAGGCCGTCAATCGGGTTACCGAGCGGATCAACAACGCGCCCAAGGTAGCCCTCACCAACCGGAACTGAGAGCACCTCGCCGGTGCGGGTAACCTGCTGACCCTCTTCGATGCCGGTAAAGTCACCGAGCACAACGACGCCAAGCTCGTTTTCTTCAAGGTTTTGTGCAAGGCCCAGGGTGCCGTCGGCGAAACGAACAAGTTCGTTAGCCATTACGTTAGGAAGGCCCTCAACGTGTGCGATGCCGTCTGCAGCGTCAACAACGGTGCCTACCTCAGTCTTCTCGACCGCCGCAGGCTCATATGATGCTGCGAAATCTTTCAGCGCATCGCGAATCTCATCGGGGCTGATTGAGAGTTCTGCCATTTCGTTTCCTCTAGTCTCGACCCGCAATA
Source organism: Canibacter zhoujuaniae (assembly GCF_011752005.1). Lineage (NCBI taxonomy): Bacteria > Bacillati > Actinomycetota > Actinomycetes > Micrococcales > Microbacteriaceae > Canibacter > Canibacter zhoujuaniae. Next base: position 16,328 of record NZ_JAAIJZ010000001.1, on the reverse strand, counting down.
ATCGGGTCGTGGTTGTGCTGCCTTAACCGGCCAGCTGAAGTCGAAGGTCGTCGAGTCGCGCGCTCACGCTGCCGTCGATTATTTCATCGGCAATTTGAACGCGGAGCCCACCAACCAGGGTCGGGTCAATGATGGTGCTGATCTTGACTTGACGACCAGCAATACGGGTCAAGGCTCGGCCGAGACGCTCCAGGCGTTCGGCATCAAGCGGAGCCGCTGCGGTAACGGTAGCCAGTGTGGCACCTGTCTGATCAGCAGCAACACGCGCTGCCTCACGCAGAGCAGGGCTGAGACGACCACCCGCTGGGTTGCTCACCAGATGGGTTACCACGGTCAAAGCACCAGCAGAAACTTTATTACCAAAAAGCTGCTTTGCGGCAGCCGTTTTGGCGGTTGGGTCTGCAAGTTTGCTGCCCAGGTTCAGCTCGAGATCGTGGCTGCTATCGACTACGTTAGCGACTGCAATGAGTTCATCGCTGAGGTCGCGATCGGTAGCAGCAACAGCTCGAATGCCCAGCTCTTCAATACCGGCTGCAAACTCAGCGGCGTTAGACCAACGCTCACCGGTTGCTTCAATGAGCACGCTGCGGGCGCTCCCACTAAAGCCGCCGAAAACGCGGCTAACCAGCGTTGCCTTATCTGCAACAGAAGCAGCGTTATCGATTAGAGCTGCGCTAAGTTGCTGATTGCTGCGCAGTTCTTCGGCAGCAGACAGTAGCTCTGCACCGGCGGCCTCCGCAACCGGGCCGTCTAACAGTTTTACTACTTTTGCTAATGCTTCGCGTGATGCGCTACCCATTGCTAAGCTACCGTCTCACTCTTCTCGAGATCAGCCAGGAAGCGATCAACCAACGCATTAGCCTTAGCGTCATCCTGCAGTGATTCACCAACTACACCTGAAGCTAGATCGATAGCGAGTGTGCCAACTTCCTGACGCAGTGAAACAACAGCGCTCTGGCGCTCTGCTTCAATCTGTGCCTGAGCAGCAGCCTGAATACGCGCCTGTTCGGCAATCGCGTCTTCTTTAGCTTGCGCCACGATCTTGTTTGCGTCTACCCGCGCAGCCTCACGAATCTCACCAGCCTCTGCACGAGCGGTGGCAAGTTGGTTTGTGTATTCCTGGAGGGCTGCCTCAGCTTTAGCCTGCGCCTCATCAGCCTTCGCGATGTTACCTTCAATAGCTGCTGCTCGCTCATCAAGCAGACGCTGCATTTTTGGAAGCACAAACTTCCAGAAGGCGAAGAGCACAACTGCAAAGCAGACTGCAGACCAAATGATGTCATAAGTAGCAGGAATCAACGGATGCGGCGCGTCACCTGCTGCAACCCGAGGTGCTGCGTTGACGAGCGCGTTAAATGTGTTAATCATGCGTGTCCCTTTCGAGACCAGAAATTATGGTGATCTGCAAATTAGAAGATAAAGCCTGCTGCGATGCCGATGAACGCAAGCGCCTCAGCAAACGCAACACCAATGAACATGGTCACCTGCAGACGGCCGGCCATCTCTGGCTGGCGTGCCATTGCCTCAACCGTCTTACCGACGATGATGCCCACACCAATAGCAGGGCCAATCGCTGCAAGACCGTAACCTACGGTTGCAATATTGCCTGAAATTTCAGCAAGAACTGACACGTTTCGTGTTTCCTTCCGGTTGTGAGACTCAGCCTTTGCTGGGTCTCATGTTGGTATTTGATTAGTGGTCTTCAGCCAGCGCAAGCTGGATGTAAACCGCGGTCAAAACTGTAAAGACGTATGCCTGCAAGAAAGCAACAAGTATCTCAAAAAGTGTAAATACAAGGCCGCCGGCGAGGGTTCCGAGACCGAGGCCCTTCAGCCAGCCGTCTGCCCCGAGGAATAGGAAGTGGGTTGCGCCGAAAAGCAGCACAAGCAAGAGGTGCCCCACAATCATGTTCATTAGAAGACGCAACGAAAGGGTGATCGGGCGGATAATAAAAGTCGAGAGCAGCTCGATCGGGGTCACAATCGGGTAGAGCCACACCGGCACCCCTGGCGGGAACAGTGAGTTGCGCAAGAAAGTGCCTGGGTGTTTTTTGAGACCCGCGTAAATGAAAGCAACGTACGCTATCAGCGCGAGCACGAGTGGCAAACCGAAAACTGATGAGGCCGCAATATTAAAGCCGGGAACGATACCGGTGATATTGAACGCAAGAATAATAAAGAACATTGAGGTTAAAAGCGGCAGGAAGCGCTTAGCGTCTTTTTTGCCGAGCATTTCTTCAGCAATGTTCTCACGCACAAAGCCCAGACCAAGCTCAATTACTGACTGGCCACGGGTTGGCACTAGCTTGAGGTTACGGGTGCCGAGCACGAAGATCAAAACCACCAGAGCGGTCATGAAGAAACGGATCAACATAATTCGGTTGATCTCGAACGGTGTTCCCTCAAACAGCACCGCTGGAGGGAAGAACTCTTCGAGGCTCGGAGCGTGGAACTCCGTATCTGCCGCGACTAGCACCTTGCTTACGAGTTGCACAGCGTTAGTAAACAGCGCCATTCTCCTGTCTCAGAATGCGTTCTAGACGCATCAGCGAACAATTACACCCAAAGCAACCCGAATTACCCGCAAGGCAATCGTGGTGGGGTACCTCCGTCGATAATACCAAAGATTACCGGTCACGCGCACCTTTATTTAGCACTAAACCTGCACATCACTGACGTTTGGAATACGGGCTTTGTAAATTAGCCACATATCCAGCGCGAGCGAGAGCAAAAGACCTACCACAAGCACGAAAAATAGGGTCACTGAGTGCACCCACTCCTGCTTTGGCAAAAAATAAAGAGCAATTAAAAATGCGATCATTTTCACAAGCAGTGTGCCCAGCACGCTGCCAAAGAAAACGGGCACGAAACTCTCAGTGTGCACAAAACGGTTTGCAAACGCCATGCTGCCCGCCGACAGCGACATCATAAGAGCAACCAAAGCGGCAGCAGCAAGTGCCGCCCACAGACCTGTGACGCCAACAGTAAAGTAGGCAATTGCGCCAGCAACAATTGCCAGCAGCAGAGCCCCCAACAGTGTTGCCCAAATTATGCGCATCAGAACTGGCTGTGACGCAGGCATGTGAGTTGTGGCAGACTCGGTCTCTGAATTAGTCATACTACGAATATTAATCGGCTATTGCTTCCTGCTGAGTAGGCCTCGCGCGCGCCGTGCCGGCACCAGGGTAACAGCAAGGCAGAGGGCCGATCCAAACAAGAAAACCAAGAGCGGCACAAGCAAACTATTAGCGGTAAACACCAACAAGCTTGTTGCCGCTAGCACCGCCGAGCCGAGGTAGAAGATCATCACAACCTGCACCGGCGAATGTCCCATATCCAATAATCGGTGATGCAGGTGCTTCCGATCCGCGGTAAACGGCGACTGCCCCGCGCGCAACCTGCGAATAACCGCGAGCGTCATATCAGCCAGCGGTAGCGCCATGAGCAGGATCGGCAGAATTATTGGCATGTAACTTGCGATCACCAGTTTTGGTGAGAGCGCGGCAGGGTTGAGCTGCCCGGTCGCTGTAATCGTTGCTGCGGCGAGCAACAGCCCTATCAGCAGTGCGCCTGTGTCTCCCATAAACATCTTTGCCTGATGCCAGTTATAGGGCAGAAACCCCAGACAAACACCCGCCAGGATCGCAACGATGAGACTCGCCAGATTCACCGCCGAGCTCTCTCCCGTCTGAGCAGCCAGGATCCGCGTATAAATAAAAAACGAAGCGGCAGCAATAATCGCAAAACCCGCGGCAAGCCCATCCATACCGTCAATAAAATTCACGGCGTTCATTGTCAGCGCGATCAAAAACACTGTGATGAGCATGTTCACCGCGGGGCTTCCAATCAGCAGGGTGTCCCCAAGCGGAAGCGAGAGAAACTGCACCCCCTGCCAAACGAGCACGCCGGCGGCAAGAAACTGCGCACCGAGTTTCACCATCCAGTCAAGGTCAAAAAGATCATCGAGCACACCGACAAAACAAACGATTGTAGCCGCCGCAAGCAGACCGATAATGGTTCTTGGTTCGTGGATTACACCGCGCAACGCGGGAGTAAAATAGGCAAAAATAAAGGCAACAAGAAACCCGCCATACATCGCTACTCCGCCGAGGCGAGGGGTTGGTTGCTTGTGCACGTCGCGGCCGCGCACGGCTGATACAAGGTGAAATTTATGCGCGAGTTTCAGCACAGCAAAAGAGAGCAAGAAACTCACTCCCGCCGCAACCGCTAAAACAACAGCAAACCAGGTCAAGCGCTACCCTATGAGTGTCGCTTCCGGCAGCACTGCCTCGATTTGCTCTCTGCTCAGGGCGCCATCGCGCAGCACGCGAATCACGCCGTTAGCTTGGTGCAGACCGGTCACATCGAGAATTGTTGAGGGGGTGCCGTCACCACTGACGAGGCCGTCTTCGAGATATACGGTAATGCTTTCGCCGAGCATAGCCTCAGCCTCAGCTGCTGTTTGCGCGGCCGGTTCACCGGTTATATTAGCAGAAGAAACAGCGAGCGGCCCAATTTCCGACAGCAGCTGCAGGGTCAGCTCATGATTTGGCATTCGCAGCGCAACTGTGCCGCGCGTCTCCCCCAGATCCCAGCTCAGCGAGGGCTGAGCAACCATAATCAGAGTCAGCGGGCCCGGCCAAAATGCCTCTGCGAGCTTCGCAACAGACTCACTAACTTCAGCTGCGAGCGCGTGCAGAGTGCCCAGGTTCGGGATTAAAACGGGCGGCGGTGACTGGCGAGTGCGCCCCTTAGCAGCGAGCAGATCCTGCACCGCCCCAGGGTTAAAGGCGTCAGCTGCTACGCCGTACACGGTGTCTGTTGGCAGCACAATTAGTTCACCACGCCGGATTGCGTTGCGAGCTGTGCGAACAGCGGGAAGCAAGCGCGTGGCGTCTTTTATATCAAAAACCTCTGCCATAACTCACAATTCTAAACGACCGAGGCTCGCGCGCGGCCGCCCACTCAGGTCGTTCACAGTGTGCGCGTCAAGCCAACCAGCCGCAGTTAATAGCGCACACACTGCTGCCCCCTGCTCTTCCGTATGCTCTATTGCGATAACGCATCCAGGTGCAGCCGCTGTAACAGCTAAGGGGATAAGTTTGCGGATCAGTGTCAGGCCGTCTGATCCTGAATACAGCGCACTAGCGGGATCGTGCTTAGCTGTTTCAGCCTGTTGCGGAATGCAGTCTGCCGGCACATACGGTGGGTTCGAGACAATTATGTCGAAGGGCTCCCCCAGCTCAGCGCTTGTCAGCTCGCAGATATCGGCCTGCATGAGATGCACTCTGTTACCGCCGAGACTATCTATGTTTTGTTTTGCCCAGTGGAGTGCTGCCGTCTCTTTTTCTACTGCAAGAACTTCTGCCTGCGGGTATGTTCTGGCAAGCGCGAGTGCGATAACACCCGATCCCGCACAAAGATCGAGTGCCCGCCGAACCGGCTGGGATCCTGCTGACATCTGCTTGAAGTGCACTGCTGCGGCGATAACCTGTTCGGTTTCCGGGCGGGGGATAAAAACGCCCGGCCCCACCGCGACTTCAAAGTCCATGAACGGTGCGCTGCCGAGAATATGCTGCAGCGGCTCACGGGCGGCGCGTCTTGCAACCCATATGCCAAGCTGTTCCGCCTGATCCTCATCCAGTGTTTTCCCGGTGAGCGCTGCCACCTGCGCCCCACCCCGCGATGTGTTGAGCAGCTCTGCGAGCAGCAGTTCAGCCTCGGCCTGGAAACTGTCGACACCGGCGTTTGCAAGCGTTTTGGCGGTTTCGCGCAGCGCGACAGAGATTTCGATCACCCTCCCAACTGTATCCGAAACTGAAAATCCACCGACAATTCATAACTAAAGTGAAACTGACAAATAACTTTTGCTAAAGTTTTTAATTGTGTTTGAAACTCCTACCGCGCAGCGATGTTGTCTTAGCGCTCGCATAAATTTTCAAAATTAAAGTCTTTTAACAAAAATTTTTATTCAGAAAGTGAGACCCAAAGTGGCTCGTGAACTTGCAAACATTACCGAAGCTTTCGGTAACACCCCACTTGTAAAGCTAAACCATCTGGCTGGCGCAGATCAGGCAACCGTGCTTGCAAAATTAGAGTTCTACAACCCAGCAGGCAGTGTTAAGGATCGCATCGGCATCGCGATCATTGACGCCGCTGAAAAGTCTGGCGCACTAAAACCGGGTGGCGCAATTGTTGAAGGCACCAGCGGCAACACCGGTATTGCGCTCGCGATGGCCGGCGCAGCGCGTGGATACCGCGTGATTTTGACCATGCCTGAAACAATGAGTGTTGAGCGCCGTAAGGTGCTGCGCGCTTACGGCGCTGAGATAGTGCTCACAGAGGGCCCGCTCGGCATGAAGGGTGCGGTTGCAAAAGCCGAAGAGATCGCAGCTGAGACTGAGGGAGCAGTGCTGGCACGCCAATTTGCGAACGAGGCTAATCCGGCAGTGCACCGCGCAACCACCGGCGAAGAAATTTGGAATGACACCGACGGCACAGTGGATATCTTTGTTGCGGGTATTGGAACAGGTGGCACCATCACCGGTGCTGGCGGGGCACTAAAAGCGCACAATCCTAATGTGCAGATAATCGCAGTTGAGCCTAAGGATTCTCCGCTCTTAACCGAGGGGAAAGCGGGCCCTCACAAAATCCAGGGGCTCGGCGCAAACTTTGTGCCCGAGGTGCTTGATCGAAAGATCTATGACGAGGTTATCGATGTTGCGCTCGATGACGCGCTCACAACAGGCCGCGCACTCGGCACCGATGAGGGCATTCTCGCCGGTATTTCCGGCGGTGCAGCGGTCTGGGCAGCGCTTGAGGTTGCAAAGCGACCTGAGAACGCTGGCAAAAAGATCGTCGTTATCGTGCCAGACTTTGGTGAGCGCTACTTCTCAACAGTGCTATACGAAAACCTCGACGTTTAATCACTCTTAATGTTTCGCACAATTAAAGAAGACATCGAGGCTGCGAAGCATCGCGACCCTGCGGCGCGTTCCAGCCTCGGTGTTTTCATGTTCTACCCCGGCACCCACGCGGTGTGGGCGCATCGCATCTCCCACTGGCTCTGGCAACACCGCCTAAAGCCACTCGCCCGACTGAACTCGCAGCTTGCCAGATTTTTAACCGGCATAGAAATTCACCCCGGCGCGGTCATTGGGCGGCGTCTCTTTATCGATCACGGTATGGGGGTAGTGATCGGTGAGACCTCCGTTATCGGCGATGACGTAATGCTTTACCATCAGGTCACCCTCGGCGGAACAGGCCTCGAACCCGGTAAGCGCCACCCAACACTCGGTGATCGCGTGGTTGTCGGGGCGGGCGCAAAAGTGCTGGGAAATATCACCATTGGATCAGATTCAGCGATCGGCGCGAATGCTGTTGTCGTGCGAGATGCCCCGAAGTTTTCAACTCTGGTGGGCGTTCCTGCTCGTGTCCGCCCCCGTCGTGGCGCCCCTGCCGCACCCACATACGAATACCCCAATGAGCCGGGGTTCTATGAGATCTAGTTTGCTCTTAAAGCATATCTCAAGGATGTATTCCGTCACCCCGACGGCGACAAATCTCGCGGCGAGCTTTCGGAAACTCAACCGCAATACCAACTAGGCCGATCCCCCAGACCAAGAATTGGCTCAACATCGCATTGCGAAAAGCCTCATGGTTATAGGTTTCAGGGGAACCAGCGCCCTGCCAGTCGAGCAGCAACCCAATAAACAGGATCATAAGCAGACCACCCATAAACGAGCCTCCATTAACAAATCCGCTTGCCAGGCCCAGCTGACGGCGATGCACGTGCGAACGCACAACCTCCAAACCAACAAGAGAGCTTGGCCCCCCAAGGCCGGTAAAAAATGCGGTCAGAAGCAAAAGCCACAGCGGGGCACCACCCGGTAGCAGCAAAACAGTCAGCCAAGCGATCGCAATCAAGAGCGTAAGAACAAAAACATACGGCACTCGAAGCTTAGGATATCGAGATGTAAACATGCCGATGAACGGCCCTGAGATCATCGCCACTGTGATGGCGGTCATTAAAATTCCACCGGCCTCAGGCGCACTCAATCCCTGCCCTGCTCTTAAGAACGGTGTTCCCCAGAGCAGTAAAAAACTATTCAAGGCAGCCGCCGGAGTAAAGTGCGCCCAAAATCCGAGCCGCGCCCCGGGCCTGCGCACCACACCAATAAAGGTTTTCCAGGCTGTTCCACGCCGCCCTACAATCGGGATCGGCTCTGTCACTGGCGTAAGATCTCCCAAAGCGTCACGCACGCGCCCGTCAGCGTTTTCCAGGATCTCAGTTTCGGGCGTATCCACACGACGACCCAGCACAGCTCGTTCAAACAGTGTTAGCCCACCGTAAAACTCGCGTAACAGGGTGAACGATGCGGCGGCAGCCACTGCAGTGACAGCCGCTAACGCCAGATACCCCGTTTGCCAGCCAAATCCGCTGACCACCAGGGCCAGCGGAGTCACTGAAACAAACTGACCGCTCAACCCCACAAGACCCGTCATCTGCGTCACGACAGGCATGCGCTGTGGCGGCATCCAGTTCGCCATCAGCCGCACGAGTGCGACAAAAATTCCGGCGTCACCAACACCAACAAGACCGCGCGCGATCAACCCACCACCCAAGGTATCGGCGAGCGCCATCACTGTCTGCCCAACCGTCATAAAAAACAGGCCGGCGACCATCACGGGAGCCGATCCAAAGCGGTCAATTAACGCTCCGACAGGAATCTGCGCCCCCGCATAGACAACAAGCTGCAGCACCACAAACGAAGAAAGCGCAGTTGCTTCAATACCGAAATGATGCTGCGCTTCCAAACCCAAGGATGCTAGCGAGGTGCGGTTAATAACCGCACAAACGTAGCCGAAGAGGCCGATTACCCACACAAACATTGCCATCCGGCGTTTATTACGTATAGACAACTGCCCCTCCTAATTCTAGTTTCCGAGATCCGCTAAGCGAGCCTCTTCATCTGCGTGAATACATGAGTCGATTACCGGCCCGAGCGCACCGTTCATAACCTGATCCAGGTTGTATGCCTTATAGCCGGTGCGGTGATCTGCAATCCGGTTTTCCGGGAAGTTATAGGTGCGAATACGCTCAGATCGATCCATGGTGCGGATCTGACTCTTGCGGTGCGCACTTGCTGCGGCTTCAGCTTCTTCCTGCTGCACGGCAAGCAGGCGCGCACGGAGAACACGCATCGCAGCTTCACGGTTCTGAATTTGTGATTTCTCATTCTGCATCGAAACCACTATGCCGGTTGGCAGGTGCGTGATTCGCACAGCAGAGTCGGTTGTGTTAACCGACTGCCCACCGGGGCCTGAAGAACGGAAAACATCGATCTTTAAGTCGTTCTGGTTGATCTCAATTTCTTCGGGTTCATCAACCTCTGGAAACACGAGCACACCGGTTGTTGACGTGTGGATACGGCCCTGGGTTTCGGTCACGGGCACACGCTGCACACGATGCACACCGCCCTCAAACTTCAGATGCGCCCACACACCCTGGCTCGGATCGCTCGCGTTGCCCTTAATTGCAACCTGCACATTTTTAAAACCGCCAAGATCGCTCTCGTCGCGCTCTAAAATCTCAGTTTTCCAACCCTTTGACTCTGCGTAGTAGGTGTACATGCGCAGCAAATCAGCCGCAAACAGTGCCGACTCCGCGCCACCTTCGCCACCCTTAATTTCAAGAATCACATCGCGAGCGTCATCCGGATCACGCGGAATGAGGAGCCGGCGCACCCTCTCCTGTGCCTCTGCCAGCCCCTCCTCGAGTGTTGGGAGTTCATCAGCAAAGGCTGAATCTTCTTTAGCAAGCTCACGAGCGGCTTCGAGGTCGTCCCCCAGCTGCTGCCAAGCTTCGTAAGCGGCCTTAATCTTTGACAGCTCAGCGTAGCGGCGATTAACCTTTTTTGCGCGCGCCTGATCTGCGTGCAGCTCCGGATCGGCAAGCTGCTCCTGCAAGTCAGCGTGCTCTACCAGGAGCACTTCAACCTGTTCAAACATGCTTTCTCCTGTTACCTAATTAACGCTTAGCGAGCGCGATCAGGGCGTCGTCAAGAGTCTTCGCGTTTGCAACAATATCGGTGAGCTCGATGTCAGCTGTCGGATCTCCGAAGAAAGCATCTCCGGGCCCTTCTGCGGGTGACACGGCTTTGATTGCGCTCTTTACGGTGTGGTACACATTTTCACCCTGCAGAGCGGCCGCACCGCGAACCTTAGCGCGCGACACACTAATATTTGGGAAGTTACCTAGGAGTGCGCGACCTTCATCGAGGCTGATCTGCCAGTTGGCGAGACTTGGCAGGTCGATTCCGAAGGCGCTCAGCGTATCCACCGCAGCATAAATTGCCAGGGAACCGCCGTTTTCAACGTTGCGAGCGGTCGCAAACACCTGCCGGATCAACTGGTTTCCGGGTGAGGTGGGGTTTCCACCGATCATAAGAGCGGTTGAATTTTTGCCCATCATCAACGCTGACTCGTGTGCAATAGCAAGATCAGACAAACGGTCAATCAGCAGCACAACATCGTGACCGAGCTCCACAAGTCGCTTGGCGCGTTCGAGAGCGAGTTCAACAACAGTGAGTTTATCGTCGGTCGGGCTATCTGCGGCTGCGGCGATAAGCTCGCCGTCAACACGACGGCTGAGTTCTGTTACTTCCTCAGGTCGCGCACTCACTAAGACGTGCATAACGTGAGTTTCTGGTGATGCAGCGCCGAAGCTCTTCCCAATTTCTAACAGTGTTTCAGTTGCTCCAGTACCGCTCTGTGCTTCAATGAGCCCACGCTGACCGAGAGCGAGGGGTGCAAACAGGTCAAATAACCGGGACACAACGGAGTTGTTTGCAGAACTGGCTACCACGGTCTGATCGGGCGATATCGGAGTCAGGCTGCTGAATTCACCGCGACTTGCCGCCTCTTCAACAGACTGGCCGTTGATGGTATCAATTTTAATAAGTGCGTTGTACTTCTGACGGCCGCCGTTTTCACCCTCACGTGGCTGCCGAATGGCACCAACTATTGCGTCACCCTTGCGGAGGTTGTGCCGCTTAACCTGGCTCAGTGACACATACACGTCTGTGGCGCCCGGCAGGTAACCGGTGGTGCGCACGAATGCGTAATTGTCGAGCACGTCAAGAATCCCCGCAATCGGCAGCAGCACGTCTGATTCAGTCAGCTCTTCGCTGTCATCAGTGTTGCGACGCTTGCGGTCGCGTTGCCGCGTGCGCTGCCGTCCATTGCGCATCTCGCGGTCTGATTTTTGATTGTCGCCGTCTGTGTCACCGGGTTTCTCACTGTCACCCAACTTCGCAGCGTCACTCGACTTATCTACATCACCGTGCTTGTCGGCATCAGCTGCGGCACTCTCGACAGTGTTGGTGCTCTCGACAGCATCTTCGTTTTTCTCGCTTTCCGCCGTCTCTTCTTGCTTTGCGTTAGCTTTAGTGCTGCTTGCAGTTGCACGACGGCGACCGCGCTTCGGTTTTTCCGCCGCGTCGGCTGCTTCAGACGCGTCAGCGTCTTTTTGCGCCGGAGCCGCACCTGTCTCGGCGTTTTCTGCAGCTGGTGCTTCACTGCTTGCAGCAGCAGTCTTTTTAGTGGTGCGACGACGCGTAGTCTTCTTCGGCGCCTCCTCAACCACAGCAGCTTCCTCCGCTACAACAGCAGCATCAGCCGCAGGCGCTTCAGCATCAGCCTTCTTAGTGGTGCGACGACGCGTAGTCTTCTTCGGCGCCTCCTCAACCACTGCGGCAGAATCAGTTGGTGCTGCGGTAGCAGCATCAACTGCGGCCGCTGTGTCAACAGTTGGTGTTGAAACGCGACGGCTGCGACGCTTCGGAGTTTCGGTCTCGGTTGTTTCTTCAACCATTTTTCAGTCCTTCCAGACGGGATAGTAAATCACGCAAATGCTCAGCTGAGCACATTCCAAACTGCGTGTTATTCCGTAGTAAATAGTGTTAGCCAGTTAACCGCGCGACTGCGCAAATTGCTAAACAACTTCTTCTACTGTAGCACCTTGAATATCGACAGCCAGCACTAAACGCTGCCAATCGGGCGCGTTTTCAGTAACATAATCGACCGCTTCAAGCCTCTGACTTGAACTTTCGTTCAACACCAAAATTGACGGGCCAGCACCTGAAACTACCGATGGGAACCCTTGTGCACGCAGCGCAGCAACCAGATCTCGGGTGCGTGGCATAGCCTCGCCACGATAGTTTTGATGCAGTTTGTCTTCTGTCGCGGCAAACAAAAGATCCGGGCTTTGAGTCAGCGCTGCCACCAACAGTGAGGAGCGCGAAACGTTAAACACAGCGTCAACGTGGGGCACACTGTCCGGCTGCAGGGAGCGGGCAAGTTTAGTTGAGACTTGAAAATCTGGCACCAAAACCAACGGCGCGATACTCCTGTGCACAGCAAGTTTTTTTGCCCGCGGGCCGTTCTCGCTCGTCCAAGCAATAGTTAACCCGCCCATAAGAGCCGGCGCAACATTGTCAGGATGCCCTTCCAGCTCTGTTGCGTAATCCAACAGAGCCTGATCCGAAAGCTCCACCTCGCCAGCAAGCAAACCCTTCGCCATCATCACACCCGCAACAATTGCGGCGCCAGAAGATCCCATACCGCGTCCGTGCGGGATCCGGTTGTGCGCATGAATTTCAAGCGGCGGCACTTCCCGACCCACCCGTTTGAACACATGCGCAACCGACTTTGCCATCAGGTTGCTGGCATCGGTGGGAAGCTCTCCAGCACCGTTACCGCTGATCCGCACAACTGTTTCAGAGCCTGCCGGTAGCACCTCAGCGGTGTGCTCGTCAGCGTATGAGAGCCCCAGTCCAAATGTGTCAAAGCCCGGCCCTAAGTTAGCGCTCGTGGCGGGCACACGCACCCGTACTTTGCGCATTATGCAGAGACCTCAGCAACACGCAGAGTGCTGTCGACAGACAACACAGCATCAAGCGCAGCGATTCTTTCTAGGGTTGCTTTTAGCTCCGCCTCGCGCGCACGATAGGTTCCGATAACAAGAGTTGCGGCGTCTGCAGTATCTTTGCTCGGGCTCTGCTGCACCGTCGCAAGCGAGACGTTATTCTCAGCAAACACACCGGCGATCTGTTGCAGCACACCAGGTTGATCGGCAACTGTCAGCCGCAGCTGATATGCGGTGAGAATCTCCCCGATCGTAAGCACCGGCAGATTTGCGTAACTCTTAAACGAGACACCCGGCCCGCCTGCTACATGGCGGCGCGCAGCGGAAACCAGATCACCCAGCACAGCAGAGGCGGTTTCCACACCGCCGGCTCCCGCACCGTAAAACATTAGCTCGCCGGCGCTCTCAGCTTCGACAAAGATCGCATTCTTTCCGCCGTGCACAGCAGCCAGCGGATGCTCACGGGAGATTAGCGCCGGATAAACACGCGCTGATACGCCCTCAGATCCGTCTTCGCGCTCGACACGCTCAACCACCGCGAGCAGTTTAATAGTCTGCCCGTTCTGTTTTGCTGTCGCGATATCTTCAGCGGTTATCTTCGTGATTCCCTCACGATAAACTGCGTCTGCGGGCAGCTCCGTGTGGAAGGCAATACGCGCCAGAATTGCTGCCTTCTGTGCGGCGTCATAGCCTTCGACGTCGAGGGTCGGATCCGCTTCCAGATAGCCAAGGTCGCTGGCAATCTGCATTGCCTCCTCTGTGGTCTGCCCAAAGCGATCCATGCTGTCGAGAATATAGTTAGTTGATCCGTTTACGATCCCCATTGCACGCTTAATATTGTCGCCTGCGAGGCTGTTCAAAAGCGGTCGAATGATCGGAATCGCCCCCGCAACCGCTGCCTCATAAGACAGCTGCGCGCCAACACGATCAGCGGCTGCCTGCAGCTCTTCCCCGTGCGCCGCAAGCAGAGCCTTATTGGCGGTGATCACATCTGAACCCTGCTGCAGTGCGGTAAGGATCAGGGTTCTTGCCGGCTCAATACCGCCCATAACCTCCACAACAATATCTGCGCCGAGGATCAGCCGCTCGGCGTCGGTTGTGTAAAGCTCCTGCGGCAATTCAACATCCCGCTTAGCATCCAGGTTGCGCACGGCAATTCCGGCGAGCTCCAGCTTTGCACCGATCCGAGCGGAGAGCTCTTCGCTGTGTTCAAGCAGCAACCTCGCCACTTGAGAACCAACCGATCCGCTTCCCAACAGAGCCACCCGAAGATTGCGCAATTCGCTCACGAAACTCACTCTTTTCTGATTCGTTTATTTGGGTAAAAGTCAATGTTAAAAGTTTAGTAGACGCTGCGCGCCACCAAGTCTTTAATTGTTTCTCCGCGCACTATCAAGCGTGATTCACCGTCTCGCACAGCAACCACTGCCGGGCGCGGCACATAGTTGTAGTTGCTCGCAAGCACCCAGCCATAAGCGCCTGTTGCCGCAAACGCGAGCAGATCCCCTTCACTAATATCACTCTGCAAAAGCGCGCGGTGCAGCACGATATCGCCCGTTTCACAGTGTTTACCAACAACACGAGACAGGGCGGGTGGCGCACTGCTTGTCCGGTTTGCGAGGCGTGCAGTGTAGGTGGCGTTGTAGAAAGCCGGGCGAAGGTTGTCACTCATACCGCCGTCGATACTGATGTAGCGACGTTCGGTATAACCCAAATCTGCCGGGTCAGCTGCCTTGTCACTAACGGTGAGGTCAACGGTTTTAATATTTCCTACCGCATAGAGGGTGACTCCCGCTGGGGCGGCAATTGAACGACCCGGCTCAAAGCTTAAGAGCGGCACCGGAATGCCGGCGCGTTCACAGGCGACAGCAACTGTATCTGCCAGCTGCTTGGCAAGCTCGAAAATGTTTGGCGCGCTCTCTACCTCAGCCTCATTGTAGGCAATACCAAAACCGCCGCCGAGATTCAGCTCTGGCACCGGGCCCGTTTTGCTCAGCTCGGCAACCAGCTCAGTCATGCGGGCAGCCGATTCAACAAATCCATCAACCGCGTGAATTTGAGAGCCAATGTGGCAGTGCACACCGCGCAGATCCATGTTTGCATCAGAGCGAATACGCTCGATCAACTCAGCTGCCTGCGTCAGCGGTACCCCAAATTTTTGATCCTCATGCGCGGTTGCTAGGAAACTGTGGGTTGTTGCGTGCACACCGCTGTTGACCCGCAAGAAAACACGCACTGTCTTGCCAAGCTTCGCAGCCTCCTCACTCAGCCGCTCAATCTCATGCGCGCTATCAATGACGATGCTGCCGATACCAATTTCGATCGCTTCACGCAGCTCTGCACGCGACTTGTTGTTGCCCTGCATGGCAATAAGCTTCGGGTCGATACCCGCCGCCAACACAACAGCAAGCTCACCGCCACTGGCAACATCAATGTGGAGCCCCTCTTCTATCGCCCAGCGTGCAACCTCAACACACAAAAATGCTTTGCTTGAGTAGTAGACTTTTGCGTCCGCACCAATACGCTGAAACTCAGACCGCAGCGCTGTGACGGTGTTCTTCGCGCGGGCACGAAACTCTCGCTCATCAAACACAAACAGCGGAGTGCCGTAGTCAGATGCGAGCGCGGTTGCTGCCACTCCCCCAATCTCCAACTCACCTTCGGCATTGCGGGCTGCGGTGCTGGGGAATATCGCCTGATTGATAGCGTTGAGGTCGGTGCTCATGGTGCTCCTCATGGTTGTGGCTGGTGTTGAAATTAGTGCTCAGCGCAGGTGCCGGGTTGTCTTTTCTGCGGATCGCGGAGAAACTCCGGATCAATTTGGAAACTCGCCCGCACCTCTTTCTCTGTCACAGCTACGCGACGCAGCTGCAAACCCTGTGGGATGTAGTTGATAAAGCAAATATCGTAAGGCTCAATGAAGCTGGATGCGACTTCACCGAGTAGGCCGCCAGAGAGGTGGCTCAGCTGTTCTGGGGTTGTTGTGATCCCGCCGGCGCTAATCTGCACCGGGTTCAGCAGCAGAGTCTGCCCCGCACCGGCTAAGGGTTGCACCTCAACACTCGCATCGACGCTTGAGCCAAAAGCGGTCAAAGACTTATGCACGATAATGCGGTTGTCATGAAATTCAACGTCATCAACCCAGTCACCGGCCAGGGTTTTTGCCATTTCACGGAACTGTTCGTGAGTCATACTCACATACGCCCACCCGTTATCTAGCGTGCTCGCAGTTGGGTTTACTCCGATTCCAGCAAAGGTTGCGTTCACGTTGACAGTAACACCGTCAGCAACGGTGTAGTTTGGCACCTGCAGACCCACATTGCGAAATTTTCCGGTCAGCAGCTGCCATGTCAGCGAACCATCGAGATCCACCTCAACAGGAACTGTCGCAGGTATGTGCA